>CAYZJH010000021.1:0-54576 GCA_964478625.1 uncultured Desulfobacteraceae bacterium
AAACCCTCCTTCCCCTCTTGGACGGCAAACCCATGTTTGTCGTCTATTATGGCATCGGCTTTTTCGGTTCCTTTCTGTCCAGCATGATGAGCAACTCGGCAGCTGTGGCCCTGATGCTGCCGATTGTTCTTCCCATGGCGGAAATGATGCACATGTCGCCTCAGTCGGTGGCAATGATAGCACCGATGACCACATCCTTTATCATGCTGGTCATCGGTTGTCCTCCAACCATTATTGCCTACAGCACCGGTTATTTCAGCCAGACGGAATTCGTTAAGATTGCCGTCCCATGGTGCCTGATTCTGCTGGTGATTTGTGTTGTGAGCATCATGGTTTACTGGCCGCTGATCGGTTTTGTCAAATAACAGGCCATTTAGTTAATACAATCCGGCGGGTTGGACACCTGAATCGATCCTCCCGCCGGTTTTCAATCTATACCCTATACCCTATGGACACCATATGGCTATTGCTGGAATCCTGCCTCTACCCCTGCAACTCAATTCACTGCAAAGATTTCTGACAAACTGAAAAAAAAGCTGACACTTTGATCAGTTTCCTGACACTATTCTGACAGGAACAGGTTTATTTTTCTGAATTATTTAAAACGCATAACAATAAAATTCAAAATGTTATAAATTATTTTCCATATTTTTTCCTGTTGGTATATTGCTTGCTGCACCCCCCCAGTTGGTAGTCGACGAGGTAAAAATTTGAGATCAGATTATACAATTCTTATAGTGGACCGAAACTCCCGGGTAAGGGAGTATTTGAAAAGGGAAATCACAAAGGAAGGCTTTCGGGTGCTCCAGGCGGAAAAAGGTAATGATGTGATCAAAATGGTTTACCAATTTTTCCCGTTGGACCTGGTAATCCTTGACCCTGATTTATCCGATATGGACCCAAAGGAATTATTAAAAAAAATCGGAGCCAGGATTCCGCCTCTTCCTGTAGTCATTCATGCATTTGATTCTGAAGAAATCAACTATTTTTTATATCTGAAACAGGCGGTTTTTGTTGAAAAAGCGGGGCAAAGCATTGAAAAACTCAAAAAGGCGGTTTTTGAAATACTTAAAGTAAAAAAGTGATTATTTATTATCATAAAGCGTAATCTGTTTCAGACCCTAAAATGCTTTTTGAATAAGAGTGGAGGCAATTATGAAAACAGTTCAAGTAAAAGATGTAATGGTTGCACTTGAGGATTATGCAACGGTATCCCAAGACGCCACCTTGTATGATGCGGTTCTGGCCCTGGAAAAAGCACAGGAGCAATATGAAAAAAGCCAATATCTTCATCGGGCGATCCTGGTCTACGATAGCGAGAATAAAATTGTCGGCAAGATCAGCCAGTTGGATATACTGATGGCACTGGAACCCAATTATAAAATCGTAGATCTGGAAAAGTTATCTCGCTTCGGGTACAGCCTCGATTACATTCAATCATTTGCAAAAACAGCACTCTGGGATAAACCTCTGAGGGATATATGCAGAAAGGCTGCTACGTTAATAGTTAAAGATTTCATGCATGCCCCCAAACAAGGCGAATATATCAGAGAAGAGGCCAACCTTGATGAGGCCATTCACCAGCTGTTAATCGGCAAACAAAACTCTCTGCTGGTCACACGGAATCACGACATTGTCGGTATTTTACGCCTGACCGATGTATATGCCTTTGTTTCCAAAAATATCAAGGCCTGTAAAATTTAGCATACCGGAAAGGAGCGTTAAGATGGTCACAATGGTGAAAATGAGGATCATGCTTGTGGATGATGAAGAACGGTTTTTGCAGACCACACAAAAAATGATCGCTAAAAAAGGCTACGATGCCATAACCGTAACCAGTGGAGAGGAGTGCCTGAAAAAACTCGAAGAAGAACTGGTGCATGTGGTGATTCTGGATGTCAAAATGCCCGGTATGGACGGCGTGGAAACCCTCAAACATATCAAACAGAGATTTCCCCTGGTTGAAGTCATCATGCTGACAGGCCATGCCACGGCTGAATCTGCGGTTGAAGGCTTAAAACTGGGTGCCACGGATTATCTGACCAAACCTACCCATATTGATGATCTTATTGCCAAGGCAGAGGAAGCCTATAACAAGCGCGTCGTCCTGGAGCAAAAGATTCAAATGGCGGAGGCAATGAAAAAGTCTCAAATATAATAGCCCGGTTACAAAAGTGATATGGGCGCATGTTTCATAAAACTCTAAAGCATGTTCTCTTATGGGAATTCATAATCGTTTGTTCTTTAAACCATAATGTATGAGGTATGATTAATGGCTGAAGTTGAATCCATCAAAAACGAAGCTACTGCACAATCAATTATCATAAAATCACTTATCGCTCTGGCCCTGGGCATACTGGTCCTGATGCTGCCCAGGCCGGAAAACCTTACCCCTGAAGGTCACCGACTTCTGGCATTGTTGACCACCGTAGTCTTTCTATGGGTCAGTGAAGCCGTACCTATCGGCGTGACCGCCTTGCTGGCTGGAGCCGGACTTATTCTGCTGAAAATTCAAAGCGCCCAGAATGCCTGGGCACCCTTTGCCAGCCCGGCAGTCATGTTTGTATTGATGATCATCATGTTTGGCGTGGTGTTAAACGAGGTGGGCCTTGCCAATCGATTGATGTATTATCTGTTGAAATTTGCCGGAACCAAAGTCAAACGCTTGAGCCTCATCCTGGCTGTGGGATGTACCATCACTTCCACGGTCTTTCATGACGCAACCATCACGGTTATCATGGTATTCGCCTTTGTTCCGGTATTTATGAGCATGGGAATGAAACCGGGTTTGGGACATAAACTTCCGACATTTTTCTTTCTGCTCATCCCCCTGTCCTCTTCGGCCGGTGGGTTCGGCACCCTTCTGGGCGGCGGCCGCAACCCCCTGGCGCTCGAAATCCTGCAAAAATTCAGTGAAGGACAAATTAAAATCGGATTTCTCGAATATATCATCATCATGTTTCCCATCTGCATTCTGACCGCAGTGGCCACCTGGGCCATTTTGTGGGTACTGCTCCGGCCGAAGGAAAAAGAACTTGTGGGAATCGAATTGGCTGATCCGGGTCCCATGACAAAAAAAGAATTAGGAGTCCTTGTGGTTTTTATCATCACATTTATTCTTTGGTTTTCAGGGGATCTCACCGGATGGCACTACAGCGTACCCGCAGCCTTTGCCATTCTCGGTTTCTGTGCACCGGGCTGGATCAGTTTCAGAACAATCTGTGACAAATTTCCCTGGGAATCCTGGATTGTTTTTGGTGCAGGGGTATCCCTGGGGGTTTCCATGCTGGACAGCGGGGCCGGACGATTTCTTGCCGAAACCCTCCTTCCCCTCTTGGACGGCAAACCCATGTTTGTCGTCTATTATGGCATGGCCTTTTTCGGTTCCTTTCTGTCCAGCATGATGAGCAACTCGGCAGCTGTGGCCCTCATGCTGCCGATCACACTTCCCATGGCCGAACTGATGAACATGTCCCCTCAATCCGTGGCCATGCTGGCTCCCATGACCACATCCTTTATCATGCTGGTCATCGGTTGTCCTCCAACCATTATTGCCTACAGCACCGGATACTTCAGCCAGGCAGAGTTTATCAAAATTGCCGTCCCATGGTGTCTGATTCTGTTGCTGGTCTGTGTCCTGAGCATTATGGTTTATTGGCCGATTATCGGTTTTGTATCATAATTTCAACACATTAAAACAATTGCCAATCAGGCCGGACAGAATCTGCCCGGCCTGATTGGCTTAAACCCTGTCCCAAATCCCCTATTTCGTGGTTTCAAAAATTATGATAAGCTTATTCCGATCTGATCCTTATGGATTGGGTTCCATTTATGATTCGCCATGAATCGGCTGAAATTTTTCTTGAAACCTGAAAACACCTGCGATAACTAAACAGATAGTTCCCTTTTTTTAAAACCAAATCAAATGAGGTATCGCAATGGATACAGTTTCCTTATCGGGCCGGAGCGACCCCCACAATTCTGATTTAAGAACAAGGGTGTTTTGCATTTTAAGCGACCATCGCGTGTTTCGCACCAAATCCCCGGCAATGTTCAATGCCGCCATAAAACATGCCGGAATGAACGGAATTTATATTCCGTTAATGGTTGAGCCGGGTGATCTAGGAAAAGCGATCCGGAGTTTAAGGGTTTTAAACTTTGCAGGCGCCAATATCACGGTTCCTTACAAGGAAAAAGTGATTGCCCATTTGGATCGTCTCACCCAGGAAGCTGAAGCCATTCGAGCCGTCAACACCATTACCATTGATAAGGGGTCCCTGAAAGGGTTCAATACCAATGCCATCGGTTTCAAAAAGGCCGTCGAGGAGGTTGGATATACTCCTGAAAACCAGGGTGCATTGATTTTTGGTTCGGGTGGGGCCGCACGTGCGGTGGTATTCATGCTTAACCATCTTCGAGCAAAGCCGGTGTTCATTACCGGAAGAAATCAGAAAACAGCCGAGAAACTGGCTGAGGACCTGGGAGGTGAATTCATTTCCTTTGATCAGCTTAAATCTCAAAAAATCCCTGCGAATTTGCTGATCAATGCAACATCTGTATCAAGCCATCAAGAATCGCCGGAAATGGCAACTTTGCTGGAAAATCTAAAAGTCAAAAATTGCCGGTGGATTATCGATCTGAACTACGGACGTTCAAATTATATTTTTAGAGATTTTGCCCAGAAAATCGGCACTCGCTTCATGGATGGAATTCCCATGCTAGCCCATCAGGCATCTGAAAGCTTTGCTCTCTGGACCGGGATCCAGGTTCCGCCCACGGTATTCCTTTCAGGTCTTTGAATCGTTATTGCCAAAATATGCGTTTTAAATTGGGGTGATCATATGGAAAACACAACAGATGAATACGATGTGATTGTTATCGGGTCTGGAACCGCAGGTCAAACAGCAGCTTATAACCTGAAAGACAAGGGGGTGAAGGTGGCGCTTGTGGAAAAAAGTGATTTTCCTGGTGGTACATGCGCACTTTCAGGATGCCAACCTAAAAAATGGTTCTATGAAATTACGGAAACAGCAGCCAAATCAAGACATTTGATTGAAAAAGGAATTACAACACCTCCGGCAGTTTCATGGCCTTCCATCTTGGCCCAAAAAAATCTGTTCACCCATCATATACCCGATAACACCGTCGAAGGGCTTATAAAAGCCGGTATCGATTATTTCGAAGGAAACGCACAGTTTTTAAACACCGACTTATTGAAGGTCGAAGATCAGCGACTGACATCAAAGTTTTTCATCGTGGCTACCGGAGCAAAACCGATGCCGTTACCCATTGAAGGGAATGAACATATCATAACCAGCAATGATTTTCTAAACCTCAAAGAGTTGCCCAAAAGGATACTTTTTATCGGTGGCGGATTTATTTCTTTTGAATTTGCCCATTTTGCAGCCCGCCTGGGGCCGAAAAATATCAAAATCATTATCATTGAAGCCGGAAAGAGGCCTTTAGCATCCTTTGATTCTGAAATGGTGGATTTGCTGGTGAAAGCATCCGAGGATGAAAATATTCAAATTCTCACCGACACCAAAATAAAATCTGTTCGGAAACACAGAGGAAAGTTTTCCGTCATCAGCGAATCAGGAGGTAAGATTGAAACCGATCTGGTGGTACATGGTGCCGGAAGAACGGCCGACATTGAGGATCTCAATCTTGAAGCTGCAGGGGTGCAATTTTCCCGGAAAGGTATTCGTGTTGATCACCATATGAGAACTTCCAACCAGAAAATATTTGCCGCAGGAGATTGTGCCGAAACCATACAACTTGCAAGAGTTGCCGATTATGAAGCCAAAGTGGCCGCCAACAATATTTCCGCGAACCTTTTCAACAGGGGAAAAGAGACTATCAGTTACAATACCGTTCCGGTACTTCTGTTCACCTATCCGCAATATGGAATGGTAGGCAAGACAGAAGATTTGCTCAAGGAGGAAGGGGTTGAATATCGGAAAAGTTTCGGTAAAAACCTGCGATGGCCGACGTACAGGCGAATCGGATTAAATCATGCCGCCTACAAGATATTAGCTGATCCGGGCGGACGAGTCCTTGGAGCACACATTATTTCGGACAATGCTTCCGGCCTGATCAACACCCTTAAAACTGCGATGTTAAACGGCACCACTGTGGAAATGTTATACCGGCAAAGTATTATGACCCCCTATCCTACCCGGGAAAGTGATATCATATACATGTTGGACCCGTTAAAAGAGAATAAAGGAGAGTAATCATGGGTATGGCCAGATGCCCGATTTGTGGCTGTGAAGAATTTTATGTGAAGGATCCGGAAGATGACTATGAAACCTATGAGTTCAGATGTGAGAATGGAAAACTCAGTTTCAGCTCAGGAATAGATAAGGAAACCCTTGCTGATATCAAAGATAATACCGAAGCTCATTGCAATCGATGCAGTTGGCACGATAAACTCGAAAAACTAAAAGAATAAACCCAATTTCTATGATCTCTTTCGGAGGATTTCCATGACCGACAGTGAAAATGAAAAAATTGAATATGACAAGGATAAGGTGGATGAGGTTGCTCTTGCCCTTTTGCATCTTTCCACTTTTGAGGGCGAATTGGGGCTGAAAGCCTGGAAAAATCTGGATTTAGGAATATTGACACGACTTTATGAAAAGGGATTTATCAGCAATCCCATAACCAATTCCAAGTCCGTGGCTATCAGTAAAGAGGCCGCCGAGCAATCCGAGCGGCTTTTCAGAAAGCATTTCGCAGTAAAAAAAGAAGACCAATAAATTCAATCCGGGTAAAATGAGAAATCTAGTCGACGGACACGCCCATTTAGAGGCAATCCCTCTCTTGGGGCCTGCAATAGAAAGGGCCTTATCCTCAGGGGTGTCGAGGATTGTTGCTGTAGGGATGGATTTAAAATCCAACAAAAAAACGCTGGAAATTGCTGAATATTATCCTGAGTGCGTTTATCCGGCAATCGGGTACCATCCTTGGTCCATAGTGGAAAATGAAATCGAAGATACCCTTTCATTTATCGAAAAACAGATCCACCAATGTGTTGCATTGGGTGAAGTCGGTCTGGATTATAAGGTTAAGGTAAAAAAGGCACTTCAATGGGAAGTCTTTTCCCGGATTTTACAGATAGCCGAAAAAAATAAAAAACCGGTGATCATCCATACTCGTTTTTCCTATGAAAGGGCGCACCGGATGGTAGCCGAAGCCGGCGTTGAAAAAGCCGTATTTCATTGGTACAGCGGGCCGGAGGATGTTCTTTCCCGGATTATTGGAGATGGTTATTATGTATCGGCAACCCCGGCCCTTGCTTTTAGTAAAGCCCATCGTGAGGCCATTGCCAAAGCGCCTGTGGAAAGAATCTTAATTGAAACCGACGCTCCGGTAAAATATCGTTATAAGACCTCCGAACCTGCCGACCTGATTGAAACTCTCCTTCAGCTTGCTCAATTAAAGGGAATGTCCAGGGAAAAGCTTGCCCTGGTGACTACTGAAAATAGCGAAAAAGTTTATGCCATTTGATCATCGGCAAATTTCCCCGGCAATTTTTCGAATCATATCCCAGGCCTTGACCACATGATCTCTTTGGGTATGGGTTTGTCCGACACACAACCGGAGTGTAAATTTATCCTGCATTTTGGTATGGGTCAAATACAGCTTTCCACTTTGATTCAACCGATCCATTAATTGCCGATTGACTTCATCCCCGCCTTTGTGCCGAAAACAAACAAGATTTAAAGGGGGCAAAACAGGCAATTCAAAGTTTTCATCTGCCTGAATCCATCGGGCAAATTCCTGTGCCAGCGACACATGCCTTCGAATATGATGCTGTAGTCCTGAAACACCATAATAGCGAATGACAAACCAGAGTTTTAACGATCGAAAACGCCGGCCCAGCGGAATCTGCCAATCCCTGTAATCAAATACCTCTCCGGATTCGCTGGCCTGGTTGCGCAAATATTCAGGGAGAATACTCAAGGATTCAATCAGGGCTTGGCGATCTGTGACAAAAAAACAGTCGCAATCAAAGTTGGTGAACATCCATTTATGAGGATTAAAACAGTAGCTATCGGCGAATTCCAAGCCATTTTGAAGATAACGAAATTCAGGGCAAACGGCTGCTGTTCCGGCCATGGCACCATCCACATGAAACCAGAGGCCATGCCTGCGGCAAATGGGTCCGATTTTGTCAAGAGGGTCAACAGCATTGGATGACGTTGTACCGATGGTTGCACAGACAAAGAAAGGGATTTTACCTTCAGCTTTGTCCTGCGCAATCCTGCTCTCAAGAACCTCAGGACGAAGGGCCAAAAAATGATCCACTTCGATCAGCCTGAGATTTTCATGTCCAATACCAGCGATTTTAACGGCTTTTTCAATGGAAGAATGACCTTGTGTTGATGTGTACGCCGTTAAGCGGCCATCGCAACCGCTCTTGTTGCTTTCAAAATGGGTTGCGCGTTCCCTTGCTGCCAGCAAAGCACTTAAAGTGGCGCTGGATGCCGAGTCCTGAATCACACCACCCCCATGAGATGTGGATAAAAATTTTTCCGGAAGTCCCGTTATCCGGGCCATCCAGTCCATAACATGTGTTTCCAGTTCGGTACACGAAGGACTTGTCGCCCAAAGCATACCTTGTACGCCCAGGCCGGCCGAGATCAGTTCGCCCAAAATGGAAGGCCCGGAAGTATTTGCAGGAAAGAACGCGAAAAAATTGGGGGATTGCCAATGGGTGATTCCCGGAAGAATGATCCGGTCCATGTCTTTCAGAATATCACTAAATGCTTCGGATTCTTCAGGGGGCAATTCCGGCAACATGGATCGAATTTGTCCGGGTTTAACCCTTGACAGAACCGGATAGGATTCAATTCGCTCATAATAATCAGCAATCCAGTCCACAGCGACCCTTCCGAAGCGTCGAAATTCATCCGGGGTCATATGATAATTATCTTTTTGTGTCATTTATCCTCCCTCATTGGCGGATCTGCTTTAAAAATTTAAAGGCCCGGGTTTCAAATCATCTATCCTTATAGATCATATGAGCATGCTGTCAATCCAAAACAGGAGTGGGAATGTTTGCGATCCGCTTGACTTTTGATTATCGGAACCATAAAGTAAAAATCATCGAATATCATATGATTGGCTGTGAATTATCAATGAGCATCTTAGGTTCCTTTCAGCCAAGCAGTCGAACAAGGGAGAATTTTATGAAATTTAAACAATGGGTAATGCCCGCAATTCTGATATTTGTGGTATTGTTTTTCACCAATGCATCTGCAGATAAATCCGATGATAAAAACAAGCCAAAAGCCTATTTTCCGGAAAATACCTTCGCATTTGACAGGACTCTTGAAGGAACCCATGTTGTTCATGATTTTGTCATCAAGAATATCGGAACTGCACCTTTAGCTGTAGAGAGGGTCAAATCCACCTGAGGGTGTGCTGCAGTCTCTTTTACGAGACTCATTCCTCCGGGTTCGGAAGGAAAAATCACCATCAAGGTCAATACCTCGGGATATGGTGGAAGGTCACTGAAAAAATCAGCAACAGTCGTCACCGACGATCCGGATACCCCTGAATTCGAACTGACAATGCAGGGAGAAGTCGACAGTTTTGCAACCATCACACCCGCATACCTCCGGTTGTATGGCAATGTCGGTGAAAAAATTTCCGGCAAAGTGCTCATTCTGCCTTCGGAAAAATACCCTTTTAACATTCTGGACGTCAAAGCTCATAATGGTCAGAATATAACATATCACCTTGAAAAGAACCTTCAAAGCAATCCACCGGAATATACCCTGATCATTGAAAATCTTATGGAACAGGCGGGACGGTTTTACGACACAATCCAGTTAAAGACCGATCACAAGATCAAGCCGTTTCTTACCATCAAAGTTTACGGAAATATATTGAATAAAGCTGATGATAAAACCAAACCATAATCGATCCGGAATAACCAAGGTAGTCGCCTTTGATTGCGATGGGGTCATGTTTGATTCGGCAGAGTCGAACAAGGCTTATTATAATCAGGTATTAACCTATTTTGGAAAGCCGAAACTCACCCACGAGCAATTTGCTTACACACACATGCACACCGCCGATGAATCGATGGCCTATCTGTTTGATGATAAGGAATGCCTTGAAAAAGCCCAAGCCTACAGAAAGCGGATGACTTATATGCCGTTTATCCGGCACATGGAAATGGAACCTTACCTGAAACCTTTGCTTTCAAAGCTAAGGGAACGTTACAAGACAGCGATTGCTTCAAACCGGACCGATACCATGGCCAAAGTTCTGGAAATCCATGGATTGGAGCAGGACTTTGATTATGTGGTCAGTGCCCTTGATGTACCCCGACCTAAGCCTTACCCGGATCAGCTCATCAAAATCATGGAGTATTTCAATGTTGATCCCGAAGAAATGATTTATATCGGAGATTCCGAAGTGGATGAAAAGGCCGCGGCCTCTGCGGGGGTTCCGTTGGTGGCATATGACAATCCGCAACTTTCGGCTGAAATTCACATTAACTCACTGAAAGAATTAGAAAATATTCTTTTATGAGAATTTTTTTTTAATCCCCGCCAGAAAAGCAACCAGGGCACTTCCAAAAAGAAGCCATTCAGCATCTGAGTCCGGTTTATGAATGTGGTAAAGGATCCCGGAAATCATAAGCACTGAGGAAATCATCATCCACCCAAGCCATTGAATTGATTTTTCCAATTGCTGAATCTGTTTTCTGGCATCCGATGAAAAGGAGTTTCGGACGGAAATTTTTCCCTGACGCGCCAGGGTAAGAACACGATCAAGCTGACCGGGCAAATCCAGAACATGATAGACTATGGTTTCAACCTCCTGCTGCCAGCCCATCCAGCCCTGATTCAATTTGGCTTTCGCAAAACGTTCGGCAAAAGGAATGGTTTTGGTCCAGGGGTCAAAACCGGGATCCAGATGTGTGGCAAGCCCTGACAATATCCCGACAGCCCGCATGACAAAAAGCATGTCCGCCTGAAACTGAAAAGGGGCATGATAGATAACATCCCGGTATTCTTTCAAAAAATATTTGGCTTCGGAAACAGCCATACTTCGAAACTGTCCCACCCGAACGCCCCATAGCCGGTCAAACAAAGCCTCATGAGCCTCTTCGATTCGCTCGACTTTTTCATGGGCAGACAAAGCTCCTGCATTGATATAAGCCTGGACCATTTTATGGGCATCTTTGGTGCCGAGTCCGATAACATAATCCCTTAAAGCTGTTCTGAGTCTTTCCGGTATGGTGACGGCCATACCGAAGTCCACAAATACGATTTGAAACGGTCTTCCGACTCGATTAGGCACCGGATCTCCTGGCATAAATTCAACAAGGCCGGCTTCTGATTCTTCGGTTGTCGGCAAGGGTCTTACAAACAGGTTTCCCGGATGGGGATCCACATGGACAAAGAAGGTTTCAAAAACCTGCTCCATATAAATCCGATAGAGTTTGTCAGCCACCTGGATACCGGAAATTCCAGATGCTTCTATGGCTTCCAGATCGTCTATTTTGAAAAAGTCGACCTTTTCCATTGTCAGGGTATTGGGGCCACAATAGTCCCAGAAAATTTTGGGGATATATACGTGGGGATTTTTTGAAAAGTTTTTAGCCAGCTGCTCGGCATTTTTTCCTTCGGCCACAAGGTCCAGTTCATTGCGGGTAACCGTGGTGAATTCATCGATGAGCCAGTCGAGATCCACTCTTTCCCGAATCCTTTTGAATAATTTAAGCCAGCCGACAGCTTTACGGATCGCCGCAAGGTCTGTTTCCACCAGCGTATGAATGTTGGGTCGAAGAACCTTAATTACTGCCGGTTTTCCCGAAGGTAAAACAACCTGATGGACTTGCGCAAGGGATGCAGCCCCTAAGGGTTCATCTGAAAAACCAGCAAAAAGGTCGGACACGGGGAGTCCGAAATCCTTTTCGATATGCATGATAATGTCACGGGTGGACGCCGCGGGAACATTATCCTGAAGTCCCGACAATTCGAAAGTGACTTCCGGAGGAAGAATATCCACCCGAATACTTAAAAATTGTCCCAGCTTAATTAATACTCCGCCCATTTCAACGGCAAGCTTTCGATAGGCACGGGCAAGTTTTTGCCATCTGGTAAGGGGTGCTGAGCGAAAAAGCCTGAGGATCGGATAGGAAAAAAGAATATCCCAGATTAATACATTCAGAAGCACTTTCAAAAAAAACCGTCTCACCCTGGAGTATCGCCCCTGGTCAATAGCAAATGCCTGGCGGGTCAGATCTGCATTTCGGCTGTTATGGCTATTCCGGTTTTTCTGCCCGGTTCCGGCTGATTCGGGAGGTGTGAGCGGCATTCAATGAAATCCTTTGATTTTTGGGGTGCAGGAAAAATCTGCAAATAGTATTAAATTGCACTATGCATTTTGTCAAATAACACATAAAATGGAATCAGGACTATGGAAAATCCCGGAAGCAAGCAAAAGTGCAGGAAATTCCCAGAGGTAACCTGATGATTAAATTGTTTATATGGGGTTTAATTCTTTACTTGTTATACTGCGGTGTTCTGTTTGTTTTTCAGCGGCAGATTATTTTTCCCCGATATCATGCAATTCAAATGCCCCAGGTCGCGGAAAAAATTCCAGGACTTGAAAAAATCCAGCTGGAATTGAGTTTCGGAAAAGTGGAATCCTGGTTTTTACCAGCGGTTTGCGATAATGAAAAATGCCCGGGGTTAATTTTTGCTCATGGAAATGCCGAATTGATCGATCACTGGCCTGAATTTTTACTGCCCCTCACCCGTTCCGGTATCGCCATATATCTGGTGGAGTATCCGGGCTATGGACGTTCCGAAGGAACCCCATCTCAGAATACCATTGTCGAAACTTTTGTTGCAGCCCATGATCATATGATCAATCGTCCTGAGGTTGATCCAAACAAAGTGGTTTATTTAGGAAGAAGTATCGGCGGTGGGGCCGTATGCGCTTTGGTTGAAAAACGGAAACCAGCCGCAATGGTTCTGATGTCAACCTTTACGAGCGTTTCCGGAATGGCCCGAAAATTCGGTGTTCCCGGAATTTTTATACGAGACCCCTTTGATAACCTCAAAACCGTGGCATCATTTGACAGGCCTTTGCTGGTCATTCATGGAAAACATGATGAAATCATTCCTTATTCCCACGGCGTAAAACTTTACGAAGCATCATCCCGCGGGCGTTTGATCACCTACGACTGTGGTCATAATGACTGCCCACCCAATTGGGACGTCTTTTATGAGGATATCAGAAAATTTTTGATAGAATCTGAGGTGCATAATGGAAAAAAATTATGATTCCTTGTTTATTAAAACTCATATTGGAATTCTTCTGAGCAGATACGACTTATCCTACTGCAGAGAGGATCGGTGCATAGAATATTTCATTAGGGACAAAAAAAACCTGGAAGATATTTCTAAGGCTTTAATCATTTCCCTTGACCTGTTTAAAAAAAATATTCACGTATCTAAGTTCTATCCCGAACTTTACAAGCAATTAAATCCAAAATACATGTCTGCAGCCTGTTTTTACCTGTTGATTCACCATTTCGGTCAATATTATCATCTTGATAAAACCTATCATATTGATCTTGAGACAACTCCATGCGTATTTCATAGCTTTTACGAAAAGTTGAGAGATTTCCATCTGCATATTACAACCTTTGGTTTAGGGAACACAGTGAATGTATTGAGCGACTATACACCCGTGGAATTAGATACCAGCCTGATCCATGAGCTGTAAATGATAGCTTAACCGACTCGCTATAATTACCCTGCCTGACCTGCCGAAATATTCATGAACATAGTGGTCTTCATTAAAGAAGCCGGTCGTTTGCACAGTCTAATTCAATACACTTAGAAGAAACCGGGGCAGGATCCGGTTAGATTCTTCATTGCGGCCTTGGTCGGAATGATCATGGTCAATGATTATGATCGTGATCGTGAATGTGGTGATGTTCTATCCCGGCTGCTCGGCCGGCCTCGAGCAGCTGCATGTACTCAGTTTCTCCAAATTCCGGGAATCTCAGGATCAGTCCCACCAGGGACCACAGTTCCGTATCGGAATGGGTTACGCTCCAGGCCGGCATGCCGGTCATGCGAATACCATGTTTGATGATCCAGAACAACTCCGTGGACGGGCGCCGCCGTGCGGAATCGACCAGGTCAGGAGCCGGCGGGTTCAGTCCAAGTGCGAGCGCGCTGGGAGATCCCCCGGGAGGCTTATGACAGCTGCCACACATGTTCGCAAATCCCACCACCGCTTCGATAAGCGTTTGATTGTCCATGGGTTCAAGCGGCGGAACAATAATGTCCTGTGCGCGACGTGCGATTGCACGGTCGCGAGCGGTCTCCAGAAGCCACTTCGTGGAATTCCAGTGCGGCCGGTCTGCGGCTACATCGTACAGGCCAAAGCCTACCACAGCGCCGACGGTCATGATACCCAGCATCAGGGCAATGATCAAAGGTTTCACGAATAAACTCCTTTTATTTTATGCGGATAAATATGTTAAACCACTCATGCTTAAAGGGCTTACCAGAGATAGTTATCACCCTTCCAGCCAACACCCCCGGTCACAAAGAGCAAAATAAGCCATGAACAGCCTCAGGATATCTTCTGTTAACTTAGTTTCCACAAAGCACAATTGAGACATGGAAGATTCCCTGGTTGAATTTTCATTGAAATATTACAACCTTGACAGTCTTAAGCTCTCATAAGCAATTGGAATTAATTATTATCGTTTTTATTGTGTCGTCATTCCAGCAAAGGCTGGAATCCAGATGGATGTAGGAATCTGGGTTTTCTGGATGCCGGATCAAGTCCGGCATGACAAAGAACTTTGTACTGTCAAGTTACAACATTTCATTGAAATATTACAATAGTGGAATTATATATAGTAATAATTATTTCAACACGTTTCAAAACCAAACAAAAAGCCTGTTACACTTTACATTATCGTTTTATTCAGCTCTATACCAGACCAAATCATCGGGTTTTTCAATTGGAGATTCCAAGATACGAAAGGATCTGCTGACCATGATAATAATTGAGAACAACTCGAAGGTTCCCAAGACGAGGTATCTACGATGGATGACCATAGTTTGCACATCCGTGATTACGGCGACATTAACATTATTTATGACCGGATGCGCCGGTCCATCGGAGAAACATGCTGAAAAGGAATTATTCGGGCAATGGTTGGAAAAAGATAAGGAGTTGTACTCTGGACGGAATATTGATCTGCAAATGGCTGCCCAACCGCTCCAACAAGGCGAACCGGAGACCCGCTTTCCAGAAGATGCGACTTTTGACGACTACTTGCGATATGCGGTGCGAAACAATCCGGATCTGGAAGCCGCCTTTTATCGCTGGAGAGCAGCTTTGGAACGGGTGCCACAGGTGAAGACACTGCCTGACCCTCGAGTCTCATTCGGAATCGTGATCGATCAGGTGGACGGGAGTGCGGAATACATGGGGGAGCGTTACTCGATTTCACAAATGTTTCCCTGGTTCGGCAAATTAAAACTAAGCGGCAACGTTGCCCTGGAAGAAGCCCATGCCGAAGCCAGGCGATTCGAGGCGGTTCGCTTACAACTCATTGATCAGGTGGGCCGTGCATATTTTGAATATGCCTACCTTCATCAAGCCATTGCCATTGCCCGTGAGAACCTGGAACTGCTCATTCGGCTGGAATCGGTCGCCAGAGCAATGTATCGCGCAGGGACGGTCGGTCTGTCGGATGTCAATCGTGCCCAGGTCGAAATCGGCCGCGTGGAGGATCAGGTCAATTCCCTTGAGGATTTACTTGGGGTGGCAATCGCCGAACTGAATGCGGTATTGGGAAGGTCTGGGAAGGCTTACCTGCCGCCCGTGACCGCCGAATCATCGGCTCAAACGGTTTTTGATCCGGCCGACTATTCCGACGAACAGTGGATAGCCTTAGCAAAAGAGAGTAATCCCGAGCTTGCGGCTACAAGACATGATACGGCAAAACAGGGTCATGCCATTGAACTGGCGCACAAAGATTATTTTCCGGACTTTGAGTTCGGAGTCGAGTATGCCCGCGACGGCAGCGCCCGCATGGCCTCAATGGACGGTGGCGGTTCGGACATGCTCTCTTTAATCGTATCGGTCAATCTTCCAATCTGGAGAAAAAAATACCAGGCCGGTATCCATGAAATGACGGCACGGTTTGCCGAATCGACCCGAGAGCTGCGGAGCCGGGAAAATAGTTTGGAAGCCGAACTTAAACGGGCACTCTTCAATTACCGGGACAGCCATCGTAAGGTCGAACTTTACGGCGGCACCTTATTGCCCAAAGCTTCTGAATCATTAAGAGTTACAGAATCGGCATACCGGGCGGGCGAATCAGGATTTTCCGACCTGATTGACGCACAGCGTGTCTTGTTAGAGTTCTCGTTGGCTCATGAACGCGCTTTCGCCGACCGTTCACAGGCATTCATCCGGGTTCAGACCCTGGTGGGTCATGATCCGGATTTGGATAACGAAAGGTAAAAACCATGACCTTCTCAAATAATCGTTGGAAAAAAATCGTCATATTTACCACACCCGTTTTGGTCGGCCTGGTTGGTTTTCTGATGGGCTGGCTGATTTTTGGTACGGCCAGCCACAAGCATGTGGAATCAACTTTATCAATTACCGAAACGACATCCGCTGAAAAAGGCATCCAACAGATGTACACCTGTTCCATGCATCCGCAGATCAGGTCACCCAACCCCGACGATAAATGCCCAATATGCGGTATGGACCTGATTCCCGTTCCTGTTGATGAGGATCCGGATATGGAAAGTGAGCTTCCCCGGTTGCGTTTGAGCGAGAGAGCCGTTGCCCTGATGCAGATTCAGCTCTGGCCGGTTGAAGGGCGTCGGATGGTTGTACCGGTGAGACTTTACGGACGGCTCGGCTATGATGAGACGCGTCTTCGGACAATTTCCGCCTGGGTGCCCGGACGATTGGACAGGCTGTATGTTGATTTTACCGGTACCAATGTTCGGAAGGGCCGGCCCATGGTTGAAATTTACAGCCCTAGACTGATTGCGGCACAAGAAGAGTTTCTGCAAACCATTCGAACCGCTGAGGAGCTGAAAAAGAGTGGGAGCGGTGTGGTTCTCGACACCACGATGATGACTGTTGACGCCTCATTTGATCGCCTTCGCCTGCTGGGTCTTGGTGAAGATCAGATCAAACGCATTGAAAAGCAGGGACATGTTGATGATCGCTTGATCATTCCCGCTCCCTCCAGCGGAATAGTCATCGAAAGGCTGGCATCGACGGGAGACTATGTGGAAACCGGCCAGCCGATTTACAGGCTCGCTGATCTTTCCCATCTGTGGGTCCAGCTGGAGGTTTATGAGTCCGACCTTCAGTGGATGACAATCGGTCAGAAAGCGATCTTCACCACACAAAGCCACCCCGGCAAAAATTTCGAGGGAACCGTGTCCTTTATCGATCCGATTTTGAATGATCGCACCAGAACCCTTGGTGTCCGGGTAGACATTCCGAATCCTGACGGCCTTTTGAAACCGGGTATGTTCGTCCGAGGTTTTATTGAAGCGGGTTTGGAGGGGAATCAGGCCGGAGGTAAACCGAAAGTCGGACATAAAAATCATCAGGATCATGCAGCTACCAAAGAAAAAAAACCGATAATGCAGGCCGGTGACGTGCCGCTGGTAATCCCGGTCACGGCACCTCTGGTTACCGGTGAACGTGCGGTGGTATATGTGCGGGTACCTGAAACGGAACAACCGACCTTTGAGCCTCGAGACATTGTTTTGGGTCCCAGGGTAGGGGGATGGTATATTGTGCGTAAGGGGTTGAACGAAGGTGATTTGGTCGTTACCCATGGAAGTTTCAAAATCGATTCGGAGCTTCAGATTCGCGGCCGCCCCAGCATGATGCAGCCTGAAGGAGGGCCGCCTCCGGCGCATGATCATGGACCCTCCGCGGCTCATGCCGCAGAACCTCCGAGACAAACGGTTGCTCAAACAACCCAGGTACCCTCATCATTCAGGGTACAACTTGGCCGCCTTGTGCTGGTCAACTTTGACCTTGTGAAGGCTCTGGCGGGTGATGATATTCAAGCAGCGCGGAAGGCTGCCCGGCAGGCTGATGAAAT
The DNA here is from genome assembly GCA_964478625.1 of uncultured Desulfobacteraceae bacterium. GTDB lineage: Bacteria > Desulfobacterota > Desulfobacteria > Desulfobacterales > SKZT01 > SKZT01. The sequence continues at coordinate 18,158 of CAYZJH010000021.1, forward strand.
GATGCACCAGATTGAACCGGACCGGCTTGGCAATGCTCGGCAACAATGGAACCCTATGGCCAAAACCATGCATGATTCATTGTCGGCATTTATGGAAGCCGAGGATCTTTCCGTGCAACGCCAGCATTTTGAATCTTTCAGTGATGCACTGACGGAAGCTGTGCGGACTTTTGGCGTGGAACAGACAGGCCCGGTCTACAGAGCCGTGTGCCCTATGGTCCAGGGACGTAAGGGGTACTGGCTTCAGCCTCAAGAAAATATAACAAACCCCTATTTCGGAGCTGCAATGCTGACCTGCGGTGAAATCGCGGAAACGCTTGTTGAACCTGATACCCACGATCACTGAAAAGTAAAGAGATGAACGATCAACGATCCTCTTTGAATAGCGCAATCCGATTCTTTCTTGAACAGAAACTAGTGGTGATTCTATTGGTTCTGCTGATCGGCTTTGCCGGCCTTGCGGTTGCGCCTTTCGACTGGCGGATCGACTGGCTTCCGCGAAACCCTGTGCCGGTGGATGCGATTCCAAATCTCGGCGAAAACCAGCAGATCGTTTTTACCGAGTGGGCCGGGCGATCACCGCAGGATGTCGAGGATCAGGTCACATATCCCCTGACCGTCTCCCTCCTGGGTGTTCCTGGTGTCAGGGAGGTACGCAGCCTGTCGAGTTTCGGATTCTCCATGGTCTTTCTGATCTTTGAGGATGGCACGGAGTTCTATTGGACGCGATCGCGTATCCTCGAAAAACTCAACAGTCTTCCGGCAGGCCTGCTTCCCGAAGGTGTTCAACCTGCACTGGGGCCCGATGCCACCGCTCTGGGACAGATTTTCTGGTACACTTTAGAAGGAAGAGATCCGCAAAATGCACCTGTAGGTGGATGGGATCTTCATGAAATCCGCAGTGTCCAGGACTGGTACGTCCGATACGGCCTTCTGGCAGCCACGGGAATCAGCGAAGTCGCTTCCATCGGCGGGTATGTGCAGGAATACCAGGTGGATGTTGATCCGGATGCCATGCGTGCATATGGTGTATCACTAAACCAGGTGTTTACGGCCGTTGCCGGGAGCAATCTCGATGTCGGTGCCGGGGTGACCGAGATCAACCGTGTTGAGTATCTATTGCGCGGCGTGGGATTCATAAAGAACCTTGAAGACCTGGAAGAAGCCGTGGTTGATGTGGGAGATGGCCGTATTCCCATTCGTGTCCGTGATGTGGCGGTGGTAGCCTTGGGGCCGGCCGAAAGAAGAGGGGTTCTGACCCAAATGGGGGCTGAAGCAGTCGGTGGTGTTGTGGTGGTTCGGGAAGGGTTCAATCCGTTGGAGGCCATCAACAACGTCAAGGACAAGATATCCGAAATCAGTCCCGGCCTGCCCTCCAAAGCCGTGATCGACTGGATGAAAACGACTCCTGCCCAGGTGGAACAATTTGCGGAAAATAAAGGCTTTGACGCATTTGCATTTGCTGACTCCCATATCCTTAACCATGAAGGGTGGCTCAACTGGCTGAGAGCAAATTCACGCGAGGTATGGCCGGATTGGGTGACGATCAGCCAACTTAAAATCGTTCCTTTCTATGATCGCACCGGCCTGATTCATGAAACACTGGGTACTCTCAACGATGCTCTTGTCCAGCAGATACTCGTCACCATCCTTGTCGTTATCGTAATGGTACTTCACCTGCGCAGCTCCGTGGTCATCAGCGCCATGCTGCCGTTGGCGGTGCTGATATGCTTTATTTTCATGAAACTGTTCGGGGTGGACAGCAATGTCGTATCTCTGGCAGGTATTGCCATTGCTATCGGCACCATCGTGGATATGGGCATTATTGTCACCGAAAACGTCCTTAAACATTTGAAGGAAGCACCCGCGAATGAACCGCGGATAGAGGTTGTCTACCGGGCAACGACAGAAGTAAGCTCGGCCATTCTCACAGCCATCAGCACCACCGTGATCAGTTTTCTGGCAGTATTCACCATGACGGGTGCCGAAGGCAAAATGTTCACTCCCCTGGCCTTCACCAAAACGTTTGTTTTGATCGGCGCAGTCATCGCCGCTCTGACCGTGGTGCCGGCGGCGGTTCACGTGATGGTGGCCGGCCGCATCAATTGGCAGCAAACTCGCAGGATGCTGCTTTATGGATTATTCATGGCGGCCATAGGGATAACCGTTATAGGTATCGGACAAAATTGGACTTTGATATGGATCGCCGGCCTGATTTTTCTGATGATCGTGCTTGTTCATTTGTTTAGTGACCATCTTCCGGTAAAACTCCGGAAAAGCCTTGAACAAATCGACGGTGTTTCAGAAAGAATCGCCGCATTTGCACCATGGATTGCCGTCGTTATTGCCGTAATTGCCGTTGGATGGATTCTCACGACGGTATGGGAGCCATTAGGACCTGAACGCGGGTTTGTCCGAAACGCCATTTTCGTGATTTTCCTCGTCGGAGGCCTGCTCGGGCTATTTTGGGCATTTCAGTATGTATATGCCCCTATTCTACGATTTTGCCTTAACCATAAAATGATTTTTCTGGTTATTCCCCTTCTGTTGGTGCTTTTGGGTGGAAGTGTCTGGGTGGGGTTTGACCGCGTGTTCGGTTTTATTCCTGCGACAGCCAAACGGGTGGGAATAGATCCGCAAACCATCCGAGCAAGTTCTCCGTGGGTGTGGGTCTCACATGAGTTTCCGGGCCTGGGGCGTGAGTTCATGCCTCCGCTGGATGAAGGGTCTTTTCTGTGGATGCCCACAACCATGCCCCATGCTTCCCTGGGAGAAGCCCTTGAGGTGGTAAAATACCAGGACATGGCCATTGCCTCCGTACCTGAAGTGGAAAATGTCACCGGAAAAATCGGACGGGCCGAGAGTGCCCTGGATCCGGCTCCGGTCTCCATGATTGAGACGGTAATCGATTATAAACCCGAATACATCACTGATGAAGCCGGTCGCCGGATCAATTTCAAATATGACAGGCCTAAGGGCGAATTTGTTTACGATGATCATGGCCGGCTGATCCCGGATCCCTCAGGCCGGCCTTTCAGGCAATGGCGGGATCACATTCGCAATCCCCAGGATATCTGGGATGAAATCGTTAAGGCGGCTCATATTCCCGGCACCACCAGTGCTCCGAAGCTTCAACCCATTGAAACGCGCCTTGTCATGCTTCAGACCGGTATGCGTGCCGCCATGGGAATCAAGCTTCGGGCTCCCGATCTGACCACACTGGACCGGATGGCTGTGCAAATGGAACGTCTCGTCAGACAGGTTCCATCGGTCAATGCCGCCACGGTGAATGCCGACCGGGTGGTGGGCAAGCCCTACTTCGAAATCGAAATCGACCGCACATCCATTGCCCGATACGGATTGAATATCACGGATGTGCAGGATATCATCACCGTGGCTATAGGCGGTCGAACCATCACCACCACAGTGGAAGGAAGAGAGCGTTACCCGGTTCGTGTTCGTTATCCCCGTGAACTTCGCGGTGATCCGGATTCCATCAGACGTATACTTGTCCCCACTATGGACGGGACCCAGATTCCACTCGGTGAAGTGGCGGATATACGCTACACCCGGGGACCTCAAATGATTCGCAGCGAGGATACTTTTCTGACCGCTTACGTCACTTTCGGTCCGCAACCCGGTCTTGCAGAGGTGGAAGTGGTCGAGCAAGTGAGGGACTTTCTCAATGCCCGGATCGAATCAGGTGAATTGATCGTTCCGCCGGGTGTCAGCTGGAAATTTGCGGGCAGCTACGAACACCAGCTCCGGGCGGCTCGCACCCTTAAGATCATCTTGCCGGTATCATTGATGATTATTTTCCTGATTCTATACTTCCAGTTCAGGTCGGTAACCACAACCCTGATTGTTTTCAGCGGGATTGCCGTTGCCTGGGCCGGCGGGTTTGTCATGATCTATTTTTATGGCCAGGACTGGTTCGGCAACTTCGAAATCTTCGGCGTCAACATGCGTCAGCTTTTTCAGCTTCATGCCATCAATCTCAGTGTCGCGGTTTGGGTCGGTTTTCTGGCCTTATTTGGTATCGCCACCGACGACGGTGTGGTGATCGCAACTTATCTAAAACAAAGCTTTGATAAACGCCGCACCGAAACCGTAGCCCAACTTCGCGAAGCCACTCTCGCAGCGGGCCTTCGCCGTGTCAGGCCCTGCCTGATGACCAGTGCCACGACCATTCTGGCACTTTTGCCCGTGCTGACCTCCACCGGCCGTGGAGCCGACATCATGATCCCCATGGCAATACCCAGTGTCGGGGGCATGAGCCTGGTCCTGCTGACCATGTTCACTGTTCCTGTTTTATTCTGCCTTGTAGAAGAAATTAAGCTGAAACTGCGCATCGGAGAATACCGAAACCCGGGGTAACCCATGGATGAAGCCTGGTTCAGGTATTCGACATACAGGTGATTGGTCACGGAAAATATATCCATATAAATTTTACACAAAATAAATTCACCGTGAGCCTGTGAATTTTGAAATCACCGGATCATGCCGCGCGTTGAGTTCACTATCGCGGCAAGAGTCACACCCATATCGGCAAAAACCGCCTCCCACATGGAGGCCATTCCCATCGTTCCAAGGACGACGAAAATTACTTTAATGGAAAGCGCCATTGCAATGTTCTGCCAAACGACAGTTCGTGTTTTGCGGGCAATATCAACCGCATCGACCATTTTCAGAGGAGAACCGGTCATGAGAACCACATCGGCCGTTTCAATGGCCGCATCCGAACCAAGACATCCCATGGCGATACCGACGTCCGCCCTAGCAATCACCGGAGCGTCATTGATACCGTCCCCGACAAAGGCTACTTTGCCGCCATGATCGGTCGCTTCCTGGATTTCTTCAAGCAAGCGCACCTTGTCTTCCGGAAGCAGTTCCGCATGGACCGCGTCTATTCCCAGTAACCTGGCCACCGCTTCCGCGGTGCAGCGATTATCGCCTGTGAACATTTCAATGCGCTTGATACCCATGCCGCGCAATTGCGAAATCGCTTGCGCTGCATCCTCTCTGATCGAATCTCCGATCATAATGCGCCCAGCATACTTCCCGTCTATCACAATATGGGCGGCAGTTCCCTCCAGGTCGCAAACACCGTGGCGGATCTTCCGATGATGCAGAAGTCCGTCACTCCCCACAAGCACCTCGTAACCATCAACTATGGCCATGACACCTCTGCCGGTCAGGTCCACATGTTCGGCCACCAACGCGCTGTCCAGCTTCAGTCCTTTTTCCTCCGCCTTGGCAACGATCGACTTTGCGATCGGATGACCGGAATGCATTTCCGCAAGCGCAGCAAATTCCAGAAGCCTCCGTTTGTCATATCCGTTCGCGGGCACAACTTTTTGGACTGAAAAGTCGCCGCGGGTCAAGGTCCCGGTTTTGTCGAACACGACCGTTTTGACTTTGGACAATACATCAAGGAAATTAGACCCTTTGACCAGTACGCCTTTGCGGGAGGCTTTCCCGATACCTCCGAAATATCCAAGCGGTATGCTGATCACGAGTGCACACGGGCAGGAAATTACTAAAACCACGAGGGCGCGATATATCCATGTCCTGAAATCGGCATCGGGCAATACCATAGGCGGAAGAGAAGCGATACCGGCAGCTATTGCCACCACCACAGGGGTATACCATCTGGCAAAACTCGTAATGAATTTTTCAGTCGTTGCTTTCCGGGCCGAGGCGTTCTCGACAAGTTCGAGTACTTTGGCAATGGACGATTCATTAAAGGGCTTTGTCACCCTGAGCTTCAAAACAGCCGATAAATTGACCATACCCGCCATCAGGCTGTCGCCGACTTCGGCGTTCAAAGGGACCGATTCGCCTGTCAATGCCGATGTATCCAGGCTGGACCGTCCTGCAAGAACTTGCCCGTCGAGCGGAACTTTTTCACCGGGCTTTACCACGATTGTCTCTCCGACCCGTACCTTTTCAGGCGGCACCTGAAGCAGGCCCTCGGAGGATTCCAAATTCGCCCGGTCCGGTTTGGATGCAAGCAGGGCACGAATCGATCCGCGAGAACGTGAAACAGCCAGGTTTTGCAGAAATTCCCCTGCCTTGAAAAATATCATCACTCCGACCGCTTCCGAAAGACTGTGGATAGCGATCGCTCCCGCCGTAGCAATCACCATTAATACGTTTTCATCGAAAAAATCTCCTCTGTGAATGGTTTTGAAAGCATTGACATAGACGTTTGCACCGGCCAAAAAATAGGCGGCCAAGGCAATACCGTAGTCAAGGGCTATCCGGCCAGATTCGTGAAAACGTTCTTCGAAAATTGCGTGAATGCCCAACAGGACCAGCGATAAGACAATGATGCCGATTTCCCGTTTTTTTTCGAATACAGTTTCCGAGGTTGCAACTTTGGAGACGGTGTCTTCGGCGGACAGGACATCTATGCCGGGGTCAATGCTTTTGATTTTGTCGATCACATTGTCCAGGTTGTTTGTTTCCAGGTGAAGGCGCAGATTTGCGAAATCCACTACCGCGTGAGATACGCCGGGTAACTGCCTGATCGCCTTTTCGATCTTTGCTCCGCAAGCTGCGCAGTCCAATCCTTTTATTTGATAGGCCTTGGTCATACGAATACCTCGTTTGCTCAAACAGGTTCGTCGATGTGTTGCAGGCCGGTTTCGAGCACCGTTTTTATATGGTCGTCCACCAGGTTGTAATAAATCACTTTTCCCGCGCGTCGCGGTTGGACAAGGCGCATTTGCCGGAGGCTTTTCAGATGCTGAGACAAAGCGGGTTGCTTTACCTTCAGCAGCAAGCTCAGGTCGCAGACGCACATCTCGGACAGACTCAGCGCCCACAAAATTCCTACACGGGTTTTGTCGGAAAAAAGCTTGTAAAGATCCGCAAGGTTGTCTAATACAGCCTCCGACGGCATCTGCGCTGACACTTTCCGAACGGTTGCCGGATGCAGGATGTTGCACGAGGACGATTCATCGACTGGTTTTGAATTCTCTGCTTGCAACATACGGAATCTCCTTTCAGTTAAATATATGCGCAAATTATAATATGTTTTCGCCTCGTGTCAACGAACCGATTATTATGGCAGCATATTGTGCGCTTTTCGTTGTAATCGCTGTTAATTTGAGCCAGCGATTATTATGAATCAATAGCCCAAAACCCAACAGCCCTGATTGAAAATTAAAAACGATTGACTCTTTCGGATGTCAATTTTGTGCAGGCACTGGCCCAGTTTTCAGGTATGGTCATTGAGATGTGCCGGATGTATCAGGGGCAGAAAGAGGCCATTGATATTCTGAAACGGATGAGGGAAGCCAAGGATAGCCGAAAATAGCCATCGTAAAGTTTTGGATTCCATCCGGCCATTCCGGAAGGAATCCAGAATCGGTTGTCACGAACTTATTGAAAATTTTTGGCTTTCAGTCGCATCCGTACCACTCTGTTGGCATCTGTCAGCTCAAGTGTATTACCCGTGATGTAATATGATTTTACCGCATTCAACGCACTGACAAATCGCATTTCAACTTCCATGGCAGGTGATGGACATGCCATTCTCGTTGTAGCCATATCTACAAACCGAAGCAATCCTTCATCCAGCTCAAAACTTCCGGTTAGCCGGTTGCATCCGGTAAAACCGGTCACACGATGGTCATGACCGGACAGTACAAAATAGGGCTCGCGTTGATTGGATTCTAAGGAAAAAAATTTGCCTCCAATTTCCACCGGATACCAATGGGTTTCAAACAAGCCGGTATCAGAGGTCATGTTCGGGCAGGTTTTTCCGGGCAACACCTGTTCAAATTGTTCTACGATCAGGTGTTCACGAACCGGAAGGCCCGGTTCGAGTATTCGCTGAACAAAACGGCCTTTGAAAGTCACTGGAATTGATTCGCCAGGCTGAATCCTCATGGAAAGATAGGCCCGTTCAAGTGCAAGATGGTCGGCTTCCAACAGCACCGGATAGCTTTTTCCGGTAATACATTCCTTAAATACTGCCACGTCGGCCATGTACATATACATTCCGTTCATCACCACTGGCCCTTCCACTAAATCGATATCCTGCTGACGGGTCAGTTCATAGTCGAGTTTTGAATCAATCTCATCGCCTTTTATGTCAAGCATTCTCAGACGGTCGGGACCCAGGACCCTGAAATACTGAAAATTTTCTTTCCCGCCATAGAGCCTCAGACGGTCACTGCCATTGTCGAGAATCCATCGGCCAAGATCATAAAAATCCTTATCCTGTCCGTTTAAAACACCTAGGTAGGTCTGTCGCATCCGAAACAAATGATCGGGAAAAAGCGTCAGGACAATACTCCGGCCTGCACAATCAGCGCAGGGAATATTCCCGGAATATGTTACCGTTCCGTTATCCGTCAGCTTTCTGCTGCTTTGAGTGACCACCGGATCTGCTGCACAGGAGACAAGCAACAGGATCACGGCCCAAACAGGCAATTGGAAGAGCCACCATCTTTTTGATGAATTTTGAATCATGGTCACACCTTTCTTTCCGGCAAATCATCGCAACAGGCGCTTGTCGAAAGTGTAAGTTTCAATTTGCAGGATAGTCACCTGGTTCATATCCGGATGAAACGGGTTGATTAGGATGTTGAATTCATGGTCAACGACTGCCGAAGGCACCCTGAGTAACAGAGATTCATTTTTTGTTGCCCATTCTGTTCCGATCTCAGCCGGCTTTGAAGGTGCCGGATAATCTCTCCAGTCACCAGGTAAGGCGGATATCGCGATCTCTTTCGGGGTGATTTCATCAGGAATTTGAATGGTGACCAAACCAAGATCAGAGGGTGCTAGGGATAACGGCACGTGAACCAGAAACTCAACCGTGGCCAACGCCCGGCTCTCCGAAGTGTAGATCATGCTGGTGCCTTTATGATTCCATCTTCCTCCGTAAAGCCTGGCTCCTAATCCTGACAGGTCTTTAAGATATTGATTTTTTGCTATTCGGTAAACCTGCATCAGGAAAATACACCATGCTCAATTCGTCCAAGTTCATCCAGAACCAATTCAGTACCAAATTTTGATTTTAATAAACTCATCGGTGTTTTGTTATCCAGAGCTTTATTCGGAAGATTCATCCATGACAAAAACTTGTCTTTGCTGTCAAATACTTCAGAACCCTTTGCAGCCACTTCTGCGATTTGAAGTATCTGCTCGGACACTATCGGATTAAAGGGTTTATCCGGTGTGTATCTTTGGATGGTTCGTTCGGTTACCGGAAGGAGTTGAGCGATCTGTTTGACGGAACAGGAAAGAAATTTTGCCAGGTTTGATAAAGCATCTTTTGTCACGCCGCGGTTGCTCAGGTCAACTAAGTCCATCCGGCTTTTAATGCGTTTGCGAAGGACTTTTTTGCCCCCTAACACTTTTTCAAGGACTGCCAGTTCCATTTTCATACTCCTGTTAAATCTTGAATGCGACATTTTTCATAAATTTAACGTCAAATATCTTTTCTGTCAAGGGTTCGATTCATCTTGAAACAAAGGCCTTAGACTGGCGGTCAGGTATTCGACAAGTCTTAGGTACTCACTGAGGTTTTTATTCATGACACATTGTGGGTGGTTTCTGACCCCTTTGGGCCCTATGGGTTCAACCCCGCTCGGAAAGCCAAATGCAGCGATGAGATACCTACTAGTCGCACTGACTATATCTTGATGGACCTCCGCGGACGAACGCCTGCCATCGTTGAAGCGAAACGCTATGCGATAGAACCTTACACTACGACACAACAAGCGCTGCCATATGCAAAACAGATCGGTTCACCTTTTATATACCTGACACTCCACTCCGCTTCGAACTCTTGATCCACCAGACTGTGGACGGCCGCCATCAGTCATTCCATCGAAAGCCGGGCATGAAGTGAACCCATCATACGCTATCCATAGAATAAAACCATCAGACAAGATACCGGCCTTCGCAGGTATGACGTTAAGAGATTTCTGCAATTTAAATCGATCATTTTAGTTAAAAACATCTTTCAGGAAGAAGAGCTGTACGAGACGGCAACTTGCAAGGAATTTTTACAAGTTCAAAACGAAGGAGGAAGGCAAGTTCAACGCAACCACAAAGTGATCACCGGTTTATTGACATTGCAACGGAATCTGTTTAAATTAGCAAAAAAGTCAGGTCACAATTAATAGATTACACATGCCGGCGAAAATGAAAAAATTTTCATCGGCCAGGGATAATAATCCAAAGATCGAATTTCCGGGTAAATCTCCTCAGAAAGGCATCCTCTTTATCCTTAGCGAAGGTTCATCCGAAACCCGGAGCTTTTTCGGATTTCACAGGGACGACAACCATTAACCCAAGGAGAATAAAATCATGCAGCCATCACCCAGTACCACAGATCATGATCGCTATGCCAAATGTATCGAAGTATCCAAGCGGGTTCGGTGGGATATCGACAAAGATGTGATCCGGGGCCGGGAATTTGATTTTTCCCAGAAATTTTTACCGGATGGTATTTCACAGGTTGACCGGCTCGATTTTTTGACTGCTGATGAAAAGAGATTTCTCAGCCAGATTCAGGGAAGAACCTATGCCAATATGTTCGGCTTTGTGGAGCGGTTTATCACCGCCAAAATTCTGCAATTAACCCGTGATCATTGGCTTGGGGATCAGATCGCGCTTGAAGCCCTGATTCGGTTTTGTGATGAGGAAATCAAACATCAGGATCTTTTCAGGCGTGTGGAGATATTGATGGCCAAAGGAATGCCAGAGGGATATACCTTTTTGCCGGACCCCAACGCGGTTGCGGAAGCGGTACTGAAAAATTCCACCTGGGCCGTACTGGCGTTGATTCTTGAAATCGAACTTTTCACCCAGGAACATTACAAGCAGAGTATCGAACCGGATGAGAATCTTTCCGAACTTTACAAGGATCTCTTTTTGTACCACTGGAAAGAAGAGACCACCCATGCGATCATGGATGAGCTTGAATGGCCTCGGGAAGATCGAAGGCTTTCCCCTGAGCAAAGGGATAAGGCGGTTAACGAACTTATTGGTATTGTCGCCGATGTGGACGGGATTCTCCAAATGCAAAGCGCGGCTGATGTGGAATATTTTTTAAAGGTCTGCGACAGGAAATTTTCTGAAAATGAGATTGCCCGGTTAAAATCCGGGGTACTAAAAGCTTATCGGTGGCAGTACATTTTTTCGGGTGTTGAGCACCCGCGATTTAAAAAATTGATCGAAGAATTGACCACCAACGAGCAACTTCAGCGCATTCAAACCGCGCTGGCACCATTGATGAATTGAGTTCATCGATACCAAAACTGTGCGATTTTACCGACATGTAGTCGTCATTCCGGCGAAGTTTGTCCCGGGCTTGAACCGGGAGCCGAGTGCAAAGTGAAGCCTTCAGGCACTATCCATGGGTACCGCTATAAAAATGGATTCCAGCTTTCGCTCATTGGCGTCAAGTTAAGGTACTATTTAATACGAGCATCCATGGCCGACAACGGTTTCTTGCATGTCATTCTGAGGGAGCGACGCGCAGTGACTTGTTGCATTAAGTAAAATGGTTCCGTCTCTCCGGCGGAGGCCGGAGTCCAGAACCACAATCCCTGGATTCCAGCTCCCGGTTCAAGCCCAGGACAGGCTTCGCCGGAATGACGAAAGAACAGGAACCACATGAAACATGTTACTTGCCGGCTGGGGCTCTGCATGCTGAGTGGAACGCTTTTAGGTGAAAAGGTTTCAGAGACCGATCCAATGTTCAGGGAACCGATCCAACAGTCCGGAACCAGTCCTGAAACCTGAACACTGACACCTTTTTGTTTACCGGTTCGGACCCGGCACAGCCGGGTGGGCCGCTTATAAAGAAAACATTTTCCGATAAGGAATTGCCCATATGGGTTTGAATAAGGAGGTATTTCTATGAAAACAAAATCCAGGTTATCCGTTATTTTGCTGATTATAGCTTTAATATTAACCTTTAATTCCGGGGTGATTGCAGGAGAGTACAAGGCCTTGAAGGATGTCAAATCCGTAAAGACGGTTTTTGATTTCAGGGATGGAAACCCGGAGTATGCCCTGGTTCATATCAAATTGCTGCATGACACCTTCAAAGATAAAGCCATAAGAGCCGTCACCGAAAAGCCTGACTTTGTGGTGGTTTTCATGGCAGGGTCGGTAAAGCTTTTGACAAGTACCCGAGATAGTTTTTCAGCAGAACAAAAAAAATATTTGGAAGAAATGGACCAGGTCATCCAAGCCATGGCCGACGATGGTATTCGTATGGAAATCTGTTCGTTTGCAGCCGATTTCTTTAAAGTAGATCTTGAAACCGTAACGCCTTTAATTTCCCGCGTGGATAACGGATGGATATCTTCATTGGGGTATCAGTCAAAAGGATATGCATTGGTACCGGTGTATTAAAACCTGATCATATCGATCATGCATGAAACGGGTCGGCTTTGTAGCGAAGCCATGCTTTGGCGATCGATGCAAAAGCATGGCTTTTTGTATTCCTTGTGGAAATTTGCCGTGATGATGCCGGAAGCTTGATGGCATCGGAATCGCCTGATTGAGTTTAATGGAAGAATGCTTCCCATATGGCCTCATGAATATCATTCATTCGAAGCTGAAGATTGTCGGTGAATGCATGGATGCCTGTTTCAAAAATTTCATCGATTTCACCATAGGCAATATCGGCATACAACTTTCCCAATAGTTTTTCCGCATTATTGTGGAATTCTCCCAAGGGTGTTCCTGTGATGGCGTGAAGGGAACTGCGGGCCTGCTTCAGGCAGTGAAGAACCGATCGGGCAAAATTTGGCTCAAAAAACAGAAATTCCACCACATTTGGAGGGATAATCCGTCCGTATTTCTGGCGGTAGGCGTCCAGGCCGCCGCATGCCCTTAAAAGCCCGGCCCATCGGACATAATCATAGGTCAGATTGTTATAATCGGATTCCGACATGAAAATAAAATATTTGACATCCAGAATACGGGTGGTTTTGTCCGCCCTCTCCAGGTATCGGCCCAGGCGGGAAAAATGCCATCCTTCACCATGAAGAATCGTTTCACTTAATGTTCCGCTGATGGTCATTCCCCGAAGCTTAACATGCCGGCAAAAATCATCGGGATTTTCGCACACGGATTTTTGATTTTTGCCGGCATTTTCAAGCATGTGATAAAAAATATTGATTTGTTCCCACATTTCCACGGAAAGAAATTCACGGATAGTGCGGGCATTTTCCCGGGCAGCGCGAAGGCAGGAGATAACCGAGTGGGGATAAGTGGTATCAAACAAAAGAAAATTGATGACATTGCGGCGGTTGTAAAGATCATAGCGTTTGAGGAAAAGATGGGTATCTCCGGTGGTACTGACCAGTGCTCCCCAGTCCCTGAATTCCTGATCAGGCTGCTCGAGGGTCAGGTGCCAGTTGACCTCGATAAATCGCGAGATATTTTCGGCACGCTCCAGATAGCGTGTCATCCAATATAGAGAATCTGCAACTCTGCTTAGCATATATTACCTCATGGGGTTCAGCTCCAGGCTTGACTCTGGGTTTGGATATCCTGAAGGGATTCATCCACAACCCATGTGTCTTTACTGCCTCCTCCCTGGGAAGAGTTGACCACAAGCGATCCTTTTTTCAGAGCAACGCGGGTCAGTCCTCCGGGAAGCACATAAATGTCGTCACCGTAAACAATATAGGGCCTGAGGTCCACATGACGGCCCTCAAAAAAATCACCGGCTATGACCGGAACGCGTGACAGGGAAATGGTCGGTTGCGCAATAAAATTCCGCGGGTTGGTTTTAATTTTTTCGGCAAATGCTTCCTGCTCGGATTTGCTGGAGGCAGGGCCGATAAGCATGCCATAACCTCCGGATTCATTGGCGGATTTAATGACAAGTTTCCCCAGGTTGTCCAGAACATATTTTCTGTCTTTCTCCAGCCCGCACAAAAAGGTGGGAACATTTTCAATGATCGGATCCTGATCCAGATAATACTTGATCATCTGGGGCACAAAAGCGTAAATGACCTTGTCATCGGCAACTCCGGTTCCGGGAGCATTGGCCAGCGATATCCTCCCTTGCCTGTAGACCTCCATGATTCCCGGAACTCCCAGGAGAGACTCGGGCATGAAGGTCTCCGGATCGAGAAAATCATCATTGATCCTTCGGTAAATCACATCGATTTTTTTCAGCCCCTTAGTGGTTTTCATACAGACGAACCCATCGGCAACAACCAGGTCTCTTCCCTCCACCAGTTCAATTCCCATTTCATGGGCAAGAAAGGAATGCTCAAAGTATGCGGAATTGTAAATGCCAGGGGTAAGAAGCCCGGCTACAGGTTCAGGAACCCCTTTGGGCGCGATGGAAAGAAGCATATCCAGAAGCTTTGCTGGGTATCCCTCCACGGGTTTGACTTTGGATGCCGTAAAGACTTCAGGAAAGGTTCGTCTCATCAGCCTTCGGTTGGCCAGAACGTAAGACACGCCTGAGGGGCATCTTAGATTGTCTTCAAGGACAAGAAACCGGCCCTGCTCATTTCTGACCAGGTCGGTTCCCGTAATATGGCACCAGATGTTTTTTGGGGGGTTCAACCCGATGCACGGCTTGAGATAGCCTTCTGCAGATTCGATCAAGTCGGCCGGGATGATCTTGTCTCTGATAATCCTCTGCTCGTTATAGACATCATGGATGAACAGATTCAGCGCCGTAATGCGCTGGATTAATCCTTTTTCAATAATGCTCCATTCTTTGGCTTCTACAATTCTGGGTATAATATCAAACGGCCAGATTTTTTCGGAACCATCCTGATGGCCATAAACACTGAAAGTGATTCCCATATCGAAAAGTGCTTTTTCAGCCACGGCCTGTCTGTGCTGGATTTCTCCTTTGGGCAGTGATCTGATTTTATCCGCCAAAAGCATTGCCCCGGGTCTAGGCTTTTCAGGTGCTTCGAACATCTCATCATAAAAATCCCCGATATCATAGCTGCTGAAACACATATGCATCTCCCACGCTGCAAAACTTTTTCAAATCGACGGTCCGGTAAAAGCTATACCGGAAATATTTATTCGGACTGTGCGGAAAATCATGAGGATATTATTTATCAGGTGTCCGGATATGTAAAGAAAATTTTAAATGAGCTGAAGTCTTATGGTTCCATGAGTTAAATCGTGTATTGGCAAACCGACGATACCTTTGACAATATAAAGGGGTATCCGCTGAATTAAACTCAAAAATCAGGATTTCCCTGATTGATGTTATTAAAAAAAACAGATAATTTTTTATTTTAGAAGAGGGAAACATAGTCTGACGACTTATAATCACGCCTGACACCAATAATTAAGCAAAGAAAAAAAATTCCCCTAACTAATCCAACAAGGAGGGGCCATGAAAGATCAGGATAAAACCAAAGAAACACTGATTAAAGAATTGGAAGAATTAAGACAGCGGGTCAGGTTTCTGGAAAGTATGCTGGCAGAACAAAATGGTGGTCATCAAAAAACCTTTGAATCTAATTCCCGGAGCAATTCCGTCAAAGAAGTGTGGAGATTACCGGGATATTGGCATTAGGCTCTGTTTTCAGTTTTTTAAGTCGACTTTTTCCCCAGGGTCCTTTTCTGAATTTACAGATCCTTCCGCCACCGCGATATCCGAACCATTTCAGAAAGAGTCTGCCTTTTCCCGTGGACGATTTCCAAATATTGCAGGAAAGTAAAGATTTCCGAATAGGGGAGAATATATCCAACAAACCCGATTTATGGCAGGTTCCCTTTACGCCGCAACACGTTCGCCGATATAATTTCTTGCCAATACAAAAGAAAAATAATAGAAAATCATATTGAGCTATGGAAATGCCGGAAATCATTTTTTAAGATTTCTCTGAGGAACCACTTTGAAAGACCTATTGAAAAGGAAGCTTTCATGGCCATTCACGTTGCGGTGAATCATCAAACAAGATATGAGTATGACCGTCCGGTTTTGCTGTCTCCCCATATATTTCGCCTCAGGCCTGCAGTACATTCGCGAACGCCTATCAAAGCCTATTCTTTGACCATCCGCCCAAAGAAACATTTCATCAACTGGCAACAGGACCCGTTTGGAAACTTTCTGGCCCGCGTGGTATTTCCTGAAAAAACCAGGGAACTTTATATCGAGGTTGATCTGGTTGCTGAAATGACGGTGATCAACCCGTTTGATTTTTTTGTGGAAGATGACTCGGAACACTTTCCGTTTATCTATCCCAAACAGCTTCAAAAAGAGCTGACCCCTTATCTCGAAACAAGTCAACAAGGTCCCCTGTTCGACCAATGGCTTTCGAAAATTGACAGATCCCCAAAAAACACGGTCACTTTTTTAGTGAGCCTCAACAGACGGCTCTTTGAAGATATTCGTTATACCATTCGCATGGAACCCGGAGTGCAAACCTGCGAGGAGACCTTGAAAAAAGCTTCAGGCTCCTGCAGGGATTCGGCATGGCTTTTAGTACAGATTTTACGAAAGCTCGGGCTTGCTGCCAGGTTTGTGTCAGGTTATCTTATACAGCTTGTCGCCGATGTGGAAGCATTGGATGGTCCTTCGGGGCCGGAGAACGATTTTACGGATCTTCACGCCTGGGCGGAAGTCTATATCCCTGGAGCCGGATGGATCGGCCTCGATCCCACCTCAGGTCTTTTTGCCGGTGAAGGCCATATCCCGCTTGCCTGCACCCCCGACTATATCAGCGCAGCGCCGGTTAGCGGTTATACGGATCCATGCGAAACCCGCTTTTCATTCAATAATACGGTTCGTCGCATTCATGAAGACCCCCGGGTCACCAGACCCTATTCGGAAGACCAGTGGAAAGCGATTTATGCTCTGGGGCAAAAAGTGGAACAGGATCTCGTGAAAAAAGATGTCCGGCTTTCCATGGGAGGCGAACCCACATTCGTATCCATTGACGATATGGAATCGCCTGAATGGAATATCACCGCTCTGGGCAAGCATAAGCGGAAACTGGCCGGAGATTTGATTGTGAGGCTTCGCCAGGTCTTTTCCCCAGGCGGGATGCTTCACTACGGACAGGGAAAGTGGTACCCCGGAGAGCCTCTTCCGCGATGGTCCCTGTCATGTTTTTGGCGAAAAGACGGCATTGCCGTGTGGAAAGACATGACGCTATTTGCCGATGAAACCCATGATTATGAATTCACCGCAGATCACGCCCGGAAATTTATTGAAAACCTTTGCCGGCGACTCCATATCGATCCTGAAAATATTGTCCCGGGATATGAAGATGTATATTATCTTATGTGGGCCGAAGAAAACCTTCCAGCCGATGTTGACCCGCTGTCCTATGATCTGAAAGACACTGCCGAGCGAAAAAGACTGGCGAAACAGCTTGCCGGCGATATCGGCAAGCCCTCAGGATGGGCTCTTCCCATAGCCTGGGACTTTGACAATGATCGCTGGAAAAGCAGTCTGTGGCGATTCCGGCGAAAACACATGTTTTTAATACCCGGCGACTCTCCCATGGGATTTCGTCTTCCACTGGAATCTCTTCCGCAGCAACCGGAAGAAAAAAGAAGACCTCACCCTGAACGTTCCCAGTTTGAAATCTTTCCGGAAATTGGCCAATACGAGGATATGGCTGAAAATCAAGACGGCCCGGTCCGAACACCCCGGTTCAACCATATAAAGGAACAAGGGAAAAGCGATATTTTGACCGATAATCCAGCGGATTTTGTTTACACAGCTTTTTGTGTGGAGCCTCGTGATGGTAAGCTTTATATATTTTTCCCGCCCGTAAGCTACCTGGAACACTATCTTAAAATCACTGCGGCCGTGGAATCAACAGCCCGGGAACTTTCCATGCCCGTTATTCTTGAAGGATATCCGCCTCCGGAAGATCCCCGGATACAATCGTTGAAAGTAACCCCCGATCCGGGAGTGATCGAAGTCAATATTCATCCTTCCGAAAGCTGGGATGATCTGGTGAAGAAGATCGAAATGCTCTACGAGCAGGCTCGCCTGTCGCGCCTGGGTACGGAAAAATTCATGCTCGATGGTCGTCACACAGGAACCGGAGGAGGAAATCATGTGACCATCGGCGGCATAAAACCATCAGACAGTCCGATTCTTCGAAGGCCCGATCTTTTGCGCAGCATGCTCACTTACTGGCAGCATCATCCGGGATTATCCTATCTTTTTTCCGGCATGTTCATCGGCCCAACCAGTCAGTCTCCACGAGTGGATGAGGGACGAATCGAGCAGCTTTATGAACTGGAAATCGCCTTTGAGCAACTCGATAAAAATCCATCCCCGCCTTTCTGGCTGGTGGATCGGTTTTTGAGGCATCTGCTGACCGACATCACCGGCAATACCCATCGGGCTGAATTTTGTATCGACAAGCTTTACTCGCCGGACAGTCTTTCCGGGCAATTGGGTCTCGTGGAGTTCCGTGCATTTGATATGCCTCCTCATGCACGGATGAGCATCGTCCAGATGCTGCTGATCCGAACCCTGATCGCATGGTTCTGGAAAACACCCTACCGGCACCCCCTGGTCAGATGGGGAACCCAGCTTCATGACCGGTGGATGCTTCCGCATTATGTCTGGGAAGACATTCGCGATGTTATGCAAGATCTGAATCGTGCAGGGTATGAAATGGATCTTCATTGGTTTGCCCCGTTTTTTGAGTTCCGGTTTCCTCATTACGGAACCGTGAACATTCGTGATGTGGAAATTGAACTCCGCATGGCCATCGAGCCATGGCATGTACTGGGTGAAGAAATTACCAGAACCGGAACATCCAGGTTTGTGGATTCTTCCCTGGAAAGGCTACAGGTCAAAGTTACGGGTCTTACCCAGGGACGATACATGGTGACGTGCAACGGCCGTCCGGTATCCTTTCACAATACAGGCACCCACGGCGAATATGTGGGCGGAGTGCGTTATCGGGCATGGCAGCCACCATCTGCGCTTCACCCAACAATCGGCGTTCATTCTCCACTGGTAATCGACCTTGTGGATATCTGGAACAAAAGATCGATCGGAGGATGCACTTATCATGTGATGCATCCGGGTGGTAGAAGCTACGACGTTTTCCCGATCAATGCCTATGAAGCCGAAGCCCGACGGGTGACCCGATTCTGGTCTTACGGACACATGCCGGCGTCTGCCATGCAATTTTTGCCGATAACTCATTCCCTCGGAAGATTTGAGGCCAAAGCAAGCCCGGAAGGAGAGACCGAAATAGCTAAATTTGGATATAACCCGGAATACCCTTATACTCTAGACCTTCGGCTAAGTCCTGAAAATAGACAGACAAAAAGATGATTTCAGAAATCGTTTCTACAATTCATGCAAATGAGCCGGTTCAATCAAAAAAGTGTTCCTCCTATACTCCCTTGCCAGGCATTTATGATGAAATGCTGGATCATAATAATCAGATAAAACCGCACTGGCAGTCTTTTATCCGTGCGGTGAGTGCCATGGGATGTGATGAGTTGGAACGAAATCATCAGGAAATGATTCGAATCCAGAGGGAAAACGGCATTGCTTATAATATTCATGGAGATCCCCAGGGAATTCATCGGGATTATGTGACCGACATTATCCCCCTGATTTTTAGCCAAAAGGACTGGGAAGCCATCGAATCGGGTCTGAAACAGCGGACCAGGCTTCTCAACATGATCCTTGAGGACCTGTATGGGCCCAGAACCCTGATCAACGAATCCATTATTCCTCCGGAACTGATTTATCTGCACAAAGGATTTTTACGCGCTTGTGATGGAGTCAGAATTGCCGGAGTGAATCCCCTGATGATTTATTCAGCCGACCTGGCAAGGGGCCCGGATGGGCTGATCCGGGTGATGAAAGATTACACGGCAAAACCTGTCGGAGTGGGATATACTCTTGAAAACCGGACGGCCATGTCCAATGTGCTTCCACACCTTTTTAAAGAATGCAAAGTGATGCGTCTATCCAACTTTTTCAGGGTGTTTCGCTCTGAATTGGCTTTGGCCGCACCTTTTCATCGGGAACAACCGAGAGTCGTCATATTGACTCCCGGACCCGCCGAAGAAACCTATTTTGAGCACGCCTATCTGGCTTCATATTTGGGATTTCCCCTGGTGCAGGGAGAGGACCTGACGGTACGTGACGCAAATTTGTGGTTAAAATCCCTGGAAGGTCTTCAGCCTGTGGATGTGGTGGTTCGTCAGGTTGAAGACAGCGATGTGGATTCTCTGGAATTCAGCAGTATCGCCGGCCAGGGAATACCGGGATTTATTGAAGCGATGAGAAGAGGCAACTTTGTTTCAGCAAATATACCCGGGTCTAAGGTTTTGGATAATCCGGGCCTGCTGCCGTTTTTACCGTCCATTGCAAGGCATTTTCTATCCGAAGATCTGATGATTCCCTCTGTCAACACCTGGTGGTGTGGTCATTCCGATGGACTGGCTTATGTGCTTGAAAATTTATCCGTTCTGGTCATTAAAACAATCCATAACACGGAAGATGATGAGACTTTTTTCGGATGGTTACTGAGCCGTGCACAAACAGAAGATTTAAAAAACAAAATACGGCAGAATCCCGAATTGTACGCAGCTCAGGAGCAGATGCAGTTTTCAACGGCACCATCCCTGTCAAACGGGGTTTTTGCACCCCGTCATGTGGTTTTCCGGGGCTTTATGATTGCCCGGCATGATGGTGATTATGAAGTGATGCCCGGTGGAATCGCCCGAAGTGTGAGGGAAAAAGATGCCTCCTCCAGGGCCCAAAAAATCCCTGGAATTCTCAAAGATATCTGGGTACTGTCTGACCAACCCCAGAAACATGTGAGCCTGTGGATGGAATCGGCCCGTCCCGACAAGGGTTTGAAGCGGGCCGGTATCCTTACCAGCAGGACTGCGGAAAACCTTTTCTGGGTGGGTCGATACGCTGAAAGGTCTGAAGCCGTCATTCATCTGTTAAGAACAATCATCAATTTAATTTCGGTCAGCGACCGGTATGGTGATGAAGCCGAAAGCGACTGCGCGCAACACCTTCTGCGATCCGTAGGCCGGATGACACTGCTACAACCTGTTTCACCCGGTCCCGATGGCAGGTTTCCCCTGTTAAAACCCGATGAACAGATCAGGGCTGTCATATTGGGTTCAAAAAATCCGGCCAATCTGTCGTCGACGCTTCAAGCCATGATCAATGCAGCCTACGAGGTTCGCGACCACTGGTCCAATGATACCTGGCAGGTTGTTACCGGCATTGAAAACCATCGAGAATCTCTTCACAGGGTCGGTAATTTTTTATCCCGATCGGTGGTTTACAATTTAAATCATGTGATAACAGGTTTAAATGCCTTTACAGGTCTTTGCATGGAAAGCATGTCCAGGGAACCCGGCTGGATGCTTCTGGATATCGGTCGAAGAATTGAAAGAGCCCTGATGTTTATCTCATTTATTCGTCTGAATCTAATCGATGGCAGAAACAGTTCCATTTATCATATGCTTCTGGAAGCAGTTCTGATCACAACGGAAAATATTATCACCTACCGGCGGCGGTATCGATCATATCTGGATTTGGAAACTGTCATGGATCTGTTGCTTCTGGATGAAAACAATCCCCGCTCTTTGTTATATCAGTTGAACAGTCTCAGACAGCATATCCGAAAGCTTCCCAGGGAACAACAAATGTATCGCCTGAGTGAGCATGAGCGTCTTATTCTGAAAGCATGGTCGGGATTAAGGTTGATGGAACCGGAAAAACTGGTCCGATTTTCAGAAAAATCCCAACAATATCAACACCTCGACCGGCTATTGGCAAGCATCAAAGCCCTCCTTGAAAGAGCATCAGAAGCCATTTCCCACACATATTTCAGCCATACCCAGCCTTCCAGGATGCTGTCATCGAATCTTTCGGAGCCTTTGGGATGATTTACCAGGTAACGCATACAACAGAATATGCTTATGAGGGAGCCGTGAGTTTGTGCCATAATGAGGTCAGGCTGATCCCCAGGGATCTCCCCTACCAGCTGCTTATCGGAAAGCAGGTTGTCATCGATCCTCAACCGTCGGCATACCGGGAGCGGGAGGATTTTTTCGGAAACCGTGTGAGCTATTTTTCCATTCAGCAATCTCACCTGAACTTAAGCATTTCTATTTCCAGTTCAGTGCGAATCGATCTGTCTGCAAAAGAGTTCCATCTTCCCACAACTATTGCCTGGGAAAAAGTCCGGGAACGCCTGAAATCAGACCATTCACCGCCCATTTTGGAGGCACGCCAGTATTTACTGGATTCACCGCTGATCAAAAAAAGTCCCGCTCTTTTTGACTATGCAATACCATCTTTTTTACCTGAAAGGCCGGTTCTTGAAGCTTGCGGGGAACTGATGAACCGAATTTTTGAAGACTTTGACTTCAAACCCGGTTTTACCACCATCTCCACCCCATTATCCTACGTGTTTGAACATCGCCAAGGGGTTTGTCAGGATTTTGCCCATCTTGCCATAGGATGTCTCCGGTCGTTGGGACTTGCAGCCAGATATGTCAGCGGATATATTGAAACCCTTCCACCACCCGGAAGGGAAAAATTAAAGGGGGCGGATGCTTCCCATGCCTGGTTTTCGGTTTTTGTTCCTGATTTGGGGTGGATGGATTTTGATCCCACCAATAATCTTGTTCCTGCCGAGCAGCATATTGTCATATCCTGGGGACGAGATTTTTCCGATGTCACCCCGGTTAAGGGAGTCGTTTTCAGTGGCGGTGGGCATAAACTGAAAGTTTCGGTGGATGTGGAAAGAAAATGTACCTGACGCATCAATTTAAACATGCCCTGAAATTTATCCGTGAATTGACCCCTGAAGATACCGAATCTTTAAAAAGAATTTGCTGGGAAATTCAGACAGCCGAAATAGTGCTCCAGCAAAAATCAAAGAATCTGATGACCCGGTGTATCCAAAAATGCGGGGGGATTTGCTGTAAAAATGTGCAGTCGGATCTGATTATCAGCCACTGGGACTTTGTTTTTATTCTGATGCTATATCCTTCCCTGGAAAATGACCTGTTAAGGTGCCTGGAAAATGAGCAGCCTTTTTTTTCATCAGACTGCATATTTCTCAAAGATGGTACCGGCCCGTGCATTTTTCCGGATGATGCCCGTCCCGAAGTGTGCATTGTTACTTTTTGCGACAATACTTCATCCGTAAGAAAGGAAATCATCGGTGTTAAACGAAAATTTTTCAAACTCACCTGGGTTGCTTTTTTGCGAAAACTGCACAGGATTTTAAGTTGACACCTTTCATTTGTTTATATATATATATATTTCGATTTAACGATATGGAGATATCATGCGGGAATTTATCAAAGTCATGAAAGCACTCTCAGACCCGAACCGGGTGAAAATTGTTAAGCTGCTTCAGCACAGGGTCTTATGCGTGTGTGAAATAAAGGAGGCCCTGGGCCTGGCCCAATCCACAGCCAGCAAACACTTAAGGATATTGGAGGAAGCCGGGTTGGTCAATTTCACCAAGGATGGACTCTGGGTAAACTATCATCTGGCTGACGGGGCGCAAAGCCCTTATGCAGCCAATATGCTCGGTAACCTTCGGCATTGGCTGGAAGATGACCGGGAAATCACGAAACTGGTTGAGCGTCTTCCTGAAATCCGCAGGGAAACCATTTGCTGCAACTGATTTTTTATTGATGATATCGCTATATAATCAAAAAAGCATCAAAAGAGTGCCGGCAAACAATTTAAATCGTTCTTCAAGAATATGGTTTTCATGAGAATCGCTCTTGAGATATAGGCTTTCCACCAATTGAAAGACCTGAGGTGAGAAAATATGAACCATCTGGAAATTGAATGGCGTCATCTGGATATTGACGGAAAAACCTGTGACCGATGTTCGGACACCGGAGAAGCGGTGCGCCGTGTTTGCAAAAGCTTATCTGAAAAATTGAACGCTTCAGGATGGGACGTTTCATTTAAAGAAACACTTCTGACACAAAATGAAATTGCCGATTCAAACGGGATCCTGTTAAACGGAATTCCTTTAGAGGAGTTTCTTCCTCAGGCCGATACATCGGAAAATTGCTGTGCATCCTGCGGCGAGTTGCTGGGATCACCGACCATGTGCAGAACTATCGAATATCAAGACAAAATCTATGAGGCACTACCTGAATCGTTGATCCTTGAGGCAGTTTATCGGTTTGTGAATCAACACAAAACTTGAAAGGAAAGATGAAATGGCGGTCATGCAAGAAATGGCGGAAATATATCCGCCGGGGTCAGAGGATCTTTCTGAATACCTGCCTGATATTGATTGTGGAAAGTGCGATCATGATTCCTGCCTGGCTTTTGCAGAAGCATTGCTGGAAAAAAAAACAGAGCCTGCCCAGTGTCCGGAGTTGAGTCCTGAATATTCTCAACTGGTAAGCTCAGTCATCAACCTGAAAAAAGATCCTATTCCCTATAATACCATGATGGAACAGGTTCCGTGCAAACTTATCGCAATTAACAATCCCGATAAACGGTCACCCCTTTTAATTACCTGTAATTTTACCGAAACGGTTTCGATCCTGGAAAATATCCTTACCCAAACCGGAACCAGAGCTTTTCTGTTACCGACCTTTACTCACGGATACTCTGTTGATAATGCGGTCCACGAAAAAATGTTCAAGGCTTTTGAGATATGGAAAGCCATCCAGGAGAACGAGGTTTCCCAAAGACTCGATCAAAGCCTTTTAGTGATTCCCGGCCTGGCGGAATCGGAGAAAAATGCCATCCGGCAGCTTTCCCGGTGGACAGTTTTGGTGGGGCCGGTTTCAGGGTTTTTGATTCCCTTATTTTTATGGAAGAACGAATTGTGGCATTGATTCCTTTTATCTGTTTACAAATTTCATCACAAACTGAAGAAAAAATACATCATCGGTAATGTGAAATATTATAAGGAGGCAAAAATGGCAAAGGAAGAATGCTGTGCAGGCGGGGAAAATATTATGATTCTGGCGTGTTCCGGTGGTTCCAATGTGGGACAGTTGTCCAACCAGGCTGCGGTTGAATTGACTCAGGAAGGTTATGGCAAAATGTTTTGCCTGGCAGGTATCGGCGGACAACTGTCCGGATTTGTGCAATCGGCAAAAGATGTATCTGTAATGGTGGCTATTGACGGCTGCCAGGTAGGCTGTGCCAAGGCAATTTTGAATCTTGCCGAAGTACCTTTGAAGCATTACCTAGTGCTTACCGAGGAGGGTATTGAAAAAAACAAGAATTTTAAACTGGAAAGAGCCGAAATCGATAGGGTCAAAGAAGCTGTTAAACGAGAGGTAAGCGAAGCAAAATGATGTGAAAGCAAGATTTTCACATTCCTTTAGCATAAAACCAAACATATAAAAAAGAGGAGTGTGAAATTCTTATTTTCACCATTTGAATGCTCAAAAACATGAGCATTTCAAAAAAAATCTTCACGGTCTGGTGCTTTTCAAAATTTCTGGCAATGCTCATGAAGTAAAGGAGGTGCTTTCATGTTGCTTAAAAGCTATCGCCTGGAAATTTTTAATTCAGCCTGTCAACCCGGTGCCATGAATGTTCATTGCTTTGCCCATCTGGATCAGGATGTGGGTGAGGCATTACCTTATCTGAATAGTGCTTTGGGCGGATTTGAATATATAAAAGAGCCGCCTTCGGTAACTTTTAAGGTTCATGGCAAGCTGATCACCGTGCATGGCCGTAAAATCGCGATCAATGCCCTGAACAACGAAGATCAGGCACAAAAAATCGTGAAATGGCTTAAAAGCGAGATCAATACCGCATGGGAAAACCGGGAAAAGATCATTCCCAGTTTCAAAGGAGCACCCAGGCCCCAGATCATTGAAATTCTCAAACTGCTTCCCAAAACCAACTGCCGTGAATGCGGAGAACCAACATGCATGGTCTTTGCCGTAATGATGGCCGATGGTGTTAAAGGTGTAGAAAATTGCCCGCCTTTGGATTTGGAACACCGACAAAAACTCGAAGAGTATTTGAGCCGGTTTGATTTGATGGAATGATTTTTCACATAAAACCAAAAACTAAAAAAATATCGAAAATCAGATAAAATAATGAACACGAAACCCAGGATAACAGAAATACTGTTCGCAACGGATTTATCCGAAAACGCCAACCGGGCCATGGAATATGCCGCAAGCCTTGCCGAAGCCTATGGTGCTCGGATCACCGTGCTCCATGTGATTGAAAAAGTGCCTCCCAATGCCGAAATGCTGATGACTGCGATCCTGGGTTATGATAATATTGATAAATACAGACAGAAAAACGAAGAAGAACTTTCCGCAAAGATCAAGGAATATCTTGAACAATTTTGTTCCCATGTTGCCGATCAATTGACGGCGGAGTGTCATTTAATATTTAAAAATATCCTCGTGGAACCGGGAAATGCTGCTGAACGTATTCTTTACCACACAAAGACAGGCCGTTATGATGTCCTGGTGATGGGAACCCGCGGCCTCGGCCTGCTGGAGGAGGCCTTGATGGGAGGGACATCGCGAAAGGTATTGCAGGGCTGCCGGATACCGGTATTTATGATCCCATATGGTTAACCTGAGAGTACAAAGTTCTTTGTCATGCCGGACCTGATCCGGCATCCGGAAAAACAAGATTTCTTAATCCACCCGGACTCCGGCCTTCGCCCATTGCCGTCAAGCTAAGGAATCGACGAGTTATTAAATATTGTCATTCTGAGGAGGCCAATATTGTGAACGGTTTTATGGCACATACTCAATGGCCGACGAAGAATCTTTCCTTTATTCCGGTACGGTCTTTCTTCTTTCAGCTCCAGGTACTTATGAGAACTTAAGACTGTCAACCGATTAACAAAATCATAGATGACGTCAACCATACTGCATGGAAATTACAATGAAATCCAATGATCATTCTTCACAGCCGCTTCGGCTCCTTTTAGCTGTCGACTTTTCAGACTGTTGCCATCAGGCCTTAAAAACCGTACTGGAGCTTTTTAAACCCAGGAAGATGGAATTAGTGCTTCTTCACGTCATTGAAGACCGCCTGATCAATGAATGTCTTAAATATTGCGGTGACGATGAAGGTGAATTTAAGAAACATGTGTTCACCACTACAAGGGAAAAACTTGAAGAAATGGTTGAAGAGGAGAAATTGACGGATTTTGCTCTTCAAAAAATCGTATGCCAAGGTATTCCTTACCGGGAAATTAATCGTTATGCGGAAAAATTCGATGTTGATTTTGTTGTGATTGGAAGTTGCGGGATGGTCGGAGACCCGGAAGCCATTTTTTTCGGTGGAACCACCGAGCGCGTCATGCGATTTATTACCAAACCCGTATTTTGTATTCCGCCCAATGCTGAAAAGAAGAAAGGAAAAAGGATACCTTTTTCATCCGATTCGTAAACTACTCATGATATCTGTCAGGCGACAGGCCTGAGATGTTAAACATGAAATCCGTTTGGGGGTGATATCAACCAATGTGATAAGGGTGCAAAATCGAGACGTCCAATTCAGGGATTGAATGGATATCAACACCATCCATAAACACTTTGAATAGGAGATTGAACATGATTGAGCAGCCCAACATTCAAAAACGGCAAGTGATGAAAAAACAACTGGTGCCAAAAAATAATGAACTTAAAGCACAAAGTCCAAAAGATCTGATCAAAACGCTTTTTGCAGAAGCCGGTATTGGAATCAATGGCTCCAACACCTGGGATATCCGGGTTTATGACGACCGGTTTTATAAAAGAATGGTGAAAAACCGCAATCTCGGGATGGGTGAGTCATACATGGAAGGCTGGTGGGATTGCGAACAGCCGGACGAAATGATTTACCGTTTGTTACGCTCTGGAGCGGAAAGGAAAATCCGGGAAAATCTGCGATACCTGATTCGATTTCTTCCGGCCCTCCTGATCAATCCGCAATCCAGGTCACGCGGCCACATCATTGCCAGGCATCATTATGACCTTGACAATGATTTGTTTCTCTCCTTTCTGGACTCTTATAATCAGTATAGCTGCGGCTATTTCAAAGCAACCCATGACCTGAATGAGGCACAACAAAAAAAACTCGAGATGATTTGCACAAAGCTGGATCTTCGGACAACCGACCATCTACTCGATATCGGGTGCGGATGGGGCGGATTTGCCAAATTTGCAGTTGAGAAATACGGCTGCACCATAACGGCTGTAAATATTTCCAAAGAGCAATTGCGATACGCCCGTAAATTTTGTGAAGGACTTCCCGTAACATTCCGGCAATGCGATTACCGCTCTCTCAGGGGAAGATTTGACAAAATCGTTTCGATTGGCATGTTCGAACATGTTGGGTACAAAAATTACCGAACTTTCATGAAAGTAGTCCGGAACTGCCTCACAGATGACGGTATCTTCATGCTGCAGACCATCGGTGGCAATATTTCCAGGTTCGGTTGCGATCCATGGATTTCTAAATATATTTTTCCCAACGGAATGTTGCCGAGTATCGCTCAAATCGGCAAAGCAGCAGAAGGGCTTTTCGTAATTGAAGACTGGCATAATCTTGGACCTCACTACGACAAGACCCTGATGGCCTGGAACCACAATTTCCAGCAAGCCTGGCCGGAATTGAAAAAACGCTACGATGAGACATTCAAGCGGATGTGGGAATATTATCTTCTGTCCTGTGCCGGTGCCTTTCGGGCCAGAGAAATTCAGGTCTGGCAAATTGTCATGACCAAATCCGGTTCTGGAAGACCCCAGCCCCGCTGCCGGTTTTGACATCGTTTTTCGAATCGACTCAATCCGATTTTTTTGTTGACTCATCAATTGGGTATGTGTAGTTTAATTCCATAATATTTCGTTATATGGCAAATTATAATAATATAACCAAATCATCGGGTTAACCTGATAGCCCGGGGCGTTCCGTCATGCCGGATCAAGTCCGGCATGACGGAGAACTTTGTACTGTCAAATTAGGAAATATAAGGTTCTTCGTCGGCCAATGATTGTGCACAAAACAACAAAGGACGGTGTCGCCTCCTCAAATTGACGGGCTTTGATACCTGGTACGCTTTAACTTGGAACCAAGAACCATATAAAAAAAAAGGAGTGAGCAAAATATGAATACGGATTTGAGTCTGGACAATGAACGAAAAATGACCAGCATTTTTGAGCGCTACCTGACCCTCTGGGTTTTGTTGTGCATTGTCGCAGGGATTCTTCTGGGAAGATTCGCTCCGGGCATCGCCCATTATCTGGATGGTTTTGCCATTTATGTCAGGGATGCTCCCGTGGTTTCAATTCCCATTGCGGTCTGTTTGTTTTTCATGATGTATCCTATCATGGTCAAAATTGATTTCGCATCGGTCATTAAAGCCGGAAAAAGCGGCAAACCCGTATTTTTAACGCTCTTTATCAACTGGTGTATTAAACCTTTTACCATGTATGCTTTTGCCATGCTGTTTCTTGGCATATTGCTGCGAGGTTTTATCGGAGAAGACGCCACTGACCTGGTCAAAATGCCTTTTGGCCTCGATTTACCGGTGGGCGCAACCCATGGTGCCGGTACGGTTGTTCTGGTGGACGGGGTCAGAATGCTTGAGATACCTCTTTGGAGAAGTTACCTGGCCGGTTGTATTCTTCTGGGTATTGCCCCCTGCACGGCCATGGTGTTGGTCTGGAGTTTTTTAAGCCGGGGAAACGACGGCTTGACGCTGGTCATGGTGGCCTTGAATTCTTTGACCATGCTGGTTCTCTATGGTCTTCTGGGCGGATTTTTGCTGGGCGTGGGGCGGCTCCCGGTACCCTGGCAGGCTTTGCTGCTGTCCATTGGTATTTACGTGGCCTTGCCCCTGGTGGCAGGCTATTTTTCCCGCCGATGGATCATAGCAGCCAAAGGGGAATCCTGGTTTAAAGAAAAATTCCTTCACGTGCTGACCCCGATCACAATCATTGCTCTTCTGATCACGCTGGTCCTGCTTTTTTCTTTCAAGGGTGAAGTGATTGTCAATAATCCGCTGACCATCCTCTGGATTGCAATCCCCTTGTTCATCCAGACGATTTTCATTTTTGCACTGGGATACGGTTTGGCCCGTCTGATCAGACTTCGGTACGAAGATGCCGCACCCGCGGCCATGATTGGAGCCTCAAACCATTTTGAGGTGGCCATTGCCACATCCACCATGCTCTTCGGACTTCAATCCGGAGCTGCTTTGGCCACCGTGGTAGGAGTCCTTATTGAGGTGCCCGTGATGCTCATGCTGGTGAAAATTTGCCTGAATACCCAACATTGGTTCAAAGACTTCCTGAAGGGCATGAGTGTTCCTGAAGCCCTTGCAAAAATCATGGATGACCTGGCAAAACTGAAAACAGAAGTCAACCGGTTGCAGGTTTCCAAGGCAAATCCAAGAAAAGGGGGATGAACAAATGCCCCAAAGAAACTCTGGTGAATGAAAAATCGGTCGGCAATGATGAATTGGACCCAAGAGGATATTTTAATTGACAAACATCCTGTACTTTTTTATCAGTAATAAAGCGTTAAATCGTCAAATGACAAAATATTTTATTCATCCCTAAATCAAGAAATTATGTCTCAGGGTTTTGAATTTAGCGATTAGCATAGTATTTTTAACAGGTTATAGAGCAATTATGGTTACCTGCCTGTTGAAAGCCCTCGTAAATCCAAAAAAGTCATTTTCTTGCTAATACCTAAGGGCTAAAGGCTAACCGCTTATTTTAGGTCATCCATAAACTTATTGTATCCAATTTTATCAATATCTTCGAGGGTCATAGATGAGAGATTGATTGACCATCCCTGTTCTTAAGCGGGTTACCGGTGACAATTCTAATTGTCATGTTCTGCATTTTTCAGCCAACTCTCTTTATAGCCTTTGAAGGTATGGTTAAGGAGGTCACATGGCGAGAATTTTACCTCAGGAAGACTATCTGGTTCGAATGCAGCGGGAGCTGAGAAAATCGCTGGAAGGCGACAAAAGCCAGATCAAGTGGTCCATGGTCATTGACCTGGCCAAATGCGTTGGATGCCACGCCTGTACAGTGGCTTGTGTGGCAGAAAACAAACTTCCACCAGGAGTGGTTTACAGACCCGTGATTGAGGAAGAAATTGGTACTTATCCTAATGTCAGAAGACGATTTTTTCCCAGACCTTGTCTTCAGTGCCAAAACCCTCCTTGTGTAAAGGTATGCCCTGTGACAGCGACATATAAGGATGAGCAGGGTGTTACAGTCATGAATTATCCCCGGTGTATTGGCTGCCGGTATTGTCTGGTAGCCTGCCCTTATGCGGCAAGAACATCCGACTTCGGAGAGTGGTACACCAGAGGGTTGCCGGAAAGTAACGGGGCTATTGTTGGAAGAAAAAAATGTGCCGACAGTTACGAAAAATATCCTGCAACCGAATACGGAAAAGAGTGGCCGGAAAGAAAAAGCGGCTCGCCTATCGGCAATGCCCGAAAATGTCATTTCTGTGAACATCGCTTGATCGAGGGGATGCTTCCGGCCTGTGTGACCACATGTATCGGCCGGGCCACCTTTTTCGGAAACCGCAATGACAAAGACAGCCTCATCGCAGAACTTTTGGGCTCTCCCAGGTTGTTTGTTCTGAAAGAAGAACTAACCACCAAACCCGCAGTTTACTATCTGAAATAAACAATAAAATCGGTGCAAAAGAGAGGTGTTATGAATTACAAATATTTTTCCCCACTTTTGATACTGGGTTTGGCAGGCCTGATTTTCGGGGGCTATGGCATGGTTGAACGTCTGTTATTCGGGCTGTATCCCACCAATCTGGGCTCATATGTCCCCTGGGGTCTATGGGTGGCTTTTTATCTGTTTTTTCTTGGCCTTTCCGCAGGAGCGTTTCTAGTCAATATCATGGCCTATGTTTTGGGCATGAAACAGTTTGAAAGCATCGGCCCCATATCCGCTTTTGTGGTTCTGGTCGCTTTGTTTTGCGAAGTGCAATTTATCATTCTGGATCTTGGGCAGTTTCATCGGGCGTTTTATCAGTTTTTTCTAACACCCAGCTTTTCATCGCTTTTGACCTGGATGTTTGTCCTGTTCAATGCCATGTTGATTATTTATGCTGTAAAGACCTGGCTTCTGATCAGGGAACCCTTGGTTAAATGGAACAATGACCCGGATCACAAGGGACCAAAATTCTTATATAAAATTTTGACGGCAGATGCCAAAACCTATACACCGGCCATGAAAGAAACAGATCTGAAATGGATCCACAGGCTAGCCAAAATCAGTTTGCCGGTAGGGCTTTTATTTTATGGAACCAACGGTGCTTTTTTTGCGATTCTTCTAAACAGGCCCATCTGGAATAGTGCTATGACTCCTTTGCTGTTTATTGTAGCGGCTCTTCTATCAGGTGGAGCCCTGGTGGCATTTTTAACCTACGTTTTCAGAAAACCGGACCCGTTGAATCCCGAAGGGGTCTGTTTTGAAGATCACCTATGCATAAGCCTTGGACGGGTTATCCTGTTTTTGCTCGTTGTTTTTCTTTTCCTAGAAGCCATGCAGTTTTTTGTCGGTTATCAGACTGCAACAGAAGCCATAATAACCAGCCTCAATCTTGTCGTGGCCGGACCACATTGGTGGGTTTTCTGGATCGTGCATATTTTTATCGGAAGTTTAATTCCTCTGATTTTGCTAATATGGAAACCTGAAAATATCAAGGCGGTAATCTGGGCCTGTTTTCTTATTTTCATAACTTTTGCGGCGGTGCGTTATAATTTTATTTTACCGGATCTGGCAGTTTATAAACTTGAGGGACTCGAACTAACTTATTTTCACACACGACTCAGAACAGATTATGTTCCTAATTTGAACGAATGGATGGTCAGTATATTTATCATATCATCAGGGCTGGTATTATTTCTTTTGGGAACAAGATTTTTGCCGATAGCGCAGGACCAGGGAGGTGAGACCCATGTCGGATAACACAAAGATAAGCCACAAGATATTTGAACATATGGACAGAAGAACCTTTTTGAAAAGCTCGGCACTTTTGGGTGGTGCAGTGGCCGCCTCAGGTGCCATTAGCCATCTTTGGACCAAACTGCCTGATTCGCTGGCCATGGCCGATGACCACACCCGCACGGCTTATGTGCATCATAAACCTGAAAACCAGCTTTATTCCGTTTGTCAGCAGTGCAATACCAATTGCGGTATCAAAGTCAAGTTCAGAGATGGGCGTCTGGAAAAAATAGACGGCAATCCATACAGTCCCTGGACCATGACACCTCATATTCCTTATGATACGACCATTACGGATGCTGCACTTATTGAGGGTTCCCTGTGCCCAAAGGGACAAACAGGGATACAGGCCCTTTATGATCCATACCGCCTGGTCAAAGTTCTGAAACGAGCCGGAGGGCGCGGGGAAAACAAGTGGAAAGTCATCGAATTTGACCAGGCGGTTGAAGAGATCGTCAATGGAGGAGATCTTTTTGGGGAAGGGCATGTCGACGGTCTTAATGACATTGTGGTACTCAGAGATAAGGAGCTTTCACAGATTTTAGCGTCAGATTCGGCCAAAGTGGCTTCGGGTGAAATGAGCCTGAATGAGTTTAAAACCAAACACAAGGACAATCTGCACTATCTGATCGATCACGATCATCCTGACCTGGGGCCGAAAAATAATCAGTTGTGCCTCAACTGGGGCCGTGTCAAAAATGGCCGCGGTGACCTCATGAAAGACTTTTTCAGCCAGTCCTGTGCCTCGGTCAACTATCACGGCCATACCACCGTATGTCAGGGATCTTTGTATTTTACCTGTCAGGCCATGAGCCAGCAGTTTGTGGAAGGCAAATGGACCGGTGGAAAGAAATTTTACTGGCAGGCCGACACCGGCAACTCCGAGTTCATTATTTTTGTCGGTGCCAATCCTTTTGAAGCCAATTACGGTCCCCCGTTAAGAACCCAGAAAGTAACCGAAGGCACTGTAGACGGACGATTAAAAATCGCGGTGGTTGATCCTAGGTGTTCCAAAGTAGCCTCAAGGGCATGGAAATGGCTTCCCGTGGAATCCAATGGTGTGGGGGCCGTGGCCATGGGGATGATTCAATGGATGATCAATAATGATCGTATCGATTTTAAATATTTGCAAAATGCCAACAAAGCCGCATCTAAAGAAGATAATGAACCCACTTGGACCCAGGCCTGCTGGTTGGTAAAAATCGAAAATGGAGAGCCCGGCTCTTACTTAAGGGCCAGTGATCTGGGGTTACCCACCGAAACAAGGCCCAAAAAGACAGAGGGGGAATGGAAATTTGATCCCTTTGTGGTCTATTCCAACAGCCAATTTGAAATTTTCGATCCCAATTCGGAAAGTGAGCCTGTCGAGGGTGACCTTTACGTGGATACCACCGTCAACAACATTCGGGTGAAAAGTGTACTTCAGATCATTAAGGATGAAGCCAATTCTAAAACGGCTGAAGAGTGGGCTTCCATAGCGGGTGTGAATCTTGGAGATATCGAAGACCTGGCCAAGGAATTCACCAGCCATGGAAAAAAATCGGTAGCTGATCTTCACAGGGGCGTCTCCCAGCACACCAACGGTTTTTACAATGTGCTTCTCTGGATGACCGTCAATGTGCTTATCGGAAATCACGACTGGCAAGGCGGGTTATCGGCACATACCGAATATGATCGCATGGGGGGCAAGGAGGGCAAACCGTTTCAGGTCGCTGACAGGCACAAGAATGTCCCTAAAAGATGGGGAATCAATTGTATTCGTTATGGTTTTGAATATAACAAAACAACCCTTTTCGACGGCTACCCCGCCAAAAGAACCTGGTATCCATTTTGTTCCGACATTTACCAGGAAGTCATCCCCAGCATGGGGGATATGTATCCTTACCAGATCAAAGCTCTTTTTCTGTACATGGCCGCTCCCAACTATGCATTGCCTTCCGGGCATACCCTGATTGAAATCATGTCTGATCCCAAAAAAATCCCGTTAATTATCGCCTCTGATATCGTTATAGGTGAGACCTCCATGTATGCCGATTATATTTTTCCTGATACCACCTATCTTGAACGATGGGAATTTCCAGGAGCCCATCCCTCGGTGACCCCCAAGATTTTTCCGATCAGACAACCTGTGGCCGCTCCTCTGACTGAAACCACTCGCGTATTCAAGGAAGAAATGCCCATCAACCTTGAATCCACCCTTATGGCTTTTGCTGAAAAAATGAAATTGCCGGGATTTGGAGAAAATGCCTTTGGACCCGGCAAACACATGAAGCGGGAGGAGGATTTATACCTGAGAATGGTGGCCAATGTGGCTTTTGGTGATGCTCCGGATGGTTCGGACAGGGTTCCAGCGGCAGATGACGAAGAAATGAGGATATTTGTTGAATCGAGACGTCATCTTCCGGATTCCGTGTTTAATGCAGCAAGATGGAAAAATATCGTGGGTGCCGATTTATGGCCTCATGTGGTTTATATTCTAAATCGAGGTGGCAGGTTCCAGTCCTATAACGATGCTTACCGGAACGGACAGAAAACCAATAAATACGGTACACTGGTCGGACTCTATTTTGAATACATGACAAAAACAATTCATTCTCAGACCGGTAAACCTTATATCGGCCATCCTAGGTTTATTGACGGCCCCAGAGATTGCACGGGCAAAATGATCGACGACAAAGCCGATGGATATGACCTGACTTTGATTACATACAAACACATTACCCAGACCAAATCCAGAACAGGTGCCAGCAATTATTGGCTCATGGCGGTGTATCCTGAAAATTTTATTGAAATCTCGGCTTTTGATTCTCAAAGACTTGGACTCAATTCAGGAGATCTGGCAAGAATTGTTTCACCCACTAACACGGAAGGTGTTTGGGATTTGGGATATGGCCGGGAAATACCCATTGTGGGAAAAATCAAGGTGATCCAGGGAATTAGGCCGGGAACCATTGCTTTTTCTCTGGGCCATGGGCACTGGGCCTATGGTTCCATGCCTGTCACAATAAATGATGAGGTGGTACCGGCGGATGCGAGAAGAGCCAAGGGATTTCATGCCAATGCGTCCATGCGTGTCGATCCATTTCTAAAAAATACCACCTTAAGTGATACGGTTGGGGGAAGCGCCGTCTTTTATCAAAGCCAGGTAAAACTGGAAAAAGTATAGGTTTCTCTCGCATTTTTCCGGGCTAAAGCAAAATCGATATTTAAGTCAGTATCGACTAAGCAAAGGGGGAGGATAATGAATGCTGAAGCTATTAAACTTACGCACTCATTACCGGTGCCTGATGCCGGCCTGCGAAACCTGATCCATCAATGTGCAAAAGCTGATATTTACCTTTGCTGGACCTGCGGATCATGTGATAACGAATGCCCGATCAACATCGCCACCGGCCGGATGCGACCGCAAAAGATCGTTAGGATCTGTCATTAAATAAGTGTAACAAACCTATTGCAAAAGTTTAAAAATT
>CAYZJH010000022.1:0-53717 GCA_964478625.1 uncultured Desulfobacteraceae bacterium
ATCACCCCCAGCATATTGTTAAAATCATGGGCCACTCCTCCGGCCAGACGACCGATCGCCTGGATTTTCCTGGCTTGCATCAACTGACCTTGCAACTTCTCCCGCTCTGCTTCGGCCTTCTTACGATCAGTAACATCCCAGACTGTCGATATCATCAAGGGTTTATTGGGAACCGGGATATTTTTTGCTGTTATGTAAAACGTCCCTCGGTTCCTGCGCGTAATCGGTATATCCTCCCATTGCATTCGCGCAGGATCACCACTGGCACAGTCCTCCTGCACCCTTTTTTTGATCCCTTCCCTGAATTCCGGATCTTCATAGATGACATCCCAGAAAGTATTCGGCTCTGAAAGTGCCTCTCTTGTCGTCCGGTAATACTTTAAAAAATTCTCATTCATATATTCGAATTTCACAACAGGACTTACAGAGTTGACGGCAATACCTATCGGAAGATTATCCATGATGGATTTGATGAATGCTTCACTTTGCCGAAGTGATTCTTCAGCTTGCTTTTGTTTGGTAATGTCCGTAACTATAGCAAATGAACCCAAAAATTGTCCGGTTTGGTTGAGAATCGGGGTTGCGGCTACATTGGTCCAGACAATAGTCCCATTTTCGTGAACCATCCGAAGTTCATAAATGCTGTTTTCACCGGCAATTCGTTGTTTCCATTCTTGAGAATATTTTTCGATATCTTCCGGATGGATGTAATCATAAACAGATCTGCCCAATAATTGCTGAGGACGGTAACCAAGCATATTGGCGTATGCCTCATTAACAAATGTATAGTGGTTGTCGGCATCTAATTCACGCACACCATTATTGGTCGTCTCGACAATTCTTCGAAAACGCTCTTCACTTCTTCGAAGTTTTTCTTCAACCCTTTTACGCTCGGTTATGTCACGGGCTACGCCGATAAAGCAAATAAAATTTTGCTGATGATCATAATGAGGAGTGCCATTTGATGTGTGCCATCGATAACCGCCTGCAGCATGAAGCACCCTGTATTCCACACCTGACAGACGTTGCTGTGATCTGATAACACGTCTCAGGAATTGTTCACATTTGGGGATGTCATCCGGATGAACAAAAGCCCGGAAATCTTTTCCCTCCACTTCAGACACTTCGTGTCCCAGCAAAACAGACCAGCTTGGAGAAACATATGTAAAAACGCCATCCTTGTCTAGTGAGTAAATAATGTCATGGGTGTGTTCAATAAGGACCCGGTATTTTTTTTCACTTTGCCGCAAGGCCTCTTCCGTTTGCTTGATCTCGGTAATATCGGTGATAATACCGATGATACCTTCAGGTATGTTCCTGGAACCGAAGATCGTCGCCTTGTCAAATATGACATGCCGCAGCCCCTCTTTAGCATTAACATGCCCCTCATAACGTTGCCTTCCGGGCCTTCGATAAAGTTCATCATCTTTTTGTTTATACTGATCTGCTATGTGCTTTGGGGCCATATCATAAACACTTTTTCCAATGATCTCTTCACGGGAACTCCCGATGAATTCTTCAAAAGCCCGGTTACATCCGGTGTAACATCCATCTAAGTTTTTGTAAAAAACCGGTAATGGAATAGTTTCCATCAGCAATTCCAGGAAAGCCATCTGATGATGAAGAGCTTCTTGGGATTGTCTAAACTCGAATTCAGTCTGTTCTAATTTTTTGATTCTTTCTTCCAATTCTTGATAATCGGATTTACGGGTCATTGGAAAAGTCTCCGGGCTTTACTGGTTCAGAACCTCTCGTATTTTGAAAGCCAACTCGTTTTTAGAAAAAGGCTTCTGGATAAAATGCACGCCTTCATCGAGAATGCCTCGATGAGCAATGACATTGGATGTATAGCCGGACATAAACAAACACTTCAGGTTCGGGCAAAAAAGCAACAGTTGTTTATAAAGATCCCATCCGTTTATATCGGGCATAACCACGTCGGTCATGAGCAGATGGAATTCACCGGCATGTTCCTTGGCCATCCGAATGGCATCATTGGGGGTACCGGCAGTCAAAACCGAATACCCAAGAGCATTGAGAACCCTGACAGTCAGTTTAAGAATTGAAACTTCATCCTCCACCACCAAAACAGTTTCACCGTTGCCCATTTGAATTTCCGGACCACTTTTGACATGAATTTCACTGGCTTCTTCCGGGTGCCTCGACAAATAAACCCTGAAGGTTGTGCCTTCTCTGGGTTCGCTGTAAACATTGATAAATCCATTGTTTTGGCTTACAATTCCATAAACGGTTGCTAATCCAAGGCCGGTTCCCTGTCCCACTTCCTTTGTAGTAAAAAATGGATCGAAAATTTTCTCGAGAGTTTCCCTGTCCATACCACAGCCATTATCGCTGACCGAAAGCATGACATATTCACCGGGTATGAATCCGGCATGATCATTACAGTAGTCCAGGTCAAAAAATTTGTTGCACGTTTCGATAGTGATCTTGCCTGTATCTTTGATTGCATCCCTGGCATTCACACACAGGTTTGCGAGGACCTGTTCGACCTGCGCAGGGTCCACCATCACAGTCCACAGATTACTCTCAGGTTTCCAGGTCAAATCGATATCTTCACCGATAAGTCTTCGCAGCATTTTGAGCATGCTTTCAACAGTTTCATTTAAGTCCAATAATTTGGGGGCTATGGTCTGCTTTCGGGCAAAGGCCAGCAATTGGCGAGTGATGTCTGCGGAACGTTTTGCAGCCGAAAAAATTTCCTGAAGATCTTCAAACAGCGGTTCATCGATATTTACCTTGTCCATGGCCAATTCTGTAAAACCTAGAATCACCCCCAACATGTTGTTGAAATCATGAGCCACCCCGCCTGCAAGACGTCCGACCGATTCCATCTTCTGTGCCTGCTGAAACTGGGCCATCAGCTTGAGATGTTCCGTGATATCATGAGCAACCGCCACATAGTTGATAATTTTTCCTGAACGATCTTTGACCGATGAAATGGTCGCTTCTTCAGTATAAAATGTGCCATCTTTTCGTTTGTTGACCATGCGCCCCTTCCAGATCTCACCACCGGAAATGGTTTTCCACATGTTCGAATAAAATGCATCATCCTGCTGCCCGCTTTTTAGCATACGGGGGTTTTTCCCGATAACTTCTTCTTTGGAATAACCGGTGACCCTCTCGAATGCCGGGTTGACATAAAGAATAGAACCATCCGGTTCAGTAATACAAATGATTTCTCCGGCATGCTCTATGGCTTCAATCAATCGTTCACGCTCGGACTCGGATTGTTTTCGCTCGGTGATATCCCTTGCAATACTTAAAACCACCTGGTGCCCCTGATAAGTCACACGGCTTGAACTGATTTCCACAGGGATAACCGATCCGTATTTTGTCCTGTGTCGGGTTTCGAAAACCTGTTTCTTAAGCGTTCTCATGCCTTCAACCAATTGTTTGATATCCTCCGCCGTCAGGTATGGATCGATATCCTCAGGTCCCATGGTGAGCAACTCTTTTCTGGAATAACCCAGGAAATCGATGGCAGTCTTGTTGACCTCGACAAACTTCCCATCGAAACCGATGACAAAAACAGCGTCATTCATCCCATCGATCAACTCTTTATATTCAATTTCCCGTTGTTTTTGTTCGGTTAAATCCTGAGTAATGCTCAAAATTTCCAAAACAGTTCCCCGCTCACCTAAAAGGGGCACACAAGTTATTTTTAAATTGCGAATTCCGATATTGGGAATCCTCAGGTCGGTTTCCATAGACTGAATCAAACCTGATTCAAGTGCTTTTCGAAGAATGGGTAAATAGGTTTGATAGACTTCGCGAGGCCAGATATCTTCATTTCGCTTTCCGATAATATCGCCGACATGCCGTCCGGTAAGTCGGGACACAGCTCCGTTGATGAATTGGATTTTTAATTCTTCATCATGGAGCGAAACGACATCAGGGATATTCTCCAATGCACGGTGAAATCTTTCCTCACTTATCCGAAGCGATTCCTGGGCACGATAGGCCTCAGTGACATCCCGAAAGATCAAGACCACCCCGGAGAATCTGCCTTCCGCATCCCGAATGGGTGCGGCACTGTATGTTATATGGTGTTCAGTACCATTTTTGGCAATAAGCAGTGCCTGGCCGGTCAGACTATCAGGGTTTTCTTCGGCCAGCAATATTTTTGCCGGATCATCGATGCGCTCACAAGTTTCTGTATTGACTAAGTAAAAAATATTGGACAGAGATTTGGTGCACGCTTCATCAATTTTCCAACCAGTGAGCGTTTCTGCCACGGGATTCATCAATACAACGTTACGATCCATGTCTGTTGATATGACCGCTTCACCGATGGATTGCAATGTGATATCGAGGTTTTGCTTGGTTCGTTGTAATTCTGCCACAAATCGCATGGCTGAAACCTGGTCGGACAGTATTTTTCCGGCAAGAATCGTAGCCAGAGGGTAAAGCAGCATCACCGGAGGACCCATATTTGAAAGAACAGACATGGCCATATTGGATGGCAAAGTGAACATTAACGCTACCATTGCCAGGTGAACTCCAAGACCAAACAGGTAAAGATGCTTCGTGGAAGGAGGTTCTCTTTCCGGGTTTAATAAATATCGGGTCATCAATCCGATTCCTGCCGACGATAATATCACCAGCACCCCCGTGACCATCCCCTCACCCCCCAGCCATATTCGGCACCCGATAGTCACCAGTGCTGCAAAAAAAACGGCCAAAGGGCCATAAAAGAGAGCACATAGACTTACCATGACAGAACGCCCGTCAAAAATCAGACCTGATCCCAGATCCAATGGACGTAACATGCCAATAACGGCGGCTCCTCCAAAGAGAATACCCTGCATGAAAACGCCTGACCGGGTGTGCCGCGGCAGCCTTTGTTCTATAAAACCGGAAACAATACTTAGAGCGACCAGCAGAGACAGATTGAAAATCAAATCAATGTAAATCATAGAAAAGTCCGTTATGATGATCCAGGATTTCTGATGGTAACCGGACTGTTAATGTTAATTATTCGTTTTTGTCAACCATTTTTATTTGTTGCTAACACCATTTTTATTATAACTGACTAGATTTATAAATTGACATGCATAAATTGAAAGGTTAGCTTTCAAATGATGATTAACCAGGAAAGCCTTGACCATGATTATCAATGATCGAATCGAAAAATCCATGAGTATCCGGATGGATGGTTCTCTTCCGAATATGCCGCTTTTTGAAAAGGGAATCCGAAGAGCGCCTGATCGCGGGTTTAGGCTGACTCGCGCACAAACCATTACAGCAATTAAAAACGCACTGCGTTATATTCCGGACGCGTATCATTCGGTTTTGGTCCCAGAATTCCTGGATGAGCTTAAAAACCGGGGTCGGATTTACGGATATCGGTTTCGTCCGGCCGGCCCGATTAAAGCCTTGCCCGTTGAAAACTATAAAGGCAGATGCCTTGCCGGAAAAGCCATTCAGTTGATGATCGATAACAACCTGGATTTTGATGTAGCTCTTTATCCTTATGAACTGGTGACTTACGGCGAAACAGGAAGTGTCTGCCAGAACTGGATGCAATACCGGCTGATTAAAAAGTATCTGGAAGAACTCACCGACCACCAGACGCTTGTGATGCAATCGGGCCATCCTTTGGGCCTTTTTCGATCCTCGCCTGAAAATCCCCGGGTGATTATCACCAACGGATTGATGGTCGGATTATATGACAATCCTGATGATTGGGAGGTGGCAGCCCAGATGGGAGTCTCTTCCTATGGACAGATGACCGCGGGAGGATGGATGTATATCGGGCCCCAGGGGATCGTTCACGGTACCTATAACACCCTGTTAAACGCCGGGCGAAAAATGTGTAAAGTGCCTTCCGATTCCAACCTTGCCGGTTTGCTGTTTGTTTCTTCAGGACTAGGCGGAATGAGCGGCGCCCAGCCCAAAGCTGCTGAAATTGCCGGTGCTGTTTCCATAATTGCCGAAGTGGATTACTCCCGAATACAAACCCGTCATTCTCAGGGGTGGGTTGGGGAAATTTCCGACGATCTGGATCATCTTTTTAAGCGGGCCGGTGAATCACTGGGGGCAAAAAAACCTTTGTCACTGGCATATTACGGCAACATTGTAGATCTCCTAGAATACGTGGTTAAACACGATATCCATATTGATCTGCTTTCAGATCAAACCTCATGCCATGCAGCCTATGAAGGCGGATACTGCCCCCAGGGCATTACTTTTGAGGAACGAACCAGGTTGCTGGCCTCGAATCGCAACCATTTTCGAAAACTGGTCAATCAGAGTCTTCAACGCCATTTTACCCTCATCGAAAGCCTGGTAAAGCGGGGTGTTTTCTTCTTTGATTACGGCAACTCCTTTTTAAAGGCCATTTTTGATGCAGGAGTGAAAAAAGTTGCCAAAAACGGACATGATCCTAAGGACGGTTTTATTTTTCCTTCCTATTTTGAAAACATTATGGGACCGATTTTTGATTATGGCTATGGTCCTTTCCGATGGGTTTGTCTCAGCGGCAAAACCGAAGATCTCGCAAAAACCGACAGGGCCGCCATGGAATCTATCGATCCGAACCGCAGACCAGAAGATCGCGAT
The DNA here is from genome assembly GCA_964478625.1 of uncultured Desulfobacteraceae bacterium. Lineage (GTDB taxonomy): Bacteria > Desulfobacterota > Desulfobacteria > Desulfobacterales > SKZT01 > SKZT01. The sequence continues at coordinate 6,583 of CAYZJH010000022.1, forward strand.
AATTGGATTTGGATCCGGGATGCTGATAAAAATCGCCTGGTGGTGGGAAGTCAGGCCAGGATATTGTACCAGGATGAAGAAGGACGGGTACGCATCGCCCTTAAATTCAATCAAATGGTAAGATCAGGTGAAATCGGCCCGGTTATGTTGGGTCGGGACCACCATGATCCCGGTGGAGCGGATTCGCCTTTTCGGGAGACTGCCAATATCCTGGATGGATCCAATGTTACCGCCGATATGGCTTCCCATTGTTTTGCAGGTAATGCTGCAAGAGGAATGACCATGGTTGTGCTTCACAACGGCGGAGGCACCGGAATCGGAAAAGCGATCAATAGCGGATTCGGACTTTTGCTTGACGGAAGTGAACGGGTGGATCGAATCATTCGATCGGCCATATCATGGGATGTCATGGGAGGTGTGGCAAGGCGAAATTGGGCGCGAAATCCCAATGCAATGGAAACGGCGATGGCTCATAACCTGAACAATCCCAACGGGGATCAGATCACAATTCCCTATTTGACCCATGAAAAGATGATTGAACAAGCTGTGGAAGAATTGTTTGATAAATAAATGATCTCAAGTAATTAAGAGTACCTCCCCACAAGTCCCCCTTTGAAAAAGGGGGATTCAGGGGGATTTTTAAAGGTTTGAATCTTGGTGATAGAGTTTTTTTCCGTCATTCCTGCGAAAGCAGGAATCCAGAGGGTTTCAGCAGCTGACTGGATAGCGCTAAAAGCTTCACTTCATGCCGGCCCGGAATGACGGTATCGTCTCATTCCGGCGGAGGCCGGGCACAAAGTGAAGCGCAGCGCTATCCAGGTGGATTCAAGAAGCTGGTTTTCCTGGATGCCGGACCAAGTCCGGCATGACGGAGAACTTTGGACTTTCGAGTTAATCATAACACAAATTGATATATCGGTATGTTAGGACCACCCCCTGTGTCATGTGTGTGTAAAGATCAGCTCTTCAAAAGGGGGAGCAGTGACTCATTGGTTTGGGCTCGGCATGCCGAGTGGGACGTTTAAAAGAACTATAACCTGACAGGTTGAAAAAAGAAGTGCAAAAATCTTATTATTGCAAAAATAAAAGCAAAAACAGGGTGTTCGCACTCTTTAAAACACATCAGAGATGGAAAACCAGATTATGACCATCAAGCTGTTTCGCAACGCAAGAATTTATACACCGGTGGATAACGGCTGCTCTAAAGGCGGAAAAGACCAGAACCGACTGGCAGTTTACGAAAACGGGGCATTGCTGGTCAAAAATGGACTTGTCGAGCGTATCGGTGACGTCTTTCAGCTAATGGACGGGCTTTCCTCCATACCGATCGACCAGGAAATCGATTGCCGCAGCGCCTGCATGATTCCAGGTTTTGTGGATCCCCATACCCATATGTGCTTTGCCCGCAGGCGTGAAGAAGAGTTCGACATGCGTATTGACGGTACACCCTACCTGGAAATTCTGAATCAGGGCGGCGGGATTCTCTCCTCAGTCAAAGCTGTTCATGAGGCAAGTGAAAATGACTTGTTAAAAAACACATTGCGGCACGCCCTTTCCGCACTTTCTTTCGGGACAACCACCCTGGAAATCAAAAGCGGATACGGTTTGGATACCCTCAACGAATTAAAAATGCTCAGGGTCATAGGACAAATTGGACGAATCACCCCTTTGGATATTATTCCAACCTTTTTAGGTGCTCATGCCATACCTGAATCGTTTAAAGGAAGAAATGACGATTTTGTGGATCTGGTAATCGAAGAAATGCTTCCAGCGGTGATAGAACAAAATATTGCCCGCTACTGTGATGTGTTTTGTGAAAAAGGCGTCTTTAACATTGATCAGGGAAGAAAAATACTCATGGCCGCAAAAGGCATGGGATTAGGGATAAAAATCCATGCAGATGAAGTCCACGATCTGGGTGGAGCATCTCTGGCTGCGGATCTTGGGGCTATCTCAGCGGATCATCTGCTCGCCGCCGGAAGAATTTCCTTTGACAAGATGGTCAAAACCGGGGTTATGGCCAATCTTTTACCTGCAACTGCGTACAGCCTTCGAAAACCCTATGCGCGCGCACGTGAGATGATTGACGCCGGGCTTCCGGTGGCTTTGGCAACCGATTGCAATCCCGGTTCCAGTTACACGGAATCCATGCCGTTTGTGTTCGGGCTGGCTGTTGTCAACATGATGATGACACCGTTTGAAGCTCTGACTGCTTGCACGCTCAACGCCGCCTATGCTCTTGGAACAGCCGACCGGACCGGAAGTCTTGATGTGGGCAAACAGGCTGATTTTCTTCTGCTTGACGGTGACACACCAGCCATTATCGCCTACCACGCAGGGGTCAGCCCGGTGCTTGCCGTTTTCAAACGGGGAGAATTGGTTTATCAAAAACAGGAATCCTTCTGATGCAACCCCTATGTCTGGATAAGCAACCCATTACCCTTGAGGAACTGGTATCTGTGGCACGGAACCACAGGGAAGCTTCAATAAGCGATAACGCCCGGGACAGGGTAGAAAAAACCAGTGCCCTTATTGAAGAATGGGTGGCGAAAAAAAAAGTGATCTACGGTATTACCACCGGAATCGGTGCCATGTGCAATGTGATCATTTCCGACAAAGATGCCCGGCTTCTTCAGGAAAATATTCTCATGAGCCATGCCGCCGGAATCGGAGCCCCTTTTTCCGAAGATGTCGTCAGGGCTATCATGGCCTTACGGATCCACGATCTATCCATGGGTTATTCCGGATGCCGGATGGAGACGATCCGGTACCTTCTGGAATTTTTAAATCAGGGGGTTACACCGATCGTACCGGAAAAAGGATCTGTGGGTGCCAGTGGTGACCTTGCTCCCACGGCTCATCTGGGACTGGTCCTTATCGGCAAAGGTGAGGCTTTTTATAAAGGCAAACGTATTCAGGGTGCCGAGGCCTTGAGACGAATCGGTCTTAAACCTTTGCGAATGGAACCTGGTGAAGGTCTTGCACTTATCAACGGCACCCAGGTCATGACCGCTATTGGTTTACTGGTGGTTCATGACGCCATTCGATTGTCCAAAACAGCGGATATTGCCTGTGCCATGACTCTTGAAGTGCTAATGGGAAGTAATTCCGAATTTGATCCTCTGATTCATCAAGTCCGACCGCATCCCGGGCAGGTGATCACGGCCGATAACATGCGACGTCTTACTGCAGGAAGTGAAATTATCGCATCTCACCAGGGATGCGCCAGGGTTCAGGACGCATATACGCTCAGATGCTCACCCCAGATTCACGGAGCCAGCAAAGATGCTATTGCTCACGCCCGACGCGTGATTGACATTGAAATCAACAGCAGTACCACCAACCCGCTTATATTTCCGGAAATCGGGGATATTCGCCTGGGAGGCAATTTTCACGGGCAACCTGTAGCCATGGCCGCTGATTATCTTTCTATGGGTCTGGCAGAGTTTGGAAGTGTCTCCGAGCGTCGTATCGAACGAATGGTCAATCCCCAATTAAGTGAGCTTCCTGCTTTTCTGATTAAAAACGGCGGGCTCAACTCCGGTTATATGATCGGACAATACGCTGCTGCCGCTCTGGTCTCGGAAAATAAGGTGTTGGCCCACCCGGCGTGTGTGGATTCAATCCCCACCTCTGCAAATAAAGAAGACCACGTGAGCATGGGATCTATCGCCATGCGGCAGGCCCGCGAAATCCTCACCAACGTGGAAAATGTTATCGCCATTGAGCTTCTCTGCGCGGCTCAAGCCTATGATCTTCTTACCGAAAACAAGCCCATGAAAGCCGGTCTGGGAACGCGTGAAGCCTATCGGGTAATTCGCAGATTTGTACCCTATATGGATCGCGACAGAGAACTCTATAGGGATATAGAATCAGTGGTCGACATGATCCGGTCCGAAGAAATGATAAAAGCCGTGGAAAATGCCGTAGGGGAAATCAAAGGTGTAGCCTAGGATCGTGAATTTCCGGCTCCCTTCGAAGCGTTGTATTTTTCATCCAGCGTCATCAGATCCTATCCGGTATTTTCCAGGAAAGCTGCTGCATAGCCGGATCGTTCGGTGGTACGATAAGGTGGAATTATCCTGATTAGAGACTCATTTATCCTCCAACACGTTCAGCAATAATATCCAAAATCTCATCACATTTAATTCTTGCACGGGAAGCGATTTCATCGGCCTCTTTCATGATCGCAGCCTTATACGTCGGATCTTCGACATCTCTCAGATTAATGATAACATTACGCCACGACCCCCATATACCCAATTCCAGGCAGCGGGCACCGACTTCCACATCGGATGCCGAAGCGATATTACCGTACCTGGCGATATTGCGCAATGCGTCCCAGGCAGCATCACCAAGTCGCATTGCGGAAAGGGGCACATCGATGGCCTTTTTCAATCCCTCCTGCATTGCCAGAGCACGTTTTTCCTTTTGCTGTGAATTGTCCTTGGGCATTTTCAGGGCTTCGGCAAACTCTGAATAAGCTTGGGAATCTGCGTCGATCATAGGAATCAGCTCTCTGTAAGCCTTATGAAGCGAAGGGATATTTTCACGCATGTGGCGGTCAACCGATTCAAATTTACGGACCCCATAGGTCAACTTACCTGCCATGGCACCCAGGGCGGCTCCCAAAGCAGCCGAAGCAGCCGATACCGCACCTCCCCCCGGCGATGAACTCCGCGATCCAACGGATTCTATGAATTGACGAAGACTTGAATCAGCCAAGGGCAAATCAGGTGGCTCTGAGATGATATACTCGATTATTTTTTGTTTAGGTTCAAAATGGGCCACAGAATTTAAGCCGAGCCTTTCAACAACAAGACGAATTTTCTGATCCTCGTCGAGTATGAACAGATTTTCTTTCCTGATGTAAAAATCAGCAGCCAAAAGCATGGCTTCCAAGGGTATAAGACCAACTATTTCGGAACCAGCAACACCAACTTGGAGCTTTTCGGCTTCTGCTTTTACTTCCTCAAAAAACAGGTGAGGTGGTGTTACCTGATAATTTGTCAGATTGGCGGAAACCTGTGCCAGATTATATTCATCTACGTACCACCCTAATCCCTTGACATGCCTTAATTTACCCGGTTCATCAGGGCCTCGTCCGGCCTCCCGCAGATTCAACGCAATCCGATGGGCCTGATTGGAAGTTCCCAGAATATTGACATTATAGGCAATCAGGAAAAATCGAGCCCCCGTAACAGTGGCACCCCATTCCGGGATAAATTTCACCGGTCCATAGTCCGGTTCCCATTCCGGAAGAATAATTTTATCCGAAAGCCCTTCATACTCACCCTTCCTTATCTGGGCGAGTGTTTTCCGATATTCCCGGCTTGATGCTTCTTCATACAAATAGACAGGAATACCGATCTCCTGTGAAATTCTTTCGGCAAAATTTTTTGAAATTTCCACACATTCTTCTAAGGAGACTTGCGCTACCGGAATAAAAGGACATACATCCAGGGCACCCATCCTCGGATGTTCCCCTGAATGACGCCTCATGTCGATTCTTTCACGTGCAATGCGGGCAGCATTCAAAGCCCCTTCCACAACACTATCCGGATCCCCCACAAAGGTATATACTGTCCGGTTTGTGGATACTCCGGGATCGACATCCAGCAAACGACATCCTTCAGTTTTACGGATAGCCTGTGCAATAGCCTCAATGGTATCTTTATTTCGGCCCTCGGAAAAATTTGGTACGCACTCAACAATTTTTTTGATCATATCACTGCCTGTTAAATTCTCCGGCCCTGAAGGCTTTCAAAAATTTCATACAATAGTCATCCCTGCCGGCAAGCGCTTCTGCGGCAAGGATGCTTGCTTTCATTTTTTTGTCCAACGGGTTGATAATGGCTCCGTCAAGCCCTTTGGTAATCGCCATGACCATAAAAGTTCTGTTTAAAAACTTTCTGCTGGGAAGTCCATAAGAAATGTTGGATAACCCGCACATGGTATGGATACCCGGCCAGGTGGTAACAATTTTTTCAATACTGTTGATAAACTCCATTCCAAAAGTTCCGTCAACCGATAACGGTTGAACCAGAGGATCCATGAAAATATTTTCCAGGGCAATATTTTTGGCTGTCATGCCATTGACCAGTTTGTCTGCAATTTTCATCCGGTCATCGACAGTTTTCGGCATCCCTTCATCACTCATGCATAGCGCAACCACTTTAAGATCAGTACCGGCAATCAAGGGAATAATTTTGTCAAATCGTTGCTTCTCCAGAGAGATGGAATTGATCATGGCAGTACCTTTGTGAACCTTAAGCGCGGCCTCCAGGGCGTCAGGATCCGGACTGTCCAGTGCGCAGGGAACATCGACTGCGGACTGAACTGTTTCAGTCAGCCACTTCAGGTTTTGGATTTCATGATCGACAAAAGTTCCCGCGTTGACATCTAGGTAATCCGCTCCTGCGGAAAACTGATCGGAAGCAATCTTTTTGATGGTTTCCTCATCCTTGTCTCGGATCGCATCATGAATAGGTTTTCGGCTGGAATTGATCAATTCGCCGACTATAATCATAAAATTTCTCCTTTCTTTTTTGGTCATCTTCTTACGGACAAGCAATCAGGCTTGGTTGTTCATGTTGGGAAACAGCCATTGCCGTATTCACCCGTTTCCGTCATTCCGGGAAAATCGACAATGCCTTCCGGGATTAATAATTTTTCGATCGCCGGGATTTCAGTTGACCTTTATTTTATTATCATCCTGACAGCCTTCGGTTCTCATAACTAACTGAGATTAATTATTATCGATATTATTGCATCGCCATTCCGGCAAAGCCTGTCCCGGACTTGAACCGGGAGCCGGGCACCAAATGAAGCGTAGCGCTATCCAGGTGGATAAAGAAATCTGTTTTTTCTGGATGCCGGATCAAGTCCGGCATGACGGAGAACTTTGTCTTTTTAAGTTATCATAATCGCGACAACAAATCAATTTTCAAAAAATTTCTGCAAGTTGGTGGTCTAACTACGGACAAACAATAAATTTTCTTGTCATTAATTAGGGACACCATTAAAATATCCCTGAAATTTAAATGGCAATATCAGCGCAATTTAAGAGGTATTTTTTATGGGGTGGTTTAGAAAAAAAACGCAAGACGAATACATGCAAAGACAAATTCACATCCTTTCCAGCGTGGGTCTTTTTTATCTGATCATTGTGGCTCTGTTTGCAATCCCTTTGCTGGCAACTTTTGTGGTTGTTTTAATTCAGGGTGTTTTTGATTTTCGTTATGTAATTCTGAGTGTCGGTGCAGTTCTTGGTGTTCTGATCCTGTATTACTTATGTAAACTCTGTTATCGGCTCTTTCGAAAAATCAAACAAGACGGAACTATGGCGTTGGGGCATGCAAAAGAGATGGCCCAACGGGGAGAGTCAGTGCAATTGCAACTTTTTGGGGGGCTTTTCAGCCTTTCCTATGGAGGAAACAACGGCGGAAAAAACCGGCAAGCGATATCCTACGAAGGGCAGGAACCTTTATTGATCGAAGATATCAGGGAAAAACAAAATTCAGTTAAGGATCCTGTAGAACAACTCAAAGAGTTATCGGCACTAAAAACTCAGGGCATTATCGACGATGAAGAATTTCGCAAATTAAAAGACACCCTTATTCGAAATGTTTGCGAAACATAGTTTGACTGTAAAGATCCTCACGCCTCTGTTCAAGAACCGGCATGGTTTTTCTGACGCGTAACAGCTCAGTTTTGTCAAGTTCCCCTACGATCAAAGCCTCCCGTTCTTCGGAGGTCGCGGCAATGGTCACACCAAAGGGATCCACAATTTTGCTTGATCCGCAAAAGATGGCACCGGAGTTTTTACCTGCATGGTTGGCTGCTGCAACAAAGACTTGGTTTTCGATGGCACGGGCGTCAATCATCGTATTCCAATGCCTAAGACGAGGAAGAGGCCACGCAGACGACAACACCAGCACCTCAGACCCTTCAAGGACCAAACATCGGGAAACCTCGGGAAACCGAAGATCATAACAGATCATCAGCCCCCAGGTTAAATCATCGATCTGAACCGTTTCCAAGGAATCACCCGGTGTAAAAATTTTTTCTTCATGAAGGGGTGAAAACGCAGCCAGATGAGTTTTTCGATATTTTGCCATCAGCTTCCCATCAGGCCCCACCACCGCAAGCACATTATATATGCGACCACCTGTAAGTTCTGACAGACCACAAATAATATACATACCGTTTTTTTCGGCAATTTGCCGGATACGCTCAATAGGTCCGCGATCCCATGATGATGCATGCCTGGCAATCTGAGAAAGATCATAACCTGTATCCGCCATCTCCGGAAAGATGACCACCCTTGATCCTTGCTCAGCAGCTTTTTCAGTAAAAACAGATATTTTGTTTAAATTGGAACTCACATTGCCTACGATACATTCCATTTGGGCGATGGCTATTTTCATGATTTATTTTACCTCAATGCTGAGTGTCTTAATGGGAAACCCTTTACCCCCTTATATTAGAATTTTTTAGTTCAGGCATAATGCCTTATCGATTATCCGAAAATTTTAAAACTTCACGCACCTTTGAGGCCAGGGTTTTGACCGAAAAAGGCTTTTGAAGGTACTGGACATTCTTTTCAACCACCCCGTGATGAGCAATGACATCAGCCGTATATCCCGACATAAACAAGACTTTAATTTCAGGCCTCATTCCTGCAATTCGATCCTTCAACTCCTTTCCGTTTATCACGGGCATTACCACATCGGTAATTAAAAGATGAATGGGACCTTCATGCTGTTGTGCCAAGGACAGTGCCTCGGTCGGACCAGCTGCTGCCAAAACCGTGTACCCATAACGCTCCAATATCATCTTTCCAAGCTTTAATATCGCTTTCTCATCTTCCACCAATAGAATGGTTTCCGATCCGCCGGAAGGTTCTGATTCCGAAGGTGTCAGTCTGTTCTCATTCCCCGTTTCTGGTATACGGGGCAAATACAATTTAAAACTGGTTCCCTCTCCGGGCTCGCTGTAAACGTTTATAAACCCGTTGTTTTGCTTAATAATACCATAAACTGTCGCCAAGCCGAGGCCTGTGCCTTTTCCGACCTCTTTGGTAGTGAAAAAGGGCTCAAAAAGATTTTCAAGAACACCTTTGTCCATTCCACAGCCGTTGTCACTGACCGCCAGCAACACATATTCACCCGGAACAAAACCGGAATGTGCAGAACAGTAAGGTTCATCAAACACAATATTTTGTGTCTCGATGGTCAAATTTCCCACCCCTTTTATGGCATCGCGAGCATTCACTGCAAGGTTTGCCAGAATCTGATCAATCTGAGACGGATCCATCATCACTGACCACAAATTTGCTCCCGGTTTCCACACCAGATCGATGTCTTCTCCGATTAATCTTCGCAGCATTTTAAGCATACCGGATATGGTATCATTTAAGTCCAGGATCTGAGGACTGATGGTCTGTTTTCTTGCAAACGCCAAAAGTTGACGGGTCAGGTCTGCTGAGCGCCGGGCAGCGTTTTGGATTTCCAGCAAATCTTCATAAATCGGCTGAGAAGGTTCAACAAGAGACATGGCCATCTCCGCATGTCCCATAATCACTCCCAGCATATTGTTGAAATCGTGAGCAACTCCTCCGGCAAGACGTCCGACCGATTCCATTTTCTGGGCATGGGACAATTGCTCCTGCAGTTTTTCTTTTTCTTTTTCTGCAAGGTTACGCAGAGATATATCCTGCGAAAAAAATAATGCTCCATCTTTGCCGTCATAGGCAATGGGAACCGCAGATACCTGAACCGGTATTTGACTTCCATCAAGTCTGAGATATACCATTTCAATGCCTGGAACCAGTCGCTTTTCTTCGATGATCAGCCGGATATGTTTCAGTACGTGTTCACGAAAATCCGGATGAATACGATCCAGAACCGGTTCGCCAAGTAAATCCTTATCCGATTCGGCACCAAACAATTTGACCGCCTCGGAATTCATATAGACAAAATCATAATCCGTCTGAACAAAAACTGCATAAGGTGCACTTTCAATCAAGGAACGGAATTGTTCTTCTCTGACCTGCAGTGCCTTTTCCATCATTTTACGCTCGGTGATATCCCGATTGCTTACCCGCCTTCCAAGTAAATTGCCGTCAGGTCTTGAAATAAGGGTACAGTGATGATCGATCCATACAATGCGGCCGGACCGATGGATTATGCGAAAATCTACATTTTTGGAAAATTCTTCACCAGCTTCAACCTCCCAAAGGTGTTGCTGAAAAAAATCGAGATCCTCAGGGTGAACAATCCGTTGCATGAGATTTTGGTCATCCATAAATTCAGAGGCATAATATCCGGTGATCCTCTGACATGAAGGTGAAATCCATTGTAAACGACCATCCGGCAAGACCCAATATTCCCAGTCATATGTATAATCGGCTATGGTACGCAAAGTTTCCTGACTTTCAGCCAGAGCATCGGCCATATTGTCAAAAGCTTTACCCAGCTCTCCGATCTCCCCTTTATGGTCACTTAGTCTACTTCGGGAATTAAAGTTCCCTTCGGCAAAGCTTTGGGTTGTAGTCAGAAGCCTTTTTATCGGAGAAATCAAGGTGTTTTTCCCCATGAACCATGATACTGCCAGTGCCATAAGAATCGCAACAAGCATAATTACCATATTTCTGATCAAAGTTTGGTTGGCATACCTTAGGACATCGATTTCTGGAATTCCTGCCCACATAACCATGTAAGGAACTTCTTCAGAAGCAAGACGTAACTGATGAAAAGCGAATATGCGACGAACTCCGTCGGAACCGTGATGTATGGAAATCCCCTCCTCTTTTGCTTTACTAGCAATTTCGAAGGCTTCGGAAACGATCGGTTGCCCTATCGGGTTGGTCTCATCTTTAGGCGGATAATAAAAGAGGCGAATTCCCTGATGATCGGTTACTGCAAGAAAAGAGTTTTCAGGGAATTTCGACGTATCAAAAAATTGAGCAAAACGGTCCAGTCTCAACGCGATCGTCAGTATTGCCTCAGGATTTCCCTCCTGGTCGAAAATAGGATAGGCAAAGGGAAATCCTGGAATGGTTGTTCCGACCCTTGTCATGACGTATTCGCCTGCAGCAAAACTTTTGGTTGCCAAGGCCTCCCGGATATGCTTACGGTCCGACAAATTTGTTTTGGAAAAAGGTTTGGCCGATGCCAACACTTCTCCATTGATGTCGGTTAACGAAATGTTAATATAATCAGGATTCTTATCAATGAGTGTCCGAAATATTTCACTGCATCTTTCGGGGTCCATACTCCGAACAACAGGCATGTCAGAAAGGGTGGCAAGAATTTGTTTTGCAGAGTTTGTGATTCCCTTCTGAACTTCCGCCATGGTTTGAGCCAAAAATAAAACATCCCTCTTGGCATCTTCGATAGAATTCCGGCGCTGATCTAAGCCGGAATAAATGATAGTCATCAGGACCGGTAATAAAGCAATCACTACCAGCAATGTCAAATTTTTGCCGATCGATCCCACATTTATAAATTTCATGACCATTTCCCGGTTTAATAAATTACGGTTCCTTAACTGCGTGGTATTATAATAAACTCGCAAAAAAAGAAACAAGAACTATTTATTGCCGGTTCCCCCCCAAGTGTGTAACCAGTGGCTGAACAAAAAATCCTTTATTCCGTCTCCCATCGCGGGACCGTTAAAAGTTTTCCGTCATGCCGGACCTGATCCGGCATCCAGAAAAACCAGCTTCCTTAATCCACCTGGATAGCACAAAAACGCTTCATTTCATGCCCGGCCTTCGCCAATTGGCGTTAAGTTAAGGAATAGACAAGGTATTCAAGATTGTCATTCTGAAAAGGTCAACATGGTAAACGGTTATGTGGTATGCGCTCAATGGCTGACGAAGAATCTTGCCTTCACACCGGCACGGCCTTTCTATTTTCAATTCCGGGTCAGATCTTTTGATCGGTCCAGACTCGGTAACAGAGATTCTTCGGTCGCCATGGTTTCAATCAACTTATTGAAAAATATTTTCTTTTCAGGCATCAGGCCACTGGAAGTCGCTCCCTCAGAATGACATGCAAGAGACTGATTTGGGATCATGATGTTAATATCAAACTGTAATTAGGTTGTGGCCAATGGGCTTTTGCCGAAATGCCGACAGAATAATTTCGATAAAAATCAATTCCAGGACTTTATCAGAATTTACAACAGTCAAGATTCAACCTTGATGGGGTTATTAAAAAACGGTAAAGTTCAATTTTATCTTAAAACAAATAATGAGCTGGAGATCTGTAAAAGCAAAAATCGAATCAAAGGAGACGATCATGCCACAATATATCGGCGCATTGGATCTTGGAACAACCAGCAACCGCTTTATTATTTTCGATCATGGAGGCAAAATTGTCGGATTTGATCAAATTGAGCATGAACAGATTTTTCCGCGGGCCGGATGGGTGGAACATAACCCAATGGAAATCTGGAAAAATTCAGAAGCGGTTATCCGAGGTGCTCTCAACAAAACCGGCATTTCCGGAAAGGAGCTAAACGCCATAGGCATTACCAATCAGCGTGAAACCACGCTATTGTGGGATAAAAAAACCGGTGCACCGTTTGGTAACGCCATTGTCTGGCAGTGCACGCGAACCGAGGATTTTTGTCGCCGACTTTCTGAAGAATATGGACAGGATGGATTTCGGGAAAAAACCGGCCTCCCCATCGCCTCATATTTTTCCGGTCCGAAAGTTCGATGGATTCTTGACCATTTTCCCCATGCCAAATCTGCTGCGCAAAGAGGCACGGCATTGTTTGGGACCATTGAAACCTGGCTTATATGGTGGCTTACGGGCGGCCCAAAAGGTGGAGCCCATGTGACCGATGTTACCAATGCCAGTCGCACCCTCATGATGAATTTAAATACATTGCAATGGGATAAAGAGATTCTGGCAATTCTGGGAATTCCTGAACAGGTATTGCCTCGAATTGTTCCTTCAATAGACCGAAATACATGGGGGCATACTCAAAAGAACGGACCATTTCAAGCAACTGTTCCCATATGCGGGGCGCTGGGGGATCAACAGGCCTCTTTGGTGGGGCATGCATGCTTTGAAGTCGGAGAAGCAAAAAACACTTATGGAACCGGCTGTTTTCTTCTTTTGAATACCGGTAATTTAGCGGTTCAATCCAAACATGGCCTGCTGACCACCCTCGCTTATCAAGTCAGAGATCAAAACCCGGTATTTTGCCTTGAAGGATCTGTCGCCATTGCAGGAGCGCTGGTTCAATGGCTCAGGGATAATCTCGGATTAATCAGGTCGGCTTCTGAAATCGAAAAACTGGCTCTCACTGTAGAAAACAATGGCGGCTGTTATATTGTTCCTGCTTTTTCAGGTCTGTATGCTCCATACTGGCATTCTAATGCCCGAGGGGCAATCCTGGGCCTGACAAGATTTGTCAATAAAGGTCACCTGGCAAGGGCGGTGCTGGAGGCCAATGCTTATCAAACTCGGGACATTGTCGAAGCCATGAATCAGGACTCAGGTGTCGCCTTGAACAAGCTGAAAGTAGATGGCGGGATGGTGATCAATGACCTGTTAATGCAGATTCAGGCAGACATTCTCAACGTTCCTGTGATTCGGCCTCAAATGACCGAGACGACCGCATTAGGAGCGGCTTATGCAGCAGGGCTTGCTTCAGGTTTCTGGTCCGGGTTCGATGAACTCAGAAAAAACTGGTCCGTGGATCGCACATGGGAACCTCAAATGAATGAAGACCAAAGACAAAAGGATTACCATTATTGGAAAAAAGCCGTTAGGCGAACCTTTAACTGGCTTGATCATGAGCAGCATTCATAAAAATCAATGTCCGCCTACAAAAGAAAACATATCACCATCGGTTACTCCACTCATCGTGCGGAAAGTATCCCGTTTGCAGGTAAGCTTATGGCTTGCCATGATACCATTATTCTGGAAGACCCTCCGACACCCGGATTTGAAGCCATGCTGATATCAGAAATCAGCATTGAACAATATCTTCAATATACCGACACGGAATACCCGGAATTTTCCCGCCATTTGTATTTTCTTATTCGTAAAGAACACCAGAAAGGGAAAAATATTATCCAGGTAGAACCCTATGTTGAGACTTTAATAAAAATTCATGAGTTTTTTGCCGATGGAGGAACGCCTGATCAAATTACACCTGGGACCATGATATTCGATGTTTATCAGGCTGAAAAACAAGCCACCGAAAAATTACTGGCCTTTTACAAGTCTTCCGTAAAGGAAGGCTTTGAAAAGGTTGTCACATCGGTGAAAAACTTTGCCAAGGCTGATGCCTTCAGGTTTCGACTGAGAGATAAACTCAGAGCCCAGGCACTTGAAAAAGTACTCTTGCCGTTTTCGTCTGTGTATGTGGAAGCGGGTGAGATCCATGTAGCCCTTTTCAAGGAACTCAGAACCCGCTTCTCTCCGGAGGTCTCCATCACACCTCAATTTTTAATGGAATCCATTTATCAGCAACTGTCGGGTAAACGTCACATTTACTCTCCGGGAGATATCCTTACGTTGTACTACATTTTTCATCCCCGGATGGAAACCCCATTGCTGGATGTTCTCGCATCCAGGAGCCTTGTCTATAGCAAGGTTTTGGAAAAAAATGAAATCACCGGCAGTCTTCATTCAAATCCCCATATCCGAAATGAAGTGGAAACCATCCAAAAAGTGAATTTGTTGAGCCGGGATGAATGTCGATATCTTTTTTCCAAAATACGAACGGCTTCATCACAAAAGGCAAGAAAGATTTTAAACGATTATCTCATACCTTAACATTCATTGCCCATGGCCAGGAAATGTGGCAGGATGAACTTTGTTGTTATTTTCGGTACCACCTGCCGGCGTCGTCTTGAACCCATTCACCCGGCTTTGCAAGATCTCTTAACTGAAGCGCTCTTCTCTGACCGACCATTTGAACCGTAGTGCCTTGTTGTGCGGCTATTTCTTCATATACAATACGACGGTCTCTGTTTTCAGCATCAACCACATCTTGCAGGTGTCTGACATTGCCGACAAATTCCAGGTATCCTTGATTGTTTTCACCGACGATTCCCTTGGATTTCAATTCGATGATCTGCGGGAGGCGATCCTTGAACCTGGCCTTGATATCCTGGGCAAAAGCAATCGAAGATATGATGAATAAGATTGCGGTGAAAGTAAGTAATGAAACTGCAAAGATTCTATTTTTCATCTCAACTATTTCTCCTTGGATCCATCCTAAAGGAACACTATAGAGTTATTTTCAGCTTATTTACTATCTTTTTTTTCGGCAGCTTTTTCAGCGGCTTTATCAATATCTCCGAAGAAGTCATCCAGCGCACGGTCTACCCGGATATTGACATCTATGGTAATATGAATCGGTTTGATTTCAACCGGAGCCACTTCGACCTTGTGTTTGGTGGCACAACCCAATGAAATCAGCATCATTAACCCCATCATGATCATTAGTTTTTTCCCCGGCATAAAATTATCTCCTTAAATGTTAAAACCTCATATCCGGACAAACCTTCCGATGTAACAAATTAATTGCCCATCCTTAAAATATCCTGAAAACCTTTACCGTATTTTAGAATCTGATCCAACGGCAGGTTAAAATTAACATCCAGTCGGATACCCTGAAACCTCGATCCGGGGCTGTCCGCATCCACCCTGATAAACCCTCCGAAATCCTGCCGGTATTCAAAAGGAAGAATCTCCACAGGCTTCCCATCCATTTTCAATTGCATGAACAGATTCTCCCTATGGGTATTCATTTCAAGCTTTGCCCAGTCATATTGGTAGTGCTTCAAAGCTTCACGGGCAAGATCGACCTGGGTAAACTGAGGTGTTCCCTTTGGAATACCCGACATGAGAATATCCGTTCCCGTCAATCTGATAATGCCGCCGTCTCCAGGAGTTGAATATAGAAACCCGTCATCAAAAATAATTTTTCCATCTTCGTATCTGACCGGAATACGTCCGTTGACCGCTCCCTCTCCTTCACCCCTGATACCTCCAAGCTGTTCAAGCACCTGCGCCAATTTTAATCTGTCACAATAAAAAGTTAACCCGAAATTATCAATCGGGAATGATAAGCTGACCGCATTGGTGTCCACATTTCCACCGGCCCATTTGAAACTCGTTTTTTCAATAAAAAAACGATCGGCTGACTGTATCTGAAAATAAATACTGCCGTCATTTAATCGAATATTACCAATAGATGCCGAATCAAACTGGATATGCTGATGAGGCAAGCTTCTCATTTCAAAAAGATCAGCCAATTTAAGATCCATCCGGACATTGTTGACAGCAACTTCCGGTTCTTCCATTGAAATATGAAAACGATGTGCATCAATATGGACTGAACTGGCCATTTTTTGCCCCAGTTGATGAATATAACCGGTTAACCCAATCTGCCCGTCAATAAAAACACCGTCAGCTCCCGGAAAAAAATCTGCGAGGTTTAAACGGTCAGGGGTTTTGTATTTGGGTATTTCAAAGTTGATCCGGGTTTCCAACCCTTTTTCGGTTTTACCCATATACCCTTCAAAATTCAATGACAGACCGCGATACAACCAGCTGTCAAATTTTCCGTTTATTTCACCTCCATGACCCTCTTGTCGAAGGGTTGCCCAAATTTTTCCAATATTTTCATCCTTATACCCAAGGGCTTCAATTTCAAAAAATCCGGTATCGGTTTTATGACCGGGAGGCCAAACCCATGGAAGCTCAAAGCGGATACCCTTGGCCGAAACGTCATACATGGTATCCGTAAGATCTCCACCTGAAATTTGAACTTTTCCAAGAATCTCAAATTCAGGGTCTGTCAAAACGGTGGAGCCTTTGATAAAAATATCATGGAACTTTGAATCGGCCGAAGCTATCCTCAGGAACGTATTCATGAATCGGACATCGAAATTGAGCAACTGAACGGTTTCATTTGTTTTTTCAATAGGAGCCGTTTCCACATTCAATATAGTATTCGGCAATTCCAACGATGCGGCATGGGTATCCAAATAGCCACCTGACATTTCTAACCTTCCTTTGGCATATCCGTTTTGCAGATCGCCCTCACCTGAAACATGAATCCGGGGAACAAAAAACCCGATGTCTGCATCATGGCTTTTAATTCTATACCATCCCGAAGACTGTTTATCTAAAAGTTCTTCCGGAGGCATAATATTCATATCAACTATCCAAGCGGTTTTATCAAAAACTTTTGCTGACCCATTCCATCGACGATAAAAAGGCGGGGTAATTTCCAGTTTCTGATGATTAAAACCCTCAAAGACTGTATCCATTTTAAAATTGCAATCTAATGTATCGGTACCTATAGACAATTCAGCGTTGAACTCAGGAATTTCCAATAATGCTGGGGATTTCATTTTCAAGCCTGAAACAGAAATATTCCATTCAGACAACTCTTCACTTTCAACTCTGACAGTAAACGCCTCATTTTTTTCATTGGATTTTCCTAATCTGAAATTTTCTGAAAAAAATGAGAATTCATTGGATCCCATTAAAATGTTGACAGCTGAAATTTCAAAAGGATCGATATTGCCTTCGGCATAGACTGTAAGATCCATGATTCCTTTTAAATGCACATCTTTGTCCTGTGTCAGGTATGAAAGAAAATTTTCTAACTTCAATTTTTGAGCATTACAGAATATTTTCAGACCCCCCGTGGCAGGTTCGATTTCAGCCCTGACATGTATCGGAATTTCAAACGGATAAAAATTAATCTCGAATTCAAAAGGGTCGGATTTTTCTTTGGCGGATTGTATGGTTAAGTCCAGGGGAAGTCTTAAAATATGGTGATTCACTTTTGCGGTGATAACCGCTTGTTGCAGAACAATTCGCTCAAAACTCACCGGCAGGGATTGTAAAGTTCCTCCTTTTTTTTCAGAATGCCCATTCCTATTTGATAAAACCGTATTCATATCCAGTCCCGGCAAAACAATTTTTCCCTCTTTCAATTCGAAAGGAATTGAAAGCCCGCAGATATGAATGCTTTTCAAGTGCCGTCTGAGAAGACCTGATAAACTATAATTTATTTGTATTGAACTTATGGAGATAGGATTTTCGGTTTGGTCACCAATCCTGATGGCACCGAAATCACTTCCTGAAAGGCCGATTTTTCGAACATTCCAGCCAAACCCCTCTATTCCGGCCTGGTGCACCAGATCGGGCATGAGCTTTTTTTCAATGTATGCAGGAAGAACCATTGAAAACCCGATACATAAACAAACGGTTACCAGAGAGAAAAACAATAATGTGAAGATCAGCAGTTTTTTGGCTTTTATCATGATTCGGTCAAGGGTGGTTACTTAGTGTTCACGGGTTCCAAACGGTCAAAACCCGGGACCCGATATTCAGATCATTATATTTCAAGCTTATGACAAATCAAAAAAGAATTCAATTTACCTTTTTGAGGATATTTTGCTTTCTTGACTTTTTTAAACCAATCCACAATGTTCTCTACTAAGAGTATTTTTTTCGATACGATTACAATAATAAAATGGGGTATCGCCTTCACTTTACACAGTTTAATCCGGGCAGATTGATATAATCATTCTGAACCATTTTAAAAATCAAGGAGTCCATCATGGCAAAAATTTTATACATCAAAGCCTCACCAAGAGGTCAGCGCTCATTTTCAATCGCCGCTGCTAACGCGTTTGTTCAAGCCTATAAACTAAAAAATCCCAATGACACGGTTGTTGAAATGGATCTTTTCAACACCGAACTTCCAAGTTTTGACGGATTTACCCTTCAGGCAAAATACAGCATCATGGGAGGTCAAAACCATACTCCCGAAGAAAAGCGCGCTTGGGAAGCTGTTGAAAAGATCATCGATGACTTCAAGTCATTTGACAAATACATCATTGCAGTTCCCATGTGGAACTTTAACATCCCTTACCAACTCAAACATTATATCGATATCATTGTTCAGCCGTCATATACATTCAATTACTCACCTGAGAAAGGATATACCGGGCTTGTTACCGGAAAACCGGTATTCATATCCTGCGCAAGGGGAGGTGCCTATGGCCCCGGGACAGGTGCCGAGGCTTACGATTTTCAAAAAGGGTATCTTGACCTGATTCTCAAGTTTATCGGTTTCACGGATATACGGTTCCTGTTAACCGAACCGACCCTTATGCAGGGCTCTGAAACCGCTGAAAACAAGAAAAAACAAGCAATACTTGAAGCGGAAGAAATGGCGGTGCAATTTTGAATAAACTTGTCATTTTTCAACCACGTGTGTTAGTAAGGATAAAAAAAATTGACCAAATATCTTAATCACACACGGGGGTATCATGAAAAAAACTCAATTTCAGAAAGAAATTGAAATAGGCAATAAAAAATTCTTCATTTTTGATATTAACCACCTGGAGAAAACAGGAATATCCGGTGTCGGTAAGCTTCCTTTTTCCATCAAGATTCTTGTTGAAAATCTGCTCAGAAAACTCGACGGCAGAATCGTTACAGAAGAGGATCTTTTAAAAATCGCCAAATGGGAAAAACTCTATGAGTCCCCTGTGGAAATACCTTATCACCCCGCACGTGTGCTCATGCAGGACTTTACCGGGGTCCCGGCGGTAGTAGATCTTGCCGCCATGCGTGATGCCGTCAAGGCCCTGGGTGGAGATCCGGCAAAAATCAATCCCCTGGCACCGGTGGAATTGATTGTGGATCACTCAGTACAGGTGGATTATTTTGGAACCAGCGACTCAATCAACAAAAATGTGGCCAAAGAATATGAGAGAAACCAGGAGCGCTACGAGCTTTTAAAATGGGCCCAGAAAAGCTTTAAAAACTTTAAAGTGGTTCCACCGAATTCCGGGATATGTCACCAGGTCAATCTCGAACATCTCGGAAGGGTTTTTATCATTGATGAGGATTCACAGCATCCGGTGGCCTATCCTGATACCCTTGTGGGTACGGATTCCCATACTCCCATGATAAACGGTATCGGTGTAATGGGGTGGGGTGTAGGGGGCATCGAAGCCGAAGCGGTGATGCTAGGACAGCCTTATTATATGTCTATTCCCGAAGTAATTGGAGTCAAGCTGACCGGGAGCTTACAAAAAGGAGTGACAGCAACCGATCTTGTTCTCACCATCACGGAAATGCTCAGAAAAGAAAAGGTGGTGGAAAAGTTTGTCGAATATTTTGGATCGGGGATAAAAAATCTCTCGGTAACAGATCGTGCAACCATTGCCAATATGACCCCGGAGTATGGTGCGACTCTCGGTTTTTTTCCCATAGATGAAAAAACCATTGAATACCTTGTGCTCACCAATCGAGCCGAGCAGGCGGATTTGGTTGAAATTTGTGCCAAAGCCATGGGGCTTTTTTATACAGGAGATTATGATCCGGAATATACCCGAGTAGTGGAGTTGGATCTGTCCACAGTTAAACCGTCTCTTGCCGGTCCGGCCAGGCCTCAGGACCGCATTTCTCTGTGCAATCTAAAAACAAGCTTCGCAGAAGTGTTGGGATGTGAGTATCACCGTGATGCCGAATTGGAAAACCTTTCCACATTCATTGACGAGTCAGGGTGCGAAACCAGACGAGCCCCAAAATGTAACCCTGTCGGCAAGCGCCTTATTGATCTTGAAATGAACGGGAATCCATTGAAACTGGGTGATGGATGCATTGTCATCGCGGCCATCACTTCCTGTACCAACACTTCCAATCCATCGGTGATGATTGGAGCAGGGCTGATCGCCAAAGCTGCTGTCGAGAGAGGTCTTAAAATTCCAGTCTATGTAAAAACCTCCATGGCGCCGGGTTCAAAAGTTGTTGTTGACTATCTTAAGGATGCAGGACTACTGCCATATTTTGAGGCTCTCGGTTTTCATGTGGCAGGATTTGGATGCACCACCTGCATCGGTAACAGCGGGCCGCTTCATCCGGCTATCGACAAAGCCATTTCCGAAAACGATTTAAACGTCGTATCCGTGCTGTCCGGCAATAGAAATTTCGAAGCCAGAATTCATCAACGCGTAAAGGGCAACTACCTTGCTTCCCCCATGCTGGTGGTGGCTTTTGCCATTGCCGGAAGAATCGATATAGACCTGAACACCGAACCTGTCGGGCTCGATCCCAACGGTGAACCTGTCTATCTTGCCGATATTTGGCCGTCGGATGAACAAATCCGGGAGCTTGTTCAAAAGCATGTAAAGCAGGTATTTTTCAAGAAAGAATATGATACCATATATGATGGCGACAAGTTCTGGCAGAGCCTTGATATCAAAAAAAGCACCACATTCACCTGGAATGAACAATCTACCTATATCAAAAACCCCCCTTATTTTGAAGACTTTAAAATCGAGACTCATAAGCCCGGGGATATCTCGGATGCTCATGCACTGGTTTTACTGGGAGATTCAGTTACCACTGACCACATTTCTCCTGCCGGTGCAATCCCTAAGGACTACCCTGCAGGCAAGTATTTGATTCAACACAAGGTCAACCCTGAAGAATTCAATTCCTACGGTGCCCGAAGAGGAAACCATGAGGTCATGATGCGGGGTACCTTTGGTAATATTCGGATTAAAAACCAGATGGTCAAACCCAAAGAAGGAAGCTTTACGTTAACATTCCCTTCGGGTGAAGAAAAATTCATATTTGATGCGGCCATGGAGTATCAGAAAAAAAATATACCGCTGGTGATTTTAGGCGGCAAAGAATATGGTACCGGATCTTCGAGGGATTGGGCAGCAAAAGGCACTGCTCTTTTGGGAGTCAAGGCTATAATAGCGGAATCATATGAAAGGATTCACCGCAGCAACCTTGTGGGTATGGGGATCCTTCCATTGGTGTTCAAAGAGGGTGAAAGCTGGAAGAGCCTCGGTCTGGACGGTTCTGAAACGTTTTCAATTCAAGGGATCGAAAACATGACACCCCGAAAAACCCTTGAGGTTTCTGCAAAGAAAGATGACGGCACCCAGGTGACATTTTCAGTCACAGCACGACTGGATACGGTAGTCGATGTTGAATATTTTGAAAACAACGGTATTTTGCCGTGTATTTTAAGAAAACTCCTGAAAAATTAGGGTTCTGTCTTAAACAAAATCCAAAACGTCCGGCAAGCTGTTTGGAATAATATGCATAAATTTAATTTGAACTCATCCATAAAAGTGATTGAAGATATCTGGCAGGTCGGTGGAAGCAAACTCACGGGATCATCGGATGCGGCCATCTACCTGGTTCGTTTCAATAATCAGGCGGCACTCATTGATGCCGGATGCGGCCACGGACATAAGCAGTTGATCGAAAATATCTCAGACTGCCTTCCGGACAATATCAGAATAAGTCACCTTCTTCTGACCCACTGCCATTTTGACCACACAGGAGGAGCGGAAGCTGTAAGAAAACAATTCGGATGTCAGATAATCTGCCATGAACTTGATGCGGTTTACCTGGAAACTGGTGACAACAATGTAACTGCTGCTTCATGGTATGGCTCAGTGATTCAACCTTTCCGTATTGACATTAAAATCAGACAGTCGTCGGAAGAAATTAATTTTGATAATGAGCGGATTATGGCTTATCATTGCCCTGGCCATTCTCCGGGATCTGTCGTGTATGTCGTCGAGAAAGAAGAGAAAACCATATTGTTCGGTCAGGATATTCACGGTCCTCTTCATTCAATGCTCCATTCGGACAAAAGCGATTACCTGGATTCATTAAGATTTATCATGGGATTAAATGCTGATATTCTTTGCGAGGGGCATTTGGGTGTTTTTTACGGTAAAAATGAAGTCCGTCAGTTTATTGGTTCCTATTTGGTATGACGGACAAAGGAAAAACAAAACACTTTGGTTCTGAGAACATAACCTTAACTTAACATCAATCCTTCAAAAATTTCCTTGTGAAAAGGAATTTGGGAAGTTTATGAAACCATACCCGGATTATGAAAATTTTTCCGTACTGTTTTTTCTCGGGGAGTCCGGTATGAGCACAGCTTGACAAACCAAGTGGCTTTGTTTATGACATCTGTGTACTTAATGCAGTAGTTGAATTTCCTGTTTTACTTAACTACAGGAACAACCATAAAATTGAGGGTCCTTCATTGAGTCAGGAAACCAATATATCCTTCAATCCGATAGCAGCGCTTGGGCGATTGGTTATCTTTCCAATACAAAAAATGGGAAGCGTGGCCATTTTTTTCTTTAAAAGTTTCTTCTTGATTTTTTCGTATCCATTCCAGTTTTCAAAGATAATCCAGCAGGTCTATTTTATTGGCATGAAATCACTTCTGGTCATATGTCTGACGGGTGCTTTTACCGGAATGGTATTGGGTCTCCAAGGATACTATACTTTGGCCAAGTTTGGGTCGGAAGGTTTGCTGGGTGCAGCTGTAGCGTTGACTCTTATCCGGGAGTTGGGACCTGTGCTTTCCGCCATTATGGTAATAGGCCGTGCAGGATCTGCTATGGCGGCCGAAATCGGTATCATGCGAATATCCGAGCAGATTGATGCTCTGGAAACCATGGATATCAATCCGATTCGTTTTCTGGTAAGCCCACGTTTGGCCGCCGCAATTATCAGTTTTCCACTTTTGACCGCTATTTTTGACACTGTCGGAATTTTTGGAGGATACTTAACAGGATCAGGACTTTTAGGCATCAACCCGGGTATATATTTTTCAAGGGTGGAATCCAGTGTGCTCATGCAGGATGTGATGGGCGGTTTTTATAAATCCATCGTTTTTGCAGTCGTCGTTTCAACCATCTGCTGTTTTCAGGGGTATTATACCCATTTGCGCAGCGAGGGATTCGGAGCCAAAGGCGTCAGCATGTCAACCACCTCTGCCGTGGTCATTTCTAGTGTTCTGGTTTTGGTGGCTGATTACGTTTTAACTTCATTTTTACTCTAAAAACCATGACGGAACCTCTGATTCAATTAATCGATATTTATAAAAGTTTCGGAGAACAGCACGTTCTTAAGGGTGCATCTTTAACCATACAAAAAGGTGAGGTTACATCCATTATCGGGGGCAGCGGAGGAGGAAAAAGTGTTTTACTCAAACACCTTGTGGGGTTAATCACACCCGATTCCGGAGAAATTTTGATTGAAGGCAAACCCATTGGGTCTATGCGCAGAAAGGAAAGAAAGGCTCTTAAAAAAAAATTCAGCTACATGTTTCAGGGATCAGCGCTTTTCGATTCCATGACGGTCTATGAAAACATTGCCCTTCCTTTGAAAGAAAAAACCAGAATGCCATCTGCAAAAATACAAAAAAAAGTGGATGAAAAAATGGAGCAATTAGAACTCCAGGGCAATGAGCATAAATACCCTTCCCAGCTCTCGGGGGGGATGAAAAAGCGTGTGGCATTGGCAAGGGCTTTGGTGACCGATCCTGAGATTGTATTGTTTGATGAACCCACAGCAGGTTTGGATCCGGTTAAAAAAAACGCCGTTCACAATATGATATCGGACTATCAGCGAAAATTCGGGTTCACCGCAGTGGTGGTCAGCCATGAAATACCCGATATATTTTATATCTCTCAAAGCATTGCCATGCTATACGAAGGGAAAATATGGTTTCAGGGCAAACCCGAAGAGATTCAAAAATCATCGGATCCCGTTATTCAGAATTTTATTCATGGCCTTGAAAGCAGCAACGACGAAATGAATGGAATGGCCACAACCAAAAAAACCCAGCAACGCTACCGGGAGGCCATGGTTCATTTGGAGCGTCATAAAATTGCGTTTTCCCTGATTATTTTAACCCTGAACAATTTGGAAGAACTCAATGAAAAAATGGGGTTTATGGTCAGTCAGACAGTTTTGAAAAATTTTGTCAGTGCGGTTCGAAAAAAAATCAGTATCACCGACAGCTGTTCCATGTATGGATTGAATAAAATCATGCTGGTACTGTCCAGCACAAACCTCGAACAGGCCAGAGAGTTTTGCACAAAACTTGCCAAAGAAATACGGGGTGAAAATATTATCGATATACAACCTTATCCGGATTTTTGTTTTACGGTCACTGCGGGATTTGCAGAAGCTCAAAAAGGCAGCCCCTTTAATGAAGTCCTTAAAAATGCGGAATCAAGTCAGAACATTTTTCACGAATTTCGGATATGTTGAATAAACGGAGGATCCATGAAAAAAGCCACGCTTGAAACAGGTGTGGGAATATTTGTCCTTATCGGCCTTATATGTGTGGGATATTTAACAATCAAACTCGGCAAAATGGAATTGTTGGGTGAAAATTTTTACTTTTACAATGCCCGTTTTTTTTCGGTATCAGGGCTTAAACCCGGTGCTGCAGTAGAAATGGCGGGTGTTCAAATTGGTCAGGTGGACTCCATATCGTTGGACACCGAACGGTATGTCGCAGACATCAGACTCAAGATCAGAAAAGAGGTCAAACTCACCGAAGACGTTATCGCATCCATTAAAACCGCAGGGTTAATCGGCGATAAATTTGTTAAACTTTCTCCAGGTGGATCTGATATTTACCTTAACCCCGGCGATACCATTATTGAAACCGAATCGGCACTGGACATTGAAGAGTTGATCAGTAAGTATGTCTTCGGTGGTATTGACAATTAATTGATAAATTAGAGCTAAACAGGAGAATATTTTTTTATGCTAAAGCGATTCTTGCTAATCTTCGCCATAATGGCAATATCTGCAGCTCCCGTATCCGCCAATACCCCTATAGGTGTTATACAAAATGCAGTTCAAGAGATCATTGATTTGTTAAAAGATCCTCAATACGATCCTCCTGAAAAAAAAGAAGCCCAAAGGGAAAAAATATGGGATGTTGTTCTTGAAACTTTTGATTTTCAAACCATTGCAAGAGGTACGTTGCGTCGTCACGACTGGGAAAGTTTCTCCGAGCAACAAAAAAAAGAATTTACGGACCTTTTCACAACCCTTTTGGGAAACACATATCTTGAAAGACTTCAAAGTGATTATAAAGATGAAAAGGTCGAATTTATCGAGCAGGAAATGCTCTCTGATGCCACGGCTATCGTTAGAACCAAAATTATAAGAGAATCCCTTGAAATACCGGTAGATTACAGGCTTATTCTCAGAAGCGGCAACTGGCGAATATACAATGTCATCGTCGAGAATATCAGCCTGGTGACCAATTACAGAGATCAGTTCAGTCGAATGCTCATGCGTGATTCGCCTTCCCAGTTCATCGAAAAATTAAGAGATCGGGTTAACAAAAATGAAATTTAAGGGGTATATATGCGCAATAAGATGAAAGCCGCATTTGTTCTTGTTTTACCACTGATAATTGTGTTGTTTTCGACCCAGAATGTTACCGGACAAAGTACTTATTCGGGTGCATATCTCTCAAATGACGGGTTTGAATTTCTTTTGGCCCAATCTGACCTGGATGATGATGACTATTATTTCCCCGATGATCTGATGGACGAGGAACCTGCAATAAAAATAGCAGATCCGTTGAGGCCTTTTAACGTCGCCATGTTCCATTTTAACGATAAACTATATTTTTGGGTACTCAAACCGGCTGCTCAAGGGTGGAGGGCTATTGTTCCGGAAACGGTCCGAAGAGGTATTGGTAATTTTTTTTATAACCTTGGGTTTCCCATACGTTTTGTTAGCTCCATTTTTCAGCTTAAAGGAGATAAGGCCACCGGAGAACTCGGAAGGTTTTTCCTGAACACCATGTTCGGGGGGCTCGGCTTTGGAAACCCGGCCAAAGATTTTGATGAACTCAATCCAGATGCTGAAGACCTTGGTCAAACATTCGGTCATTATGGAATCGGACACGGCTTTTATCTGGTGCTACCTTTTCTGGGTCCCTCTTCTCTCCGGGATGCTGTGGGGCGTACAGGAGATTATTTTCTTGACCCGGTGTCCTATGTTGATCCCTGGGAATTAAGGACAGGAGTCAGGGTTACGGATACCGTCAATAAAACGTCCTTTCGCATCGGTGATTATGAAGCGTTTAAAGATGCGGCAATAGAACCGTATGAAGCCATGAAAAGCGGTTATCTACAGCGCCGGTTAAAAAGTGTGAACAACTGACAGTCCAGACGGCAAATGGGTATGCATTTTGATACGGTGATTCATAATGGACTGATTCTCACAATGAATCCGGCCTTTGAAATCATCGAATCGGGTATCATAGGAATTAATGCCGGAAAAATTGCCTTCATTGGAATGGAGACACCTGACAGTCCGGTTCCGGAGGCAAAGAAACGCATCAATGCCAACGGTTCTATCGTGCTGCCCGGCCTTGTGAACAGCCACACCCATCTGCCCATGACTCTTTTTCGGGGCCTGGCAGATGACCTTCCTTTGGAACCATGGCTCAATGAGCATATTTTTCCGGCCGAAGCCAACCATATCAGCCCGAAATCGGTTCGATGGGCAACATTGCTTGCCTGCTGTGAAATGCTTCTTTCAGGCATTACCACGTGTTGTGACGGTTATTTTCTCGAAGATCACGTGGCATCCGCACTTCAGGAATCCTGTATGCGAGGGGTATTGGCTCAGGGAATAATCGATTTTCCCGCTCCCGGAATTCCGAACCCTGAAAGAAATATAGAAGAAGCTATCCGATATGTTGAAAAGTGGAACCAGGCATCTTCATTGATCAAACCATCCATTTTCTGCCATTCCCCCTATACATGTTCTGAAAAAACACTCAAAAATGCAAAAAAAGCAGCACTGGAAGCCGGGGTTTTGTTTCAAATTCATGTTTCAGAGACATTGAGGGAAAGACAAGACTGTATCAAGCAACATCGTCTCAGCCCAGTACAATACCTTGAAAAACTAAACCTCCTGGATCAAAAAACACTTCTGGTTCATGCCGTTTGGATCGATGATATCGATTTGGAAGTAATTTCTAAAACCGGAGCATGCATAGCCCATGTGCCGGAAAGCAACATGAAACTAGCCTCAGGAATTGCTCCGGTACCTAATATTTTAAAAGCCGGAATTACGGTGGGAATCGGGACCGATGGATGTGCCAGTAACAATACCCTGGACCTTTTCACAACCATGGATATTTGCGCAAAGCTTCACAAGGTCCACACTCTCGATCCAACGACAATGGATGCCCGAACGGTTCTGGAATTGGCCACAATTTCAGGTGCCAAATGTATCGGGCTTGGTGATATCACCGGTTCTCTGGAAATCGGCAAGTCTGCTGATATTATTATGGTTGACATTCAAAAACCTCACTTAACGCCCATATACTCGCCTGTTTCTCATCTGGTTTATGCCGCCAAAAGCTCCGATGTCTCGGATGTATGGATTGCCGGAAAACATGTTGTCAAAAACCGGAAAATTGCTACTTTGGAAACGGATGAAATCATTGAGCAAGTAACGAAAATCAGTCAATTGATCTTTAACAGGCAATAGATCAGAGGCTCTTACATGTTAAATCACCTTTCGAATATAATTCAGGCGGCACGGGGAGAAAAAAAATCAGACCTGCTGCTGATCAACGGCAATATCATCAATGTCTTTACCGGCGATATTCATCGCAACAATCTTGCCGTTTCTTCAGGATACATCGTCGGCTTCGGCGATTACGAAGCCTCCGAAACAATCGATCTTAAGGGACGTTTCATTTCACCCGGCTTTATTGATTCACATGTTCATATTGAAAGCGCAATGTCCTGCGTTTCGGAATTTGCCAAAACAGTTTTACGCCATGGAACCACAACCGTGGTGGCCGACCCTCATGAAATCGCCAATGTGCTTGGAACCGACGGACTTCGGTATATGATGGAATCCGCCCGAAATCAGCCGCTGAATATCTATTTTACGTTTCCATCATGCGTACCTGCAACCGATATGGAAACTTCCGGGGCAAGACTAACATCTAAAGATACCAGGGTTTTCATGGAGCATGATAAAATTGTCGCCCTTGGAGAGATGATGAATTTTCCCGGGGTTCTTTATCGTGACAAGGAGGTTCTGGCAAAAATCAGCATCGCCAAAGAATTTAAAAAACCGGTTGATGGTCATTCTCCCGGACTTTTGGGCCGTGATTTATGTGCCTATCTTTCTGCCGGAATTTCAAGCGACCATGAATGCACCGAAGAAAGCGAAGCTCGTGAAAAACTGATGATGGGAATGCACATCATGATCAGGGAGGGTACCGCAGCCAAAAATCTTCACGCACTGATTCCTCTGATTAATGATTACACGGCCTCCCGCCTGATGTGGTGCACTGATGATCGTCACCCTCGTGAACTTACATGCGAGGGCTCCATAGATGCCATCATTCGCGAGGCCATCCGATCCGGTGTCAAACCCATCAACGCAATCCGGATGGCAACGATTTCTGCAGCGGAATACTTTGGATTTAAGGATATCGGAGCGATTGCGCCGGGCAGAAGAGCTGATTTGGTAATATTTAAAGACTTGAATTGCCCTGAACCGGAGATGGTCTTCAATTTCGGAAAGCTTGCCGTAAAAAATAGTGAGTTGCTTTCTAAAAATCATTTTCCATCGCCAGGTGTTGCTCCATCATCCATGAATGTCGATAGTTCCTCCCTGGATTTCTCTATCCGCGCTGAGGGAAAATACGCAAGGGTCATCGATATCATTCCGGAACAGATCATTACCCGGCAGGTAATTGTTGAACCTTCCATAAAGAATCAGTTAGCGACGGCCGATGTTGGTCGTGACATCCTTAAAATCGCCGTGATTGAGCGACATCGAAGGACCGGGAATATCGGAAAAGGTTTTGTTCGGGGTCTTGGATTAAAACGAGGAGCAATTGCTTCAAGTGTAGCCCATGACTCTCATAACATTATCACAGCCGGTACCAACGACATTGATATGCTAACCGCAGTCAACGCATTGATTCGTATGGGAGGCGGACTTGTGATTGCTTGTGACAATACCGTCATCTCAAGCCTGGACCTTCCCATTGCCGGTCTGATGAGTTACGATCCGGTCGAAAGTATCCGGGATCAACTGGATGTCTTGACCGGTATCTGCCATGATTTAGGATCTCCACTCGCAGATCCCTTTATGGCACTCTCTTTTTTGGCACTTCCTGTGATACCCGATCTGAAACTAACGGATAAAGGGCTTGTGGATGTCGGTCAATTTAATTTTGTTTCGCTTTTTATATCCTAATCAGACTCCAAAAAGCTATTCCCAGTAATGGCCGCTCTTCGAGTTATTCCGGATTGTACTATCCATCCTGGATAAGTTTTGTTCTTGAGCTTTCTTTTGACATCCTCAACAAGAAGGGGGGGGGCAGGAGCTGAAAGGCATAAATCCATATGCTCCGTCAGCATCCTGCTTATCGTTTTTCCTGATAGTTTGGCTAGTTACCACCGATAAAACCCATCTGTTAAGCCCCTGGAGTCAACGCCATTACCAGTAATCCCACCATTTCGGGTGTTCGCGCACCGCGGATTTTTTAAGGATATACTGTGGAAATTATTTTACAGCCTCTTTCAATGCTTTGCCGGGAATGAATTTTGGCACACTTTTAGCCTCGATTTTCATTTCTGCACCCGTCTGGGGATTTCTTCCCATTCTGGCTTTCCGCTCGGTAACCTTGAATGTTCCAAAACCGACCAAAGTTACAGATTCTCCTTTTTTCATCGCGCCTGTAATTGCTGAAAGAACCGCATCTACTGCTTTTTGAGCATCCTTTTTACTACTCATAACTTCGGCCACTTCATTAATCAGATCACCTTTGTTCATAAAACCATTCCTTTCTTCTTTTTGTGTATCCCACAATGGATACTTCGTTTTTCGCACCCAATTTTATCCAGGGCGCTTCGCATAATTGAATTTATCCCCTTCTCCTGAAACGTACTCAAAGAAATTATATTTCAACTCAAAAAAAACTATTTAAAATTAAGGAATAGAAATTTGAATAATGCAGAAATAAAAATTAAATGTCATATAACCGGAACAGTTAATGACCGTCAAGTCTTTGTTTGAGAATCTTTGATAAAGAATCATTTTTTTTCTTTTTTTTCAAAAAAGGGTCGAGTGAAGCAAAGTTAAACCTTACGCCCCATATCTTCATATTCGTCATCAAGCTGGACACTTTTATGACACACCGGGCAATAAAAGTAATTCGGATAGGGATCTTTTCCGCATTTTCTGCATACTCGCCCTGATCTTAATTTTCTCTTTAGCTGACGACAAACCTTTTGATCGTAATCACCGGCATCTTCATCAACAGGTTTATTTTTTAAATGTCTGCGAGACACTTTTAATTTCGCTTTTTGACACTCAGGGTCATTGCAATATTCAGCGGATTGCTTATACATAGCCGGTATGAATTCCTTCCCACATGCCCGGCAATATTTGCTTTTCATTGTTGTTCGATTCACCTCATTACGGCAAAAAACAATGGTTATTGAATTTGCCGAAGTTTTTCGAGAAGACTTTTTGCATTCACAATATCTTTTTGGGCCATTTCATTTGTCGGATCGATAGCCAATGCTCGTTCCCACTCCTTAATGGCTTTTTCAAGCTCTTCATTGATAAAATAACGAACTCCTGACCGATAATGCTTATCCGACTTATCTTTAACCAACTCTCTTAAATGAGAGATGTAGCTTTGGGTTGATTGATTGTCCGATTTGACTTTTAACATGGTATTTAGTGCATCCGTATATTTTCCAAACCTTTCAAATTCCTGGGCTATTTGATGATAAACGGCATTTTCAATATTGATGGCCTCAGGATTTTCAGGTTCTTGTTCCCTGATTTTTGAGGTTATTTCAAGGGCCTGGCTAAGGCGTTTTGAATCCAGGAATAGGCGTGCCTTCTCAAGATTTTCATCCAGATTAAAGGGCTCTGTGGACTTTTGGATCGGTGCCCATGGTATGATCAAGGTTGAACCGATCACAGGGTAATCCTTTTCGGAAATATCATTGAAATAAGCAATCAGAAAGCTTTTTTCGGGATCATTATAAAATTCTTGAGCAATGGTTTGCAAATCTGTTTTTCCGTTGACCCTGAAAGTCTTTTGTTCCGGCTGATGCATCATCTCCGCAAGATATATTCTGGCCTTTTGATGTTCCGGATTTATCCTCAAAGCAGTCAGAAGTTCCTGTCTGGCCTTTTCCTTTTCTCCATTTTTATAAGAATTAAGCCCTTGCTGAAAATAATTTTCTGATTCGGTATATATCTTCTTTTTCAGCAATGCAATTTTTCCTCTTATATCCTGGTTCTCCGGTTCAAGTTGATGAGCGATCTGGTAGAAATATTCGGCCATGTACCAGTCCTTAATCGTTTCAGATTCCTGGGCTCTTTGCCAATAGTGATAGGAGACTGCAAACAACTCTTTTTCTTCGGAAAAACAATGACGTTTACCGAGGCCAGAACACCCGGTCCCCAAAAATAGAAAAAGAGTTAAAAAATAACAAAGAAAATCGGAACATTTCATTTAAGAGTAATATTCTCCTTGTATGAAACCTTTGATTTGAATTCATTCAAATCAAAATCGCCATGAATTATCGATCGGCCGATGGTATAAGGATTTTCGAAAAATGGCGTCCCCCCGCGACTCGCTGTAAAGGCGGCCCGATACCCGAGCTTTTTGACAAGAGATATAACAAGCGGATTGGTTTCGCCATAGGGATATGCCAGATAACGGCAATTAATATTCAAATTATCCTTAATCGCCATTCTTGATTTTTCAATGTCCTGAACAAGAAAATCAAAATAGTCTCTAAACGGCTTGGTATCATTGATCATGGTAAGACTTTGGTAAGAATGGGTGTGGCTTTGAACATCAAATCCATTTGCAACCATCTCTTTGAGCTGCCACCACTTCATTGCCCGGTCCTTATCAATAAAATCCGTGTAAACAAATAAAGTGGCTGAAAATCCAAATTTTTTCAAAATAGGATAAGCAATCTCAAAGGCAGAACTCCAGCCGTCGTCTATTGTGATCACAACGGCCTTTTCCGGCAATGGGCTTTTAAATTCCATAAAATCAAGCAATTGGTCAAGCCCGATAGTCGTGTATCCATTTTCTTTCAGGTATAGCATCTGTTCATAAAACTTTTGGGTTTCAACCGTCAATTTGTCCGAATGATCGGCTGAAAATTGATGATACACCAAAACCGGCACTTTCTGATATGAATCCTCGGCCAAACCACCCAGATAAATCGGTTTAAGAGGAACAACAAGGGGTTTTCCAGGATAGACCTTGTTTTGCCTGTTAAATTTAGCAAGAATCCATCCTCGATTCTCATCCCCTAAATACTGCGCTGCAAGAGAATCAAAAGTGTCTGAATTTCCGGGCCGAATCAAAACAAAACCATCCTTTTTGAACTCATCATTTAAGATAGTTGTATCGCCAGCAACGCTATTTTTACCCTCCCCCATATGGAGTTTTGCCGAATTTGCAACGCATCCTGAAAGACCCAAAGCACCTATCACGAATGCAAGGATCAAGGTTACAAGCTTACGATTTTTTAATTTCTTTATTTGAACGTTCATTAAAACCCAACACCTTATATATCCGGACGAGACCGGATTTGCCTTTAATTTGAACCGGCGGTATTGCGATTGCATTTATCCTGTCTTGCAACTTTTCATATATGGCTTGGCCGATAACGATCTCACCGGCTGCGGCAAAACGGTTGATTCGCGATGCCAGGTTGACGGCATCACCGATCACTGTATATTCCATTTTTGCTTCCGAACCGATATTTCCCGACACAACCATACCTGTATTAATGCTGATACCAACCGCACCTAAAAGCGGATTACCTGCTTTTTTCACAGCCATTTTCTTGAAGGTTTCCTGCAGTTCCAGGCATGCTTTTACCGCAGACTCTCCATGGTCACTATGGTAGACCGGAACCCCAAAAACTCCAAGCACCGCATCGCCAATAAATTTATCCACATACCCATTATATTTTAGAATGATGTTCGTGGCGATTTTAAAATATTCATTAAGTTCGTCAACAACTTTATTCGGCTCCCTGCGTTCCGAATAAGATGTGAAACCCCGAATATCGGCGAATACAATGGTTGCCTCATTTTTTTTTCCTTTAAGCAACTCCATGTCTGGTGATTTTAGAATCAATTCCAGAATTTCCCGGCCGACATACTTGCCAAAGGATTCTTTCATAATTGATTTGGCCCATAATTCATCACCCAT
This sequence comes from uncultured Desulfobacteraceae bacterium, assembly GCA_964478625.1. GTDB lineage: Bacteria > Desulfobacterota > Desulfobacteria > Desulfobacterales > SKZT01 > SKZT01. Next base: position 40,711 of record CAYZJH010000022.1, read on the forward strand.
GTGGTTAAAGGCTTTGGCCAGATTGCCAAATTCGTCGTTTCGATTAACCTCAACCTTGTGCCCAAAATTCCCCCGACTGATCTCATGAGTCGCCTCTACCAATTTTAAAATCGGTTTTGAAAAATGAATCCCCATGAATACGGCGACCATGATACCTAGTAAAAGAATGAAGAAGGTCATTCCGAGAATTCTTTGGGTTTCCCGCCAAATAATATCTTCGATAAAATCAATCGAAATGCCGACATGTACCTCCCCTAATTGTTTGTCTCTGTACACAACCGGTCGGATAAGGTTGAGAACATTTTTGCCGGAGGGCAACAAATAACTGAAATGGGTAATACCATTTTCCTGGGTCAGATGCTGTTTTTTTGAAACGGGCTCATAAGTTTTGCCAATCTCATTTAAATTGCTGTGCGCCTGAATTATTCCTTCACTGTTTAAAATAAAGGCATAAATTATTCCATCGACTAAAGTAGATTCCTTTAACAGGTTGTTTAAACCCAGAATATTGTTTTCCAACAAAGGAATTGGAGCACTGTCGGCAAAATAATTCAAAGAAACCATACCGATTTTGACACTCTGGTCATAAAGCTGATCCCTCTGCCGGTTTAACATGCTGAAACTGAATGTCAATATGACGAGCATGATGATTAGCGTAACGGCAACGGATAATTGTAACCAAATAGGGCTTTTTATATTCGGGACCATAAGCCATATCCAACCAAATTGCGCATCTTTATTCAGGCCGGAAAGTTGTCCTGGATTATTCATTCACCGGTTCGGCCTGTCCAAATAAACTCAGTGGTGCACAAGAAATTTGCCATTTCAACTTGACGCGGTTGCTTTGTATCAAAAGTTACCCAACAACTCAATCCTTAAACTGATAAGTTTTCCAAATGAAAAACACGGTGAAAAATGCTATTAAAAATTCATGATGAACCATTCGATTAAAATGAAGCCTCAAAGGGAAAAGATGATATGGAAATTAAAATTTTCACAACAGGTGGAACTATCGATAAAATATATTTTGACAAAAAAGACGATTTTCAGGTGGGGGACCCCTCCATCATTGAAATTCTGAAAGAAGCCAATGTTACCTTTTCTTATTCGATCACCCCTCTTCTTCGCAAAGACAGTCTGGATATGACCAGTGAAGACCGAATGCTTGTTTTTTCCGAAGTCAACTCCTGCATCCAACGCCGTATTGTGATTACCCACGGCACTGACACCATGATCGATACGGCAAAAATCCTGAAAAAAATCGACAATAAAACCATCGTTCTGACCGGAGCCATGCAACCTGCCAAATTTCGTTTCACCGATGCGGTCTTTAATATTGGCTGTGCTGTCACAGCAGCACAAATTTTGCCGGAAGGGGTCTATATTGCCATGAATGGGCAAATATTCGACCCTGAAAACATTCAAAAAAACAATGCATTCAATCGATTTGAGCCGATTTTTCCAAACAGTCGATAATACTAACAGTAATTTTCCAAAGGGTTTAATTCATTTGACGAAATTACATTTTTCAACTATTCTCCCAAATTTGAATTCAACATGTATGTTCAACATCTTGAACGGTTCCATCCGTTGGAAATGAATAATCAGGAGGGATTTAATGCAAACATATATTTCCGGTTCTTTGGCATATGACCGGATCATGGATTTTCCAGGAAAATTCCAGGATCACATTCTTCCGGAAAAAATCCATATCATCAACGTCTCATTTACCGTAAACGGCATGAAAGAAAAATTCGGGGGCACTGCCGGAAATATTGCTTACAACCTTGCGCTGTTGGGGGAGAAGCCGCTGATTATCGCCACCGCCGGAAAAGATTTTGCCGGCTATGAGCAATGGCTGCAACAACATCGACTTTCCCTGGAGGGCATAAGAAAAATTCCTGAAGAATTTACCGCCTGTGCCTACATTACCACGGATGAATCCGACAACCAGATTACAGGATTTAATCCCGGCGCCATGAAATTTCCGTCTTTATATCCATTCAATGGCTTGAGGCCCGAGAATACTCTTGCCATTATATCACCCGGTTGCATTGAAGATATGCGAACTTACAGCCGGTTTTTCAGAGAACAAAAAATTCCCTACATATTTGATCCGGGTCAAAGCATTCCCGCTCTTACCGGTGATGATATGATTCAAATGATCACCGGGGCCCTTATGCTGGTTTCCAATGATTACGAACTGGAAATGATCAAGAAAGGTACCGGGTTGAGCAAAAATGACATCCTCCAAAAAACCGGAGCAGTGATCACCACATTGGGAGAACATGGCTCCATCGTGTCGGCCAATGGTATGGAACTAAAGATCCCTGCTGTTAAACCGTCCAAACTTCATGAACCCACAGGAGCCGGAGATGCTTACCGTGCAGGTCTGATCAAAGGGATAATCTTGAAAAAAAGTCTGCCGGAAGCCGCAAAAATGGGATCCACTTGTGCCAGTTACGCAGTGGAACAGCATGGGACTCAGGAACATTATTTTACCATGGAAGAATTCTGGAAAAGACATCACGGGAATTTTTCCTGATATCTTCCTGGTACCTTTAATGAAGGGTATGCACCCACAGCGGCATCGACAAAACACCCGGATCTGAAACCAACCCCAGCTCTGAGAAAACATTCAGGTGAGGACGAATTGATTTGACAGCACTGGTCGCCAGGACAGTATTTGCCGACTCTTTTCCAAATAAAGGCATACTTTCGATTAATCGGGCGATCATCGACTTTTTCCCGGGAAATTCCCTCAGCTCGATTTCCTCATCTTCCCCGATGCCCGCAGATTTTTTTGCCAGATCAATAGCTTCATGATAGCCTCCTAATAAATCGACAAGGCCGATATCAAGCGCGTCCTCTCCGGACCAGATTCTTCCTTTGGCAATTTCTAAAACCTTTTCTACCGGAATTTTTCTTCCATCAGCCACCTTGATGGTAAAATCTTCATATATAGTATCCAGAAACTTTTGAAAAAGCGCCCACTGTTCAGGGGTGTAATCATGGGTGCCCGTCCAGAACGTTGCATTTTGACTGGTGTGAATTTCATCCCATGTGATCCCAAGCTTCTTCCAGAGTTCGGAAGTGAGCATTTTTCCTGCAAACACCCCGATTGATCCCGTAACAGTTCCCGGTTGCGCAATAATTTTATCGGCATCCATAGCAACAAAATATCCCCCTGAGCCTGCCATATTTCCCATGGTCACTATCACCGGAATACCCTTTTCCTTAGCCCGGACAGTCTCCCTCCAGATAGTGTCCGATGCCACATATGAACCTCCAGGACTATCAATTCGAAATATTATGGCTGAAACCTTGGCTTCATCAACAGCCTGACGAAAAGCTTTCGTTACCGTCTCCGCCCCCATGGCCAACTTTCCCGACATGGGCGAAAATCCGCTTTTACCTCGTTGAACCCCCCCTACCCCATAAATGAGAGCAATTGTTTTTCCGTTTTCATGCGGCAAACCTGCTCGTTTCAAATAATCAGACCATTCCAGTCGCTGCGCTGAAGATCCGGCTTCTTTATGCACAAGCGTCAACACTTCATCGGCATAATTCAGGCCATCAACAAGTCCCGCTTCCTCAGCTTCTCTTGCGGAAAACAATCCGTGGTCAAAACGATCTCTCACCTGCTCTTCGGTGAGTTCCCTGTCTGAGGCAATATCTTTTACCATTTTTTGAAACCAGGAATTCAAAACGGCTTCCAGGGCTTCCCGGTGCGGTTCCGTGTAATGCTGTTCAGTAAAAGTATTCATGGTGTTTTTATATTCATACCGGCCATCCATTCTGGCAGTGACACCCATCATATCCAGCGTACCCTTAATGAATGGCGTTTCTGCGATCAACCCCGTTAAACCGATATTACCTGACGGCTGAATATGAATTTCATCGAACGCACAGGCAAGATAATAGGCACCATTGCCTTGTCCGAACTCTCCAAAAGTGTCCGTATACGCAACCGCCTTTTTACCCTTCTCACGAAAAACCTTAATCGCCGATCTTAATTCCTGAATCCGGGCAAACCCCAATCCTCGATTACCCACCTTTGCTACCAGCATCGTTACCCTTTCATCATTTCCAGCCTTTTCGATGGCACCCAAAAGATGAATCAACCGGGGACTGTCATCGAGAAATGCCATGGCCAAGGTTTCGTCCGGCATATATTCAATAATTTCTTCATCCAGATTTAACTCAAGAATGGTATTTTCCGGTACACTCGGTTTATAAAAAAAGATCACCACATTAATGATGAAAAACAGAATCAACAAGAATAAGGAGATTCCGCCAAGAACCGTCAGCAATCTAAGAAAGATTCTTTTCATCCATATGTTCCTTTCAAAAACTTACAAGAGAAAATCGGTAATGTAAGGATTTTCTTCAATCTCTCGTCCGATTGTGGAAGTCGGAGTGTCGCCGTAGTCATGGCCGGGCCATATTTTAGTCTCCGGAGGCAATTGGATAATTTTTTTTTCGAGTGATTCAAGAAGGGTATTCAAAGAACCGCCGGCCAGATCTGTTCGACCTACATCACCGACAAAAAGGGTATCTCCGGTAAAAAGGTTTCCATCAACGAGAAAACAAGATGACCCGGGGGTATGACCCGGGGTATGGATCACCTTGATTGAAAGATGTCCAACCTTAAAAACATCTCCGTCTTTAAACAAGATATCAGCCGGTTCAGGAGGCATCAATCCCAGTTCCTTGACGGTCTTACTTCGGATGGTTTCGTCTGAAAAAAAATCATCGTCTGCTTCATGCATACAAACCGGCACCGAAAAAACCTGTTTAAGTTTCGGATTCGCCACCACATGGTCTGCATGCCCATGGGTATTCAGAATATATTTTAACCGAACCCCGGCATTTTGAATCGACATGACCAGATGATCTTCCTCACCCGCCGGATCAATCAAAACCCCCTCTTTGGTCTCTGAACATACCACCAGATAAGTGTTCACCTGATAATTTCCGACAGGAATTCGCTCAATTATGCATTTATCGGATTTTGATCTCATGTTTTTTATCATGGATATCCATTTGGTCAGGGGCTGTTAATCCCACCGGATCTACTTCATTTTTTTAAGCTGCGATACCAAAGCCTGCTGATGATCATCGCTAAAATGGCAAAGCGCCTGGTATGCGGCAGACTGTTCCAAAAGCCCTTTCAAATCATGTTTCTGGCCCATGTAAAGCAGCCTTTTGGTCATGCGAAGCGCAGCCGGCGGTTTGGAGGCAATCTTTTCAGCCAAATGATAAGCTGACTCCATCAGGGTATCATGGGGAACCACCTTGTTGACAAGACCTATTTCCAGTGCTTCTGACGCATCAATCATATCACCGGTGAAACTCAACTCGCAAGCTTTGGCCATGCCAACAGCCCGTGGAAGAAAATAAGCCCCGCCATCGCCGGGAATGAGTCCGATATTGATAAAGGTTTCCCCAAATCTTGCTTTTTCTGATGCCATTCTCATATCGCACATGAGGGCAAGATCACATCCGGCTCCGATTGCCGGTCCATTGACCGCAGCAATCGTCGGGATTTCCAAATGATGAATCGCCAGCGGTATCCGTTGAATATTGCGGCGATAGCTTTCCATCACCTCTTCGGGAGAGCCGGCAAACATACCTCTTTTTTCGGCCATATCCTTGATATTGCCCCCCGAGGAAAATGCAGGATCCACTGCCGTAAGGATCAATACCTTCGCAGTCATATCCTGATTGATTTTTTCACATGCGGCTTCTATCTCTTTGATCATGTTGATACCGGAAATCGCATTTCGGATGTCCGGCCGGTTAAGAGTTATCACAGCAATACCATTTTCTAATTTGAAGCGTATTTCTTTAAAATTCATCATTCCTCCCGGTTTTCACAATTCCTGCAAGTTCCTCCAAAAAACGACTCTTTTGATTAAACTGGCCTTTACGATAGCTGGCAGAACTTAAAAAAAGGTGCTTTTCAGACCGGGTGATGGCCACATACATCAGCCGCCTCTCTTCTTGCAAGCCAACGCTGGAATCTGCGGACTTCCAGTGCGGAAATATCTGCTCTTCACAAGCCACCACAAATACAACCGGGTATTCCAGGCCCTTTGCCGCATGAATCGTCATCAGATTCACCCCGTCATTTTTATCCTCGGCATCTTCGGTATCTTCCTTAACTAGAGCAGCCTCCTCCAGGTAATCCAAAAGAGTATCGTATTTGGATGCCGAATATATCAGCTGGTCGATATTTTCCTCACGGGAGGTAAATTCCATGGAACCGGCTCGGACATAGTCCTTTAAATGTTCCATATAATTGATGCGTTCAATTAAAGTTCTCAATGCTTCATCAGGCCTCAGGGTTTGAATCTCGTCTAAAACGCAAATGAGATGGTCCATGGCATGGTATAGTTTCGGAGTCAGAAGTTTTTCTTTTACGGCCAATCTCACGGTCTCCTGAAGCCCCATACCTTTTTGCCTGTCTTGATAAAACTTCCTGATTGTGGCCGGCCCGATACCACGCTTTGGAATGTTGATAATCCTTTCGAAAGAAACATCATCGCGGGGAAACACCGCAGAAGAAATATAGCAATTCAAGTCCAAAATTTCCTTGCGTTCAAAAAAACCTTTTCCCCCGAGGATTCTGAAAGGAATGCGATGAGCGCGTAAGGCCTGCTCAAAAGGAAGAGAGCAGAATTTTGTTCGGTACAGCACAGCCATTCTTCCATAAGGCATGCCCAGGTTTTTCAACGATGCAGCCTTTTTAGCCACCCACTCCGCTTCCTGTTCTTCACTGAAAAATTCATGAATTTCAATATGTCCGCCTTCTATTTGGGAAAAACACTTCTTTTTCATCCGATCGGCATTTTTTTCAATAAGATCATTGGCCACTTTTACGATTTCGTTTGAACTCCGATAATTTTGTTCTAGACGAAAAATTTTTGCCTGATCGTATTTCCTTCTGAATGATAAGAAATGATCCACATTGCTTCCCCGAAAAGAATAGATTGCCTGCCAGTCATCGCCCACACAAAACAATCTGCCATCGCGCACAAGAAGCCCGGTAAGCTCCTCCTGCAAATTATTGGTGTCCTGATATTCATCACAGAGAACATATTGGAAATAGTTCCGATATTTTTCACGAATGTCCTCATGGTCTCGGAGCAAGTTGCGGGTCATCATCAGAATATTGTCAAAATCGACCGCATTGACATTTTTTAGCCCTTTTTCATAACTCTCATACACGTCCCACAGTGGAATATGATTATATTTGGGCCTACGGTCGAAATAGGCGGAAGGATTTCCTGAATTCTTGGCTTTGGATATTTTTGAAAGCACCGGAAGAACATGCTTTTTATCAAAGTTTAGTTCTCCGACGAGAATATCTCTCAACAGTTTTTGCTGTTTATAGATATCATAGATCTGAAGCGGATTATGATATCCCAGACGGGAACAGTGCACACGCAAAATCTTATAACATGCCGAGTGAAAAGTTCTTACCCAGGGAAAGCGGGAAATATCCAAACCGGTCAGCTTCACAAGGCGGGATTTCATTTCTTCTGCAGCTTTATTTGTAAAAGTTATCGCCAGAATCCGGTCCGGTTCAAACCCATTTTCCACCAGATAAGCTATTTTTGCCGTCAAAGTTCTGGTTTTACCGGATCCGGCCCCGGCCACAACCAGTGTCGGCGTTCCCAAATGCTCCACGGCTTTTTTCTGTTGTTCTGACAGGTTCATTTTTTGTTCAGGTTACCCACTTTCATCAAACAGTCGAAATTCAAATCATCACGAATTCCAAGACGGGAAAGAGAAAAATCATAGCGAACCGGGTCCTGAGGGGATATTTTTCCAAATGCACGGGTAATTTCCAAAGCCGTTGTCATGTCCGCGGTTTTTCTTTGGGTAAAGCCAAGCTGTCGGCAAAACCGATAAATGTGAGTATCTAATGGATAAATCAATCTGGCCGTAGAACAACTGTCCCAACCGCCAGGATCGACACTGTCATGACGAAGCATCCATCGAAAATAAAGATTGAATCTCTTACAGGCGCTCTTTCGTTTTGGAACCGGTACCAGATGCCCGGGGCATATGGGGCAGTGTGTGCGAATTTGTTCGGCAAAAAAAGATAATCCTGAAAAAAGAGTCTGCTCCTTTTTATCAAGCCCTGCATGAAAACATTCTTCCAATGACCCGTATTTCTTTAATACCCCTTTGATCCCCGATAGAAATCCGGCTAGTTTTTCACCTGTTGCAAATCTATGGGAAAACCCGCCAAAAGTCGTTTTCATGGTTTCAAAAGAGTTTTCCTTCAGATAATCAGAAGGTCTCGGCCCCATTTCCATTAAAATAAACGACACACTCTTTAAAATCTGAGCAACCCTTCCGTATGCAAGGCCTGCACTGATAAGCCCAACGATCTCACGATCCCTGATATCATCATAGCCGTATAAAAACTCCAACGGATCCGGGTGAACATATTCCCGGCGGTTGAATCTCTGATAGAGCGATTCGAATGCTGTTTCAATCATCTACCCAAGATCATTCAAATGATTGTTCATTCTCTCCCTTAATTTTCCACTGCACTTGAACGTAACCACTCTTCTTTTTTTGAGAATCATGTCCTCACCTGAAGCAGGGTTACGTCCTCTTCTGGCTTTTTTTTCATTGACACAGAATTTTCCAAAACCGCTGATCAGGATGTGGTCATCATTTTCAAGAGCCTTTTTCATGGTTTCAATCAGGCTTTCCATCAATTCCGCGCAATCTTTTTTGGGCAGGCCGATATCCCGTTGAATCGCATCGATAATATTTGCTTTGGTAAGAGCCATACTACAAACAATTCCTCCCTTTGAAAAATTAAGTCAAACAAGTCATTTATTTTTTCAATTTTTTGGATTTACTGCCAATTCATTGTTATGTCAATAACTAATAAATTGAAGAATGTCCATCATTTTCTTTTTTCTTTTTCATCCCCTGTTTTTAATTGAAAGAATTGTATAATCCTCGTTTTCTGTAGTTATTAAACCGACTCAATACGGGACAGTCATAATTCCTTGAGAAACCAGGATGAAATCTATAATCTTCATCATTTCAACCAGCTAAAACCTTTAAAGGGGAAGGTTATCGTGTTTTTTTTCAGGCATCCGATCTTTTTTGTTCAGCAATGCTTCAAGAGCCCGAATCAGTTTAGGACGTGTTTGTTCCGGAAAAATCACTTCATCCACATATCCGTACATGGCTGCCTGATAAGGATTTGCGAACTTAGTCCGATATTCTTCAATCATCTCAAGTTCTTTTTGGGCCGGATCAGAGGATTCCTGGATCTCTTTGCGAAAAACGACTCCCACGGCCCCTTCCGGTCCCATGACTGCTATTTCTGCTGTGGGATATGCGAAATTGATATCTCCCCACAGATGTTTGCTGCTCATGACGATATATGCACCACCGTAGGCTTTTCGCGTAATGATGGTAATTTTTGGAACGGTTGCTTCACAGTATGCATAAATCAGCTTGGCTCCATGTTTGATAATTCCGCCAAATTCCTGCTGGGTTCCCGGTAAAAATCCAGGTACATCACAGAAAGTAATTAAAGGAATATTATAACAATCGCAAAAACGAACAAAGCGTGCCCCTTTTGCAGAAGCGTTGATATCCAGGCAGCCGGCGGCTATGTTGGGCTGATTAGCCACAACACCTACAGGATAGCCGTTCAGACGTGCAAATCCTACAATGATGTTTTTGGCATAGTTTCTTTGGACCTCCACAAAATGATGATCATCTGCGATGCTTGCAATAAGCGTATTCATGTTGTAGACCCGTTTCGGGCTGTCCGGTATCAGATTTCGAAGCTCCATATCCGTGCGGTTCGGGTCATCCATTGATTTTTTGCGGGGTGGTTTTTCCCGGAAATTTGAAGGGAAAAAGGAGATGAGTTCCCGAACCATCTGAATGACTTCCCAGTCGCTTCCTGCCTTAAAATGAGCCACTCCGCTCAACGTGGTGTGGGTTGCAGCCCCACCCAGTTTTTCGGTAGTCACATCCTCATGGGTAACCGCTTTGACCACCTGGGGCCCGGTGATAAACATATAGGAGCTTTTTTCCACCATGAATATAAAATCCGTCAATGCAGGAGAATACACCGCTCCTCCTGCACATGGTCCCATAATGACCGAAATCTGGGGGATGACTCCGGATGCCAGAACGTTTCTCATGAATATATTTCCATAACCGGCTAAACTGGTAACACCTTCCTGAATTCGTGCTCCGCCGGAATCCTGAAGGCCGATAACGGGGCAACCGTTTTTCAGTGCCAGGTCCTGGATTTTGCAGATCTTATTGGCATGAGCCAAACTCAAAGATCCTCCCAATACTGTGAAATCCTGAGCAAATACAAATACCTGACGACCATCGATCGTTCCGTAACCGGTAACGACGCCATCCCCGGCAAACCGTTTTTTTTCAAGGCCGAAATCCGTGGACGTGTGGTAAACGAATTTATCGATTTCCTGAAACGAATCCTTGTCGAGCAAGGCAGCCAATCGTTCCCTGGCTGTCCATTTATCCTTCCTGTGCTGTTCTTCAATCCGATCCTTACCACCCCCTAGTTCTGCAGCGGCCAAACGTTCCTCCAGTTGTTTGAATTTTTCTTCGTTTGCCATTTTTTCCTCCAATCTTCATTGAATAAAGATTTAATAAAAAATCACCGTACACATATTCTGGTCTGGGGGCTCTCCTTCACTTCAGGCTTCCCGCAACCGCCACGTAATCAATCCGATAACTGAATATCACCTCTTGCCTGCTTTATTTTTCATCATAACGCAAACCGTGTCCGGATGGAAAGTCCTCTGTCATCTGTTCCGGAATGAGCTTTATACGCACCTGACATTTGGTGATTCGTGGTTTCCACCTTAAATTCTGAAGTGACAAGGGCTTATCCGGACTTTTTTATTGTTACTTAACAAAATTTCTGATATTGAATTGTTCTTTTTTTTTTAAAGGAAAACGGATATGGCCATGGGTATGATTAACTCCCACTGCGACCTTTTCCCACCGGGAGGGATCAAAGGACTTTTCATTCAGTCAACCGTTATGGTGATATGGATAGGATTTTTTAAAAATGCCATTTGCTAATCTCAAATCGTTTGTCCATGAACTTGAAAAAATGGGCGAACTGAAAAGAATCTCCATTGAGGTGGATCCTTTTCTGGAAATTGCCGAAATTGCCGATCGCATGAGCAAATCCCATGGACCGGCTTTGCTTTTTGAGAATGTAAAAGGCGCATCGTTTCCCCTTCTGATCAATGCATTCGGCAGCTATAAAAGAATGCAGATGGCACTGGGATGCAACAGCTTCGAAGATATTGCCCATCGTCTGGAATCCTTTTTGAAAATACAGCCCCCCAAAACCTTTATGGACAAACTCAGGATGTTGGGGACGTTAAAGACTGTGTCCGATTTTATTCCCAGAAAGGTAAAACGGGCCCCCTGCCAGGAACAGGTTTTCGATTCGGGCCGGATGCTCGATATGCTTCCGATTTTGACCACCTGGCCCAAGGATGGCGGTCCGTTTATCACCCTTCCCATTGTCATCACCAAAGATCCGGATACCGGAGTCCAAAACGTGGGCATGTACCGGATGCAAAAATACGACCGGACCACAACGGGAATGCACTGGCAGTACAATAAGGACGGTGCCCGACATTTTGACAGATACAAAAACCGGAATCAGCGAATGGAAGTGGCCGTAGCCTTGGGAGGATCTCCCGTTGCAACCTATGCGGCAACAGCCCCTCTTCCGCCGGATGTGGACGAGTTCATTTTTGCAGGGTTTATCCAATCCGGACCTATTGAAATTGTCAGGGGAAAAACCGTGGACCTGATGGTTCCTGCAGAATCGGATTTTATCCTCGAAGGCTATGTAGACCCGGAAGAACTGAGAACAGAAGGGCCATTTGGGGATCATACGGGATTTTATTCAGCAGCGGACCACTACCCGGTTTTTCATATTACCTGTATCACCTGCAGAAACGATGCCATCTACCCGGCAACCGTCGTCGGAAAACCGCCCATGGAAGACTGTTACATGGCTAAGGCAACCGAACGGATATTTTTGCCCATGATCAAAATGATTATCCCGGAAATTGTCGATATGGAGCTTCCGCTGGAAGGAGTTTTCCATAATTGCGCGCTGATTTCCATCAAAAAGCAGTTTCCCGGCCAGGCCAAAAAGGTAATCCATGCCCTCTGGGGACTTGGCCAGATGGCCTCGACAAAATATATTGCCGTATTTGACGACGACCTGGATCTTCGGGATTCAAGTACCGTGGTCTGGAAAATGCTCAACAACGTGGATCCCAGACGGGATCTGATCTTTTCGGAAGGTCCTCTGGATGCCTTGGACCACTCGGCCCCCTACCCCAATTTCGGCGGTAAGATGGGAATCGACGCCACGCGAAAAACAAGGGAGGAAGGAATGGGCCGCGAGTGGCCCGAAGAAATCGAGATGAGCCCCGACCTGAAAAGACTGGTAGACAGCAGGTGGAAATCTTATGGATTTTAAAAAGTTTTCTGAACTCATTATGATTGAACAGACCCTGTTTGCTCTTCCTTTTGCCTATATCGGAGTTCTGTTTGCCGGGGGCAAGGAATTCAGCACATGGTTTTGGGTCACCATCGCCCTGGTTGCGGCCAGAACAGCGGGCATGTCGTTTAACCGGGTGATCGACGCCGCAATCGATGCTCAAAATCCTCGCACCCGAAACAGGTTGCTTCCCAGAGGTGAAGTGAGTCCCGCCATGGTCTGGTTCATTGCTGTTTTATCATCTCTGATTCTTATTTTTTCCGCACTGATGCTAAACAGCCTTTGCTTTTATCTGTCTTTTGCCGCTGTTTTTCTGCTTTTTACCTATTCCTATTTTAAACGCTTTTCCTCAACTTCCCATTTCTATCTGGGGGCTGTGGAAGCTGCCGCACCCATTGGCGGCTATCTTGCCGTAACGGGTGAATTGACCATCATACCC
>CAYZJH010000023.1:0-47346 GCA_964478625.1 uncultured Desulfobacteraceae bacterium
ACTAAGGAAGCTGGTTTTTCTGGATGCCGGATCAAGTCCGGCAAGACAGAGAACTTTTTACTTTTAAGTAATTAGTTCTGGAGGGTTCGTAAAGCCTTTATGTATCCATTTATAAGGTACGTCAAAATAAGGTAACGTTTTATTTTCTTTGACGATAATTTCGTGGGTGTACCTTTGCCTGAAAAACCGCTCCGGACATGGCCAGTATCAAAAAAACCAGGGTTTTGACCGGAGGGGTCATATAAATGATGTGAACAATCATAAAGGCTCCGGCAATGGAGGATAAAAAAATCAGGGCATAATCAAAAAGACTTACCATCAGTACCAAACCGATAAGTCCCCCTGCGATAAAAGCGGGTAAAAAATACTGATGGGATAGATATCCGGTTAATTCAAGAAGATTGATCGCGGCAAAACCACCAATCAGAAAACCCGCTGCACAAATGGCAAAACCCTGAATAAAAATCGCCAAGAATGCTCCGGCAACACCCGTTCCGAAAGCAAGGATTAAAATACCCCATGGATCTTTGATTCCGGTCAGATTCCCACCATATTCAAATCCAATGACAAAACCAACACATGCAACAAACAGCCAGAAAAGTTTTCTTCCCGAAGTCAGGAAAATTATTCCTACCATTAGATAAATAAAAGATTGTACAGGAATTTGCATAGCCTATTTTCCCTTTGATTCGATACGGTTTCTCTCATCCGCTATTTATCGCAAAAGCAATGGTTAGGGTCAACTGACCTTGAATATGTGACCTCATATGTTATATTAACGTTATAGCGTATTGGAAATCCTATAGCGTTCATACGCCGGTCATGGTTTTCAAATCGTATATGTGCCGGGTTGAACAAAATTTTCCATTACTTTTTACCGATCCTCTTTTTTGGTCATTTTCTCAGGGGAAAGTCAATATGAATTTTATCTTGTTTCTTCTGATCGCCTTATCCATATTATACGGTTATATCGGTACTCGGGTGATCATGCCCTTAAATTGCAGAATGGCTATTAAACTCGGCCTGGTGTGCCTGTTGATTGTATTTTTGCTGCTTCCTCCTTTTTCCATTTTTCTTCGCGTTCATGATATCGAAAACCGGTTTGCCGAAATTATCTCATGGTCCGGATATCTCACCATGGGATACATCACCTTGAGTGTCACACTGCTTTTTATGAAAGATACAGGGGTTGTGACTTTTGAATTTCTTTATTTTATCCGGTCTATCTTTAATAAAATGGGCTCCAAAAAAGATCCGGTTTCTGAACCTATCGATCCCGAAAAACGGGCATTTTTGGTAAATTCTCTGAATATGGCTGTCCTGGGAACTTCCGGCGCATTGACTCTTTATGGTTTTTTTCAGGCCAGGAGCATTCCGGAGATTAAAACGATTCCCGTCTATTTTCAACACCTTCCGAAATCTCTGGAAGGATTTAAAATCGTGCAAATTACAGATCTTCATGTCGGACCGACATTGAAGAGAAAATTTGTTGAGGCAGTTGTGGATCAGATATCTCTGATCAACCCGGACACTATCGTTGTGACCGGGGATCTTGTGGATGGCAATGTCGAATATCTCCGGCAGGATACATATCCACTTGCGGATCTTTACGCACCCTATGGTCGGTATTTTATCACAGGAAATCATGAATACTATTCAGGAGTAAATCAATGGCTGGAGGAAATCGACAGGCTTGGGTTTACCATTCTGATTAACGAGCATCGGGTTCTCAATATAGGCAATGGAAACATACTGATGGCAGGTGTCACCGACTACAGGATGGGCAAACACTTTCCCGGACACGAATCGAGTCCGCAAAAGGCTTTGACAAACAGCCCGTTGTGCGATATCAAAATTCTTCTGGCCCACCAGCCATCGAGCATTTTTGAAGCATCCAAAGCCGGCTTTGATTTCCAGATTTCAGGCCACACTCATGGGGGACAGTATTTTCCGGCAAACTTTGTTTTCGAACCCTTTCATCCCTATATTTCAGGTCTGCATATGCATGACAGCACCCGGATCTACGTCAGTTCAGGCACCGGCTATTGGGGGCCTCCGATTCGGTTGGGGGTACCCTCGGAGATCACCTTGTTTACCCTGACGGGTATTCCGTTGTAACCCGATAAGAAAAACCCCAAAAAGGCAAAAAGTGGACAAAGAAAACACCTTAAAATATCAGGTCAAACAGCTTTTGGAGTCACAACGCCTGGGTGTCCTTTCAACCCAGTATCATGGACATCCCTACTCCAGCCTGGTGGCTTTTTCATCGTCAGACAATCTTGAAGAGATCTATTTTGCCACACCAAAAACCACCCGAAAATTCCGAAATCTGATTCACCATGACAGGGTTTCAATGCTGATCGACAGCCGATCCAATCAAATATCGGACTTTCATGATGCCATGGCCGTTACTTTACTTGGCAGAGCCGAAGAAGTTCAAGGTTTTGATAGAAACCCACTGTTGGACATTCATCTGGTCAAGCATCCTTATTTGACTGATTTTGCAAACTCAGCATCTTGCGCCTTTATAGTGGTACATGTGACTAAATATGTGCTTGTAAGGCGATTTCAGGAAGTTTTCGAACTTCATATACCCAAATGACCCCATTGCTGCTGCCCATAGAAGATATCCAAGACCCCCTGATTAATCTTGTCGGGGGAAAGGCCTTATCGTTGGCCAAACTGTATCAGGCCGGATTTAATGTTCCGTCAATGATCTGCATCACCACTCGATGCTATGATTTATTCATGGATTCTGCCGGGCTTCGGGAACGTATTTTACTTGAACTGAACCGCAAAAATTTTTCAGATATGCGATGGGAAGAAATCTGGGATGCTTCTCTTCGTATCAGGAATATGTTTCATCATGTCGATTTTCCCCAGACTTTAACATCTGAATTGCAGCCTGTTTTAGAGAGTCGTTTTTCCCAAACACCCGTCGTAGTCCGGTCCTCCGCACCTGGAGAGGATTCTCTCAATACTTCCTTTGCAGGTCTTCACGATTCTTTTGTCAATGTTTCAGGGGCAGAATCCATTTTGGAACATATCAAACTGGTGTGGGCTTCGCTGTGGTCGGACGCCGCACTGTTATACCGTCAGGAATTGGGGCTTTCCATTGAAAAAAGTGCCATGGCCGTTGTTATTCAGGAAATTGTGGAGGGAGAAAGCTCCGGTGTGGTGTTCACCCAAAGCCCGACAGATCCGGTTTCCGGTGTGGTAGAGGCCGTTTATGGACTCAACCAGGGGCTTGTGGACGGTGTCGTGGGTCCTGACCGATGGATTCTTGATCGGTCAACCCGAAAGATCCGGTCACACGTAAACGAGCCAAGGCAATATTATATGATGCCTGCGGATTCGGGTGTTTTTCTGGAAACACTTCCTGAAAACTTATCAAATCAACCCCCTTTAACCGATCATGATGTCCAAACCATTTTTGATTTGGCCTTAAAAGCCGAGCAATTTTTTGCAACTCCCCAGGATATGGAATGGACAAAAAAATCCAATCTTTTCTATGTCCTGCAATCAAGGCCAATTTCAACCCTTAAATCTTCGGAGCCAAAGGATGAACGCCAATGGTACCTGAGTTTACACAGAAGTTTTGAAAATCTTAAAACCTTGAGAGATAAAATTGAAAAGGATCTGATTCCGGAAATGGTTGAAACCGCGGAAAAATTATCCTCAATTGATGTGTCTTCACTTTCAGATCAGCAATTGGTCGATGAAATTGAAAAAAGGGCTTTAATAAACCAGAAATGGGTGGATATTTACTGGTCTGAATTTATCCCTTATGCACATGGAATAAGACTTTTCGGACAAGTATATAACGATACGGTGAAACCCCGGAATCCTTATGAGTTTATCGACTTGCTTGCCAACTCCCGCATGGCAAGTATGGATCGTAATCAACAGATGGAAAGTCTGGCATCCATGGTGAGAAAAAATCCTTCCCTGGCTGCAAAGCTTAAAAACCTTGAACCGCTTTCAGAAAGTTTAGATGAAGAAAAGGCCTTTCTAATCGCCATGGATCATTTTGTGGAATTATACGGAGACTTGTCCTGTCCGGTCACCGGAAGCAGGGAGTGCTCTCAAGGCAGTGACGCACTGATTCGCCTGGTTCTTGAAATGGCTTCTCATCCACCCCTAATACCGGAGCAAAAACATATTGAGGTGCTTCAACACCATTTTCTGAATTCTTTTTCGGACAAACAAAAAGAGGACGCTCTGGATCTTCTGGAATTGGGTCGATCCAGCTACCGTCTCCGCGATGATGACAATATCTACCTGGGACGTATCGAGGCTCAGCTGATCATGGCGCTCAATGAGGCAAAACACCGTGTGAAACTATCGGAAAGTCATTTCCGAAACCCCGATTCAAAGGATATTTTACATGAAGCTATCCTAAAGCATGACCGTATTGCAGCATCTGTTAAGTCCAAAACAATTCCTCCAGCCGCAAAAAATATTCAGGCTCGGCAGCTTCTGGGTCAACCCGCTTCCAACGGGATATCCAGGGGTTTTGCCCGGGTCATTGTCGGGCATGACCAACTTTCGGAATTCAAGTACGGTGAAATTCTGGTGTGTGACGCGGTCGATCCAAACATGACCTTTGTGGTTCCACTCACAGCGGGAATTGTAGAACGAAGAGGAGGAATGCTGATCCATGGGGCCATTATCGCACGGGAATACGGCCTTCCTTGTGTCACCGGGGTTCCTGATGCTACAACACTTATCCGTACGGGTGATTATTTAACAGTGGATGGATTCCTGGGCATCGTCACTATCGGTAAAGAATAAAAAAACAGCGCCCTGCCCTTCTGGATAAATTCCACGACATTTGGTTTCTCAAAGTATCCGGGGCCCAAAGCGACTCAAGACCGGATACAAAAAAAGGAGGAAAATCCATCCCTTTCCCTCCTTTGATTGGCTACAGATCGATAGTGTTATTGGCATGACCCGGGTGTGCTGCACCCCCCGCAATCACTTGGATTTCTTGGTACATCCTCATGACCACCGCATCCGCACCCACAACCCATTTGAGTCGGCTGCTCCGTGATACCCATCACTTCAATATCAAAAGTCAATGTTTCTCCAGCCAGCGGATGATTTAGATCCACCACGACTTTTTGGTCATCCACGGCTTTGACCTGCACCGGAACCCGGTGTCCCTGAGCAGTGTGAAGTCCTACCGTGTCACCTACCTTCAGGTTCATCTCAGAAGGTACCTGCGAGCGGTCGAAAGAACGTTCAAGGGATTCGTCCCGCTCACCATAAGCCTGGTCAGGTGTCAGGGTAAATTTTTTCTTTTCACTGGTTTCCATCCCCATAAGCGCTTCTTCAAAACCCTGGATAATCTGTCCGTCTCCGATTTTTATTTCCAAAGGCTGCCCACCGCGACTTGTGTCGAATGTTTCTCCGTCCTGAAGTTTACCCTCGTAATGCACTTGCACATACAGACCGTTTTTTACTGTCTTCATTGTATCTCCTTTCAAAATTGATGTTAGCCGTCAAGGTAGTAAGCATGGAATCAAAAGTCAAGCGAAGGTTTTGAATATTCAACAGCAACGGCAATCTTTCGACCATTCAGATTGGATTCAGCCATTCGTCATTTTTAAAAACAGGCCGACCCATTTGAAATATTTGACAAAATATGACTACTTATATTATCTGATGGCGATAAAGGATCATTGGTTTAATATTTGATTCCAGCCAACCTTTTAAATCATTTTTAAAAATGGCCCAGGAATGGCTAAAAACTGACCCATGGATGCTGATCACAGAAAAAGGTTTTTGACGATTTATATGACGATGCCCTTTTACGGAGTATGATATGGGGTTTAACCCAAAATATGTGACCATCATGATTGCCATAATAATTCTTTTGAGCGGATGTTCTATATCCGCTGGCAACAAACAAAATAGAATGTTTTCAGATAGTCACGACGCTTATCGCCATGCCATCCTGTGGTCGGATTTTGAAAATGCTTCATCTTTTTTAAAGCCTGATCGCCAAAGCGTTTTTAAACTTGATCCCATCTATTCTAAAATCAAGGTGACCGCTTACGATGAAAAAAATTTTGTGGTCAACTCCGATAATTCCCGCGTAGAGCAAACGGTTCAAATTCGCTATTATTGGGTGGATCAGATGATTGAAAAAGATATAACCGTTAACCCTACCTGGGAATGGGATGCCAACAGCCAAATCTGGTATCTCACCAGCGGATTGCCCGTTTTTAAATAACGTACCTCAATAAGACTCTCACGGTTCCATGGATACAAGTTGAGGATGTTATCAGAGCCTCAAACCCTCTTTAAAGGCTTAGCCTGGAAACAGACGAGCGCAAAAAGTGAAAATGGCCCTTTAAAGGTTTGGCCTGCTTATTTGCGAGGATCATCCTCCGGATTGATATAATTTATACTCCAGGGACCGGTTCCGTGAAGTTGGATGACGGTTTTTTCCCGGGTGAAGCCGAACATGGGCTCACCTGGTGCCATAATTGCAACTCCACCGGTCTCCAGAGCCACGGCTTTATCGCGGTCGAATTTTTTGCCATGTCCGAAATACAGGGTTCCGGAAAGTACCGTGAGCCGCTCATACGCCGGATGCACGTGTGGCGCGATGGTATAGTCTGCGGGAAGCATCAGGCGAAAGGTAAACGGCACTTCCTTTGGCAGATCACCTTCAATCACCGCAATCATAGCCCCCGGTGCCATGGAGGCAATAGGTTTCCACCTCAGGTCTGAAGCATTCAGCATCATATGTCCATCACCAAGGTAGGGCATTTCCGACCACGCCTGAGCCGTGAAGCTTATTACGAATGCTATGACAACGAAGATTTTCCATAACCTTTTCATTTTTGTACCTTCCTTTCCATTTTATCACTTAATTTCACATGAATTTCTCAATGATCATGAATTCACTTACATGTTTTAAAGTTATGATCACCTCTTCCTTTGTCAAAAAATCGGTTTCGCTTTCGCCATAAACATTCCATGAATTCATGAAGCTACCGGAATGCGGGTATGGCAAATATGTTTTGCGTCTCTTTTTTTACTTTTTTACTCCGGCCATTTTATTTGGGTGTTACACACCAAATTTTCCAGTACTGAGATAAAATTTAGTGAGTTACAGATTAGGCCTTGATTATCGATGGTATATAGGTTAAAAACCACGGACTTGATTTTGAGCTTTTTCGACGTGACCGATTATGTCTGGAAAATATTTCTATCGTCATTCCGGCAAAAGTCGCTATTCAGTCCAGAAATCTCCTTACTGGATTCCGGCTTTTGCCGTAAGGATAATACATTCCGGACTGCATTGCTCAAATCAACTTATAAATTTAACTTATTGAAATTAAAATTTACAGTAAGGAGATTTTTATGACCACCAGTACCTCTGCACTAGAAAAAAAATCTTTTGATTGGAAAAATCTGCTCTTTATGATGATCGGAATAATCCTGTTTCTCGTTGTCTTTTATTCTCCACCATGGCCGGATGCCATTGATCCCATGGGCAAACACTTTGTCTTGAGCCAGCAGGCAAAGGGTGCCATTGCACTGTTCTTGCTGGCAGGCACTTTCTGGGTGTTTGAAGTACTTCCCATCGGTGTTACCGGAATCCTGATCGGTGTGGTTCAGGCCCTGTTTTTCATCCGTCCGGCAAGCGAAGCCTTCAAGGATTTCATGGATCCCTCCGTTTTGTTTATTTTCGGCTCATTGACTATCGGCATGGTATTTACCAAGGTGGGTCTGACCAAACGCCTGGCCTACAAAATGCTGATGATCGTCGGAGAAAAAACCAGCCGGATTTATTTGGGCTGCTTTGTCGTTACGGCTCTTCTCACCCATATCATGGCCCACACCGCTGTGGCCGCCACCATGTATCCGCTCCTGCTGGCCATTTATTCACTATACACCACCGATCCGAAACCCACCCGTTTCGGCAAAGGCCTTTTTATCGGCATGGCTTTTGTGGCCGGTGCCGGAAGTATTATTACCCTTCTGGGAGCCGCCCGGGGTATTGTGGCCCTGGGTTTTTTCAAAGAAATTACCAAACAGGATGTGTCCTTCTTTGAACTGACTTACTATATGTTTCCTATCGGATGGCTCATGGTTTTTCTTCTCTGGATTTTTTTCCTGGTGTTTTTTAAACCGGAAAAGGATCGTATCCCCGGACTTCGAGAAAAGGCTCGTCAATTGAACACTGAAATGGGATCACTTTCACGTAATGAATTAATTTCCGCACTGATTGTAGGAAGCACCATCTTGTTTTTGTCTTTGCAATCCTTTATCCCGGCCTTGCAGCCTTTTAACAAAGCCGCCGTACTCCTTGTCGGCACTATTTTATTTTTCATTTTTAAAATCCTTGATATTCATGACCTGGAGGAAATCCCCTGGAACATCATCTTGCTGTTTGCAGGAGCCATGAGTATCGGATTTTGTCTATGGCAGACCGGTGCTGCGGAATGGCTGGCCATCAACTGGCTTGGACTTTTCCAAAAATCCCACTGGTTCGTCTTTGTCATGGGGATTTCTTTTTTTATCCTGGTTATGACCAACTTTATCATGAACGTAGCGGCTATCGCCATATCTCTTCCGGTGGCGCTTGTGGTGGCTCCCTATCTTGGGGTTGCCGGTGATGTGATCCTGTATGCAGCCCTGACTGTTGCCGGTATGCCTTTTCTGCTGCTGGTAGGTGCCGCCCCCAATGCCATCGCATACAATTCCAAACAATTTACCAGCGGAGAATTTTTTGCCTATGGTATTCCGGCCAGTATCCTGCTTCTGGTGGTACTGGGCCTCGTTATTCTGGTGCTTTGGCCCCTGATGGGAATGCCGGTAACTTTGAGTTAGCATTTTAAAGGAGAACAGTCCTATGAAAATATTAAACGAGTTGCTCGAAAGAATCATCCAGCGCGTTAATATCAATTTGCGGGAACCTCTGTTCGATGTGGGACCCTATGTCCGCGACCTGGTACCTTTGAAACAGTTGACCAAGTTTTATGCCTTTTACGGGATAAGTCCCCACCACCCCCTGAATTTTCATTTCAGCCGGTCCAATTTGGCGGGAAGTTATTTTCTCGGCAAATGCCACGTTTCTGATGCCATCTTGTATAAAAGCGATATCCGGGGGGATGAACTCAAACGCAAAGGAGATATTTTCCATTTTCAGGGATTCGACATCCCTTTGCATGATGATGAAACCATTCGGATCAAAGACAGCTATCTGATAAAAACATTGGTCCACAACAATTCTCACGATCCGGAAAACCCTGAGAATTTTATCATTCAAAACACGGTTTCCACGCATTATGCCAACATCCACGGTTCCGACATTGAAGGATGCTATTTAGGACCTTTCAGTACCGTCGATTTAACAACGGTCCATGATTGTGTGATCGGAGAATTTGCTTACCTGCAGGTCGGTGAATTGAGTCACCAGCAGATACCCCCAGGGACGATATGGATTTCCGGAGGAGATCAGTTTGAATTTCGTTACCAACATGATTCCGAAAATCTGAAAAACTATATTCGGTTCGAACCTGGTCAACGGCCCCAGGGGATTTTTATTGAATTTGTGGAAAGTCGTAAAGAAGACTTTCGCCGGGTATTTGATGTGGTCGAGCTGAAAACGCCTAGATCAATTCCCTCCGGCGCATCCCTGAACCGGTATGCCGTCATCAAACCTAAAACCCAGATCAATCAAAATGTTCTGGTCGCCCAGCGGGCTTATATTGAAAATTCATGGATGGGAAACGGTGCCAATGCCCAGGAAAATTGCTATATCATTGACTCCCGATTATCCGGAAACAATGTGACTGCCCATGGTGCAAAGATTATCGGCGCAGAACTGGGTACAAAAGTCTTTGTGGGATTTAACTCATTTTTACGGGGTAACAAAAATGCTGCGCTGAGTATCGGTCAAAACAGCATTGTCATGCCACACACCATTATCGATTTGATCGAACCGGTAAATATCCCCGATTCCCATCTTGTTTGGGGATATATTCGAAGCCCAAAGGATGCTGAAGAAAACACCATGCCTTTAGCCGAGCTGGCTAGCATTTCCGGTCAATACAGCCGCGGGCGGATGCAATTCAAAGGAGATGGAAATACTTTTGTCAGAGGTTTTCAACACCGAATCGAGCACATTCTGGAGGCCAACGGGGCTTATTTTGACGGCACTGACAAAAAAGGGCACGCCCAGAGCAGCCAGAACATTTCTTATAATCTTATTCAACCGTATCCGGAAGGAGACCTTAAAGGCCTATATCCAAATATTGATATTCATTAATCAGGGTGATACTGTTTTTGTGACTTTGTGACCGTTCACAGGAAATCTTTAACCGATGTAAATATTTTTTCGACCTTTGGGTTTAAAATTCGCCATTCCGGCCTTCACTAAAGTGACGCCGAATGGTTTTCATAATCAGTTCATTCAAATAATATATTCATCCGGCAGGCTTGAACCAAGCATGGATAAAAAACGGAACATCCCCTACTTTAAAAATACCATCCGCAAATGGATTATCATTTTAGTCGGGGTCGCATTTACTCCGATGATTCTGATCACCGGGATTGTTCTGCATCGTTTCCATAGCTATGCCCATGATCAGATAGCTTCTCGACTCGAGGAGTTGGTACTCAGGCATACCCGGCAAATCGATTTTTTGCTGAATGAAAACCTGAAAGCCGTAAAGCACCTTGCCAACATTATTGAACCGGTGAGATTCGATGATGACGGTTATTTGCGTGAAAGACTCGAGGATCTCCGGAAGGAATATACTGTTGATTTTATGAACCTTGGATTTTTCGATGAAAATGGCCGTCAAAGGTCTTATGCCGGACCATTAGCGATGAAAGAGGTTTTTTACGGCAATACGGTCTGGTTCAAGCAAACCATCGAAAAGGGTTATTATATCAGTGATGTCTTTATTGATGCTGAAGCTAAGCCCCATTACATTGTGGCAGCTAAAATTCAAAAGGAAAATGCCCCTTGGGTTCTGAGAGCTAGTGTGGAATTTCGTTCCATAAATTCAATCATTGAAAATCTAAAGGAGGGAAAGACCGGGAAGGCCTTTATCGTCAATAAAGAAGGGGCTTTTCAGGCAGGTTTTCAAAACAGAATCAACATAAACGGAAAAAACTACACAGACCTTTTCAACACACTACCACGCAATAAACCGGCAAAAGATAATGACAATCAAACTTCTCATTCCCATATTAGAAAATGGAATGATTATCAATATAGTGAATCCGGTTCAATTCTATCGGTAGAAAAAACAAAAGACTCAAAATCACAAATAATCATTGCGGCCGCTTTTCTAAAAAATCATGAGTGGCTACTGGTTTTTCAGCAGGATTTTGATGAGGTATTCGGCGACTTGACATTCAGTCGTAATTTTTCAGTCATGGGTATTTTGCTGGGTTCTTTCGGCATCATTTTTGTCGGTCTTTCATTGTTCAGAAGGATAACCAAATTGATCAGCGAAGTAACTACTGAAAAAGAAATGGTGATGACCCAACAGATCATCGAAACCGGCAAACTGGATTCCATCGGGGAGCTGGCCACCGGTATCGCCCATGAAATCAACAACCCTGTTGCCATTATGGTTGAAGAAGCCGGATGGGTTCAGGATCTGCTACATGAAGGGATCGGAATAAATGACAACAAAGAGGAGCTTGTCCGGGCCCTGAAGCAGATTGAAACCCAGGGACGACGTTGTAAGGAGATCACCAGGAAATTATTGAGTTTCGGCCGAACAACCGATTCCAGGACAGAAAAACTCCGGTTCAATGATCTTATTGAAGATGTGGTGAGCTTGTCCCTGGAAAAAGCACGGCATGCCAATGTAAAAATATATACCGACCTTGATCCGGATTTGCCTGAAATTCAGGCATCATTCAACGAAATGCAACAGGTACTGACCAACCTTGTCAACAATGGCCTGGATGCTATGGAAATCAAGGGAGATCGCCTGGATATCATCAGTGCATTCAGTGAAGAACACATTACTATTACCGTTCGGGATAACGGGCCGGGTATAGCTGCAATCAACCTGAATCGTGTGTTTGACCCCTTTTTTACCACAAAGCCGGTCGGCAAAGGTTCCGGCCTCGGCCTTTCAATTTGCTACGGCATTATCAAAAAAATGGGGGGCAGGATCGATTTTGAAAGTGTGGAAGGTGAAGGTTCGGCTTTTCATATGGTCTTGCCGATCCATAGCACTTGAAGAGAAAGAATCGATACCAGGAAAACGTTTACAATAAACATAGAAGGAGAATAAAATGGCTTTAGCGATTGTATTGCTGGTGGATGATGAAGTCCCTTTTGTGGAAACCATGACCAAAAGGCTCAAAAAAAGGGAACTGGAGATTATCCCGGCTTATACCGGTGAAGAAGCGCTTTCCAAACTTAATGAACATCCCAATATCGAGGTGGTGATTCTGGACGTCAAGATGCCGGGGATGGATGGAATCGAGACTTTGGGAGAGATCAAGAAACACCATCCATTAAAGGAGGTCATCATGTTGACCGGGCATGCAACAGTTGAATCTGCGATTGAAGGGATGAAAAAGGGAGCCTTTGATTATCTGATGAAACCTTGTGACATTGAACTTCTTGTTAACAAAGTCACCGATGCTGCCGCCAAAAAACGAAAGCACGAAGAAAAGATTATCGAGGCTCAACTCAAAGAAATCACCATGAGGCGAACCTGAAAAACAGATAAAACAGGACATCACCATTGCAGTGTGCAAAGTTTCCGTGTCATGTGGCAAAAGGAGCCGGAATTCATTGCCGGATTCCGGCCTTTGTCTCCGGGCGTCATGTCATTGTCAAGTTAAGGACAAATTACGCAGCCTGTCTACTCTAAAAGCCTTTGTTTTTGTTCAAGACGCTCCCTCAGAATGACAGACAATTTTTTTCTGTTGAATGATTCATGGTATTTCGCAGGATTCGATCAGATCGGATATTTTTTTGAAAACATCGGTCAGCCTGATAATTCCGACAATTTCTTTGCCACGGGTCACCAAGAGCGACTGATGGTGCCCCACGACCAATAATAGAACCGCTTCACCCAGGGTTGCATTTTCAGATACATATTCGCCTTCAGTCGGTTTGTACATTATATTTTTGACTTTTACAGCTGCCGCTATCCGACAGATATCATCGAGGGGCGGTTTCAAAAGACCCAAGTCTCTGATCATTTTCCGAATATATTCCTGGTTGACTCCAAACCGATCCATCCTTTCAGGATTGAACACATCTTCATATTTAGGTTCAAGCGACTTCAGGACATCCAACTGGCTAAGCTTACCTACAATTTTGCCTTCGGAGCCATAAACCAGGACGGCGCGATGACTATAAAGGGTGTGATCGAATTTGTCCTGAGCTTCCTTAAGAGCCCTGACTGCTTCATACAGTGTGGCATCTTCCGAAACTGTGACATAATCTTCAAGTGGAACCATCAAATCTTTAACAAGTATGGACTGCATGTTAAACCTCCTGTTGTTGATGAATGTGAGAAATAATTCTATTCGGCTTCATACGGCACAGAATGGTCCTGAACTCTTCATTTTCAGAATGGAAAATCTTCTGCTGGGCTTTTAATTCGAAAAACCTTTGCATTTTTTGATAAAATTCGATTACCGGTTTACGGATTTCCGAAACCACAACAATTTCTCCATCGGGCTTCAAATAGGATTGAAAAAGGTTTTGAATCGGTGCAAAGTCCTGTTCTCTAAAAATGATTTCCGACCCGATGATTTGGTCGTATCGGGAATTTAATTGCGGATTATTCCAGTTCATTGAAACAATTGGAATACCGGAGCATCCGTTTATTGCAGCGTTTGCCTCGGCAAACACTAGGGCATCCTTATTATACTCGGTTATGGTGACCGTATGGCCGAATGCTGATGCTGCAATTCCGGCGATTCCAATACCCGACCCTATTTCCAATATCTGTTTTTCCGGATCAACCGGAAAAGTTGCCATAAAATCGGCAAGGACAATTGAAGCGGGCCAGACTTTAGCCCATAATGGAAAATTATGCATTGGGGAATTGGTATCAATAAACGGTGTTATGTCACGAGGAAGAAAATATGAAAATTTACGACCGTTGATCGTTATTTCATGAGTTTCAACATCATATGTGCTTTTAAAAACATCGAGTGAAAACATCCAAAATATCCTGTTGGTATTTGATTCCTCATAAAAATAAGGGGATTTTGAGTTTCAACAGTTAAACTGAATTTTGACGTTGCGTATAATCGATTTTGAACACCAGGACTCATGAGTGTCAATACTTATTTTTTTTAATTTTCAATGATGAATTTACCTTGAGAATTTGTTAAAATGCTCAGTCTTGTCCAAAGAACTGTTGATTCTTAAAAGCCATAAAGCGGAACCAGAAGATCTTATTTCTGTTTTTTAGGTTAATTTTCAGCAAGTTATTTTTCTTTTATTTTGTTTATGAGTTTTTATCCGGGTGGCCGATTCATACGAACGGAACTATCAATTCCGTTTTTACGACCCGGAAAAAGGGATTTTGTCAGAACTGAGAAACTGCAAGAGTTGGCATTTTCGTTGCAATTATCAGATAATGGAAAATTAACTTTTTTACGTTTGACATTTTAGAATCATGATGATTTAATGAATCCAAGTCATATTTTATAAGCTCATTAAATATTCTGAGTTTTTAGGCAGGGAAATGGATTCCCTGAGGGTGTATGCTCTAATTTTTATTCATCTTAATTTCAAGGAGGAGTCTGTCAAATGAAAAAATGGAGTTCAAGTGTCAAATGGGTTGGTTTGGTCATTTTTGTTGGATTGATGCTAATCTCTTGTGGTGGTGCTCAAAATACGAATTCCGACATAAGCGGGGTGTGGAAAAGCGAAGATGGAGAATCGGTGTTAAAAATAAATTTTAATGGTGAAACCAAAACTATTGAAATGGATGGAAAAATCATGCCCGCTACCATAGAAAGCGATACGGACAAACAAATGGTCGTCAAGGTTCAGGAAGATGCGGATAAAATTTCTACCTGGACATTAAAAAAAATCTGGAATGATAACGGTTCTTCTTTCACCTTTAATCTTACTCTTCCGGATGGAACTTTCGAACATTATGCCATGGAAAAAAGTTCATAACGGATTTTATCGGTCTGAAGGCTTAAAAGAATAGCGAGTATTGAATTATTATTGTTAAAAAAAGGCGGGATATCCTCAGGATTTCCTGCCTTTTTGTTTTAATTTGTGGAATTTTATCGTTATGGGAATAGAATTGTTTTTCAGCAACCGCTCAGAGACCTTGATCGAGAAACTCGATGTGGTTTTAACTGCGAATAATCGCAGTCATGGAAATATTTTTAAATCTCCGATGGTAATTGTCCCAAATGCCAATTTGTCCAAATGGATCAAATTGCAGCTCGCTCATAAAAACGCCATCATGATGAACATCAACTTTCAATACCTTGAATCTGGATTCTGGAGTCTTATTGAAATATTAGACATCAGGAAAAATAAACCGAAATTATTAGATCTTAATCTGAGACAAATGCTGATTTTTCATGTTTTGAAAAATATCACCGACGATCAGATTGAGTTTAAGCCGGTGACGGACTATCTGCAAAATCAAACTTTGCTCAAACAGCCAGATTACTCTAAAAGATTGTGGCAACTTTCTGAAAAACTGGCTTTCTTGTTTCAGGAATATGAGTTCAATCGGAGTGAAATGATTTGCAAGTGGCGCAAAGGTTTTCCGGCAACTCATCATGCCTCGGAAGTCTGTCAGCAAAAGATCTACATGGAAGTCACCAAGATTCGAAACCAATATGCGATGGAAAACGGCATTCATTACCTTTCCATAATGGAATATTCGGAAATGGTTTTCTCCGAATTGGAATATGGCAGCAATACCGAGGTGGTAGACAGATGCATTCATCTTTTTGGTTTTTCGAATATCTCATCTTTTCATATCGATTTGATCAAAAAACTGTCCGCTTTTTATCAAATTTTTATTTACTCGATAAATCCATGCAGGGAATTTTGGGAGGATATCAATACTCCTTGGGAAAATCGATGGACAAAGCAAATCAATTTTCGCAAACAGGAGCTTTCCGACAACGAAGACATGCGAGAGAACTTGTTTTCACAGAGTCCCAATTCACTGTTATCCCTTTGGGGAAAACCTGGTCGCGAATCCGTTCGAATGCTGTGCCAAATGACGGATTATGATTTTAATACCTGCTATGCTCCTGAAAAAAAGAACCCTACGGTACTTGAATCAATCCAAAACCACCTATTGACATTTCAAAACTCCAATGAGTCAAATCTAAGGATTGGCCAGGACATTTCTCTCCAAATTGCGGCCTGTCCAAGCCGTTTTCGTGAAGTTGAAACGGTTTACAACAGTATCCTTTATAATCTAGAAAAAGACGGTCATCTTAAACTGACGGACATCGCCATTCAAGTACCGGAAATTTCCGCTTATAAACCTTTTATCGATGCAGTCTTTGATCGGCGTTCAAAAACACTTTCCTACAACCTGGTTGATGCTCATGCGGAAATTGAAAGTCTGTTTGGTAAAGCAATTTTAAAACTTCTTGATCTGGCTTCCGGAAGGTTTTCCCGTCGTGAAATATTCGAATTGTTATTAAATCCATGCACGATGCAAAAATGGAATCTTACGGTTGATGATATCCGGATCTTTGCCGAATGGTCTCAAGCGCTAAACATTTTTCACACGTACGATAAAAATTCCAAAAGGAAAAAAGGGTATCCGGTTTCAAATATGTTTACCTGGAAACAGGGATTGATCCGATTAAAATTATCCCGAATTTTTTCGGACCCGGAAGACCTAACCGGGAGAGTAGAACCTTTTGGTTTAAACAGGGATCAACATTTTCATGAAATGATCCCCTATTCGGATACATCCACGGGTGATACCGAACTGCTCGAAAAATTCTGCCTGATCATCGAAACCCTTCATAACCATTGCGAACAATTGAATCAAAGTCCGTGCAGGGGTGAAGAATGGAAACAAAAAGTCTTAACCGCCTGCAACAATCTTTTTATCGTACCCCGGCAACACGATTCTGAAAAGGCCGTTCAAAGAACCTTGTTTTCATCGCTGGAAGAGCTTTGTTTTTTGGACCGGATCAGCACAAGTGAAATGAATTCGAACCTGGATCTTGCACAAATCAAAGAGTTTATCAAATCCAGATTAGGTGCTATCCGCGGTGGATACGGAGATTACCTGACCAGCGGAGTAACCATATCTTCCCTTTTGCCGATGCGTCCAATTCCGTTCAAAATCGTTTATGTGTTGGGGATGCAGGAGGGTGATTTTCCCGGAAAAGCAGAGACTTTTTCTCTGGATTTGCGATTAAGTCAAAGAAAACCTGGGGACATCAGCGCTCCTGAAAAAAATTGTTATTTATTTCTTGAATTAATTCTTTCAGTTCGCAAAAAACTTTACATCAGCTATGTGTCAAAAGATCTTCAAAAGGACCGGATTTTGCAACCATGCTCCGTAATTAATCAGCTTCGAAGGTATATTGAGGCTGAAATTTTCAACCAAAACCAATCTTTTGAAATTATCCAGGTTCCTCTAAGGGGAAGCAGTGAAAAATATTTTAAAAAAAAGGGCATTGATAATCGATCCGATCTATTGGTAAATTACTCAACGGCTGACAGGATCACTTTCTATCGCGAGCAGGGCCTTTGGCATGAAATCGTGACAAGAATCTCTGAACAGGAAAAAGAACTGATCAAGCCTTTGTTACCTGATTTTTCCTTGGATCCGTCGATAGCCGGCCAACCTGAAAATTTTCCTGAAAAAATAACCATCCGACAACTTGGAAAATTTTTAAAAAATCCTGTAAAACAAAATATTCAAAGACACCTGCTTCTTTTTGACCCGGACGAAACCGTCGAGGAGATGACCATCATTGAAGATGAACCGTTTTACGGTCAATTTCCCACAGCGTACCGGCTCAAAATGGAACCTCTTCGACAATGGATCGATTATATAATAATGGAAAACGAAACAACTGATTATGACAAGATATTAGAAGATTTTTTTCAAAATACTTATAACCGGTTCAGGCTTGAGAGCCAAACACCGGAAGGTGCATATGGGCTTCTCGACCAGGAAACCACCCGGCAGGAATTAAATCAATGGGCCGCCACGCTGAAGCCGATTCTGAGTCAAATGCTCTCTTTTAAAAAATTTTTGTACCACAGGCTTCGCGTGGGAGAACCTGCGGATCAACTACCGGTTTTTTCCGGATCAGTCCATTCCCTTCAGTTTTCTAAACTGCAACTCACCGTATCGACTTTTGATCATTTCAAAAACCCTATATGCCGTAATGTCGAAATTCACGGCGGGTTGCCATGGCTGTGGAAAGACGATTCCGGTTCGTGGCATTCCATAATTTTAACGGGGTCAGATATAAACCCTGGCCAAAAATTGAACCACCACCTTATTGAACCTGTCCTGACCTGGTTGGCGGCAGCTTGCCTGAAATCAGAAAAAGACTTTTTCAAAAACGTCGGCATAACCTTTCATGAAGTTTATCAAAACGGAATCCGGGACTGGACCTTGGATGTAAAGTCAGAATATGCCCTTGATTATATCCAAAAACTTACCGGACAGTTCCTCAATCCCCATATGCGGTTATGGATTCCTTTTGATGCAGTCACTGATGCCGCTGGTAATCTTGGGGAAATATGCCTTTCGGACCGTGTGGAAACCCTGAGGGAAAATTTTGCCATGAAACTATCGGCAGCCTTTGCTGAAAATGAAGATCCTATGGTTTATTTGTCGGGTGTTGAAATCGACATGCATGCCCTCCAAGAAGCCTGCAATCGATTTGGAATTTTTTTTAATCACTTGACACTTAAACGTTAAAGAAAGATTAAAAAATCGATCGCCAGAGAGGATAGACGGAATTAATTAATCATGCCATACACTCCCATTGCAACATTCGAAGATATCGATATCACCAAACATGCAATTATCGAGGCTTCCGCCGGCACCGGTAAAACTTATACCATCGAAAATCTGGTCATAAAATTGTTAAAGGAACGCGAGGATTTAAACCTGGAAAATATTCTTTTAGTCACATTTACGGAAAAAGCCACATGCGAACTGAAACTGCGGATATGCGAAAAACTGGAATCACAACTGGATATCATTTCAGATGGTTACCTTTTAGATAAAATCAAAACCACCCTGGATACGTTCGATTCTGCTTCGATTTATACGATTCATGGATTTTGTCAGTCGGTTTTAAGAGACTATGCCTTTGAAAACAAGGCGCCTTTCCGGTGGGAAGTGATTGATGATTGTTCGTTATTTGAAACACTCTTGAAAGAACAGATCCGAAAAACATGGCCTTCCAAATTCGGCAAAGACTTGCCGGATATCTTATTATTGTCTGATTTTACAAAAGATAAATCAAAACTTGAATCTTTGCTAATCGAGGCATCCCGCACCTTTCATCAAAATACCAACGACCGGTTTTTGCCGGATGTCAGACACTTGGCTTTTGAGGAGATCGCGGAAAAAGTAAGGAGGATCCGTGGGCTTATCCTGGACTTAAAATACCTTTCCGATCAAAACCCCTTTTGCTATGGATTCGAAAATCTGAACATTCAAAAACCACAAAAAAAAATATTATCAGAAAAAATTATCACACCGCTCGGCAAATATTTATCCGAGATCGATTCAGATCAATTTTCTCTAGTTCCATTGCTCGATATTATTTCCGCCATTGATGACAAAGGACCCGAATATTTAAACATAAAATATCTGAAAAAAGACACCCCCAACCCTGAAGCTTGCCTTCATTGGCCAAGGGTAAGTGAAAATCTAAGCAAAATCTACGAGCTTTATCTTTTGGTCCGGGGGGGGTTGCAAGCGATGGCAGTTTTACAGCTTCAGAAAGATGTTCAAGCTGAAAAACTCAAAAATGGATGGATCAGTTTCGATGACATGGTGGGCCATGTTCAAAAAGCAGTCTCTTCAACACAAGGCTCACCTTTGGCCGATATTTTACGCCAAAAATACAAAGTGGCTTTTGTTGATGAATTCCAGGATACAGACCCGGTCCAATGGCAAATTTTCAAAAACATTTTCCTCCAGGAATCCAATGATACGCATCACAATCTGCTGTTTCTGATCGGAGATCCCAAGCAAGCCATTTACGGTTTTCGTGGAGCTGATGTTTACGCCTACCTGGATGCAAGGCAGGAAATGGAGTCTCTTGAAGAAAAGGGGGTTGCCAATTGTTATTGCCTGATGACCAATTGGAGATCGACCTCTGATTTAATTCGAATTTTCAATCAGTTATTCAATACCCCTGAGTGGTTTGATCCACCTGAATACCGCAGAAAATTCGATATCGCCTACATTCCTGTTGAAGCACCACCTGAAGACAAACGGATCTTCTCGATTAAAAAAGATCATTCGGAAAGGGGATTTTTAAACATTTTCGATCTGAGCGGTTCACCATCGCTCAAAGCATCAAAACCACTGTTGGCCAAATGTATCGCAGATGAAATCCAACACCTTATGAGTTCCGATACCATTATCCGCTATGATCGGACAAATGACCGAACCGAATCTATTTCATATGGTGATTTTTGCGTTTTGGTTCGGGGAAAAAATGACATGCCCTTTCTTGAAGAACAATTTAACCGCAAAAATATCCCCTATTCCTATTATAAAAAACCCGGTCTTTTTTCATCCCGTGAAGCTTTTTATCTGAGCCTTGTTTTGCACGCTATTAACGAGCCCGGTAACTTGGCAAACTTTAATAAAGCGCTCTTGACTCCTTTTTTTGATATCACTGCTGAAAACCTGTATTCAGCTGAAACAATCGCCTTTGAACACCCGATAAAACGCCTTTTATTTCAATGGCATGAATGGGCTGTAACCAGAAAGTGGAGTTTTTTGTTTCAATCATTGATGGAAGATTCAGGTCTTATATTTCGTGAATCTTCAAAACCCGACTGGGAAAGGAAGATTACCAATTATCACCAAATTATTGAACACCTGCAAGAAAAAGCTTATCATCAAAACCTTGATTTAAGAGGGCTTACAGCTCTCCTGGACGGCTATAGGAACGGTACGACAGATGTCACTGAAGATGCTGATCTTCATCAGATTGAGACAGAAGCATTAAAAGTTCAAATCATGACCATGCATGTCGCTAAAGGCCTTGAATTTCCAGTTGTCTTCGTCTTTGGAGGACTGACTCAACCATCCAAAACAGGCACCGGCTTTTATGTTTTTCATAAGATCTGTGGAAAACCTCCGGCAGCTGTCAAAATTTTCGACTTGTCAAAAAGTACCCTCGGGAAAGAAGAATACCGAAAAGAAATGGAATCCGAGGATAAACGCCTCTATTATGTTGCATTGACCCGAGCACAATTGAAATTATACGTACCCTTTTTTGAATTCAATAAAAATTACTCCTGGGTCGGACCGGTCAGCAGACTCCTATCCCCGGCATTGATCAATGCATTCAGAAATCTTTCCAAAGCCGTCGACCATGTTCAATGGCTTAAACCCCTATCATCGGATTTTGGTAAATCTTTTGATCCGGATTCTGAAAAATTATTAAAATCAGACGCAATTGTTCGCCGATATAATGAAGCTGTTATTGACGAACCTTTTTTTCCGCAACCCGGGATTTTTTCAGACAGGATCATTAAAATGGCATCTTTTTCAAGTCTGCATCAAATGGCCTCGGGGAAAAAAGAACCGCACGATGTTTCCTATGGGTTTTCACCCATGCCGAAAAAGGCCAAAGATGACGATGAAGCTTTTGTTGCAAGCCATATCCCTTTTGCGGACAAGCCTTCAGATCCCAACGATATACCCGGCGGAACCGAAACAGGAAGCATGTTTCATGATATCCTGGAAAACATCTCTTTTGAAACTGTGTTAAATGCAGCATCCAAACCTCGTGATATCAATCATCCCCTGCTTATGATACCAGAAACCAGAGACCTGATTGAAACCCAAATGGAAATATATCAAATAGATCGGCGATGGATAGTTCCGGTATGCGATATTATTTTAAATACATTAACCACACCGATATTTCACCTCTCGGATACGTTCATGCTTGGTGAGTTAAAACAACAGGACCGGATCCATGAAGCTGAATTTTATTTCCCGTATTGCCTGCAGGATAAAAATCCCGTGCCGGAATGCAACATGTCAGGTGGGTTTATTCGCGGCTTTATTGATATGATCTTTACATACAACAAAAAATTTTATATTGCCGACTGGAAATCGAATATTATCAAAGAGGGCTATGAACAGAGTTTTCTGGAAAATAATATGACACGGGCCGGCTATCATCTTCAATATAAAATCTATACTGTGGCGGTTCTCCGTTGGCTGCGAAATCAAGAAAGCATGGGATTTGAGCCTGAAAAACAGTTCGGTGGAATCTTTTATTTTTACATCCGGGGAATGAACCCTCAAAATAACAACGGTATTTACTATATTTCTCCAAGCAAAATCGGACCCCTTGAACTGATTGAGAAAGATTTGGTTAAAATATGATTGAAAATCTATCCTCTGAATTTATTGACAAATTCGATCAGATCGCATTGAGCGTTTCGGATGTTCTGTCGAATAAAGCCCGGATTTTGATCGTGGATGATGATGAAATCAGCCTCAGGCTGTTAGTCGGCTTGCTCAAAAACGACTATATCCTTGAACAGGCTCAAAGTGGAAAGCAGGCTTTGGAAATGATCGAATCCAATCCTCCCGATCTCATCCTGTTAGACATAATGATGCCCGAAATGGACGGATTTCAAGTCATTCAGGAATTAAAAAACAAACAGGCCACTCAGGACATTCCGGTTATTTTTATAACTGCGTTAAATTCCCTGCGAAATGAAGAAACCGGACTCAAGCTTGGAGCAGTCGACTATATCAAAAAACCTTTTATTCCTTCTATTGTTCAAGCTCGTGTCCGAAATATCCTGACAATGGTAAGGCATCGAAAACTTTTGGAGACCCTAGCCCATATCGATGGGCTTACGGAGATACCCAACAGACGATATTTTGATTTGGCATTACGGCGTGAATGGCAAACATCTTTGCGGTACCAAAATTTAATATCCGTGGCCATAGCAGATGTCGATTATTTCAAACAGTTCAATGATAATTATGGCCATGCCAAAGGAGATCGGGTACTGATCTCTCTTGCAAACGAAATCAGAAGTAATTTGAAGCGACCTTATGATTTGGTTTCCCGATATGGTGGAGAAGAATTCGGAATCGTACTACCGAAAACATCCGCAGATAAGGCTTATCAACTGTGCGAAACAATCAGAAAGGCGGTTGAACAATTAAATATCGCTCATGAATTCTCTCTGGTATCCAAAAACATTACGATCAGCATTGGAGGGGCCACAGTCGTCCCTTCCCAGAATTTGGACATTTCATCCATTATTGAAAAAGCGGACCGACAATTGTTTGAAGCAAAAAACAAAGGCAGAAACAGGGTTGAATGGGCATAATTAAACATTTCCCTTGACAACTCAGGACCTTTTTTTTATTGGTTACAGCCAACAATGTGGAATGCTGTCCGGTTAACGGAACATGGTGAGAATCCATGACGCACCCGGCGCTGTATGCTCGAAATTCACGCTCCGTGCTTTTATTATGCCACTGTCCATTTGCGGGTAATGTTTTCCCGAGGTGCTGCATCTGAATCTTTTGCGGACTCTTATGGGATGGGAAGGCCGGCACAGAGTCGGGCAAGTCAGAAGACGAATCGGACGGTAACAGCTGAGAATCTGATGGAAAAGGGTTTCGGCGGGTCTGGATGACCTTGTTGAAGCTCTTTTGTTTTTTGAAGGCTTCACACGGTATTCAGATATCCACTCTGGTAATTCATTTCACTTTTTTTGAACTAACAGAATGGAGGAAACTATGAAAACTCAGCTGGAATTGGCCCGTGACGGTGTAATCACTTTTCAGATGAAACAAATCTCCCAGATGGAAAACATAGATCCCATAACAGTATTGGATCGTGTTGCCAGGGGAGAAATCGTCATTCCATTAAATCCCAACCGGCCGAATCAGAAAGTCGTCGGAATCGGAAAAGGACTTCGAACCAAGGTAAATGCTTCTATCGGTACATCATCGGACATTTGTGACATTCCATCCGAAATACAAAAGGCAAAAGCAGCGCAGGAAGAAAAGGCCGATACTCTCATGGAACTTTCCACCGGGGGGGATCTTAACAAGGTGAGGCGGGAGGTCATTTCCTCGGTGGACATTCCTGTGGGCAACGTCCCTCTTTACCAGGCGTTTAAGGAAACTGCCCGTAAATACCGTAATCCCGCCAGGCTGGATCCTGAATTTCTGTTTGACCTTATTGAAAAACAACTGGATGACGGGATCAGTTTTATGGCAATTCATTGCGGAATTAACCGATTTTCAATTGAGCGATTAAGAAAACAAGGATTCCGTTACGGAGGCCTGGCCAGCAAAGGTGGAACATTCATGGTGGCATGGATGGATGCCAACGGCAGAGAGAATCCTCTTTATGAGCAGTTCGACAGGGTCTGTGGATTGATGAAAAAATATGACGCCGTGCTTTCTCTGGGCAACGGCATCCGGGCCGGTGCGATCCATGACAGCCATGATCGCGCTCAAATGGCGGAAATGGTGATCAATTGCGAACTGGCGGAATTAGGGAGGCAAATGGGCTGCCAAACCATGGTGGAAGGTCCCGGCCATGTGCCTCTGGATGAAATCGAATCCAATATCATTTTGGAAAAGCGCATGAGCGGCAATGCTCCATACTATGTTCTGGGACCGATTCCCTGTGACACAGGAGCCGGTTACGATCATATTACGGCGGCGATCGGTGCTGCCAATTCAGCCCGATTCGGCGCTGATTTGATCTGCTATATTACTCCGGCAGAGCATCTGGCACTTCCGAATGAGCGGGATGTTCGTGAAGGGATCAGGGCAACCCGCCTGGCGGTAAGAATCGGAGATCTTTGTAAATACCCGAAATTAAGAAAAAACGAAATGCAGGCCTCCAAGGCCCGAAGGGATATGCGTTGGAGGGATCTGGAAAAATACCTTTTGTTTCCCCAAATCGCACGGAACATCCGGTGTGATAGAATTCCTGAAGAGGAAAAAACTTGTACCATGTGCGGAGATTTTTGTGCCATGAAAAAGGGGATGGAAATCTTTCAGGAGGATATTCGGGGGGATAAGATTTTTCACTCCCTTTAATGTTGGCTTGACAATCCAAAGTT
The DNA here is from genome assembly GCA_964478625.1 of uncultured Desulfobacteraceae bacterium. Taxonomy (GTDB): domain Bacteria; phylum Desulfobacterota; class Desulfobacteria; order Desulfobacterales; family SKZT01; genus SKZT01. The sequence goes on from CAYZJH010000023.1 coordinate 25,307, forward strand.
CACCGTCATGCCGGACTTGATCCGGCATGCGGAAAAACCAACTTCCTGAATCCATCTGGATAGCGTTATACTTCACTTCGGGCCCGGCCTTCGCCCATTGGAGTCAGGTCAAGTTAAGAAATTGACAAGGATCCTACATCAACTCCCCGGTCGTTGCGGTTGAATACCCTCCGAGTGCTTCCACCTGACTTTTAAATGAAGAAGTCCTGATGGTTTCCAGAAGTATCTGAATGTTTTCAGCTTCAAAATACGCTTCAGGAATGACAAGGTCATATTGTTCAGTCACCACCGGAATGAAATCAAGTCCCAGGGCTTTTGCAGCGGCATAAATACCGAGCCCCACATCGGCCCTTCCGCTCAGCACGGCGGCAGCCACGGACATATGGGTAAATTCATCATCATCGTATCCTTTAATTTTGACAGGATCCATACCAATTTGTTTTAAGCGATAATCCAGAAGAATTCGAGTACCTGATCCGGCCTGCCGGTTGATAAAAGTGATGTCCTCCCGCTCAAGGTCTTCGATGCCTTTTATTTTTTTCGGATTTTTCGGAAGAACAATGAGCCCCTGATCCCTCATGACGAGATTCACCAGTTTAACGGGGACATCCGGCAAATATCGACGAACATAAGACTTGTTGTAGGAACCATCCGACGTGTCCAGAAGATGGGACCCTGCAAGATGGCAGACCCCTTTCTTAATAGCCATCAAACCTCCCATACTGCCCACATGGCTTGAAGAAAGTGCAATATGGCTGTGTCGCGCCTTGAGTTGGTCTGCAAGAACATCCAGCGAATTATCATGACTTCCGACAATCACAATGGTGTTTTTAATTGATGAAAGCGGCTTTAACAGTTCAGCCGGGACCGATTCATTCTCCTTGATTCCCTCACTATGGTTGGGAACACGAATAATCCCGTCAGCCTCAGTAATTGAGGTAATCATGCCGGCACCTCTGGGAAGCGGTGTCGCCACAATGCGATTACCCACCTGCCCCAGTTTAACCCTCAAAAACTCTTCCACACCCAATTTGGACGCAATCTTTTTTGTCGGATAAACTTCTATAGTGGTCCGCTTTGTTTCTGGTTGCCCCAGCATTTTTAAAATCAGAGGCCTGACAAACTGTTCAAACGCAATAATGGCCGAAACGGGGTATCCGGGTATTCCAAAAATGGGTTTTTCTTTTACAATTCCCATCACCAAAGGTTTCCCCGGCATCATGGTCACCCCATGAACCAAAACTTCGCCTAGTTTTGAAATAACTTCTTTGGAGTAATCCTCGGAACCGGCAGAGGATCCCCCAACCGTGAGAATGATCTGGAAATCACCTTTAACAGCCTGATCAACCACCTGAATAATATTTTCGGGATCGTCGATTACCATTTCACTGCGAACATACCTGCCACCACAGGCCTCTGCAAGTTTTCCAAGAACAAAAGAATTGGTTTCGAGAACTTGTCCGGGTATAAAATCCTCTAAGTCAATGCCCCGCCAATCAACCAGTTCGGAACCCGTAGGTATAATCAATATCGACGGTTTTTGACGAACTTTGACTTCGAAAACACCCCCTGAAAGCAGGGCGCCGATACAATACGGGGTTACCAAATGATTCTGAGGAAACAAAAGCTCAGTCGCAACAATATCTTCACCCATTTTTCGAACATGCTGCCATGGGAATGCCGGACTTTCGATTTCAAGATCATGATCACTCAAGACATTGACATGCTCGATCATGATAACGGCATTGGTGCCTTCAGGAAGCACATGGCCTGTATTGACAAAAAAAGCATCTTGATCCTTAATTAAAACTTTGGGTTGTGTTTCGCATGCGCCAAATGTCTTTTCGGCATTCACGGCGATCCCATCCATTGCTGCTGCATGAAAGTTCGGTGATGACAATTTTGCAAAAACCGGCTCAGCCAGGACTCTTCCAACAGCATCAGGGACCGCCACTGTTTCTCCTGAAAGCAGGCCCAAATGATAAAAGCGGTCAAAAAGAATTTCCCTGGCCTCCTTCAATGTTTTCATTTTCAAATAAATATTTCGCTTCGCACTCATTTTTTACCCTCTTGGAAATCGGAAAACATTCAGAAAAATCATAATGGAATAACTCTGACCTCTTCCCCTTTTTCAAGTCCTTCAGTATTCATGTCAATAGCCACCAGACCATCGGCTTCGATCATTGTCCGAATGAGCCCGGATTTTCCTAAAATCGGTTCAGCCCATAAAATCCCGTCTTCTTCTTTGAGACGAACCCGAATATATTCCACCCGCCCCTGTGCCGACCCGATATTTCTAGTCATCCTGGCACTGTAAAAAAAACGTCGATGATATTTTCGGGAAACGCCTGCGATTCTTTCCAAAAATGATCTTGTGACCGATTCAAATACCACCATGGCCGAAACCACATGTCCCGGAAGGCCCCAAAAGGGCTTTCCGGCAGCATTGGCCAGAATAGTCGGTTTACCGGGACTGATCGTAATTCCATGGACAAGAATTTCAGAATCCGGCAAACCGGACAATACCTCTATGGTAAAGTCTCTGGCCCCAACGGAACTTCCACCGGATATCAACACCATATCCGCCTCATGGATTGCTTTTTTGCATACTTCAAATAAAGAATGGTAGTTATCTTCAACAATCCCATATGTTTTGGGAATTCCACCGGCCTGCAAAACCTGTCCGTAGAGCGTGTAGGTATTGATATCCCGAATTTTTCCAACCCCGGGGGATTGGTCAATACCAACGATTTCATCCCCAGTGGATATAATGGCGACCAAAGGTTTTTTAAATACTTGGACCGTCTGACGCCCAACGGCCGCCAAAAGGCCGGTCTCCTGTGGTCGGATTCTTTGTCCGGAAAATAAAATCTCCTGAGACTCCTGAATGTCCTCTCCATCCATAATGACATGCTGTCCGGGTGCAACACTTTTGTAAACCTCAATGGTAAAGTCGTCCAAAAAGTCCGCGTGCTCCACCATTACCACCGCATCAGCACCCGAAGGCAACATTCCTCCGGTGGAGATTCGTGCTGCCTCCCCGTGGCCGATTGAAAAATCAGCCATTTGACCCATCCCGATACTCCCCTTAATTTCAAGGTAAGCGGGATTGGCTTCCGAAGCACCGAAACTCGATGACGCTTTGATGGCAAAACCATCCATTGTGGATCGGTTGAAGTTGGGGATATTTTCCGAGGACTTGACATTTTCAGCAAGGATTCGTCCCGGAGTATCAAAAATCGAAATGTTTTCCACCCCAACAGGTTGGAAAACATCAGCATATGCCAGGACCTTTTTCAGATCCGTAACTTTGAAAAATTCTTTCATTGGCTACCCCGACAAGAACGTTGACTTACACCGCTTTATTGGTCTTATGGTCTTCTATTTTCTCAGCTTCTGCAACAATTTTGTCCTGAATCTTGAAAAATGAGACCATAAAATATTATGGTATTAACCCTAATATATTTACATACAATATGATGTGATACAAGATCAATTTAAGTCCGGTTGAAAGTCTTCTTGACATTTTGCAAATCATTTGCATAATGCTCGTATTGTAACCTTTACAGGATAAAAACGCATGAACAATCCAATTATTGAATTAAAAGAAGTTCAATTTTCATATAACCACCATCTCATCTTAAATGATGTCAATATGAAGGTTTATACCAATGACTTCATTGCAGTCATCGGGCCTAACGGAGGTGGGAAAACCACACTGCTAAAGCTGATGCTTGGATTGTTACCGGTTTGCAAAGGATCCATTCGGATTTTCGGTGAAAAACCCAATAAAGTTTCACACAGAATCGGATACGTTCCCCAAAATGTGCATGCCAACAAAAGCTTTCCCATATCTGTTATGGACGTGGTGCTCATGGGGTGTTTAAGATCTGATAGGTTCTGGACACATCCAACTAAAAAGGATCGGGTTCTGGCTAAGGAAGCCCTTGAAAAAATGGAAATGTACAAATATCACCGACGCCGTATCGGAGAACTTTCCGGGGGTCAGCGTCAAAGGGTTTTTATTGCCAGGGCATTGGTAGGTAAACCTGAAATCCTTTTTCTGGATGAACCGACAGCCAGTGTCGATACCCATGGCCAAACCGAACTTTATGCCCTTCTCAAAGAATTGAATAAAACTGTGACCATCCTGGTTGTCAGCCATGATTTGATGGTCGTATCCAGCTATGTCAAATCGGTCATATGTGTCAATCAGTGTGTTCATCAGCACGATGCAGCTGAAATGACAAAGGAAATGCTTGACCTGGCTTATCAGTGTCCTGTTGAACTGATTGCCCACGGCCTTCCGCATCGGGTATTGGGGGATCATTAAAGGAAAGGATATCAATCAATTGTTGGAAGCCCTTCAGTTCGAATTTATGAGAAATGCCGTCCTGGCCGGCATCATGGCAAGCGTCATTTGCGGAGTAATTGGTTCGCTAGTTGTGGTAAACCGTATTGTATTTCTGGCAGGCGGAATCGCCCATGCAGCTTATGGAGGCATAGGATTGGCCTTTTTTCTTGGAATACCCTATTTTGTGGGCATTTTTGGATTTTCTATTCTGGTGTCCATGATCATGGCTGCAGTCACTTTAAAAGAAAAAAACCGGGCAGATACTTTTATCGGAGTCATTTGGGCCGTGGGCATGGCATTAGGGGTCATTTTGCTTGACCTGACCGAAGGATACAATGTCGATCTCATGAGTTACCTTTTTGGCAGCATTCTTACTGTTCCGTTATCCGAACTTTATGTGATGGCCGGCCTGAGCGTTATCATAATTTTTATCGTCGGATTCTACTACCATGATTTTCTGGCCATGTCATACGATCAGGAGTTTGCTCAACTCCGTGGCGTGGCTGTCAAGCCACTCTATTTTCTCCTGATCGCAATGATTGCCCTTTCGGTGGTCATGGTCATCAAAGTTGTGGGTTTGATTTTAATCATTGCATTACTGACCATTCCTCCATTTATTGCCGAACGATATACCAACTCCCTTCTGCAAATGATTTTACTTTCGGGGTTGTTAAGCGTCATTTTTTCTCTAACCGGTCTATGGTTTTCCTATAAACTGAATCTGACATCCGGTGCGACCATTATTATGGTGGCTGCTTGTGCTTTTTTTCTCTCATTATCCATTGACCAGATCCGCGGACGATTTTTCAAATCATAACTTGTGGAGGTAAATTTATGTGTCACCAGTGTGATTATAGCCGCATTTTAGAAAATTCAGAACTCCCTCCGACCCCCAATCGTTTGAAAATCCTTGAAATTGTCGGAAATAATAACCGCCCGCTCAGTGCTCAGGATATTTTTGAAACCTTGAGCCGTTCAGAAGAAATCAACCGGGTGACGGTTTATCGAATATTGGATCTTCTCGTGGAAAAAGGAGTCATCGACAGAATCAGCAGCGGAGGACGCTCTTTTCATTATGGACTTGCCCCGAATAGAAATCACCCCTCCCACCCCCATTTTTATTGCAAACTGTGCGGAAATCTGGAATGCCTTAACCCGGAGGGCGTTCATATAAAAATTGAAGACATCCTGCGAACTTTTCCGGGTATTATTGAAAAAGTTGAAGTTCGCTTGGATGGGGTATGCAAAACATGCCTTCGAAACGCCAAAAAACAACTCGTATGATCCGTCGACCTATCCTTTTCATTCCCCAATCCCTCGGACAGGAGGGATTTTTTGTCCATAATACAAATGAAAAGGCCGGTTGGAGAAGTTATCCATGCCGGCCTTTTGATGGTTAATTATATTTCAATTTTTTATAATTATTTTCTTGCTTTTCCCAAACCGATCGTTTCCAGAGCCTGTGCCATTTCATCCAAAATTGCCGGATCATCTATGGTAGCCGGAACGTTGTATTCCTTGTTGTCGGCAATCTTTTGAATAGTACCTCTTAAAATCTTGCCGGAACGTGTTTTTGGAAGCCTCTTGACAACCGTGGCTTTCTTGAATGCCGCAACGGGTCCGATCCGATCCCGGACCATTTGAATCACTTCCTTGATGATTTCATCATGGGGCCTGTCGACTCCGGCGTTCAGCACCAAAAATCCGACCGGAATCTGACCTTTAAGTTGGTCTTCAACACCCAGTACCGCACATTCAGCCACATCCGGATGATCTGCGAGGACCTCCTCCATACCACCCGTGGACAGACGATGCCCCGCTACATTGATAATATCATCCGTTCGGGCCATGACAAAAACGTAACCATCTTCATCAATATAGCCAGCATCGGCGGTTTTGTAGTATCCCGGAAATTCTTCAAGGTAGGATTTTATAAATGCATCATCTTTTTTCCATAGGGTGGGAAGTGTACCCGGAGGAAGCGGCAGTTTAACCACCAGGGCACCAATGGTTCCTCTTGGAACTTCTTTGCAAGCATCATCAACCACTGTGAGATTCCACCCGGGAGCAGGTTTGGTGGGCGATCCCTGTTTTACCTCGTAATGATGTAATCCTAGACAATTGGCACAAATAGCCCATCCGGTTTCTGTTTGCCACCAGTGATCTATAACCGGTACATTCAATGCTTTTTCAGCCCATGTAAGAGTGTCGGGATCCAATCTTTCGCCTGCAAGAAAAAGGGCTTTAAATTTGGATAAATCATAGTTTTTCATCAATTCGGCCTTGGGATCCTGCTGTTTGATAGCCCTGAAAGCCGTAGGTGCCGTAAAAAGTGCTTTGATACCATGTTCTGAAATAACCCGCCAGAAAGCTCCGGCATCCGGTGTGCCGACAGGTTTGCCTTCATAAAGAATGGTGGTGCATCCCTTAAAAAGCGGCCCATAAACTATATAGGAGTGTCCCACAACCCAACCGACATCGGAAGCCGCCCAGTAAACATCCCCTTGATCCACATTATAAATGGCTTTCATGCTATATTTTAATGCGACCATATGCCCGCCGTTATCTCTGACAACGCCCTTAGGAATTCCTGTGGTTCCCGAGGTATAGAGAATGTAGAGAGGATCAGTGGCTTTAACCGGTACACAATCCGCAGGTACGGCTTTTTCCATGGCTTCATCCCAATCAATGTCTCTTCCTTCAACCATTGGAGCAGTCTCCATCGGACGTTGGAAAACAATGCATTTTTCAGGTTTGGATGTTGCCATTTCAATGGCGCCCTCAAGCAGCGGCTTATAGGGAATAATCCTTTTGACTTCGATTCCGCATGAGGCTGTAACAATAACTTTTGGTTTGGCATCATTGATTCGGGTGGCCAATTCTTTAGCAGCAAAACCTCCGAATACAACGGAGTGAACAGCCCCGATCCGAGCACATGCCAGCATCGATATCGCTGCATGAGGAATCATCGGCATGTAGATGAGAACGCGGTCACCTTTTTCTACACCTTGGGCTTTCAAGACACCGGCGAACTTGGCAACCTCATCTCTAAGTTCATTGTATGTGAATTTCTTGATAGTGTTTGTTACCGGACTGTCATAGATAAGCGCTAACTGGTTACCAAGGCCGTTATCAATGTGAAAATCCAATGCGTTATAACAGGTGTTGCACTCACCTCCGACAAACCATCGATAAAAAGGCTTATTGGAATCATCAAGAACCTTATCCCATTTTTTGTACCAATGGCAATCTTCTGCAATTGGGCCCCAGAACCCTCCAGGATCTTTGATTGATTTTTCATACGCTTCAATGTACGGGTTGGTCATGCTTTCTCCTCCTATTTGGTTTAAAAATACAAAACAGGCAACCATTTCCCCTATCAAATCCTGTCGGAAATTGGTTCACCCCCGGAATTTCCTGAATAATTACTGATGACCAGACAATTTCAGGAATCGCTGCTTTTCCTTTTTGAATATAACCATGAAAACATGTTGAGTGTTTCACATGCCCAATTCAATTGTCTCCGCCAATATTTATCGATCATTCCAACACGATTCCGATTCCCTCTAAATGTTTTGAAACCACTTTTGATCGAGCGCTCGCTCAAATATCGAATATTCTATCCTCAGGCATTTTTATTTGTCAAATCTTTTTTTCATTTTCTGAATGATATTTATTCAATGCGGGTGTCTTTGAAAAATTTACTCAAAATCATTAAATCGTGAACCCTTCCAACTTTTATGGGACAATAAATTGAATTTCACCTGAAGAAACACTACCAGCCCGGATTCCCTTCAGAAGATCAACTCCGCTGTGACGGATGGCTTGGATTATACTGGACTGCACTCTGGAAAGATCCGGTTCATGAATCCGAACTTTCCAGACAGCAAAACAGGATCGGGGATTGTCCGGTACAATTCTCGATCCATGGCGTTTGGCTTCAGATACGCCTTGTGCTTTATTGAGAACCTTGCCAAAAACATCAACAAGCTCGTAATCGGTTGCACCAATCAGCCTGACCATCACAACGTTTTCCGATTTCTGCGGATTTTTTTTCGCCAAAAACCTGGAGCCTTCAGTATATGCAACCGCCTGAGTTGATAACAATATGGTTGAAAAACTCATGGCCGTTACCATCAGCACCATCAATATTTTCAGAAAACCGGGTATAAGAATTTTTCCAATCATACCAGCCTCCAACTGATTTAGGGTATTTTTTTATCTGATCTGTTGATATTTATCGTCATTAGGGGAACTTTTTCAAATATTATTTGGCAGTATCCATTCCAATTCATCCTTATTGTAACTTTTTCCGAAAATATCCCCCGATGTTGCATAACGATAAGCATATTCTGGTTTTAAAAAACATGGCCGATTTATAATTGATTTTCCATTGGTTTTCCCATAACATTCTTCAAAAGACTTTCAAAAAAATAATTTATTTAAATGGTATCAAGTTGATCAAAATGAAACAAATTGAGACAATAATCGAGCTCGGTGATTGTTTAGAAGTACTTAAATGTTATCCTGACAACTTTTTTAACCTCCTTGTCACATCACCACCCTATGCAGACAGCAGAAATAAAACATATGGCGGAATTAAGCCGGATGAGTATGTTGAATGGTTTTTACCACGTGCCAGTGAATTCCTTCGGGTTTTAAGACCAGATGGTACATTTATTCTGAACATAAAGGAAAAAGTAGTGAGCGGTGAGCGTCATACCTATGTAATTGAACTGATACTGGCCCTGCGCAATCAGGGCTGGTATTGGACCGAAGAATTTGTATGGCACAAAAAGAATTGTTATCCCGGAAAATGGCCTAACCGCTTTAGAGATGCGTGGGAAAGATGTTTGCAATTTAACAAATCCAAGAAATTTAACATGTATCAAGAAGAAGTGATGGTTCCTATGGGTGACTGGGCAAAAAACAGATTGAAAAAATTAAGTGATACCGACCGGACTCGTGATGAATCAAAAGTCAACAGCGGCTTCGGAAAAAACATCTCGAACTGGTTGGGTCGCAAAATGGCTTATCCCACCAATGTATTACATTTCGCCACTGAATGTTACAATAGAAACCATAGCGCTGTTTTCCCAGAATCGCTGCCTGAGTGGTTTATTAAATTGTTTACACAAGAGCATGATTGGGTTCTTGACCCATTTGTTGGATCAGGGACGACGGTGAAGGTTGCCCAGGAATTGACAAGAAACTCTGTTGGCATTGATATTCTTCCGGAATATTGCAAAATGGCAAAAGAAAGGACTGCCCAGTACCAATACAAATTGTGTGAGGACGAAAAAAAGTATGAGAGAAATAACCCGGGAAGAAATATTAAAATATGTTGAGCATAATATACCAACATTTCATCACAACAGAATAAGAAAGATGAAACAATTAAAACTTAAGGAGGTATTAAAGCGAAAAAACCCTTATCTCTTTAAAGTAAAAAATATTTCAACAGCCAATGATTTTATTAAAACAATTCTTGAAGCATATTTATCCTCACAGGAGGAAACCCTTTTCGGAGGTTTTCTTGAAGGATTGGCAATTTATATTTGTGACCATGTTTACCAGGGTGGAAAATCAGCTGCTGAAGGAATTGATTTAGAATTTGAAAAAGAAGGGGTTAAATATATTGTTTCAATTAAATCTGGTCCAAATTGGGGCAATTCGAGTCAAATCAAAAAAATGAAGGACAGCTTTCGAAAAGCTAAGCGAATTCTTGGTTCCAATACACCTTCACAGGTTAAGGTCATCGCAGTGAATGGGTGTTGTTATGGTAAGGACAAGGCTTTTGATAAGGGAGAATATTTAAAGTTATGCGGTCAGCATTTTTGGGAATTTATTTCCGGCAATAAAAACCTATATATTGATATAATTCAACCACTTGGCCATAAAGCAAAAGAAAATAATGAACAATTTCTTGAGGAATATGCCAAAGTAGTCAATAAATTTTCTTTTGAATTCATGAATATGTTTTGTGATTCAGAAGGAGCAATTCTTTGGGAAAAGGTTGTCCAATTCAACTCAGGAAAAGAATAAACACCTCCCGCAAAGGGTATTTTCATCTCAGGATGAAGGGAATGCTTTTTCCTGAAATTGTTTACCACTCCAAAACTGATTTTCAATGATTTTTAAAAAAATTCTATTTCTGTTTTTTACCACACCGGTTTATCTTTTTATCCTAAATGGCACGGTGTTTTCACAAGAGACCGTACAAAAACCTCTCTGGGAACTCGGCCTGTTTAATGCTGCAGCCAGAATTCCTCATTACCGCGGCTCCGATGAATACAAGTGGTATGTGCTCCCTTTGCCTTATATCATTTATCGAGGAGATTTTATCCGAGCCAACCGAGACGGTGTGAGGGGCATTTTTTACGAAAGTGAATTTATTGAAACGAGCATATCACTTTATGGGAACCCGCCCGTCAGCAGTGATAATGAGGCTCGGGAAGGAATGTCGGGCCTGGATGCCATTTTTGAAGTCGGGCCTGCAATCAAATGGTATATGCTGGGGCGTCATCCCATGGATTCTTTTTATTTGAGGCTGGCTTTTCGAGCGGCGTATTCTATCAATTTTGATCACGGTTTTAATACCAGCTATCAGGGGATTCGTTCAGGTCTTAATTTGATTTATTCTAACCAGAGTCACTTTGAAAAATATGGATTAAGCTATGGATTAAACGCTGGTGTCGACTTTTCAAACAGCCGGTTTCATAGTTATTTTTATAATGTTGACCACGAGGATGTCCGCCCGGCAAGACCCCGTTACAAATCCGGCAGCGGTTATTCAGGATTCTCCCTTGCGGGTATTCTTCAAAAAAGGTTAACCGACACCCTTTCATTAGGTTTTTATTCACGGTGGGACAATATCTCGGGCGCAGTTTATGATGACAGTCCTTTGGTCAAAAGAGACAATAATCTGACCATCGGAGCAGCCCTGATCTGGAAATTAGCAGAATCAAAAAGAATGGTAACTTTCGATGATCAATAACCCCATGTTTGACCTTGATATCTCTGATAGGGTCAGGACCGCTGACAACAGAAAGGTATAGCCCTTTGAAGACATGCTGGATCACGCGGTGGTCATGGATCTCTATTTCCGTCCATTTGTTGGCTGGGTCATGAATGCATGGTTAAAAAAAGCCTTGAAAAGCGGCGTTTCGTTTTGTATGGAAACACCGCTTTCATAAGTTTATGACAGCCTCCGTGAGCGTTCAAAAACTCCGTCAATTTCCGGAGTAATCATTTCCGGGACATCCGGTTTCCTGTTTGGAACACTCTAGTGAAGCCCTCGAATACCTCTATGCTACAATCATGAAAGATCGAAGCGATCAAGGTTCATCACCTTGTTCCATGCTGCTACGAAATCATGCAGGAACTTTTCCTGAGAGTCCGAACAAGCATAGACTTCCGCAATGGCCCGGAGCTGGGAATTGGAACCGAAAATGAGGTCAATACGGGTGCCGGTCCACTTGAGTTCACCGGTTTTTCGATCACGACCTTCAAAAATATCTTCGTCTTCTGTTGCCTTCCACTCCGTGTTCATATCCAGCAGATTCACAAAAAAGTCATTGGTGAGCGTCTCCGGTTTTTCGGTGAAGATGCCGTGGGGGGATTGTCCGAAGTTGGCATTCAACACACGCATGCCGCCGACCAGAACCGTCATCTCAGGCGCGGTCAGCGTCAGTAGTTGTGCACGATCCACCAGCAGTTCCTCTGCAGATACGGCATATTTGGTTTTGAGGTAGTTTCGGAACCCGTCTGCTTTCGGCTCAAGGACAGTGAATGACTCGATATCGGTTTGCTCCTGCGAGGCATCCGTACGTCCCGGGGCGAAAGGAACGCTCACATTGTAACCGGCATTCTTCGCTGCTTGTTCAACACCTGCACAACCGGCTAAAACGATAAGATCGGCCAGTGAGACTTTCTTACCGCCTGTCTGAGCGTTGTTGAAGGCAATCTGGATTTCCTCAAGGGTTTTGAGGACCTTCGCCAGTTGAGCCGGTTGGTTGACTTCCCAATCCTTCTGCGGTAACAGACGAATGCGAGCACCGTTTGCACCACCGCGCATATCCGAGCCACGGAACGTGGATGCCGATGCCCAGGCAGTCGAAACCAGTTCCGGAATTGACAGACCAGAACCAAGGATCTTTTCTTTGAGTTCTGCGATATCCTTTTCATCGATCAGCTTATGATCAACAGCAGGTACCGGGTCTTGCCAGATCAGTTCCTCGGCCGGAACCTCCGGGCCAAGGTAGCGTGAACGGGGTCCCATGTCACGATGGGTCAACTTGAACCAGGCCCGGGCAAAAGCATCCGCAAACTCCTCTGGGTTCTGGAGATAGTGCCGTGCGATCGGTTCGTAAATGGGATCGAACTTCAGAGAAAGGTCCGCCGTGGTCATCATCGGTCGATGTTTTTTCGACGGGTCATGGGCGTCAACTATCATGTCCTCTTCATCCACGTTCTTAGCCAGCCACTGATGCGCACCTGCTGGGCTCTTGACCAGTTCCCAGTCGTATTTGAAAAGTACCTTCAAATAGCCCATGTCCCATTTGGTCGGGTGCGGTTTCCACGCGCCCTCGATGCCACTGCTGATCGTATCACCGCCTTTGCCAGTGCCAAAGCTGCTCTTCCAACCAAGTCCCTGATCTTCGATAGGAGCGGCTTCCGGCTCGGGTCCCACATGGGAGGCAGGGCCGGCACCATGGCACTTGCCGAAGGTGTGACCACCGGCAACCAGCGCAACAGTCTCTTCATCGTTCATGGCCATTCGCGCGAAGGTTTCACGGACGTCACGGCCAGAGGCGATCGGATCGGGGTTGCCGTCCGGGCCTTCCGGGTTCACGTAAATCAGGCCCATCTGCACTGCGGCCAGAGGATTTTCCAGATCCCGGTCACCGCTGTAACGGCTCTTGGGTTTGTCGCTCGTAGCCAGCCATTCCTCTTCGGCACCCCAGTAAATATCTTCTTCCGGCTCCCAGATGTCCTCTCGTCCGCCTGCAAACCCAAAGGTTTTAAATCCCATTGACTCTAAAGCGCAGTTTCCCGCAAGGATCATCAGATCAGCCCAAGAGATTTTGCGGCCGTATTTTTGCTTAATCGGCCAGAGAAGCCGACGCGCCTTGTCGAGGTTCACGTTGTCGGGCCAGCTGTTGAGGGGGGCAAAACGCTGGTTTCCGGAACCCCCGCCCCCACGGCCGTCGCCCATGCGGTAGGTGCCTGCACTGTGCCATGCCATTCGGATTAAGAGTCCCCCGTAGTGACCGTAATCGGCGGGCCACCAGTCTTGTGAGTCGGTCATGAGCGCATAAAGATCATCCTTAAGGGCTTTCAGGTCGAGTTTCTTGAATTCCTCAGCGTAGTTGAACTCTTCCCCCATCGGATTACTTAAGTTCGAGTGCTGATGTAAAATTTTAAGGTTCAACTGGTTCGGCCACCAGTCCCGGTTCATGGTCCCTCCGCGGGCTGTGGATCCCATTACCAAACTCTTGCTGTCTTCACTCATAGGGTTTCTCCTTTCCTTGTTCAAACATTTGCACCATCAAATCATTAATTTAATATAGTGCTTATGCCTAACGTTTTTAATTTCTACAGGTTGATTATTATTTAATTCAATTAGCTAATTCAAACTTTCTTTGCCTGACAATCACTGCATATACCGAAAAAATCCAGCCTATGAGTCAGAATTTTAAAATTAGTCGTTGATGCGACCTCCTTTTTCATTTCATCCAGGCTATCCAGGTCGGGGTCTGCAATTGTTTTACACTTGATACAGATGACGTGCGGATGGGGGTCAGGCCTGTTTCCATCATATCGGTTACTCCCATCCGGGAACCCTAATTCAAGAACTTCTCCAAGGGATTTAATTAATGAAATATTTTTATACACAGTGGCAAGACTCATTGTGGGAAAGTCTTCTTTTATTTGGTCATGGATATTTTCAACACTGGGATGACCTTCACTTTTAGCAAGAATTTTAACGATTGCCATCCGCTGAGGCGTTATTTTGTGGCCACTATCCCTTAATTTTTGGATAATAATCCTAAATCTTTTTTTATGATCTGCCAAAATAAATCCCTCTGTATTAATTAATAATAGTTTTCTATTAACATTAATTTTCTTTTTAGTCAACCCTCATTTCAATCGTTCAAATCGGATGACTTTACCGGCCATTTTTTATCAACTCCGATCAATACAATATCTTATGTTAGTCTTTTTAATTTATATGCTTTTCTTTCTGCTATGGGAGTTTGGATTAATCCGGGAAAAGTCTTTTACATCAGCGGACAGATCCATAACTTTGATCCGGGATTGACAAACAAATTTCATAAAGGTATTAGAAACCGATCCCAGAAAAATTTGATAAGATCTTTTTATTAACGAAATAGTCTGTAAGTTTTAGTAAAATCAGAGTCAAAAAATGAGCGAATCAATTGAAAATACCGTTATTGTACCGGATTGGCTTCCGGCATGGCTTGAAGACATTTGGAATTTATTAGCCATTTATCCTTTTATACTTACCATCGTAATTGTTGTGGTCGGCCTGTTTTTAGCATTTATTGTGCGTCGATTCATTAGGTTCTGGGGAAATAAAATATCCCGGGGCTTCGGTCGTTTTGGGCATAAAATATCCGTCAGAGCCAATGTTGAAATAATCCGGGAACTGATACATATCGGATCCAATGTTGCAGCATTGCTTATCGGTTATATCAGTTTAGTTACCGCCATACATACCCTGCATTTAGGTGATTTTACCTCAAAACTGATCATACGCATCTTAATCAGCATACTTTTTCTGCAATTGATCCGCAGCGGACTAAAAGCCAGCCATGTTTTTCTGCAACTGATCTCAACAATTCGAGACCGCTTTCCTATCGTTGAAGAGCGAACGATTCCTCTTTTTGATTTGGTGATGACGGTTATTATCATCGGTATCGGCAGCTATGCATTACTTCAGGTCTGGAATATTGATGCGACTGCATGGCTTGCATCTGCCGGAGTTATTGGCATTGCTGTCGGTTTTGCAGCACGGGATACTCTGGCGAATTTGTTTGCAGGCTTTTTTATCATTGCCGATACTCCTTACAAACTGGGAGACTATATAGTACTTGATTCAAAAGAGCGTGGAGAAGTCACCAAAGTGGGGATCCGTTCCACACGAATTCTGACCCGTGATGATGTTGAAATAATCATCCCCAATTCGGTGATTGCCAACACCAAAATCGTAAATGAGTCCGGCGGGCGTTGGCTCAAATATCGGATACGTCTCAAAATTGGTGTGGCTTATGGTTCCGATTTAAAACAAGTAATGAAAGTGCTTGAAGATGTTGCGAAAGAACACGATCTGGTCTGCCGCAATCCTGATCCACGGGTGCGTATGCGTGGATTTGGCGATTCAAGTCTGGATTTTGAACTCCTATGCTGGATAGAACGTCCGGTTCAAAGAGGATTGGTCACACATGAACTTTATATGGCGGTATATGACGCATTAAACAGGAATAATATTGAAATTCCATTTCCTCAAAGAGACCTATGGGTAAGAAAAATGCCTGAGATTACGGGATAGGAGATTTCCGCAGGATGAAAGATTCTTCGGTCACCGTGGTTTCAATCAATTTATTGAAAAATATTTTCCTTTCAGGCGTTAAGCCACTGGGAGTTGCTCCTTTAGTACCAATTTGCATTAATAGGATGGCGTAAAACTCAGGCCTGAAAGGCTGTAACAAATCAATCCAGGCGCTGCCCTGGTCTGATTTGTCTTGCAGCTTCAACGCTTCAAATGATTAAATCGATAATAATTAATTCCAATCACTCATGATGACTCAAGACTGTTAAATTGACTAAAAGGATTTTGAATCATAGGTTTCCTGAAACATTTTATGGTGTTTCAAAAAAACTGACCATAGTTTTTCCCCATACCAATGTATTCCCGGACTCTCTCCATTGTCTCCGTTCACCATAATGGAAATGGTTTTTTCATGAGTAAAAGCCTCTTTATAAGGACGGCGACTTCTGAGAGCATCATATCGATCGCCAAGCCCCACAATCAAGCCTTCAGCCGGAATTTCGCTTCCCATAACCGGCTCACAGGTTTCATAAAACCGGTAATTTTTTAAAACAGGGTCTATGATCGCCCCATTTTTTATTAATTTTGGATAACCCGTACCATCAAAGCGCTGATGATGATGTAGCGCAATATTTTTAGCCATCACCAGTCTTGAATCCGGTTTTTGAGCATACTGCATCATCGTCTCAATGATTTGTGCTCCATAAATGGTATGCATTCTCATTTTCATGCGCTCTTTATCCCTATACTCTCTGGGAAGCTTGATCAGTTCAGGAATCGCCACTTTGCCGATATCATGAAGGGCTGCCACTTTACCAATGGTTTCAACATAGTCGTCGTCATACCCCATTTCCATTGCAATAAACCTGCTATACTCATTGACCCGAAGAATATGCTTTCCTGTGATTTCATCGCTGTACTCTGCAGCCGCGCACAATCCCATTACTTTTTGCAAAAACTGCTCGTCGTTTTCCCTTGCAAGAGAAATCAATGCTTGAAAGGATTTTGACAGGTGAAGCACAATGTCCAGAAATCTTGTTTCGTGAGGCGTTATTCTTGAATCGGAGTTAAAGGCGGTAATCGACATGCCGTTTTCCCGGCAGTTGATAAAATTTCGCACCGGTTTTCCAATAAAATCAGTTACTCTTCTGTCAATACGAAATTCCGACTCAAAAGATTCCCTGGATGGATAATTTTCTACATCCGCATAAACGATACGGGATTTTTTTCCAGATAGAAAAATCGGAGTTTCATATCTATTTGAAATCGGGATTTTATCTGACTTTTGAACTTCACCCTGTTCCTGCTTAAAGGCAAACCCGACAGATTGGCCTGTATTATCTTCTCCAGCGATAAACACAGTCTCGTAGGATGACAACAAAAACGGCGCAATGGAATCATGAATATGTTTTTTCCTGACATACTCTTTCACATTGGGTGCAAGCCAGTCTGCATATTGCAAAAGGTCGTGTTGCCGAAGATCATAAACTTTTCTGACCGTCACATCACGAAACCAGACCAGAAAAGTATCCGCCCTGGCTCCGCACATCCAGGCTACCGGCTTTGTCCAAACTTCATACCATTTCAGAACTTTTTCGGAATATACCTCGACAGGACCGCTTTCCCTCTGATCACAGTCTGTATTCATGTTTTCCATGATATTTTTCAGACCCTCGGAACCGACAAAATCGTAAATGTTGCGGACAGAAAAACGTTCAAAAAGATCTTTGGTTTTCCCTGTTGAAAGCACCACTTTTCCATCACGACCCATGATGAATGTCGGATCTTCCCGTTGTGATGGAAGTTGAAGGAGCATCGTGACATGCCGGTTATGAAGGTTCTTACTGGCGCGGGACAAGGCCAGGACAAGAAATGGCACTCCAAAAGCAGTCCATAGAAATCCCCCCGCAAAAAAGCTGATTGCTGCCCCAATGACAAGGGTGTCGACCAGGGTTCTTTTATTGTATAATTCCCGAAAAAGATAATGGAAATATTCACGTGTGTTTTTCAGCGGGAATCGTTTCCCCTCTGAATCCAAAAAAGAGTCCTTTTGGATTTGGTTACCGGTATTACGGATTAAATCACCCGAAAAGTTCTGTTTCAGAGTATTCATTAGGTCATTCATCAGCTTCATGGCTAACCGGCCCTGTGACAATTGGTTTATTGTTTTAACTCACTTATCCATTAATAAGATATGGATCCTGGAGAATTGTTCAACGCTTAGTTGCACATTGCCATAGTTTATCAGAAAAGAACGACTTACAGCTCTATAACGATAAAAAACACTACCTATAACCGCTTTCGCAATTCCCTGAAACAGCTGTGGAAGGCATGGCTTTCTTTTTTGCGCGGTCGTGGAAGAGTCACCGGTATTTCTGAGCGAATATGCCCTGGATTGTTCTCCATAACCAGAATGCAGTCTGCCAGAGTGATGGCTTCCACAAGGTCATGGGTGACAAAAACAATGGTGTATGAAAATTCCAACCATAGAGAGAGCAGCAGGTTTTGCATATCTTCCCGGGTTTGGGCATCCAGAGCACCAAAAGGTTCATCCATGAGCAGCAATCGCGGTTTCAGAATAAGCACCCTGGCCAGAGCCACCCGCTGCTTCATCCCGCCTGAAAGTTCCCTGGGAAGATAATCTTTAAAAGCACTCAATCCAACCATTTCAAGGAATCGATGAACTTCCGCGTCAAGCCGTTTTCCGGATAGAATTTTTCCGGCACCAAATGCGATATTTTCCCTTACCGTAAGCCATGGAAAAAGGGCATCCTCCTGAAAAATCACACAGCGTTCAGGTCCAGGCCCGGTAACTGTCTGACCGCCAACCCGGATATCGCCGGCGCTGGGTTTCATGAATCCGGCGATGAGTTTAAGAAGAGTGGTTTTGCCGCATCCGCTGGGACCCAGCAGACAGACCAATGCCCCCTTGGAAATGTCGAAACTCACATTTTCCAGCACATGCAGGTAACCGTTGTCTACAGGAAAGATTTTGCTCACCTTACAAATCGACAATGCCGGCTGTTGTTCCTCAATGGCCGGCATTGACCGAATCAGTTGAAAGGTTTTTTTCATTACATTCTCCGTGCCGATTTGAAAAACAAGCGCATGCCGGTATTCAACACAAGATCACTGAGGCGACCCATGACGGCAATAATGATGATTCCCACAATAATAATGTCAATGCGGCCAAGCATCCGAGCATCCATGATTACCGCACCCAATCCATTCGGTACCCCGGTAAGTTCTCCCAGCACCAGGTAGGCCCAGGCAATCCCCAATCCCAGCCGAAGCCCGCTGATGATCTGGGGCATTGCAGCCGGAAGAATAATGGCGAATATACCCCGGAAACGCCCAACGCCCAACATGGCACCAGCCTGGCACAGCAGCGGATTGACCTGACGCGCACCGGCCGCAGTGTTGATATAAATGGGGAAAAAAGCCGCCAGGGCGACAAGAAAAACCGTGGTGGTCATACCGATTCCAAACCATACCAAAGCCAGCGGAAGCCAGCTAATACCAGGAACGGCCCGAAGTCCGTTGATGGTGGTGCTCATCAGGTGACGGCAGATTGCCACGCGTCCGGACAGGATACCCAGAGGTATACCCACGGCCACAGCCAGAGCGAACCCCATCACCACACGAAAAAGACTGGCCGCAGCATCTGAAAAAAATCGACCAGCATAGGGACCGCTTCCGATAGGAGCAAACATGTAATTATGACCGGCTTCGACAATTCGAATGGGATCGGGAAGCAAATAGCCGGGTACCCATTGATTTCCAGTCGCACAAAACCATGCTGCCAGCAGCATTCCGGGAATGATCCACGGAAGTATCCGGTGATAATGAGATCGATTTTTCAAGGTTCCGTATCCGCTTTGACCTGTTTGATGAAACGAAGATCGAAAAGGCTTTCATAGTCGGGTTGCCTGTCTATGACTTTCAAAGCCTGCATGCGTGCACCGAGCGCTTTTGCACGCTCGACAAACAATTCATCCATTTCCCAGGCCAGTTCCGTATTATGGGCCGCCATATCCAGTATAGCGCGATCAGTGCCAAAGCTGGCCGCCATGTCCAGCCACTGGTTCGAATGATCCTGAAGAAACCGCGTTGCTTGAGCATGGGCTTTGACCAGCTGCAAAATCCTGTCCGGGTTTTTCTCTATGCTTTCCCGGGTTACCAGCATGCCGGCATTGATAGTACCGATACTATCATCGTAATAGGGATATTCCAGGATGCGACCAAAACCTTCATGAACCGCAAGTGAAGGAAAAGGTTCGCCCGATAAAAATGCATCAATACCATTTCGGGCCAGGGCCAGCCCCATATCAAAAAAATCGACACGCATCAGAATCACATCCCTTTCCGGAGAAAGCCCGGCGCGGGTCAGGGTTTCCCTTAATAAAATTTCATGCATGGTGCCGGGAACATAGCCAATGCGTTTTCCCTGGAGCTGGGCAATACTTTGAATAGGCCCCTCTTTTTTTACCACCAGAGCTGAGCTTTTATTGCACAAGGCTGCCACAATCACAACAGGCTGGCCCTGAGATGCAGAGTGAATGGCGTGGGCCAGTGTCGTGCCGCACATGTCCAGATTTCCGGCCAGCAGAGCGGTTTTCTGATCAGCAGGGTTGGTAAATGAAAAAACTTCAATTTTATCTGAAATAAACTGGTCATAAAAAAACGGCTGAATGGTCTGAGCGGTTTTCCAGGTACCCACTTTGTAGCCGTCATCTGCACCTGCAGCAAAAGTAAATGCCAGAATCATAAAGGCGCATGAAAACAGCTTTTTCATGTTAGAATTCTCCTTAAAGTTTTTCCTTCAATAAAAATCATCTTTATTTAAAGCAATTAGAAGCAAGTTCCGGTTTCCACTCCATTTCCCTTTGCATGGTGTGACACCGTTCAACACTGCTGCCCCGCCCCTTTTCCGTGTCTATTTCTCCATCCCTGGGGCTGGCACCAACTTCGGGGAAAAAAAGATTGGCTCCGGCCAGCAGCGAAACACTATGAGGTTCGTGAGTGCAATGAGCTTTAGGAACAGTTCCCATGACAAGTCTTGATACAGCAACCATCCTGGCCATCTCCAGTTCGGAAATCATCCCATATTGTGTCATGGGAGACCCGGGAAAATTAATTCTGCGCATGATACCGCTGTATATTGCCCCATATTGCCGCGCCAGAAACATCAGATTCACAATCTCTTCATGACTGTGCTCCGGCCCTACCGGTTCGACACAGTTCATCCATCGCAGCCCTACATCTTTTAACACCTGAATGGTTTCAATCCGTTTTTCCGGTTTCAGGGGAGTATCCCGGCCTTCTCCTAGACGAAGCGCATGGTAAGCGCCCACGAACCCAGCTTTTAACAGATCCTCACCTTCCTTGTGGTTGATATCCCGGGTATTGGCTACCAATGGCACATTCACAGCCTTTTTAAGTGTGCGACCGATTTCCAGCAGCCGTTCAAAGGAAAAATTGCCGGTGGTCATCAGGTTTAAGGCATCCGCACCATTTTCCTGGGCATGCCTTGCCCAGGAAAGAATCCGGTTTTCCGAAAAATCGACAGATTCCTTAAAAATTCCGGCTTTCTGGGTCAGGGAACAAAAACGGCAGTTCAACGGACAAGGGGCTACATTGACGCCGATATGGAAATGGTTTTCAGCCTTCTGCCCGAACTGCTCCCGTGAAAGACGGTTGGCGGTTTGCATCAGGGCATAAACCTCCCGGGTATGAAGAGGTATGCTTAAAAGGCTCAAAGCCTGATGGCGATCAATCCCTTCCCCACCAGCGCCTTGATCAAGAATCCTTTCCACTTGGGATGATATTTTCCAGCTCATAAAAGTCCTTAATGATCATGTAGAAATTATGGTTTACTTTATAGCTTTTCAAAAAATGCAAGTCCATAAGTTATTTTTGAGTGCTTCGACCGACACGACGATCAAGCCCGGACCCCACCATCGATCATTCCTACTGTCAAAATCAAAATTATTCATCATGGATTTTTTTGCATTTTTTTCCATCTGTATCAATATGGGTATCAAACACGGTAGCCACTTAGTGCTCTGGGTCATAAATTCGGTGACGTATTTTTAAGCAGCCATTTTTTGC
>CAYZJH010000024.1:0-16146 GCA_964478625.1 uncultured Desulfobacteraceae bacterium
GGATGTGCCTTTTGAAAATTATGTCTATTACAGGCAGGTATTGGAGAAGGTGACCTGGCCCGTATGAAGGGAATAAAAAAATGAAGCTGTCGTTTGAAACGGAATTGATTAAAGCCTCTTTTATGGCCCCGTCAGAAGAAATCGTTCAGCATGACATTGAGGTGCGAACCAACCCGATTACTTTTCGAACCTGCCGTATAACTTATGCCCGTCTAAAAGAAAAGGACCCGGGTACGGAGAAATTGCCTCCAAGACCTCCTGAAGCGGATAATCCCGGAGGATGCCCTTTTTGTTATCCGCAACTGTTAAAAAGTACCCCTCGGATTCATCCTGATATTTATCCCGACGGGCGTATGCAGGAGGGAGAATCGGTTTTGTTTCCGAATCTTTTCCCCTATGGAAAATATTCCGCGGTGAGCCTGTTTGACAACACTCATTTTGTTGAAATCGGAAATGCAACGCTGCAATCTTATGTCAATAGTTTTAAGAACTGCAGGGAGTATCTCAAAAAGGTGCTGGAATTTGACCGTCAGGCGATTCATATGGCCATTACCCAGAATCATCTCCCCTCAGCCGGCGGTTCCCTGGTTCATCCCCATTTTCAGATTCAGGCCGACAGAATGGCATCCAACCACCATCGTTTTTTGGCAAGCCGTTCGTCAGAGTATTTCAGAGAAACCGGCAGATTGCTTTTTTCTGATTATCTGTTTCACGAAAAGCGCGACGGCTCGCGATATATCGGGAAAACCGGTGATTGGGAGTGGTTGGCAGCTTTTGCACCGGAAGGGTTTTTCGAATTGTGGGCAATCTTACCGGGCAAATTTTCCATCACTCGCCTCTCTGATGCCTCCTGGCAGGATTTGGCTATAGGCATTTTAAATGCCCAGCGCTTTTATCGAAACCTGGCACGAAACGGATATAATCTGGGAATTCTCTCTGTTGAAACCATCCCTGAATCCTTCCTGGAACTCAGATGCATCATGGTGGTTCGTTCCAACTACGCGCCCTGGGCCAGAAACGATCATACCGGTTTTGAAGTGATGCTCGGAGATATGGCCACATTTACTCCACCGGAAGAAACAGCCCAAAAGGCCCGCAAATTTTGGGGATAACCAGCCCGCAAAAACCCTAAAAAGGATCTTCTTCTTTTCTGAGGGCAAGGGGGGGAGCCAAAATTTCTGACCATACAACAGCTTTTCGAAGGTCCTGAATTGTCGGTTTTTCTATCAAGGGTTTGACGCTTTTTGCAGCCTTCAGTTTCTGTGTTGAAACGATTTCCGGTTTTTCGGATGGAATTGACGGTTTTTTCTTTTTGATTTCTTTAGAAGAAGGGATTGGTGGCGGTGACGGTATCAGTGGTTCTTTTTCCCATAAAATTGTGCCGGGCGATGTTTTTTTTCTGGCTCTTTCAGGTTTGTCGTAAATGGTCTCTTTTTGTTTCTGAGCCTCCTTAATTTCACGTTGAATTTGCTCGTAAGCATCAATCAGAATGCTTTTCCATCCGGGTTTCTCCCCATCACTTTTCTTTGATTCCAGTAGAGGTTTCCTGGATTTGGTATTTTTTTTGTTGGATTTTGCTAGGCTTTTTAATCTTTGTCTGGTTCGAAAAATAGTTAAGAAAACAAACAGAAGAAATATAAAAAAAGGCAGAAGAGAAATAATGTCCATTGGGCATTTCCTTGATGTTTAATTTTTATATGATTTACTGACTTATACTTTATCATATATACTTTTTGGAAACATCTCAAGGGTCTTTTAAACAGCAGTTTCAAGGATAGAGACAGATTTGATCCTTTTCCGTATCCATTGGAGGAAACAGATCATTCGGTGACTGTTGACATCCGGGTGAGACTCCTCTTATTATTCAATTTCACCCGGCACAACCGGCTCGGTGATCGTCCTTAGAATCATTCAGCCAGGCTGAATCTATTTTAAAATTTCACCAAAAATGGATCCGACCTCGCGAAGGTTTTCCGACCAGTTATAGGCCAGGGGGTCAATGGAAACAACTTTCCCGCCGATTTCCTTTGCGATCATTTCAGCATTTCTGAAAGAAAACTGAGGCTGAACAAATATGACTTTAATCTCCCGTTTCTGGGCGTATTTGATCAGTTCCATCAACTGAGCAGGTTTTGGATCCTTGCCTTCAACCTCAATGGGAACCTGAATGATCCCGTAAGCTTCTGCAAAATATCCCCACGAAGGATGAAATACCATAAAAGGCGTTCCCCTTTTTCCGGAAAATATTTTTTCAAGATCGGCGTGCAGAAGGTCAATTTCTGAGATAAATTCCTCATAGTTGGATTCATATTTTGGGCTGTTTGCCGGATCAGCCTCTTGAAGCGCATTCAGAATAGCGAGGGCCTGAATTTTGACCAAGGGAGGTGATAACCAAATATGAGGATCAAGGATGCCGTCATGATGATGGGCATGATGATCATGTTCCGATTCTTGATTATGAATTTCTTCTCCATGGGTTATTTCATGATGATGATGGCCTGACATGGGGATTTTCCGGATATTTTCATCCGTGTGGATAATCCTAAGATTCGGATTTGATGCGGAAATCTTGTTGAGCCAGACATTTTCGAAGGTCACTCCTATGGAAAAGTAAAGCTCGGATTTGGCTAATGCCGCCATTTGGAGTGGTTTGGGTTCATAGGTGTGTGGACTGGCTCCGGGCTGCACCATCACCTGAACGTCTACAAGATCCCTGCCGATCTGTTCCACGAAATATTTTTGTGGTGCAATGCTGACAAAAACCGGTAATCGATCCTCTGCAAAGACATTATTTTGAATTAAAAGACTGAATAAAATGATTATGACCCTTTTAAAAGTATAAGCCGCCATTGAAAACCTCCCGGTTGAATCCAAAAATGGTGTTGACGAAAATATGATGATGCAACTTTGTAACTATGGCAAAAATTCCGGTGGGATATGGCTCACAGTGCATGAGCTGATATCCCGTCAAGTCCCGGATCACAACAGGTGAATCAGAGGAAATGAATCCGTCTTCAAAAAAAACGGACTGAGCAAAATTCCTGATCGAAATCCTTTTTAAAATTCCATGCCATGGAGTCGTTAAGTTAAAAAAGACAATGCAACAATATTGCAATAAGGGCGAAAATGCAAGCATAAAAAAACAAAAACACACTGAATCATGTCGAACACTTGCATGCGCTCAAAACATCTGGTATTGAATATAATACTACATCACATATGTTTAGTTTCCACCCAAACTGAGCGGTTTTGTATCAGACTATCTTCCAACGCCATTCCAGTGAAAGCTGGGATCCATTTTTAAGGCTGTACCCCATGGATTCAGGATTTCGCTGGAATGATGAATCCATGTAGGTAAAATCGGTCAGTTTAATTTATCAGTGGAAAGTCAAGCTAAAATTTAAAATGATCCGGTAGTACCTCGGGCGGATGGTCATGGAAATTCATTTGAGAACCATATTATGTGCCATTGATTTTTCACACTTTACAGATCAAACGCTTCGTTTTGGAGTCGGCCTTTCCAGAAGTTTCGGAGCCCGTCTTCTGGTTTTTCATTCGGTGCATGTTCCCGAAGATCAGCTTTTTGCTTCTCCATTTGCCGAACATGAACAGGAACTCCAGAGGCTATATGAACAAGCGATTCACCAGATTGAAAAAATCATGAATTCCTATGCTGTCGAGTGGTCACCTGCAGTGGCTAAAGGAGATCCGGTCGATAAAATTGAAGAAGTCTGTAAGCAGGAGGATGTCGATTTGGTGATCGCAGGCAGTCATGGTATATCCGGGTTTAAAAGATTTTTAATGGGGACTGTCATTGAACGGATGGCCAGAGGACTGACCCGTCCATTTCTGGTGATTCGTCCCAAAAAGCATTTGATGAATTTAAAAGAAAAGGATCGATTCTCAGTGAAAAAGGTGGTAGTTGGTTGTGACATTTCTCCTGACATTTCCCCAGCTTTGGAATATACTAAGTATTTTGCAAAAACATTCAATTGCGAAATTCATCTTCTTCACACCATAGAAAGCCCTGTCAATGAGGATATAGTCGACAATACCGGGGGACCTTATGAACAAGTGCAACAACTCCTGATTCACCGGTTGAGAGACAGGCTATTGACCCTGTATCCGGATAGATCCGACGAAGGGGATAGGGTGAAGGCAGTGGTTGATACGGGTATCCCCGGAGAAAGCCTTATTCGCTACGCAAAGGAGCATGCTGTTGATTTGATGGTTGTCGGAATCAGAAGGCATGGAACACTAGAGAAGTTTCTTGTAGGCTCTACAACGGAAGCCGTTTTGAGGCGTTCACCCTGTCCGGTTCTTATCGTTTCTCCTGATGTAGCATCTTCAAAATTTAAAAAATAAATCCGGCCCGATGGGGAGGTATTTCGATTGGATAAAACGGGCATCATTAAAGATAATATTTATTTGAGACATATTACCGGTGATGGGCATCCTGAGAGTTTCAAAAGGCTTGAAACCATTTATGACATGCTGAAAGATCCGGATATGGTGGGCTCTTTCATGGAAATTGCACCAAGGGCTGCCGAGTGGGCGGAAATATTGCTGAATCACTCTCCTGAATACCTGAAACAGGTAGCGGCCACAGAAGGAAAAGGATTGTTTGCCTTGTCGGCGGATACTCATACCTCCGAAGATTCTTACAGGGCTGCGCTTTTGGCGGCCGGAGGCATGTTTAAGGGTATTGAAATGGTTAAATCGGGCGAAATCACAAGGGCATTTTTACTTCAAAGACCCCCGGGGCATCATGCGGAAAGGGGAAGGGCTATGGGGTTTTGTATTTTTAATAATGTGGCTCTCGGGGCCCATTATGCCCGGAAAGCTTTGGGGCTCAAGCGAGTATTGATTGTCGATTGGGATGTTCACCATGGGAACGGCACGCAACATTCTTTTGAGGGGGATTCATCGGTTCTTTTTTTCTCGACTCATCAGTTTCCTCATTTTCCCGGTACCGGGCTTTACACGGAAATCGGTAAGGGAAAAGGTGAAGGCTCTACCATTAATATACCCCTCGGAAAAGGGTATGGAGACTCTGAATTTTCGGCTATTTTCGAAAAAATATTAAAACCGGTGGCTCTGGAATTTGAACCGGAGTTAATCCTGGTATCAGCGGGTTTTGATATTCATAAATCCGATCCGTTGGGGGGGATGAATGTAACCACCCAGGGATTTGCCTTGCTAACCCGGTTGATAATGACTATTGCGGATTTGTGTTGTGGAGGAAAGGTGTTGTTTTGTTTGGAAGGCGGTTATAATCTGAAAGTCTTAAGATCCTCCATTAAAGCCGTTTTGAAAGAGTTATCCGGACAAACCGTCAGTTCTCCTGAGAACGCAGCCGAGTCTGCTGATCGAAAAAAAATTGAATATGTTTTTAAAAGGTGCCGCCATGTCCACGGAAATTTTTGGAAAAGTCTTAAAATTTAACTTTTTGGGGCCAGGGAAAGGAGGCGTGTGATGAACAAGATAAAAATCATGGAGGCATCGGTTGAAAAATGGAACAGAATCATTGCCGGAGAAGGTGCTGATGGTGGTGTTTACGATTGTCCCCCCTGCCGGATTTTTTATATCCTGATTTGTATTGGTTGTCCCATTGCCGAATATACCGGAAATAAATTTTGTAAAGGATCCCCCTATCCCCGCTGGTATTGGCACCAAATTGAAGAGCACGACAAACTTCGAAGAAAAATCTATTGCCCCGAATGCCTGAAATTGGCAACTGAAATGCGAGATTTTATGATTGAAATCGTGGAACACCTTAAAGCCCAAAAAGAGAAAGAAGAAACGGAAAAAGCCTTGAAACAGGGGTCAAGTTGAAAGACTCGCCGGTAACCTTCCACGATTAGGGCACAATAAGATGGCCACTTTTTTAAACATCTGCGCTTACGGGGAACTCTTTCTCTGGATTTGGGCATTTCTTCTCTTTTTTTTGCAGTGTGGCAATTCTTTTGCAGAATCGTTCAGCTATGCCATCATTTCAACCCTGATGGTGTTTTCCTTTATTTTTCAGGTGACGTTTATCGCAGGGTTTCCGTCAGTTTCCCTTTTCTTGGAAGCAATCCTGACTATTGCGGCGGCATTGGTGATATGGTCTTTAAGAAGCCATTTCAAGCATATCCGGGATATTTTAAAGTTTGTCACTGTAAGGCAACCCCTGGCCGTTTTTGCCTTATCTGCAGCATTTGGTTACCTTGCTTATATGGCCTGCATTACGGTTCCGGAAGGCGGTTATCCTGATCTGTTTACAAAATTACATGGATTCGAAAAACACAAAACATTTTTCATATCGGATGACTCAGGAGAAAATTTTGCCCTTTTTCCCTTAAATGCCGCTGTTCTCCCCTATTTATTCCTTAGAACCGGTACTCAAACAGGGATCGGCCTTTTCGGATTTCTATCCTTTATCTCAATAGGTTTTTCAACCTATGCATTATCAAGACGCTATGCATGGCCAGCCACTGCATTTACGGTAACCCTTATTGTTTTGTCGATGCCCAGGCTAGTTTATCTTTCCGGAACTCCTGGGCAAGAAATCTTACCTGCGGCTGTGTCTCTTTTTTGCATCCTGGCGATTTACCGGGCATTGGAGAATCCCGAAATTCAGGATTTAATCCTTTTGATTCTGGGAATCCTTTTTTCCATATCAGGCAATTATTTATGCTTGGCTTTTCCTTGTATTTTGCTGGTATTATCGTGTGTACTGTTTATCCGTCGCCATGGAACGGTGACATGGACCTCCTTATTGGTCAGGCACTGGAGAATATCTTTGGCAGCAGTGATTCCGATTCTTGTTTTTTCACAGGCCTGGCTTTTTGCATTTAATGCGTTTACCTATGGCAGTTGGTTGGGAGGCAGTTCACCGGCATCGAGTTTGCCGTTGAAAGATAATGTGCTTTTGGGGGCTTTGGCGAATTTGGTCAGGTATTTTTTCGAAACGATTCACCTGACCATGCCATTAGACATGATTTTTCAGTGGATCCTGGGATTTTCCTTCAATGGATTTCTCTTGAAAATCTATAATTTTTTCTTTGTTCCCTTATTCGGCACAAGTGGGGCAGAGGTTCCCTTTGTTTTAACGGCGATACCTGACGGACGGTATTCCTGGTTTGGTCCTTTTGGAGTTTTTTTTGTCATACCATCCATGATTATGGCAATTTTTCGTGGCCATCGCCGATTAAAGGCCATCGGGGTGGCATTGGCGGGTTACGTATATCTTATTGCACTGGCTGTTGCCTGGAGGCCCGGTAATGCAGAGTTTTTCACCACTGTATTTACCTGCGGTGGATTTTGCGTTTCATTTCTACTTCCACCATGGCGATTTACGACAGCTGGAAAAAAATGCCTCCAGGTGATCAGTATTTTATTGCTTGTCTATATGTGTCTGTTTAAAGTAGATGCACCTATTTTCAATCTGTCCGGTTTTGCAGAACATCTGCCCAGCAATCAAAATATGAACCAGGTTAAAGATTAAGCAGGTTTTTGTTTGTTATAAATTGAGGATTGCATCCAGAAGATTCATACCGGTTCCTTTTTTCTTAACTGCCAGAATTGGAATTGTGGTATTCCTGATCTGGTGCTCGGTTACACTTCCCAAAAGAACTCCGGCACCGGCATGCCTTCCCCTTGCACCAATCGCAAGAAGATCGATATTATATTTTTTGATGACTTCCTCAATGGCTTTGGCCGGCTTTTTTTCAAGTATGAATATGGGCGTTACTTTAATTCCCTTCAGATCTTTGATCTGACAAACGCTTCCCTCTTGACACACCTCGCTGTGAAGAAAATTTTTGTAATTCCGTTCGGCGTGCCCCTTCATAATTTCGGCAAACTGCTCATAGGTTTTACCGGTCTTGTAATATCCAATCGGGACGTTGTAGGCGTGAAGACAAAAAATTTCGGGAATTCCTTTGGCTGAAGCAAAAGCGACGGCAGCATCCATGGCAAATGTCGAGTTTTCGGAAAAATCAGTTGGAACGAGAATATTGGAAAAAGAGGCTTCTGCTCCTTCCGGAACCAACAGCACGGAGCATGGAGCCCGACGAATCAGTTTTTCAGTTAACGTGCCGGCTTCAGTGGGTTCCTGTCGTTTGAGCATCACGACCAAATCAGTATCATTCTCCTTTATCATTCGAAGAAGTTCAATGAGCGGTGAGCCTTCCAATATTTTATATTCAATGGCAGTTTTAAGATCTTTGGGAAAATATTTGGATACCAATTCCTCCATTCTTTTTTTACCAGGTTCACCGGAGGGTTGAACAATATCCGGAAATTCCGATTGTAACTCTTTGGGGATGTCATCCAGGGATGAGGTCACATGCACAAAGGTCACTTTTTCGCTGTTGGCTAGTCTGCTGATTAATCCAGCATAGCGAATCGATGATTCACCCACTTCGGTTAAAGACAACGCCACCAAGAGATGTTTATATCGGTACATTTTATTCTCCTTTGATATTTTAGGTGAACTCTAACAAACCTGATTCCCGTTGAATTTAATGATATCCACTTCAATCAAAATATTATGTCAAAAACAGGTTTTGCTGTCAAGGATTGAGTCATCAGGATTGAGTCATCAGGGTCGAGTCATCTGGTGTGAGGATTTATGAATATCAATAATCTTATAATGGTCGGTATAATCCAAGGTTTCATAACGCGTGATTCCCTGCAACTTATCAGTGATTGTCCGCATCCGTTCAATTTGAACCAATGCTCTTTCAATGTGCTCTTTGCTTTCGGGTGAGTCGGCCCCTTTTACGGCCAAAATTTCCAGATGTCCCGATAATGCTTGTAAGGGCTGATTCAATTCATGACAGACTCCACCGGCTGTTTCCAGAACACTTTCCAGCTTTTCTTTCATTAATCGGTCCTGGGTGGCTTTGTTTTTATCGGTCAGATCGCTTAAAACAGATACGGTTCCGATAGTTTTTGCCTCATGGTTATGTATTGGTGCAAGGCTGAATAGAAAATCACGCCGGGTACCGTCTGCACATTGCACCTGGGCCTCAAAAGCATGAAAATCGCCATTTTCAATCATGACCATTTCCTGTTGATGATATAACTCCGCCAAATCGGGTGGAATTTGATTCGGCAGATCCTGAACACGATTTCCGATAATGAGGTCCCGGGTCAATCCCAGCACCTGATCTGCAAAAACCTGGTTGCATCCTTGAAAAACCCCTTGCTCATCCTTAAAACAGACCGGGTTGGACATGGTATTGATCAAGGTATCCAGCAACTGAAGATAACTTCGCAACTTTTCTTCCGTTTTTTCACGCTGTTTTTCTTTCTGTCGATGATCTTCCTCTAAAAGCTGAATTTTGAGTCTTGCACTTTGAAGAAGTTTCTGGGATATGAGCAGATATCGGTTTTTTTGATGAAGACCATAGATACACAACCCTGCGAAACCGATAAAAAGAATAATCATCAACCATTCATGGATATCCATGGATATTTATCCTTGATCAATAGGTGGTTTTCGAGTTTGGTGCTCTAAATCAGGTCAGCTCCCAAGTTTACGGATACCAATTTTAACTTAGTGTTGTGCACGGTTCGGATGTTTCCTTTTAAATGAAATCGTTGCAACTTATCAAAAAAAGAGGAACAAAGATGGAATACACCTAACACACATCATAATAACCTGACAGTCTTAAGTTCTCATAAATACTTGGAATTAATTATTATCGATTTTATTGTATCGTCATTCCGGCGAAGGCCGGGCACAAAGTGAAGCGCAGTGCTATCCAGATGGATTAAGGAAGCTGGTTTTTCTGGATGCAGGATCAAGCCCGGCATGATGGAGAACTATGTGCTGTCAAGTTAATAAAATATCAAAAAGTTTTTTTAAATTATACTATTTTTAATTTTTTTTTATCATAATGTTTTGAATTTAAGCCGACAACAAATGCTGATATCTTGACACCCGAACCTCATCACTTGGTGTTGGGAAACGGCCATAATCGATTGGATTTCCATAGGGCCAAACCATTTTAAAGGCAACTTTCAAAAATGTCCCCTAAATTTTTTGGAAAAATATTTCTGCCGTTTGCCTTCGGTTATTTCCTCTCCTACCTATATCGAGTCATCAACGCGGTCCTCGCCGCCAATCTGGTGGTCGACATAGGCTTAAAACCCTCTGAACTGGGATTGTTAACCTCCACTTATTTTATCACCTTTGCTGCTTTTCAATTGCCTTTGGGAGTGTTGCTGGACCGTTTCGGCCCCCGGAAAATCGAAGCCGCTCTTCTGGTGGTGGCAGCTTCAGGTGCGTTCACCTTTGCCCAAGCAGAAAGTATCAGCGGCCTGATGCTAGGAAGGGCCCTAATCGGTCTTGGGGTTTCGGCATGCCTGATGGCAGCCTTTAAGGCATTCGTCATTTGGTTTCCAAAACAGCAGTTACCACGAATTTATGGATTTCAGATGGCTATGGGTGGGATGGGAGCATTGGCCGGGACAATACCTGTTGAAATGGCATTATCGATAACCAATTGGCGCGGGGTATTTACATGGCTGGCAATTTTAACGCTGGCTGTGGCTTTATCCATATTTTTTGTAGTTCCTGAAAAAAAAATGGAAAACAGAGATTTGGGATTTTCAGATCAAATCCGTGGTATTGGCTCTGTATTCAAGAGTCCTACGTTCTGGAAGATCGCTCCCTGGACCACATTCTCTCAAACAACCTATCTGTCAATTCAGGGCTTATGGGCGGGTCCGTGGCTCAGAGATGTGGCCGGTATGGATCGGATAACCGTGGCAGCAACGCTGATGTGGGTGGCTTTTGCCATGATCGCTGGTTTTATTGTTTTAGGAACCCTGGCTGAACGGCTCAGTTTTAGAGGAATCGCTCCCATGACTGTAGCTTCCTGGGGGATGTTTTTATTCATGGTGCAACTGCTTTTGCTCATTTTTGAGCCTGTTTGGTGTGCGGTACCGGTTATGATTCTATTCGGTTTCTTAGGGACCTCGGGTATTTTGCCCTATGCCGTTTTATCCCAAAGTTTTCCTTCTCATTTGTCAGGGCGGGTTAACACCGCCCTGAACCTGATGGTTTTTATCTCGGCGTTTGCAGCGCAATGGGGCATTGGTGAGATTATCGGGCACTGGCCGGTTACTCAAACCGGTGGATATTCGCCCACAGGCTATCGTGCGGCGTTTATCGTTTTGTTGAGCCTTCAGTCTCTTTCTTTTTTATGGTTTGTTTCAACCGGAAGACTTGTTGACAAAAGGAATGGAAAAAAGCAATCCGATTCATCATCTTAGAGTTATTAATTTCTTTCAAAATCGTCTTACCGGTTTTCATCGGAGAATGCTCGTATTTCCTTTAATTTGATTTTGACCGGCACGCCGATATTTTCCTGCAATTTTTCTTCGGCAGTGTGAATCAGCTTCTGAAGCATCTTGATTTCATCAGAAAACAATTCTTCACTCATGCGCAGCCATACTTCAAGATAACTCCGTGCACCATATTTTTCCAGGTATGAATGCTGGTGCTTGAATATGTGACATCGCCCGGGAGTAAACCCCAGGGCTTTTTCCAGATGTCTCATGATTTGGGCCTGGTGGAGTTTGACACCGTTGATGGTCAGAAGATCATCGGTTCTTTCCCCGAACCACTCCATCCGAACAAAAGGGCACCCGCAGGAGCAGGGGGCTTGGATTATTCTGGCTTGATCACCGGTTCTGAAACGTATCAGTGGAAATGCACGGGTGCTCAGGGATGTAAATACAACCTCTCCGATTTCTCCTGGTGCTAGCATTTCCCCAGTTTTGGGATCGATGATTTCCGGAAAAAAGTGGTCTTCGCTCACATGGAGCCCCTGATGATTTTCGCACTCAAAAGCCATGGCCGGTCCGGGCACTTCACTGAGACCATATTGAATCCAGACGGAAACATGAAGTCGGTCCTCTAAAAATGTCCTGAAATCAGGGTCAACCGTATCGCCCACCAGAATGAGTGTTTTCAGGTTCAATCCTGTCGGGTTGAATTCCGAGCGAAACATGTAGCTGACCAGTTGGGAGGCTGCTGAGGGTGTTGTGATCAGCACAGTGGTTTTATAATCCCGCAGGACCATCAGTTGTTTTTCCAAAGAAAGGGGGGTGTTGGGAATAACACTGGCCTCAAGGGCTTCGGCCCCATCTTTGTAATCTCGTCCCCAATTGGCCAATCCTGAATCAAAGGTGATCTGGAGAATGTCAAGAGCCGTGACACCGCATGCAGCCAGGGCCCGAGCCACCATTTCCTGCCAAACTTTCAGATCTTGTTTGGTATATCCCGTAACTGTGGGGTTGAGGTTGGTTCCCGGAGCCGTATGGATTCGAACAATGTCTCTTAATGGAACGGCAAATAGTCCATAAGGATAGTGTTCTCCCAGATCTTTTCTTTCCATGAAAGGAAGTTTGGATAAATCCGAAAAGGTTTCCACTTGTAAAGGATCCATTCCATATTCCTGAAACCGCTTCTGATGGAATGGAACACTTCGGAAAGCCCTGTTTAATGTGCTTTGAAGCCGCTCCAATTGAATTTGAAGTCTCTGTTCAGAATCCGGATATTCCATGAGTTAACCTCTCCCCTCGTAAAATTCCCCGTAGTCTTTGCCTAGATAAGCCCGTTTGACTTCATCATCCGCCAAAAGGTCTTCGGATTTTCCCTGAAGCACCACTCGTCCTGTTTCCAGGACATATCCACGGTCAGCAATTTTCAGTGCGGCCTGGGCGTTTTGTTCGACCAGTAAAATAGTGATTCCACTCTCCCTAAGTTGCACAAGTGTTCTCAGTATCTTATCTACCAATAGCGGAGCAAGGCCCATGGAAGGTTCATCAAGGAGTAAAAGGGATGGTTTTGCCATGAGCGCGCGTCCGATAGCCAGCATTTGCTGCTCACCGCCGGAAAGAGTTCCTGCCGCCTGGCGGGTGCGTTCTTTGAGAACCGGGAAAAGAGTCATCACCATTTCCAGGTCCTGTGCAATTTCCCGGTGCTGTTTTTTTCGGTACCGTGTATAGGCCCCTAGCTTAAGGTTGTCCAGAACCGATAGCGGAGGAAAAATCAACCGGCCCTCAGGCACAAGGCTGATGCCCTTTTGCACGATAGCCGGGGGGCGAAGTCCCTTAAGCGAATCGTTTTTAAAAATCAATTCTCCATCCCACCCTGGAAGAAGGCCGCTGATCGCCTGTAAAAGTGTGCTTTTTCCGGATCCGTTGGCACCGATAAGCGACACCAGTTCCCCTTCAGCCACAGAAAGGCTCACGCCCTTTATGGCCATGATTCTTCCGTAATAACATTTCAGGTTTCGAATTCTAAGCATGGAGCCTAACTCCCAACCCCCAAATATGCCGCCATGACCGCCGCATTACCCTGAATCTCTCTGGGTGTTCCTTCGGCCAGCTTTTTCCCCTGATCAAGGACAACAATTCTGTCGCATATTTCCATAGTCAAGCTCATATCATGTTCTACCAGAAGAAGGGTAATTCCTGTGGTGCGGATTTTTTTTAACAGTTGGCCCAGTTGCCGGGTTTCAGTTGCGTTGAGTCCTGCAGCAGGTTCATCAAGGAGAAGAAGCTTCGGGTTTGACGCTAATGCACGGGCAATTTCTAATAGCCGCTGCCATCCGAACGGAAGTTCGGAACTTTTGCGATAAGCCAGTTCGTCGATACCGACAAAGGAAAGAATTTCCATCGCTTTATCAAAGGTATTTTTTTCTTCCCGGACCATCCACGGCACGCGGGTCACTGCTCCCCAAAATCCGCACCTGCTCCTGACATGCCGGCCGACCATCACATTTTCAATGACATTCATGCTTCCGAAAATTTCAACATTCTGAAACGTTCTGGCAATTCCCATTTTTACCAGTTCATGAACTTGTTGACGATGAATATCGTTGCTTTTAAACAGGATTCGCCCTTCATCCGGTTTGTAAATTCCGGTAATCAGGTTGAAAAGAGTTGTTTTTCCGGCACCATTGGGGCCGATTAAACCCTGGATCAAACCTGAATGAAGCTCAAAAGAAATATTCCACAGGGCTTGCACACCCCCGAAAGCTTTGCTGACAGATTCCAATTTCAGCAAAGGATTATCGCTTATGTTTGGTTGCTTTTGATCGCTCATAGATATCAAGGATTCCGCGGGTTAAACCCTGGGGGGTGATAATCATTACCACCATTAAAATCAAACCGTATACCACCATTTCGAAATCAGAAAAAGAATGAAGCCATTCCGGAAGCATGGTTAAAAGAGAGGCTCCCAATAAGGAACCCCAGACACTTGCCATTCCTCCGATAACCACCATGGTGACGATTTTTACTGATACCAGAAAGCTGAAAGACTCAGGGCTGATAAAGCTGACCATATGGGCATAGAAAAAACCGGAAAGTGCCGACAGGGCAGCACTAAAAACGAAAATTTCCAATTTCATATTTCTCGTGTTAATGCCCACAGCTTTTGCGGCATTCTCGCTGTCATGGATTGCCCTTAAAGCACGTCCCATGCGCGATTTGATTAGGCGTTTGCAGGATATAAAACTGATCAGTACGGTAAACCATACCAGGTAAAAATAGTTTCGGGCTGGAAAAAAGGATATAGGGCCGATTTCAAGGGGAGGGATTCCCATAAACCCTGAAGCGCCACCGGTAAGGCTTGACCATTCGCGAAAAATAATATGAACGATCATTCCAAAACCTAAGGTGCCCATGCCCAGATAATATCCGGTCAGCTTGAGGGTGGGGACACCCACGATAAGAGCAACCGCTATGGCCAGAAAAATAGCGCACGGAAGAGCTGCCCAGGGGTTAACATGATAATTGACTGTCAAAATTGCCGTGGTATATGCGCCGATTCCATAAAAGGCGGCATGTCCCAAAGAGATCTGTCCGGCATATCCCATGAGCATGTTCAGTCCTAATGCCAAAAGCGTGTTTATTCCAATGATGGTGAGGATCTGAAGATAATAGTAATTTTGAACCGATAACCCGATGATGGTAACCGTTAAAAAGAATATTCCGTATATGATCCGGTCTTGTATCAACAGCCTATATATTCCCTTTCTGAATTTCGTTTAGAACCGTTTGACATCTTTGGCCATGATGATGCCTCCCGGACGTACATATAGGATCAGCAGAAGCAATAAAAATGCAATGGCGTCTTTTAGGCTGGAGGAAAACAGACCGACTCCGAAAGATTCCATAATGCCGAGAAGAAGGCCACCAAGAATTGATCCCCAAAGGCTTCCAAGACCCCCAAGCATTGCCGCACAAAAGCCTTTGAGCCCCAGCATGGTCCCCATGTCATAGCTGCACATGGTAATCGGTGCAATAATGATCCCGGCCACCGCACCCATACCGGTACTGAAAAAAAAGGCCAGAAGGATCATTTTTTCCGAAGGAATCCCGGTAAGCCAAGCAGCCTTTTTGTTGATTGCGGTGGCTTCCATGGCTTTTCCGGTAAGTGTATTTCTAAAAAACAGGTGCAACATCAGAGCACAAAAAAGTGCGATCACAACGATCCAGATGCTTTGGGAAAGAAGTTTGGCACCGGCAAGATCAATCGGAGGGTGATCCGAAAAAGCCGGGACACTGTGAGCATCTTTTCCCCAGCTCAGCATGCCGACCCCTCTGAGAAATATGGATGCCCCTACGGTGATGATAATCAGGACAATATGGTCAGGTTTGCGTACTGTTCGTATTGCGGTGCGTTCAAACAAGAAACCGACACCCGCTACGCCGATAACCGTCAAAACAAAAGCCAGGGGAAGAGGAAGTCCCAAACTGCCCCAGAGTGTGACAAGTCCCATGGCTCCGAGCATGACAAATTCACCGTGGGAAAAATTGATCAGCTCAGTGGAACTGTAAAGCATGGAAAAACCGACGGCGATCACAGCATAAATTGCACCGTTGGTTATACCGGAAAAAAGATACTGTAAAAGTTCCTGGGTCACTTTGACATACCGCTTTTTAATCTAGAAGGTCTTTGCCATGATGTAGTTTTCAGCTTTTGGGTATTGGGGGAATCCGAAAATGTTGGAGAAAATCCCCCCTGACCCCCCTTTTGTTAAAGGGGGGAACCTTTTATTATCCCCCCTTTAACAAAAGGGGGAACCTTTTATTATCCCCCCTTTAACAAAAGGGGGAACCTTTTATTATCCC
>CAYZJH010000024.1:16246-45867 GCA_964478625.1 uncultured Desulfobacteraceae bacterium
GGGAACCTTTTATTATCCCCCCTTTAACAAAAGGGGGAACCTTTTATTATCCCCCCTTTATTAAAGGGGGGTAGGGGGGATTTCCATCTCTTTGCATAAAAACAGCCAAAGGCCATCCATGATGTCATGTTATATCATGGCTATTGAATAAGGTTACTCCAGCAGTTTCCAATCGCCATTTTCAATACGGACCATGACAAAGGCATCTTCGGCCAGACCGTTATGATCGGTGGGTGAAAAATTGAAGGTACCGGAAATGCCGATCATTGCCTGGATATTTTCTATGTTATCCCGAAGTTTTTCCTTATCGCCATTTGTTCCCGGAAGTGCTTGCTTAAGTATCATCATGGCATCATAGGCATATCCGCCGAAACCGGATACTGCCAGGTTGTATCTGGATTCATATTCTTTAATATATTCCATCAGGACACTTTTCTGGGGATCGGTATCCGGAAGAAGTCCAGCCACGAGGATTTTTCCGGTAGGAAGAAAATTGCCTTCGGCCGCATCACCGGCAAGTTCAATAAATTTGGGGCTTGCCACTCCATGGCTTTGGTAAAGAGGAATATTTATTTCCAATTGTTTTACATTTTTAGCCACAACGGCGGGTCCGGGATTTGTGCCCCAGCAGACAATAGCATCCGGTTCCTGTTTTCGGATTTTGGTCAGTTGTGCGGTCATATCGGTGTCTTTGTCGCCGAAACTATCCACCTGAACAATCTCAATGCCAAAGGTCGGTGCTTGCTTCAAAAGTTGATCTTTTCCACTTTCACCGAATGCATTGGCAACGGTCAGGATTCCGATTTTTTTGATGTTGTTGTCTTTCATGTGCTGATAAACTGAGGCTACGGCCAGAACATCGCTTTGGGCGGTCTTGAATACCCATTTTTTCACGGGATCGGTAATGGCGATACCGGCTGCGCAGCTGATCAGAGGCAATTGTGCCCGTTCCGCAAAAGGAATAACCGCCAGTGAGGTGGGTGTCAGGCTGGGACCGACAACAGCCAGTACATTGTCCCTGTTGATCAGTTTGGTAATGTTTTGGACAGCTCTTTGAGGATCCCCTTCAGTATCATAGATGACCGCTTCGAGCATCCGACCATCTATTCCGCCGGCAGCATTGATCTGATCAATAGCCATCTCCATACTTTTCTTTTCAGGATCGCCCAGAAAAGAGGCAGGACCGGTTACACTGAAAATTCCTCCGATTTTATAGGTGTCTGCTGCAACCGCAGAACTGAAAATCAAAAAAGGACCTGCAATCAACAGTGTGAAAAGAAGGACTGTCGTTTTTATAAAGATTCGGCACTTCATGATTCTACCTCCTTGGATAAAAGGGTCATAACTTACATTGTATAAAGGGTTTTTCCGTCAATGGTTTTGATACTGTTTTCCGATAGAACCTTCAACGCTTTTTCCGTCTGATCGAATCTGAAAATCATTACGGCATTATTTCCACTTTGCTGAACAAATGCATACATGTATTCCACATTAATTCCGGATTTAAAAAGGACATCCAGAATCTTATGAAGCCCACCGGGACGATCTTCGACCTCCACGGCCACCACATTGGTTTTGCCGACTGTAAAACCGGCTTTTTTTAGCGTCTCTCTGGCTTTTTCATTATTGTTTACAATCAGGCGCAGAACGCCGAAATCCGAGGTGTCGGCCAGGGAAAGGGCCCGGATATTAACTCCGGCCTCCGCAAGGATGGCTGAAACCTCTGCAAGACGTCCGGCCCTGTTTTCCAAAAAAACGGATATTTGTTCTACCTGCATTCTGGTCTCCTTAAATGATTAAAACTTCCGATTGTCAATCACCCGTACCGCTTTTCCTTCACTGCGAGCAATAGCCTTGGGCTCAACCAGTTTGACTTTTGCAGAAACACCCAGGTAATCTTTGATATTTTTGGATATTTTCTGCTCAATATTCTGAAGCCCCTTGACTTCATCGGTAAAAGCCTTTTCACCCAGCTCCACCTTGACAGTGAGTTTATCCAGGTTACCTTCACGGTCCACAATGAGCTGGTAGTGAGGCTCGACTTCTTCCATTTCCATCAAAACGCTTTCAATCTGGGATGGAAATACATTAACGCCCCGAATGATCAGCATGTCATCGGTTCTTCCGCTGACACGGTTCATCCGTAACATGCTTCTTCCACAAATACAAGGTTCGGTATTCAATGAGGTGATATCACGGGTTCTGTACCGGATTATGGGAAAAGCCTCTTTGGTGATGGTCGTAAAAACCAGCTCGCCTGTTTCTCCATAAGGAAGGACTTCTCCGGTGTCCGGGTTGATGATTTCAGGAATAAAATGGTCTTCAAAAATATGAAGTCCTTTTTTGGCTTCATGGCATTCAATGGCTACTCCCGGTCCCATGACCTCACTGAGTCCAT
Source organism: uncultured Desulfobacteraceae bacterium (assembly GCA_964478625.1). Lineage (GTDB taxonomy): Bacteria > Desulfobacterota > Desulfobacteria > Desulfobacterales > SKZT01 > SKZT01. Next base: position 18,645 of record CAYZJH010000024.1, read on the forward strand.
AAATATCCACCGCCGTCATTCCGGTCTTTTTTTCGATCTCAGCCCTCATTTTTTCGGACCAGGGTTCGGCTCCGAATATTCCGAATTTAAAACTCAAATCACGAAAATCGACTCCGACTTCCTGAGCCACCTCCGTCAGGTGAAGTGTGTATGATGGTGTTGCTGTCAGAATGGTAGGGCCGAAATCCTTCATGATCACAATTTGGCGTTTGGTGTTGCCGCCCGATACCGGAATGACCGATGCTCCCAATTTTTCCGCCCCATAATGAACTCCGAGTCCACCTGTAAATAGTCCGTATCCATAGGCGTTGTGGATTATATCTCCCCTTGTGGCTCCTCCGGCGGCCAGAGCCCGGGCCATCAAAGTAGCCCATGTATTGATGTCTCTGGCGGTATATCCCACCACTGTGGGTTTTCCGGTGGTTCCCGATGATGCATGAATTCGCACGACGTTATCCATGGGAACCGCAAACATTCCAAATGGATAATTGTCTCGCAGGTCCTGTTTGGTGGTAAACGGAAGTTTTTTTAAGTCATCAAGTTTTTGAATATCAGATGGTTTAACACCGGCTTCCTGAAATTTTCTTTTATAAAAAGGTACTGTCGCATATACCCTTTCGAGTGTGGCCTGCAAGCGCTGAAGCTGGATTGCGACCAGCGCTTCGCGAGGAAGGGTTTCAAAATCCATATCGTAAATCATGCGCTGTTATGTTCTCCTTTCTTTTGATGATATGTTAAATTCTCAATCCTCATGAAATGAACACCAAAAAATCAAAAAGGCTATAGGTAATTAAACCCACAGCCTTTTTAGTCAATACCATGGGTTTTAAAGTTTTTTTGTCTACCCATGGTTGCTGATTTTTGAATAGTTAATTCAGCTTTTTTAACTTTGCCTGCACATGGGTAGACCTTCTAAAGGGAAAGCCACCGAAAAAATCAAAAAAGCAGACAAAGAAAAACTGAATAGTCATTGTTTTGTTCCTTGTTTTTAGAGGTAAAAGTCAAAAATATTCATTAAAAATAAAACCTTAGCTTCACCCGGACGTGAGTGCGTTTTATATCGGATGATCCATATTCTGTCAACAAAAAAGATTTACCCTCTGAATCCGCCTTTAAATACAGGTTTTCGTTTTTCAAGAAAGGCCGAGGTTCCTTCCTTTGCATCTTCGCCGGCCATGCATATTGCGAATGCGATAGCTTCTATCGCCAACCCTGTGTTCAAATCCGAATCCATTCCAAGGTTGATGACTTCTTTGGCAGCCCGAACAGAGACTTTTCCCATGGAGGCAATGATTTTAGCGGTTTTTTTTACTTCGTCAAGAAGTGATTCCTGAGCAAACACCTTGTTGATCATTCCGTATTCCAGGGCTGCGGCCGAAGAGATCATACTGCCTGTGAAAATCATTTCTTTTGCCTTTGTTGTTCCGATTAAACGGGCAAGGCGTTGAGTGCCCCCGAAACCCGGAATCAATCCCAGCGTAATTTCCGGAAATCCAAGCACAGCATTTTGTGAAGCATATGCAAAATCGCAGGCCAAAACGATCTCGCTTCCACCACCCAGAGCATAGCCATTGACCGCGGCAATGGCCGGGATTGAAAGTTGCTGGAGTTTGCTGATCACCTGCTGACCCTTTTCAGCAAACAATTTGGCGGACAATGTATTGCACTCCGATATCTCTTTGATATCGGCTCCGGCTACGAAAGCTTTGTCGCCCGCACCTGTAAGAATCAATACCCGGATATTCTCATTTTCCGCAATTTGCCTCAAAGCATCTGAAAATTCATCCAACAGCTCACTGTTTAATGCATTCAGTTTTTTCGGACGGTTAAAGGTGAGCAATGCGATCGTGTCTTCCAAGTCCAGATTAATGTATTGATATGCCATGGTTTTCCTCCTTAATTTCCATTTCTTCCAGATGGTTGATTTCCAAAGGGTCTACGGATTCTACCAACACTTATGGAATTTGATTGCAAAAGTGGTCCATTCTAGATGGCCGAAATTCCATCTTTCTACCGGTCATCTGCAACGATCAGGTGCTTTACAGGGTGTAAAATTTGCGGACGGTCAATCATTTTTTGAGCGAATTGCCGTCGGTAAAATACAGTGGGGCATCATAAGCATCAGTGTGAAATTGTGTCATCAATCAATATTAAATATCAGTCAGTTGTAAATGGATTTCTGCCGGATCATTTTATGGAAACCCCAAAGAACCTTTTTTAAGGGCATTATCCAGGGCATATTTTATGCATATTCATTATTTAAAATCAATGGAACCAGTAATGCCAAAAAAATTTACCATAAAAAGATACCGTCCGAACACTAAAAACAACAATGGGTAAAGAATTGAGGTGTTTTCCATGAATGTAAAACGAATTTTGGTGTCTGTTGATGGCAGCCCCAAATCCATGTCTGCTGTGGATTATGTCGGCAAATTCATTTCTAAGAAAAACATTCACATCACTCTTTTCCATGTCCTGATGCAACGTCCTGAGGCCTTCTTGGATCTTAATATCTCATTGTCCCGGAAAGACAAGGAACTTTTTGACAATTGGTCTGGAAGTTCAGAAAAATATATGGATAAATTCTTGTCCCATGCCGTTAATGTATTGACACAAAAAGGATTTTCGGAAAATGCCATTGAGGTGGTGACTCAGAAATTGATGGCAGGATATGCGCGGGATATACTCAAAAAGGCTTCTGAAAATTTCGATGCGGTTGTTGTCGGAAGGCATGGATTCAGTAACCTTGGAGATCATATATTGGGGAGTATTACTTCTAAACTGGCGGAAAGCATCCATCATATACCGCTTATTGTGGTGGGGACGACCTTAACTGATGAAAAAAAATTTTTGATTGCATTCGACGGATCTGCCAACTCAAAAAAGGCTGTGGATTATGTGGGTGAGTTTGCGGATAAAGAGGATTGCCAGGTACTGTTGTTAACCATTGTCCGGCCCCTCAACATTCCGAATTTGAGCCTTGAAAACCTGTTTAAACAAAGGCACGAAAAGGACTGGCTGGATGCTAATACCAGAAGGATCGCTCCGGTATTGGCTGAAATGAGAAAAAGGTTGATCTCTTTCGGTTTTAGAGAAGATCTGGTTTCCGAGGTAATTTTAAGAGAAAAGCACAGCCGAGCGGAGGGGATCTTTTCCCAGGCCAGAAATCTGGATATCGGCACTATCGTCGCCGGAAGAAAGGGGCTGTCGGACGTTTCGGAATTTGTAATGGGAAGGGTTATCAGAAAAATTTTATTCATGGGAGGTGACAAAGTTGTCTGGATTGTTTAAAGTGAAATGATGAATTCAACAATTCCGTGTTCAGGCTTTTTCCCAAAGGGGTAACAGCTTGAGCTTGAATATGGCTGACTTTGTAAATTCAGCCCAATGGCTCTTCGGTTTACCTTCCTCAGATTTTATTAAAATTACTTGACAATATTAAAAATAATATTTATAAATCCAGATTACAGTTTTTCAGATTGGACTTAAAATCCCTTATCTGGCACTTTTTCCATATGGGGGATTTTTTTTTGTCTCTATTTTTTGTCTACAAATTTTTGATGATTTGAAAAAGGAATTGAAGTTATGACTATCGATATCCAAAGCGTTCGAAATATTGGTATCAGCGCCCATATCGATTCGGGAAAGACAACCCTTACCGAAAGGATTCTTTTTTACACAAAACGAATCCATGCTATTCACGATGTCAAGGGAAAGGATGGTGTCGGGGCGACCATGGATTCCATGGAACTTGAAAAAGAACGCGGGATAACCATTGCTTCGGCCGCCACCTCCTGTCAGTGGGATAATCACGAAATCAACATCATTGATACTCCTGGCCATGTGGATTTTACCATCGAGGTGGAACGTGCTTTGAGGGTTCTGGATGGTGCAATTCTAGTGCTTTGCGCTGTGGGGGGGGTACAATCACAGTCCATTACCGTAGACCAGCAAATGAAACGGTATAAGGTCCCCTGCATTGCCTTTGTAAACAAATGCGACCGGGTGGGTGCCAATCCCGATCGGGTGATTCGACAACTGCAGGAACGTCTGGGACACAATGCCGTGGCTCTTCAGATTCCAATCGGTCTCGAAGGGGAACATGAGGGTATTATTGATCTTGTTTCCATGAAGGCCATTTATTTCGATGGTGAAAACGGCGAAATTATTCGAGAACAAACCATTCCGGACAATCTTATGGAGCTTGCTTCAAAAAAACGGGAAGAACTCATCGATTCGGCCAGCATGTTTTCCGATGAACTCACCGAAGCGGCTCTTGAGGAAGCCGTTACCGAGGATATTCTGATTCGTGCCTTAAGAAAGGCCACTTTAACCCGTGAACTGACACCGGTCTTTATGGGATCCGCCTACAAAAACAAAGGGATTCAACCGCTCCTGGACGGAGTGACAAGATTGCTTCCATGCCCATTGGATGTAAAAACCGAAGCGTTGGACCTGGACAAAGATGAAACGCCCGTAGAGCTGAGTGCGGATATTAAAGCTGCGACGGTTGCGCTGGCTTTTAAGCTGGAAGATGGTCAATATGGCCAGCTGACCTACATCCGTGTGTATCAGGGAAAACTTTCCAAAGGGGATACAATTATCAATATCAGGACCGGAAAAAAGGTTAAAGTAGGTCGGGTTGTTCGCATGCATGCTAATCAAATGGAGGAGATCGAATCCATCCCGGCAGGATATATCGGCGCTCTTTTCGGAATTGATTGTGCCTCCGGAGACACGTTCTGTAGTCCGGGAATTAATTATACCATGACATCCATGTATGTGCCCGAACCGGTTATCTCCCTGGCTATCAAACCTGTGGATCATAAAGCCGAAGCCAACATGTCCAAAGCCCTGAACCGGTTTGCCAAGGAAGATCCTACCTTCAAAGCCTTTGTGAGTGAAGAAACCGGTGATACCGTGATTTCCGGCATGGGTGAACTTCATCTGGAAGTGTATATCGAAAGAATGCGACGTGAGTACAATGCTCAGGTGACAACAGGGATGCCTCGTGTGGCTTATCGTGAAACCATCACCCGACGCGCTGATTTTAATTACACCCATAAGAAACAGACCGGCGGAGCAGGGCAGTATGGTCGTGTTGCCGGATTTATTGAGCCGGTGGCTGATGCAGATTTTATCTTTGATAATCAGGTCACCGGCGGGTCGATCCCTACACAATACATACCCGCTGTTGAAAAAGGGTTTCAAAAGTGCTTGGACAAAGGCCCTCTTCTTGAATTTCCGATTACCGGCATCAGAGTGACCATCAATGATGGAGCCTCCCATGCAGTGGACTCATCAGACATGGCGTTCCAGGCTGCTGCACGAGGTGCATTTCTTGAGGCCTACCACAAGGCCGGTCCGGTAATTCACGAACCTATTATGAAAGTAGTGGTGGAATCTCCCACAGAGTTTCAGGGTCCGGTAATGGGTACATTGAACCAGCGAAGGGGAATGATTGTAGGAACTCAGGATGAAGGGCCCATGTGTGTTATTGAAGCCCAAGTGCCCTTGTCTGAAATGTTTGGTTATTCCACGGTGTTAAGGTCCGCTACGCAAGGTAAGGCCCAGTTTACCATGGAATTTTTCACTTACCGGCAGGCTCCGAAAGGTATTGCCGATGAATTGATCAAAAAGGCTATGGAAGAAAAGAAAAATGTTGCCTAGCGAGCAGACGGATCCATGTCGTTCAACGGCCCGGATCTTTTACTTAAGAGAAAGGATTTTTAATATGCTCAAAAAGGACCTTGTTTTAAAAAATCCCCTTAGACTGCTCGGCCACGATTCCGATGATATTCTGGCCGATGGGGGATTCGGGGTTGTAATGGCTCGCGCCGGAGTGGGCAAAACCGCTATCGGTGTGCAGTTGGCTATAAACAGCCAACTCAGACATCAGAATGTTTTGCACATCGGGCTCAATGATCCGGTTCAAAAAGTATGCCTCTGGTATGATGAAGTTCTTCGAAATCTGGTTTCCCAGTATGAGGTTCCTCAGGAAGAGCGATTATGGGAGGTTATTCTTCCTCATCGGTTTATCATGACTTTCAAAGTGGAGAGTTTCAGTGTGCCGATTCTGGAAGAGCGTCTGACCGACTTAATTGAACAGGGAATCTTTGTGCCGAAAATGGTGCTGATAGACGGTTTCCCGTTTGACAAGGAAATAAGAACAGCTCTTGAGGATTTAAAAGCCCTGTCAAGGGAGTTGGGGTTCCATGTCTGGTTTACCATGAATATCCACCGCCATAATACACCCGGACCTGACGGACTTGCCCCTGAATTTTCACCAGTGGAAGATCTCTTTGATGTGGCGGTTCAGTTGATTCCGGATGGAAAAGAAATTATTGTCAAGGCCCTGAAAGGTATCGACGGAGCATCGGACTCACGGCAATTGCGACTCAATCCCTCAACGCTTCTGCTGATGGAATGACATGACAAAAAGAAGTGCCCGGTGTTCAGGCCATTCGAAACTGTCAGGTCGGCTAAAAAGACACCATACCACTTTTTTTAAAAAGATAAACGAGCTTACCTCAAGGCTCATTGAATGCACCTTAACAGTCGACACTCTCGATAAACCCTGCAATGGCCCTGTGAACCCGATGGGATCCCCTGCCCATAATGATGCCATGGCGATCCATGTCGAACATTACATAGGATTTTTCCTCAGAGCCCAGAAGCTTGAAAAGCTCCATAGAGCCGGTATAATCCACCACAGGGTCATTCAGCGACTGAACCATCAGAACCGGTGTTTTTAATTTCGCAAGTCGCGGCTCCAAAGAATTCATCAGGCGTTCCACCTCCTGCACCCCTGAAACCGGGTTTTTTTTATATTTGAAATAATGGTTTTCTGATTCCACATCGACAAATTCCTTTCGGTTTTCCTCAACACTCATTTTTTTCAAAAGGCGTTTCCAGACATCTACTGCCGGGGCAAACCTGGATGAAAGAAACCTGATACGCATGGGGGAGCAGACGGTGAAAACTCCTTTCACACTGTTGATGCGGGAGGCAAGGTCCAGGGCAAGTCCTGCGCCGGTGGAAAACCCTCCTACCACAACCCTCTTGCAAAGGCTGTTGATCACAGCGTAACCTTCATCCGCCGAATTCCTCCAATCCTCATAAGTTCTGGTGGCAAGGTCATCCGGAGAGGTGCCATGGCCTTTCAGTCGAGGGGCGTAAACCCAATATCCTCGCCGGTTCAAATACTCTGCCAATTCCCTGAGTTCCGCCGGAGTTGCCAGGTATCCATGAATCAGCAATATCCCCGCTTTTCGAAAGGATCCACGCAGCAAAACAGGTATGCCTTCCCCTTTTGCGGCCGACTCATCAGGTGAAAAAAACGTTTGATAATCGTGCCAATATTCACGGATTGCTTTTTTATAAAGATGTCGTGCCAATTTCCAACGAAGGAAAAAGTCCGGAACCCAGGCAAAAAGCTTGATGGTCCGTTGCAAATCTTTTAAAGGCTCCACCTCGTTGGCAATGACGGCCACCGGGTTTTCAATCCTGGACCGATGAAAATCAAAGGGAGAGGAAAAGACCTTTGGATTTTTGACCAGGATATTTTTTTTCTGGGTAACGGTTTTTTTGTCCAGGGCCAAAGAAATGAAATCCTGATATTTGTGATAACGATCGTCTGTCAAAAGTGGAATCTGATCCTCCTCAAGACTCCTGTGAAGAAAAACGCCTTTTTGGGCCAATCCAGACATGATGCAGCAATACACCCGCCGAATCAGTTCGGATTCTTCGATTTTCCTGAAAGGTATTTGCTTTAGCATGGAAGCAAACAGGTGGTCGTGATTGATGGTGGTCATGCTGTAAATCGATGTCATATACCGATACATGATCTCATGGGCAATACTCCGCATGATGTTTCGGGAAGGAATCAGGTCATCGAAATTAATTTTATATCCCGATGCGATATCATCCCTGATAAGACCTTGCCGGAGGTAGTTTTCCAGACGGATCGGTTTTCCAAACCGGATATCGGCATCCACACCGGAAAAAAGCATGTTTCCCTCAGTCATCAGTTCTTCAATCGCCCTGTCGGCAATATTGTCGAAAAACTTTTCCGCCAGTTCACTCAAAATATTCTCTCTTGCACGTATAGGATAGTAGGTCACATTTACCGGCACTATGAAAGTCTGATGTTTTAAAACCGGCTCGATATCACTGATTCCAAAAAGTTCCATCAGCCTGCTGACCTCATCGGAACCTATCTCATGCAATTTCAGGAAACGCTGACGGTAAAATTCCGTTCTGAGTCCTAAAGTTGCAGCTCCGGTATGAGGAGCACGTTTTCGACCATTGGGAGTCGAAATCATGTAACGGCCTTTTTCCAGAATTTTCTTGTTTTTTACCATCCGTCCCTCAGGAAAAATAATCCAGGCGGCTTCCCCGGTCAGAAGAGTCTTGACGATTAACCTGTCCCGGTGAGGATCTTTTGTGGAAACGGTTCCGACCATGTCCAGAAAATTTCCCAGCGCGCCTCTAAATAAGGTATAATGGCCTAGGGACCAGACCGGAACCCGGATAAGGGTGTATATGTAATACGGAAGAAGAATTGTTTCGATTCTGGTAAAATGGTTGATGACGAAAATATTGGCCCCTTTGGGAATATTTTCGACTCCGTGAAGATAAACCCTGGTTTTAAAAAGGTTATACAGGGCTTTAATGACCAGACCTGTTGCACGGTATGCATAGAGATTCATTCATTTTTTCCTGCTTCCCGAAACATTATTGGATGTGATCATTGACATACCTTATTATTACCATTAGATTAACGTTTTTCCATTAAATTTATCATAATTTCGGAGGTTGCTGTGTATTCGAAAATCATTGTCCTTCGGTTTCCCATAGATTATGTGCACAAACCTATTGTGTGCAACCTGGCCAAAGAATTTGATTTAACTTTCAATATTCTCAGAGCTACGGTGCTTCCGCGAAAAGAAGGTCTTATGGTCATGGAGCTTTCGGGGACCAAAAAAAACTTTAAAGAGGGTATTAAGTACCTTGAAAGCCAGAATGTCCAGGTTCAAAATGCGTCTCAGGAAGTCAAGCGTGATGAGGAAAAGTGTATCCACTGTGGATTCTGCACGGCTGTGTGCCCATCGGCCGCACTCTCGGTCAAGCGACCGGAAATGACTGTTTTATATGATCAGAAAAAATGTACGGTCTGTGAGCTTTGTGTCCTGACTTGCCCCACAAGGGCCATGGAGGTTCGCCCCACCAACACCTTGTTTTTCGAATGAAACCTGTCGTTGCCGTAGCTCTCAGTGGTGGTGTGGATTCACTGGTAGCCGCCTACCTTTTAAAAGAAAAAGGGGTTCATGTCATCGGGATGCATTTTATCACCGGTTTTGAGGCCGGATCCAATCATCCAAAAGAAATGCCATTAAAAAGAGAGGACATCGCGCAGCTGAAAAGCTTGAAAACCGCTGCAGAGGAAAAGCTTGATCCGCTATCGAAACAACTTGATATACCGCTTGTGATAATAGATTTACAAAAAGAATTTCAAAAATGCGTTGTCCATAATTTTATTCATGGCTATCGTTCAGGAAAAACCCCGAATCCTTGCTTGGTATGCAATCCTTCCATCAAGTTCGGATATCTTTTGGAACATGCCCAAAAACAGGGAGCCGAAAAACTTGCTACTGGACATTATGCCGTAATTCGAAAGGATTCTGAAAATGTCTATCATCTGTTTAAAGGTTCGGACCCTGCAAAAGACCAATCCTATTTTTTGGGGTTTATGCGACAGGACCAACTTGCACGGGCCTGTTTTCCTCTGGGAAATCTGACTAAAGCGGAAGTCAGACAGTTGGCTTTCGAAAATAATCTTCACCCGTTGACTCAAAGGGAAAGTCAGGATGTCTGTTTTATAAAAAATTCAACATACGGTGAATTTCTGACACGTTTTTTTTCATCAAGGCCGGGTCCCATTGAAGACACCGCGGGTCATATCATCGGTGAGCATAAAGGGCTTCATCTGTTTACCATCGGTCAGCGACGGGGAATCAACTGCCCGGCTTCAGAACCCTACTATGTGGTAAAAATCGATATGGAAAAAAATCGCCTGATCGTGGGGTTTAAACATGAGCTCTATCGCAAGGATTGCAGGGTCGAAGGGATTAATTGGATTCGCGGTATGCCGCAGGCTCCTGTTGCCGTAAACACAAGAGTTCGTTATCGACACACGGCTGCGGAATCGATTGTGGTTCCTATCGACAATGAAACGGCGAACGTGCATTTTAAAATACCACAGGAGGCTGTGACTCCGGGGCAGGGTGCTGTTTTTTATCTGAATCATGAAGTTCTCGGTGCAGGATGGATCTCAAAGAAAAACCCATAAAATTTTCAGTGGTTACTCTTGGATGCAAAGTGAACCAGTATGAATCCGAAGCGATTGCAAAGATACTGTCAGAACGGGGCCATGTCATTTGTGATCCGCGATGGATCAATGGCAAAAGGCTTTCACATCAACACTCCTCCGATATATATGTCATTAACACTTGCACCGTAACCCGTAAAGCAGCCATGCAGTCTCGACAGGCAATCAGACAGGCAGTTCGTTCCAACCCCGATGCGATTGTTGTTGTCACCGGATGTTATGCACAGACCCAGCCTGAAGTGGTAGCCGCTATCGGTGGAGTCGATTTTGTGGCCGGTCACCATGAAAAGGCCCAAATTCCTGATCTTATTTTTTCGTTAGTAAAAAACCATGAAACCCCGGCCGGAATATCGGTTCATGCGACAGGCGGGGAACGGGTGTTTGAGGATATGCCGGTAACGCCTGTCGGATCACGAACAAGGCCTTTTTTGAAGATTCAGGATGGTTGCAATGCCTGTTGCACCTATTGCATTGTTCCCCATGCCCGTGGAAAAAGCAGAAGCTTGTTTCCGGAAAAGGTTTTGGAGAAAATTCTGGAATTGAAAAACAAAGGATATCATGAAACCGTCCTGACAGGAATTCATTTGGGAGCCTACGGAAAGGATCTGGCACCTCCGACAGACCTTTTTGAACTGTTGTTGAAAATTAGGGATCTGCAGTTGATGGACCGGGTAAGGCTCAGTTCAGTGGAGCCAGGAGAACTCAGTGACGAGATTATTGATCTTGCGAAAAGGTGGGATGGTTTGTGTCCCCATTTTCATATTCCTCTCCAAAGCGGAGACAATTCTGTTTTAAGAAAAATGAACCGTCCTTATCAACGGGAGTTTTTTCGGGATCTGGTTTTAAAAATACATGATAGGCTTCCCCATGCAGCCATTGGGATAGATTGCCTGATCGGATTCCCGGGTGAAACAGACGATGCTTTTTCCAATACCTATGAATTTGTGGAGCAACTTCCGGTAAGTTATCTTCATGTGTTTCCGTTTTCTGCAAGAGAAGGCACCCCGGCTTGGTCTTATTCCGGCAAAGTGGGGGGCGAAATAATCAAAGAGCGCTGCCGGATGATGAGATCCCTTGGATATGAAAAGAAACAGGTTTTTTATGATAAATTTAGGGAAAAAGAGCTTGAAGTTTTAGTGGAGCATCAGCGGGAGCCTTTTTCAGGTCTGCTCAAAGGCATGTCATCCAATTATATTCCCGTGCTCATTGACGGATCTGATGCGCTTAAAAATTCGATCTGCATGGTGACCATTACCGGAATTTCGGAAAATCTGATGGTGTATGGCAGGGTTGAATGTCAAAATTGAACTGTTAGGGATTAAACATTTCGTGTTTGGAAATTGGAAAAAAATGTCAGTTTTTAGGGATAAAACAGAAAAGAACAGGAGGGATTAGAATGAAAAATCTGGTATTGGCATCTTGTTTAGTGGCAGGCATGGTGGTTTCAGGTGCGGATATCTCCGCGCAGGAACAGGCTCCCAAAGTTGAAATTAAAACCAGCAAAGGAGTTATTGTGTTGGAACTCGATTCGGCAGCCGCTCCCAAAACCGTGGAAAATTTTATGAGTTATGTGAATGATGGGGCCTATGACGGAACTATTTTTCATCGGGTCATCAAGGACTTTATGATCCAGGGTGGCGGATTTGTTCCGCAAATGGTCCAGAAAAAGACCAAAGCCCCCATTGTCAATGAAGCGGACAACGGCCTGAAAAATCTTCGTGGAACGATCGCCATGGCACGAACCATGGAACCTCATTCGGCCACGTCTCAGTTTTTTATCAATACCGTAGACAACTCATTTTTGGATCATACCGCAAAAAATCCCCGGGGTTGGGGTTACTGTGTATTCGGAAAGGTGGTTGAAGGTATGGATACGGTTGATGAAATCGCAAAAGTCAAGACAACAACCAAGGTTGGGCATCAGGATGTACCGGTTGTTCCGGTGATTATTGAAAAAGTGACGGTGATATCGGTGGTCGAATAATTCTATGTCGGTGTTCGGTGTTCAGCAGCAGGGCCCTGGCCACCGAGCACACCTTCAAACCGGATTCCTAATCTTCATTCGGTTCATTTTTTACCAGAGCTTGTATGATTTGGGGAATATATTCATCGGCTTTGCTGACATGAAACCTGCACGATGCCGCGCCCCGGTGCCCACCGCCTTCAAACCGGGATAAAAGTTTTCCGGCGTTGACACGGCACTTTTTATTGAAAATGCTGTGGCCGACACTGACGGCTACCATGGTTTTTTCTTTGTCGGTATAGCGGATTTTAACATGAGCCGATGCTTGCTGGAACATGGAATAGATCAGGAAACGATTGCCATCAGGTGTGGTTTCAAACTCCCGAAAATCCGTAATGGCTACGTGATCCTGAACCCGGGTGTGTTTTTTTAAAAGTTCTTTATAAATTTTGTTGTTTTCCACGGCTTTTTCACATCGGGCTTTTACTTCAGGGTTTTCAAGAACCCGATGAAATTCATACGTTCCGATCAGATCAACAAGAAGGTTCCAATAGGGCTCATCTTTTTTTTCACGGTTTAATATGGTCATTGACAGGAGAATGTAAGGAAATTTTTCCGGATAGAGAACCTCATCCAGAGTCAGATCGGCCGAATCGATCTTGTCGGTTCGAGTCACCAGTTCCGAAAAATCTCTGCTGAATCGTCCGGCATAATATTCAAAAATAATTCCCGCTGCCGATGGTGCAATCCGATAGGCTCCCTTGAAAGGTTTTTTCACCTCATTAGTACAATGGTGGTCAAACCACATGGAGCATCTTTCATCAAAAGGAAGGTTGGCCAGAATATCTCCATCACGGATTTCCACCTGGCCTTTTTGAATCTCGCTGGGTTCAACCCACTTGACAGGGGGAGAAATGGTTTCCGCATCAAAAAGAAGCACTGCACAAACCACGCCGTCAAAATCAGGCCTTGTTACAATTCGCATTACAACCCCCTTTTAATACCATGACTTAAACCGTTTTGTTACACTCTGTTAAGCCCTTTGGTTAAACATGGACTTCTCGTGGTTTTTAAAATCCGGATGGCTAAAACCCTAAGCCTACTGATAAAAGGTCGAAAGTATATTATGTGAATTGCCTGGTGTCAAGAAACTTTGGCCTTTATAAAACCATAACCACACAGCATTCAATTACTATTTAACAGGCTTTGACTCATTGACTAAATCTTTTCGCTTTAATCAGGTCAAATTGGGTATTTTAAGGCAATTCGGGTTGTTTTATCGGCTGGATCCGGATTTCTCACGGATAAGACGGCTTTGGGGAGGTGGGGTCCTGGCTTTGGGCAAGAGCTTTTCTTCTCATCAGTAAAAGCTGATCCAGGATCTGATCTCTTTTACTCAGGTGAAGCACACACTCATCTTTTGCAGGTTTTAATGATTTAGGTTCAACAAGCAATTCAACCAGTTTGTAAAGAAAGTTTTCAGGTATTTTCACATCCATATATCTTGCCTCCTCGGGTTAAAAAAACAGAAAAAATTAATATGTAGTATTATTTTTATAGATAACTAGTTTTATTACCATAAGATCAAAAATAATGCAAACACTTTTTTTGTCTCAATCCATTTGGTTAGGTATCGTCTAATTGGTGTGATCATCCTGGTTGTGCCATATCTCAAATGGCTTTGGTTTTTCCCCTCTCATAAGCTGTATCCGGCGGTAAATCCGGCTTTGAGGCATTTTCTTTTGCCAATTGGTCGCATCGTTCATTTTCAGGATTACCCGCATGCCCCTTCACCCATTTAAACTCCACGTGGTGTCTGTCGCAAAAATCCAGCAATTGCTCCCATAAATCAACATTTTCAGCAGGCTCGGTTCTGGTTCTCATCCACCCGTTGGATCGCCATCTATAAACCCATCCTTTTTCAATTGAATTCACTACATATTTGGAGTCGCTGAAAATCGTTACCCGGCATTTTTTTTTCAGCGCCTTAAGACTCTCGATACAGGCCATGAGTTCCATCCGGTTGTTGGTGGTTTTTCTGAAACCTCCTGAAATTTCTTTCCGGTAATCCTTGAATTTCAGAACAGCGCCAAAACCTCCCGGTCCTGGATTTCGGATACATCCGCCATCGGTATAGATAATAACCATGTCTGAAGATGAATTCGATTTTTTTTGGGAGGATGAACCGTCAGCTTTTTCAGGTACGGTTAGGGCCAGCATATTTAATGGATCATTTTTTTGGGCATCCAGGAAGCTTTTTTCGCCAATGTCGGGTGAACTATCCATTTTACCGGTATATTTTATCAGCCAGGATTTGGCATCTTCCAGTGTTGAAAATTTTTTGAAAACCGCGTTTGAAAAGCCATCGATATTGATTTTTGCCCCATTCTCACCGTACCATCGGTCATAAATTCCCGGCTTGTGACCTTCGGCAACTGCATAGTATTTTTTTTTCTCAACCATGGCTTTTTGGATAACAGATTAAAAATCCGATGAAAAGAAGTTTTTGGGTTCCTCTCGCTTAAATAAGGAAACAGTAAAGCTGGCAATTCTGAGAATTTTGAATTCCTCAGTGAAAATGAAGGAAATATTGACATAATCATGCAACGGGGTGTAGTTAACAGAAATTATTGGTCACTTCCAGGCGATCGGCTGGAAAAGAAAAAAATGGTCAAATGGAGAAACCCATGAAAGTTGTTTTCAGTGAAGCCTTTTACCCGTGTTATGTGGAGGATGCAGCCGCAGTGGAAGGAAGAATGGAGTCCATCGTGGGGGTAATCAGGGATAAGGTGACTTTTATCGAGGCTGAGCACGCATCTGAAAAAGATATTCTTGCCGTTCATTCCCAGGATCATGTAGATCGAATCAAAAGAAGAGGGCTGTATGAAATAGCATCCCTTGCTGCAGGAGGGGCCATTCAAACGGCTATGATCGGTCTTGAAGAACCTGCTTTCGGTCTTATCAGACCCCCGGGCCATCATGCTTCCGAATTTGTGTCCTGGGGATACTGCTATTTCAACAATATGGCCATTGCGGTGACGAAACTCAAAAATAATGGACTGATTAACTCCTGCTTGATTCTGGATATCGATCTTCATTACGGTGATGGGACTGTCAATATTCTGGGAGACAAGGATTGGGTTGAAATTTACAACCCCGCTGGAAGGACCCGTGAGAATTATCTCAAGGATGTCGAAAAATCATTGATCAATTTTAAAGCGGACATGGTCGGGATTTCAGCTGGTTTCGACAACCATAAAAAAGACTGGGGTGGTTTGCTGGAAACCCAGGATTATAAAACTATCGGCGAAATGGTGCGTGATACATGCCAAAAATCAGGTAGTGCTTATTTTGCGCTGCTTGAAGGAGGATATTCTAAAAAAGTTCTAGGGTACAATGTTGAGGCGTTGATCAACGGGATGGACAAAGGATGCTGATTGATCGCGGAAACTCGGATCAGAAGGTAATAATAAACTGAAAAATGATGAGTGGTATTGAGTTGAATCAAGAGCGAGTGCTGGCTGAAAAAAAAATAGTGGGAGGGTCTTTTGATTTCACCGCCAAGTATTTCGCTGTTTATGAATTGCGAAAGTTAGCGGAAAATCATCCTGAAATCATTCAGAACAGCACTATTTTAATTCTTGAAGACCTTTTAAAACACAAGGAATTCACCAGGCAGCGTCAGGGATTTTTTTTGTTCAGAGAAACAGCCAATACGCTGGGCGCACTGATTCAAAGTTGCAACGATGTTCATGTGGCCGAATATACCCTGGCTGCCTTTAAACGAATTCTGGCATCGGTTTCAAGTCATGCTCACCGTGCTGCTTCCGAGGCTCTGGGATCTCTTCCGGTCCCGGTCCAAGGCCCCTGTATTCCGGAACTGAAAATCGACCGGATTTTTTCAACCTCTTTACAGGAAGTGATGGAAAAATCCACCATAACCCCTGCTGGTTCCCCTGTTTTTCTGGGAAGAAGCCTGGTGATACCCTGTGGAAAAACAAAGAGACTTCTGGTTCTTAAACTGGCACGGCATACCGATACTCCTGAATCCTTGGCACAAGAAGTTTTATGGATGGATCATTTGCGATCAGACCAAAACCGATTCTCATGCCGCTTTGACATTCCCAGAACGGTTTCTTTCGGAAATTCGCCTGTTTTTCGGCTGAAAACCATTCCAGTCATTACGGATGAACGGTTACATCCTAAAAAATACGCCATTGCTTTCTCGGCGCCTCCGGATTATTTTTCCTACCCCAATAAACCCGAGAAGACGGGAACATGGACACCGGAAAAGTTCAAGGAAGTTATATTCAGGAATGCCCGTCTTGCCGGTACGTTAGCTTCAGAGGGCATTATCCATTCTGCGCTGATCCCTCTGTTTCATAACCGTGTTCAACAGGCAAGGCGACGGGATCACGGGCATTACGAGTGGTTCCGGGCCGGACGTCTGGATCAATGGCTACGCTCATGTGATCATCCGAATATGGGGCCGACGGGGTTAAGGGATTTTGAGCATTTTTCAGTAGTTAGAGAAAACGGACTTGCTCTTTATCGCCATATGGGAACTCAGTTTTTGAGTTTTTTTCTTGTGACCGGAAGTTATTTTCGGAATAAAAACGGAAAACAGGTGGGATTTGACCCGGACGGAAATCCGGTGGATGTCAGATTTTTATTTGATTACGATCTGCTGGAAGAAATTATTTCCGGTGTGTTCCAAAATTACTACCAGGCTTTTACAGGCGTTGGCTATGAGGGATGCCTGCCTTTTGATACCGGCCGGTTGGCCGGAAGAATGATTGAGGAGATGGGCGTGGATCGCCATATGGAAGAAATTTTGCGGGTAGCGGATCAGGGTGAGATGTCCGATGAGGAGTTTCGATTGTTTTTGACCCATCGCGGATTCTCGGATTCTCAAATATCAGAACTCAACAAGGGGGAAAATGATATCGTGATCCATAGCGGACCGCACCTGGGAGGCTTTAACGAACGTATTTCCATCCCTGAACTGATCGAGGCGGTGGCCGCCATGTCCGGAATGTGTATCGGCGGAAAATTCTGGCGAGAGCATTTTAAGAAGCCCATGAGCATGATGAAGGGTTGAGGTTTGGATTCAGCAATGACCCAATGATGTCCTGATACCACCAATTCGATATTGGCGGAGTACTTTTTGCTTTCTATGGAGAAAACATGAAAGGATATGTGCAAATTTATACGGGAAACGGCAAGGGAAAAACCACTGCAGCCACTGGGCTTGCGGTTCGGGCCGCTGGAGCGGGTCTCAAAGTCTTTATCGGCCAGTTTATCAAAATGGGGGACTACAGCGAAATAAAGGCCCTGAAAGAACGTTTCTCTGATCTGATTACCCTTGAGCAGTTTGGTGCCGGCGGTTTTATCAAGGAAAAAGCGACCCGGGAACAAATTCAAGCTGCCGGCAAGGGACTTGAACGGATCAAAGAAGTCATGGCCTCGAATGAATATCATGTGATCATTTGTGAAGAAGCCAATGTGGCCGTTTCTTTAGGATTGCTCCCTGTTGAGGATTTGCTGAAGTTGATAACATTAAAACCGGCAAACATCGAGTTGGTCTTCACAGGACGGGGTGCTGATCCCAAATTGATTGAAGCAGCCGATTTGGTAACGGAGATGACCGAAATCAAACACTATTACCGCAAGGGTGTGGAAGCCAGGACCGGTATTGAAAAATGAGCAAAATGGGAGCAAAGGAAAACCTGTTTGTTATAGGTGGATGCAGGAGCGGTAAAAGCCGGCACGCTCTGGAACTGGCCGAAAAAATATCCGAAAAACACAGGGTATTTATTGCTACGTGCGTGCCTGATGATGATGAAATGAAAGACCGGGTGCGTCGCCATCAAATGGACCGGGGTTCGGCATGGAAAACCGTGGATGCTCCAGTCGAGCTTCCGGATGCCGTAATCCATAATAGTCAATACGCCCATGTTATCCTTGTCGATTGCCTGACTTTATGGATGGCTAATTTGCTTATGCAATCGGAAAATATGGAGAATCGCGTTGAAGAATTCACTGTGGCGCTTAACAGGGCCCAATGCCCGGTGATTATCGTATCCAACGAGGTGGGGACCGGAATCGTGCCTGAAAACGCCCTTGCACGTCGATATCGGGATGCCGTCGGTTTTGCCAACCAGAAAGTGGCGGCTTTTGTGGATAAAGTCATCTGGATGGTTGCAGGTATTCCGGTGATCATTAAAGGGTAAAAATAACACCTTGAAAGGACTTATATCCGCCATACAATTTATCACCAGTATCCCGCTGGGTCGCACCGCTGTATTCGAGCCGCGGGCCATGGTTCCATTTTTTCCGGTAGTGGGGCTGATTCTTGGCGTTATTGTGGCCCTTTTTGATCTTGCCGCCCTTAATTTCTGGCCGGTTTATGCGGTGGCGATTCTGGATGTGGTCCTGTTGGTTATGCTTACGGGTGCATTTCATATCGATGGGCTCGGAGATACGGCCGACGGTCTCTATGGTCACCGGCCCAGAGAACAGGCCCTGAAAATCATGAAAGACAGCCGGATCGGTGCCATGGGACTGGTGGCTGTGGTCTGTGTTCTGGCTGTAAAATGGGCGGGACTGGCCGGTCTTGGTCCTCACCGCAGCATCCTGATCATCGCTATTCCCGCATTAGCACGCTCGTCCATGATTTTTGGCATCTATTTTCTGAAATACGGAAGACCCGAAGGGGGAACCGGTCAGCCGTTTTTTGAAATTCCGTTGGGTAAAAAAGCGTTTATTTTTGTATCCATTCCAGCAATATTATGTCTTTTGGCAGGGTTGAGAGGAATTGTTCTGATCGTGTTTTTTTCCCTGGTGACCGCCGGTTTGATTTCATTCTACCAAAAACGGATGGGATGCATCACCGGCGATATGCTGGGGGCGATGGTGGAAATTACCGAAGCAGGACTATTTATTGTTGCATCAGCAGGAGGAATCTAAATGATTACCGGCCATGGTGGAAATATCCACGAAATTGCCGCAAAACTTGGGTGTTTGCCCTCGGAAATCATCGATATGAGCAGCAATGTCAATCCCTTGGGTCCGCCTCCGGGATTGGTCGAGCACCTGAAACAGCAACTGGCCGAAATCGAGGTTCTTCCCCAGGCCGACGCTAAAAAAATAATCGAATCCTTTGCAATCCGGCATGGCATTTCTCCTAAAAAAGCCCTTGCCGGAAACGGAACTACCCAATTTATTTATGCGATCCCCAAAGTGCTAAATTCCCGAAAAACCTTGATTCTCGGCCCGGCTTATTCGGATTATGCGGATGCCTGCAAAATGAATCATGTTTCCTTTGAATTCGCCATGGCTTACGATACCGATGAATTTCATCATGATATGGCTCAGGTGGAAAAGCAAATTCCCCAGTTTGATACGGTATTTATTTGCAATCCCAACAATCCCACGGGGGTCCTCATTTCCGGGGAGGTTTTGAAAAATCTTTGCCGCAAATTTCCCCAGGTATTTTTTGTTATTGATGAATCTTATCTTCCTTTTGTTCCCGAAGGTGAATCAGAGACGTTAATTAAAGAAGACATTGAAAATTTGCTGGTTTTAAATTCCATGTCTAAAATATTCCGGATACCGGGACTGCGAATCGGATTTGTTGTTGCGAATTCATCGGTAATTCAAAAATTTTTTCAATTTTACCTTCCCTGGAGTGTCAACAGTCTGGCCCAAAAGGCCGTAGCCTATCTGATGAATCAAAGGGAATTGACCGATGATTTTATCCGACAATCCCGGAAATATCTCAATGAGCAGAGAAACACTTTTATGAGGCTTATGGATAATAATGACAATATCAGATGTTTTGAGAGTACCACATCATTTATTCTGGCAAAGCTCACCGGATCGATGACCTCCGAACAAGTCTGTGATTCAATGGCCCGTCAACGCATTCTCATCCGAAACTGTGCCAACTTTTTCGGTCTTTCGGACCAGTTTATCCGCATTTCCTTAAAGACCGGTGACATCAATAAAACCGTCGCGGAAAAACTCACCAGGATCATCGATTCGGAAAACGGGAATAGGCCATGACCCAACTGTTTTTGTTGAATTTGCTGATACTTCCTGTGGCATTTGCCCTGGATTGGATTGCAGGTGATCCCAAGTGGAGATTTCATCCTATAAGAATTATGGGCAGAGGTATCGAACTATGGGAACCGTGGTTTAGAAAAAAGATCCAAAACCAGGTTTTTGCCGGAGCACTGTTTGCCGTTTCATTGATTGCCATGACTTTTTGTGTGGTCCTGATTCTGACCCGGTTAATTTGGGGCGTTTCCCCTCTGGCCGGGTTTTGTGTCGAAACAATCTTGGTTTACTTTTGCATCTCTGCAAAGGATCTGGAAAAATCAGCAATGAATGTTTACCGGTTGCTGGTTGAAAACAATATCGAAAAAGCCCGGAAAGCATTGGCAATGATTGTGGGCAGAGACACCGGTCAGCTTTCAGAAGAGGCTATCGGGAGGGCATGCGTGGAGACTGTTGCGGAAAATCTGGTGGATGGTGTCATTGCTCCGCTTTTTTTCGCTGCTTTGGGTGGTGCCCCCCTGGCCTTGGCCTACAAGATGACCAACACCTTGGATTCCATGGTGGGGTATAAAAATGAAAAATACCTTCATTTCGGAAAAGTATCGGCCCGTCTGGATGATGCCGCCAATTATCTGCCGGCCCGTCTGGCGGTTCCAGTTATCGCCCTGGCTGCCAGGATACTGACCGGCAAGGGATTGCAGGCATACCAGACCGCCAAAACCGAGGGGCGCAATCATACCAGCCCCAATGCCGGGTATTCCGAAGCCGCCTTTGCAGGTGCATTCGCTATCCGATTGGGAGGCCCCAACTATTATCACGGAAAACTAGTGGACAAACCTTACATCGGATCGAGGTTTGGACATGTCGATCCCTTTCATATTAAAAAATCATGCGACTTAATGATGCTGTCGGCATTTTTGAGTCTGGTTTTTTTGTGGATGGTAAACACGGTGGTGCGGATAACTTTTTATTAGAAATTATGAAGCAACTTCTTACGTGTCATTCTGAGGAAGCGACTCGCAACATATGGTCGTCGACAAAGAAAACATCACCCAGTATGTTTATTGAAACCACAGCGACCGAAGAATCTCTGGAAGCAAGTTGGCAGAGGTAATCGGAATTGACCTGGTATAAAAGACAGTGAAAAAAAATGAATTATCCGAGCCTCACAAAATCATACAAAGGGCTATTTCCCTTTAAAATCTGCACCACCAGTTTTATCTATCCCGACACCTATGCTCCCAATGTCACCATGCTGGGGCCTTATCTGGATGAAATCGAACTGCTTTTTTTTGACAGCACCTATGAGGGAAGCCTCCCTTCGCCATCACAAATGGCTGACCTCTCCGGGCTTTTAAATAAGTTCGGACTTACCTGCAATATTCACCTTCCACTGGATATTTCCCTGGGAGATAGTGATACTCGAAAACGTCTCCGTGCCATGGAAACGGTCAGGCGTATCCTCAAACTTACCAAGCCGTTAACGCCATCAACGTATACGGTTCATTTAACCTACGAAGAACAAAGTCGTTCAGCAGCAGATATTGCCTTATGGCAGGAACGCATCATGGACAGCTTTGATCAGATTTTGAAAGAAAATATTGCGCCGGAAAAATTTTCCGTGGAAAACCTCGTGGAATATCCTTTCCAATGGATCGATGGCATTATTGCTAATACAGGTCTTCACACCTGTATTGATATCGGCCATTTTATTGAGCGGGGCGAAAATTTCGAACAGTCCTTTTACAAATATGCTCGTACCACCGATATTCTGCACATTTACGGAGTCAAGGATCACCAGGATCATCTTTCAATTGACTGCCTTTCGGAAAAATCAGTCCAATCCCTGATCAGAATTCTCAAAAATTTTACAGGTACGGTTTCCGTAGAAGTTTTCTCATTTCATAACCTCAAAACATCGTTGGCGGTTATGGAACAATGGAATATTTATTAAATAATCGGGTACTTACAAACCCAGAATACTGAAACTAAATAAAGGAATAAAGAAATATCATGCAATCAAAAGCCCCTGTTTTCGATAAAATATTCAAGGATTACCTTGCCAAAGTGGCTGCACTGGATTTGACCGGAAAATCAGACATTATTGGGATCCAGGTCGACGGAAAAAAAATCGGAATCCCTTTTTTCCATCAATATTACACGATCACACCGGAGAAAATTACGGATACCCAAGGAAACACTCCCCAGCACGCAGTCAGTGTTATCCTTTGCAAATATCTCATTCTTTGTCCCGAAACCCCTGGAAATGACAGGGAACTTTTGACATACAAGGATTTTCCGGATGCGGCCCCTTATGTCCTTGGTTTTGGGAATACGGCCGAAAAACCCATTTCAAGGGTTTTTTCCGGCAAAATGGATGCTCTCGAAAAACGTAGCCGGGAACTGGGTGGAAAGGCTTGCGATATGGGCATTTCCTGTGATCTGTCCTTTGTTTTTCTGGCACTTCCGAAAGTCCCAATTTACATGTTCTATAATGACCAGGATGAGGAGTTTCCGGCTAACTGCTCTTTGCTGTTTGAAAAGTCCGCCCGGGATTATCTGGATATGGAATGCCTCGCTATGATCGGGATGGTACTTGCGGAATGGTTAGCGCGGTCGCAAGAAAAAGATATCACCGGCCTTTTATAAATTTCTTATGAAACGACCCGTAATCGCAGTCATAGGTGCAGGGTTGGCAGGTCTCACCTGTGCATGGCGGTTGAAGCAACACGGCTTTGATCCCGTGGTGTTGGAGGCCTTGGATTATCCCGGAGGAAGGGCGCGTTCCAAATATGAGGCAGGGGTGGTGCATGATCTTGGGGCCTGGACGTTTACTTCCCTTGGGCCGGTTTTTCGGCTTGTCCATGAACTCGGACTGACCAATGAACTGGTGAGTATACCGGCAACATTAGGCCGTCCGGTGAATGGAAAACTAAAAGTCGGTGATCTGAAAAAACCGCTTTCTCTGATAGGTACGGTATTCAACCTGGAAGAAATGACTTCAGCCGCCAAAATGAAGTGGATGGCACGGTTCGTATTGGCCGGCGGATCGGACGAAATAGCGAGAGACTGGACCTCACGTCATTTTTCAAAATCTTTTGAATGCAATGTTCTGGAGCCTTTGGCCGGACTCTATTTTCTTCAGGATCTGAATAATTTGTCGCGTAATGCTCTGCTTGGAACCATGCGATACATTTCTGCAGTCACGCTTCATAATTTTCGATCCGGTATGGGGTATTTGACGGCTTTTTTGGCCGAAAAGCTTCCTGTTCACTACGGACAAAAAGTCGAAAGGGTGAAAATTGAAAACGGCTGCATTTTAATAAACGTAAGCGGTGGGGTTAGAAAAGCGGATGGTTTAGTTGTGGCAACGCCGCTTCCGGAAATGACAAAGCTTTTGAAAGACTATCTTCCGAAGGATGCTTTAATGGCTGCCACGACGTGGCCATATGCGCCTGCGTTGGTTGTCCGTCTCCTGCTAAAAGGACGGTGGTCGAAAATCGCCCTCCAGGTGTTTCCGCCAAGAAATGGGGGAAAACTGTCCTGCGGATTTACTATGGAAAGAGCCAAAAATGAGGGTCGGGTGCCGGAGGGATACGAGTTGGTGTCCATGTATGCCAGGCCTGATCAGGTGAATTTGCTGCATGCAAAGTCAAACGAAAAACTAGCGGAACTGTTTTTCAAAGAACTAAAGTCATGGTTGGAGGTCCCGAAAAACTGTCTCGAAAGATACTGGGTTGAGCGGTGGAAACATGCTGCGGCCTTTTGTGATCCGGGTATGAAAAAAAGGGTGGGCAGGATTCAAAGAGGTTTTGATTTTCTTGCGTGTGCAGCCCCGATCTGGGTCGCAGGAGATTTTTTAGGCATTTCAGGCTTGTCAGGAGCGGTTCAAAGCGGGGAACAGGCCGCAAGGGATTGCTCAAATTATAATAAATGGGCTCCTGAAAGGTAATCGTTTGGTTCAGACATTCATTGTCCGTAATTTTTACGAAAACCCATTTGGGTCGATTTTGATGTATTGTCCAGATATAAAAGATTGTCATTCTGAGGAGGCCGACATCGTACAAAGTTATATGGCACGCGCTCAGTGGCTGACGAAGAATCTTTCCTCCATGCTGGCACGGTCTTTCTTTTTTCGAAGCCGGACCTGATCACCGGTCCGGCTTCGAAAAAAGAGATTCTTCGTCGCCGTGGTTTAAACCAATTAATGGGAAATATTTTTTCCAAGCATCAAGCCGTTGCGAGTCGCTTCCTCAGAAAGACATGCAACGGGTTATTTCCGAACCATAAGGCCGGTTAAAGCACTTTAAGTTAACTCCCGTGGGCAACAGCCGGAATCCATTGATGTTTGGCCGGTAATTTTGAGAATAGGAAAAAAATTGGAGCCGTTATGAATGAGCAAAAAAGATTGATCATCGGTGGGGCCGAAGGGCAAATGGTGGAACAGCTTTCCAGGATGAGCAACCGGCACGGCCTTATTGCCGGTGCGACCGGAACCGGAAAGACGGTCACTCTGCAGGTTTTGGCGGAAAATTTTTCCCGTTTGGGAGTCCCCGTGTTTGCCGCGGACATCAAAGGTGACCTTTCCGGGTTGGCTAGTGCCGGTGCTCCCCATCCCAAAATTGATGAGCGGCTGAACAAAATCTCCCTGAAAAACTACCGGCAGCGGCCTTATCCTGTAGTGTTCTGGGATATTTTTGGTGAAAAGGGGCATCCCATAAGATCCACCGTTTCCGAGATGGGGCCCCTGCTGTTATCCAATCTTATGGGATTAAACGACACCCAGTCGGGTATTTTGTATAGCTGTTTTAAGATAGCCGATGATCAGGGGCTTTTGTTGCTGGATCTTAAAGATCTTCGTTCCATGCTCACATGGATGAGCAACAACGCAAATGAACTTCGCACGGAGTACGGCAACATCACCAGTGCAAGTATTGGTGCGATTCAACGCCAATTGTTGATCCAGGAAGAGCAGGGTGCCGAACATTTTTTCGGCGAGCCTTCGGTAAACCTTGAGGATCTTATGCATGTCGATTTTTCAGGCAATGGTGTCATCAGCATTCTGGATGCCACAAAATTGATGGCGCGGGCACCCAAAGTGTATGCTTCCTTTCTGCTCTGGCTTCTTTCGGAATTGTTTGAACAACTCCCGGAAATTGGTGACCCTGAAAAACCAAGGCTGGTGTTTTTCTTTGACGAGGCTCACCTTCTGTTTGACAGCGCTCCGAAAATACTGACGGAAAAGATCGAAAAAGTCGTGCGGCTTATTCGCTCCAAGGGCGTGGGGGTATATTTTATTACCCAAAGCCCCTTGGATATTCCTGAAAATATTCTTGGGCAACTGGGACTTAAGATCCAGCATGCACTCAGGGCTTTTACACCCAAGGACAGAAAAATAATCAAAAGTGTGGCCCGGTCTTTTCGTCCCAACCCCTTGTTCGATACGGAAACGGTTATTACCGAACTGGGTATTGGAGAAGCCCTGGTTTCCGTATTGGATGAAAAGGGAAGGCCGTTTCCTGTCCGGCATACCCTGATTTGTCCTCCTGAATCCCGTATAGGACCCCTTTCGGAAGAGGAACGCAGAGAACGGATTGGGCGTTCACCCTTAAAGGGTCGATATGATCATGGGGTCGATCGTGAATCCGCTTACGAGATATTAAAGGAGAGAGCGAGAGAATTCGAGGCTCTCAATGATCGCAAAGGCATGAAAAAGGCGGAGCAAAGGCCCGTAATGGGTGGGAGTAGAAAAAGGCAGAGCCTGGGTGAGGCTTTTGTCAAAAGCACCGCTCGCTCTATCGGCAATCAGGTTGGAAGGCAGATTATCCGTGGAATCATGGGATCTCTTTTTGGCGGCCGCAAGTGACTTGGGACCGGAGATTTTTTGGCCAGCCCCGGGTTCAAAAAAATCAGACTTCAATAATAGAAAGAAAAGGAAAAATGGAAAAAAATACCACGTTTACCAAGGTGACCCCCAATGAAAAGCGTTTATACGGTCCCCGAAAATTGTTGATTTGCGGGTTTCCATTGGGTGAAAGGTGGGAATTTCTCAATATCATCAAGTCGGCTCAAATGGAGGATGTGCCCACGGTATGGGCCGAGTCCGGGCAGGAAGACCATGTATTGAAAGATTTGTTTGTATTACCCGATATGTCCGGATTTGAAAGTGAATCCGAATTGTTCCGAGCGGTGATCATGGGAGGAATTTCCCAGAAAGAGCTTCACCAACTCATGGGGACATATCGGACCAGTGGAATGACTGCCTCTCTGTGGGCGGTCCTCACACCGATATCGGAAAACTGGCCCCTGAGGATGCTGCTGGCGGAACTGGATGCGGAACGGTGCAAAATGCGGGAAAAAATGGCCTCCAAAGACTCCTGAAAAAAGAGTTAAAAAAATCCTGGACCGGAAAAGGAGACCAATATCTTTGTGTTGCAACAGAAATAAAAGCGAGGCTTTTGCATTCCTTTGAGCAAAATCATATGAGCGGGTCCGCTTTGGTGTCCGGATTTGCAGGGTCATGTTCCAGTGTGTTGAATGCAACAAGGACGTTAATGTCTTGCCCCAGGTTTTGGATCGCATGGGATACACCTGGTGGGAAAACAAAACGCCGGGCTTCCTTTTCGGGAATAACAACATCCGTGATTTCCCCATTTTCGCGAAAGCGCACCAGCGAAGGTCCGAGCACCGTTATGGTTTCTTCGCCTTTCAAGTGATAGTGATTGCCCCTGACAACCCCCGGGAAGCTGATCACCATATGGGCATTTTGTTGGGAAGGGAATTTCTCGGTGTCAAGAAGTTCAAGAACC
>CAYZJH010000025.1:0-44734 GCA_964478625.1 uncultured Desulfobacteraceae bacterium
GGCGGTTTTTATTTTCTTGAAATGAATACCCGCCTTCAGGTGGAACATCCGGTCACCGAAATGGTTACTGGCCTGGACCTGGTGGAGCTTCAGCTAAAGATTGCAGAAGGTGAAAAATTGCCTTTTAACCAGGAAGATATCAGGATTAACGGGTGGGCCATGGAAGCACGCATCTGTGCCGAAGACCCCTCACGGGAATTTATTCCATCCACAGGTATGATCACTCGGTATGCAGAACCCAGAGGAAGTGAAGTCCGGGTGGACAGTGGTGTGGGCACGGGAAGTGCCGTCAGCATTTACTACGATTCCATGCTGGCCAAGGTCATATGCTATGGCAAAGACAGGGAAACCGCCCGGATCAGCTTAGTGGAAGCCTTGAATGGCTACCACATTGAAGGAGTTATTACCAATATCGATTTTGTCAACAGTGTGTTGTGTCATCCTGAGTTTGTCAAAGGCAATTTGTCTACGGGCTTTATCGAACAAAATTTCCAGGGGAGTCGGCCGTTATGCTGTGAGTCGCAGCCGCATATTGAACTGGCAGCCCTGACTGCAACGCTGGTTTATCATGCCCGTACCAAAGCCGTGCGTGATTCTCTTCGGCCGATAGTCTCTCTAATTGGTGGCCGGAGAGATAATGCCCGGGAATCCTTTTATAATGTCAGGGCTGAAAATGAATTTTTTGATGTGAGGATTGAGGGAACGCCCCAGGATCGCGTCTGGAGATTTTACATCAATGAAAATCAGTATGAAGTGGAAATACCCGAGTTTGAATTCTATCGCCGAAGACTCAAACTCAGGATAAACGGCCAGGTTTACCGTTTCCGGATCCGTATCGAGCATTCCTTTATATTTGTGGCTTTCAGCGGAATCACGCGACTTTTTGAGATTTATACGCCCAAAGAGTGGAATCTGATGAAATACATGCCCCAACGGAAAAAACAGAAGATCGCCAATGCCCTTGTATGCCCAATGCCCGGAATGATCGTGGAGGTTTTGGTGAAAAAGGGGGACCGTGTTTTTCGGGGGCAGAACTTGATGATCCTGGAATCCATGAAAATGGAAAGCGGTGTGGCCTCGCCAATGGATGGTGTTGTGGATGAGGTTCTGACGGAAGCCGGCCAGGCTGTCGAACCCGGAGAGATTCTGGTTCGGTTCAAGTCATGAGGGAAAGAAGATGAAGGAAGGGTTATGATGAAGAAAATAGGCTGGTCAATTTTGTGCAAGAAAAACCATAAGATAATTTGATACAAAAGTTGAAAACTGTTAAAATTCCATATGTATTTTGAGATTATTGGCGAGATTGAAAACATTGAAATTGTTGCCGTTGGTGGAAGAATACGAGATATAATGCGACTTCGCAAACAGTTTGGTGAAGGACGCTGGCGAAAACTCAAAGGTATCGCCAAAGTTCGGCTTCAAAATGGCAGAATATGCAATGCTGAAGTTCATTGGTATGAGGCCCATGGCTTCGGCCAGAAGAAAATGAAAATTAAACGCTTACTGGATTAAGGTCATGGAACAAAAAAAAGAGAAAAAATTATTCGCACTTTGTATCGAAAACAAAGATTGTGAAGACCTGGAAAAACGAAAATTATATCAGGTGATTCCGGATAAATCAGCTGGCGGGGATGGGTATTTAAGAATCATCGATGAATCAGGTGAGGACTATCTTTATCCTGAGTCATATTTTGTATTCATTCAGCTTCCTCAAAAAGCACAAAAAGCTCTATTGGAAGCAAGTTGAAAAACACTAGCAGAAATTCTTTTTTTCAGTAGTGAAGAAATAAAGAAGGTAGATTATCATGGGTGGCAGATTTGGTAAATAGGGCGATTTGAAACGAAAGTCGATTTTAAGAAAAAGCAGGCTGAAAAGATTCGCTTTCAAAAAAATAACATCGGCGATGGACCCTATCGTTTAGACAGTTTCTGGCTCAAATTAAGGTTGTTAAGCCGATGTCGAGGGGCGGGCGGATACTTAAAAATCCCCCCCTCCCCGATCGATATACCACATCACTGGCGTCCTAACGACATATAGTGCTATCTCCTGTATGCTTCATAGATAGAGGCTTTCGGAGTTTTTTATATTGTTATCGATTTCAATTAAATTCAAAAATTCTATCTATAAAATTCAAGGAGTTACCATCTGTTTTTGAACATTTTCCAT
Organism: uncultured Desulfobacteraceae bacterium; assembly: GCA_964478625.1. GTDB lineage: Bacteria > Desulfobacterota > Desulfobacteria > Desulfobacterales > SKZT01 > SKZT01. The sequence goes on from CAYZJH010000025.1 coordinate 2,168, forward strand.
GGAGATGGGGCAGCAGTGAAATTGTATATATTTTTAAGTTTACTGTTGGCTGCTATGCTTCGAATTCCCGTATTTCACTTATCGATTCCAGAAATATATAAGAAATTATCTCTTTATTATCACAAATTTTTACAATAAACGGGATAATTAAAATTTAGTAATCATAAACATCCAATTCATTATTGTAATTCCAAAAAAGTCACCGCAAAAAACAATTCTTACGATGCCAGGCAAAGTATTTTGCGTCGGGTCGGAGAGGTGTCTCCTTTGGAAAAAACAGAGGTTTTTTGTGGTGGGTGGAAAGGCTTCTGCCAAAAGGGGATGAATCCTTGAAGTGATTTTTCGCCACAATCACAATGAATTCATTTCCATCCGGTTCCGCAGTCCATAAACCCCGGTCAAACATCCAGTGTGCATCCGGAGTCAACGCCAATCCATTTCGAGGATCGTCATTTCCACTTAAACCATATTGATGAATGTGGGCTGCTTCAACCAGGTTTTCCTTTGTTGTGTTGAGTGAATATCCGGTCAAGGCGCAGGTAAATTTGTAGTTAAGAAGCACTTCACTGCGAAACCTGGAGTCTCGTCCTTTTTTAATGCTCTCTTTATATTCTTTGGCACTTTGACGAATAGCAATGATATCTTCATTCAAGGGCTCTGGTAGTTTCAACCTGGCGCAAAGGGCGATCTGTTCTTCAGGTGTGAAATATGTCATAACAAGCCGAATTCGAGCATCCTTACGAAATTCCACGTCTTTGAAACAATTCCATAAAGATTCATCAAGACAGCAAAGTCGGGTAGTTTCTCTTGATTTTGAAGGTGTGCCGTCTTCCATGTAACAAATCCAAATTTTATCACGTTTTCCCCCAAGCGCGTGAAAGGGAAGTCGCATATCCGGATTGTTGAGTTGGCGATCATAAACTATTGCCCAATAGCACTGAAAGCGGAAAAATAGTTCAGGGGAATAAGAGAACCATTGCGATGTGATTGTACCGTCTTAAACCATGTTAATTATGGTTATCAGCAGCAAGGGCTTATGGGGTGCAAGTCCTCTTTCTTTTGTTTTCGAGACGTTCAGGTGACAAAGTCGAGCCAACCATTCATTATTTTTTGATTCTTTTTTAAGAATTTTCATGAAACGAAAAACCTTTTAAAAATGCAGGCTGTTAGCAACCTCATTTTCATACTAGAATATTGTATTGTTATAAATTCAATTCAATAATTGTGCAATCCCAGGATTGATTTTATCAGTATCAGCGTTCGTAAAATTTATGCTCCTATGGGAATCGGTGCGTTGTCCATTTGCCGTCGAGGATATAACCGCCCACCGCTTAAGCCTTTAATACTTTTGCTGGAGGTATAATAAATGATTCAGGGGTTACGTGAAGTGTCGATTTTTTTTGATTATGTGGCTTTGTTCAGGTCTGGAAATCGTTTTAAGTGCTTTTGCAGCAGGGCGCTTGACTTTTGTCCGATATTTCAAATTTCAAGTACCTTATTTTAGGTCTTATTATGGGATTGGCTCACCAGACTCATTTTTGGTTTTCCAAGCATCATGAATATCGAGTTTGTCCTCGATTCCCTGAAGCAACCCAAGGTCGTTGACTGAAAGTAAACAATAGCAGAAATAAGTTCGCCTCGGCGGGTCAAAATGAATGATTCATCGCCATACGCCACACGATTAACAATGTTGGAGAATTTTTTTCTTGCATCAGTTGTTTTAATTTATTGAAATAACCTATTATCCCGGAGAATCAATCTGAAAAGGTTATGTTTTAATTGTTTTAAATTGTAGATTTCGGGTCATGGGTTCAAAGTCTTTATCGCTGTGAAACAAGGGCAATTGAAAACGGAGGCAAAAGGTCCCAATGAATGTCGATTGTTTTTCTGACGGTGGCACCCTTTTTCCTTAGCAGCCGATAAATTTCTGCACCTTTTAACGCGAGTTCTTGCCCTAACTTACATTAACATATGCCTCGTTTGAGTTTCATTTAATCCTTTGAATATGTTTTTTCCCCTCAAGATTCATCAACCACCTTTCTGCACTTTTCCCCCTGTTTCGGGTCATCAGGGTAACGCGGCCTCCTGATTCAAAGGTGATATCTGTTTTCATGAGCCGTCCGGATACATAGTCGGCTGAAAAACACAAACGCTTGTTTTTAAATTCCAGCCCGTTCATGAAATAATCAATATTCCAGTCTTCACCTTCAATGAAATTGATTTCGGAAATACCCCGGGGTGCTGAAGAGGCAAACGAAGATAAAGAAAGTGTAAACAAAACCCCAAAGGCAAAGATATCAGGCTCTTCCTCCTCAATTTGAAAAACGATTTTGTGATAGGTATTGTTAACATCCATGCCAGTCGGCATTTCATGATAATCATCCGAGATGATCCTGATTTTTATTCCTACCGTCTCGTGTAACAGCTGGTACCCGATATTATTTTCCATGTAAATCTCTTCAAAATTAATTCGACGGATCCATTTAACCTTTGAGGCTTTAACTGATTTCCTGAAAAATCTCTTATATCGTTTATCAGAACCGAATTCAAGTGAATGAAATAAGATGACTGCTTGTCATCGGCACGTATTTCGACTATATGATTTCCTTTTAAAATGTTTTATGAAGGGAAACCCAAAATTGCTCGGAACCATTGTCAATACATTAAGCATTATCCTTGGAAGCCTCATTGGTTTGTTGTTCAGAGGCAATATACCGGAAAAATACGGAAAGACCATCATGCATGCCATCGGTCTTGCGGTGGTGATCATCGGTCTTAAAACCGCCCTTAACACCGATGCTATTTTAATGGTCATCATCAGTCTGGCCATCGGAAGTTTTATTGGTGAATTGGTTCGAATCGAAGACCGGCTGGATCAGTTGGGCAACTGGATCGGCAACCGGCTTTCAAAAGACAGTTCAGGTGTTTCAAAAGGTTTTGTCACCGCCAGCCTGCTTTATTGCGTGGGAGCCATGGCCATTGTCGGTTCACTTGAGAGCGGACTTACCGGAAATCACCAGACCCTGTTTGCCAAATCGATTCTCGATGGAATCGGCTCGGTCATCTTTGCATCAACCTTAGGCATTGGGGTTCTTTTTTCCGCGGTCTCGGTTTTGGTTTATCAGGGCATCATTACACTAACCGCCTCTTCCATTAAGGACCTTTTATTGCCGGAGGTGGTTTCCCAGATGTCAGCTGTCGGGGGACTGCTGATTTTCGCCATCGGAATCAGCCTTCTTGAAATCAAGAAAGTCAGGATCGGCAACATGCTCCCGGCCATCTTTTTCCCTCTGGTTTTCCAGGTGTTCAAACATTTTTGGGCAATGTTTTGACCTTTGCTGGTTTGAAGCCAATGGCTTTTCCGATTTTGAATCGCCACCAAATCGCTGCCATTCTGAAAAGGCCGGTTCCGGAAATTTTTAATTTGCATATTGGGTCGTGGTTGAGCCGAGCGCAGTTTTCCCATATCGAGTTTCTCACTAATGTGATCTCCACTGAATCTAAGGTAGATTCACTCAGCTACCATATGGGCAATTAAAAACTGGGCAGATAATATCAATTCATCAGCAGATCCAAAAGTTCTCAGAGGAATATATTCTGATACTGCCTGTGGCTCCAAACATTGTGGTGATGTGGCCTGATACCCATTTCTGATTCGGGTCCGGAGGCTCTTCGTCGGGGCCTGTTTCTACCTGCCGAATTATGATCGGGGGTTCCGCCTTCTTAGAATGACAATTTGATACATATTGTCCGTCCCTCAAATCTGGGTTTATGGGGTTGGGCGCTGACGAACCCAACCCCGGTCAGATTTGAGCCGATTCTGTCCTTGGCGAAGCTGTTGCCGGATCAGTTAATAACCGATAACTATGCTTTCAGGGAGTATTTATCCGCAATCAAATCAAAATAAGCATTATCGGCCACGGTGCCCCAGATGCCCACCTGTTTTTTAAAGGTTTTATAGGCTTCATGAACCTTTTTGGACATGGGGTCTTTACTTGCTTCTTCTTCCATGACTTCCTCGGCCAAGACTCTCAGCCTATTGAGCAATTCTTCTGGAAACCGCACCAGCTCGACTTTGTGTTTGGTGATCAATTCCTCTAAAGCAGCACCGTTGGAAGCTTCAAACTCGGACAGGCTCCAGAGATTAGTCTCCATGGCAATGGCATCCAGGATGGTTTTGAGATCGGCAGGCAGTTCGTCATAAACTTTCTTGTTGAATATGACTTCCAGACAAGTACCGGGTTCGTGCCATCCAGGATAATAATAGTATTTGGCAGCCTGGTAAAATCCCATGCGTAAATCATGTAAAGGGCCTACCCATTCCGTGGCGTCAATCACGCCACGTTCCAGAGAGGTAAAAATTTCTCCTCCCGGAAGCAGGACGACAGTCCCTCCGGCTTTAGCCACCACCTTGCCGCCCAGTCCGGGAATACGCATTTTAAGACCTTTAAAATCCTCAATGGTGTTCATCTGCTTGCGAAACCATCCTCCCATTTGCACTCCTGTATTTCCTTGGGGACGAGGTACCAGATTAAAAGGGGCATAGGTTTCCTCCCACAATTCAAGACCTCCGCCACTATAAAACCAGGCATTGATCCCCTGGGGATTGAATCCGAAGGGTACTGCCGAAAACCATTGGGCAGCAGGGACTTTACCTGCCCAATAGTATCCGGCAGCACTTCCTACTTCAACTGTGCCGCTGGAAACGGCATCGAAAACCTCCAAGGCCGGTACCAGTTCACCGGCAGCAAACACATGAATTTTGATCCGCCCATTGGTTGCAGTTTCCACTCTTTTGGCAAAACGCTCGGCCCCTATTTGCAGAATCGGCATATTAGGGGGCCAGGTGGTCACCATTTTCCAATCATAGGTCTTTTCTTTGGCCAGTACTGACGGCGCTGCGATAGTCGCTGACGCCAATGCAGCCGCAGAAAGGCCGGTCTTTTTTAAAAAATCTCGTCTTTTCATGTTTCTCTCCTTTCAGGAAAAATATTGGATTGGATTTTCAATGCCAAAAACAACTTCAGCTTTAACGGCTGAATACGATTTCCGGAAGCCAGTTAACCAGTACCGGAAAAAAGACGATCAACAACAAACCTATCAATTGAAAGATAACAAAAGGAATAATTCCCCGATAAATATGTCCGGTTAAAATTTCAGGAGGCGTAACCGCTTTCAGGTAAAACAGGGAAAAACCAAATGGTGGAGTCATGAAAGACGTTTGAAGATTAACGGCGATAAGGATACATAGCCATACCGGATCAAAACCGAATTCAATCATGATAGGGGCTAGTACTGGGACATGAATAAAGGTTATTTCAATAAAATCCAGAAAAAAACCGATCACAAATATCAGTCCCATGACCATGGCCAACACGAACCATTTGCCGTGGGTATCTGCATAAGCGCTCAGAAAATTTCTGACCAGTTCATCTCCGCCGGTCCCACGAAAAACCAGGCCAAAGGCTGCGGCACCCACCAGGATAATGAAAACCATGCATGTTAAGAGCATGGTTGAATCCATGACCTCTTGCAAGATTTTAAGATTGAATTTACCATTGACGATGGTCAACGCGGTGGCACCTACGGCTCCAACAGCGGCTGCTTCGGTAGGAGTGGCGATTCCGGCAAAAATAGAGCCTAAAACCGCTACAATCAGAAAAAGCGGTGGAATAAGAGCCCGGAAAATTTTCATCGTCAATTTTTGGAGCGTGTAAGTCGCCAGTTCGGATCGGGGAATGGCTGGTGCGCTATGGGGCCAGATAAATGATGCAATTATTATGTAAAAAATATAGAGCAGCACCAGGACAAGGCCGGGCAATACTGCGCCCATAAAAAGATTTCCAACCGAAACCCCGACAATATCGCCGATCAATACCAACACGATGCTGGGGGGAATGATCTGGCCTAAAGTTCCTGCTGCTGACACCGTACCGGTGGCCAGTTCCTTTTGATACCCCCTTCGCAGCATGGTGGGTACGGCCAAAAGCCCCATGGTTACAACAGTCGCACCCACAATTCCAGTGGATGCCCCCAGAAGGGCGCCGACCACCACCACCGAAATGGCTAGACCACCGCGAAGCCTTCCGAATAAAAGTCCCATGGTATCCAGAAGTTCTTCCGCCAACCCGGACCGCTCCAGCATGACACCCATGAAAACAAAAAGTGGCACGGCCAACAGGGTGACATTGGTCATAATTCCCCAGATTCGCAATGGAAGTAAATTAAAAAAACTCCATCCGAAACCGATCAGGCCGAAGCCCAGAGCCGTTCCCAGCAAGGTGAAAGTTACCGGAAAGCCGAACATCAGAAGGATTGTCAGAACTAAAAACATCCAGGCTGGAAGATATTCCATTCATCATTTCCTTTTCTGACCGTCAATTTTACCCAGAATCTGTAACAGGCTTTTTAAGCCGAGAGAGATTCCCTGCAATAAAACCAGAGTGAAACCGATAGGAATCATGGATTTAATTACAAAACGGTAGGGAATACCCCCCGGGTCCGGTGATCCTTCCATGATCGACCAGGATGTAAATGCAAACTTATAAGATGTGGTGATGATAAGATAGCAGCCCGGTATCAGTAGAAAGAGGACACCCATTAGATTAATCCAGGCACGGGCTTTGGGGGTCATGCGTTGATAAAAGATATCCACCCGTACATGTCCGTCTTTTAAAAGGGTATATCCTGCACCCATCAGAAAAATAAATGAAAAAAGATGCCATTCCAATTCCTGGGTAAAAACATAACTGGTTTTGAAAGCATAGCGCATGACCACATCGGTAAATACCACCAGAACCACCAGTAAGGTCACCCAGGAAACAAAACGGCCCACCCAGAAGTTTAATGCATCTATCCAGCGGCAGAGCATTTCTGCAAGCTTCATTGATTATCCTTGTTTAAAGGCAAGAATAGGGATTGGATATTGGTTCGTTTAAATTCATCTTGATTAAATAGCATTTATTTTTTTAATAAATATCATTCATTTAAAAGTATAGTCAAAACCTTTATCTTATTTTATATTCCTGTTCAATCAAAAAAAGGGCGCCAAGACTTTTTTATTTCAACACCGGGTGTATGATCACAATGGCAGGAGCCCGTTATTTTTCAAACTTTTTTGTGCTGATAATTATTCCGGAAAAAACCAGGATAATGCCGATCAGGTGGTAATAGGCCACTTTTTCTTCCAGAAAAATAATGGCAAAGATGGTTCCGAACACAGGCATAAGATGCACAAAGGGTCCGGCTCTGTTGGCGCCGATTTCCCTTACTGCTTTGTTCCAGCAGATAAATGCCAGAACAGAAGCGAAAAGCCCGACATAAAGAATGCTGACCATGGTAGATGAGTTTATGGGAAATCCGCCCACAAAATAGAGTTCTGCTGCATAAAAAGGAGTGAGGATGATCAGTCCGAAAAAGATGATGGCTTGGAGGAATACTAGCGGATGAAGGTCTTTGGGGTAATTTTTAAGCATCACCGAATAGGCGGCCCAGGAAAATGCTGCAATAAGTACTAAAAGGTCGCCTGTGTTGAAAGATAGCTGAATCAACCGGTTGATGTCTGCTTTTAGAATAATGGTGCCGATCCCGGAGACGGAGGCGAGAATTCCGATCAGTTGAATCCGGGTCGGTTTTTCCCTGTATGCGACCGATGAGATGATTAGAATCAGGATCGGAATAAATGACGTGACCAGAACCGCATTGATGGCCGTTGTGTAATGCATGGCCTTGTAAATGAGAGTGTTGAAAGTACTGACCCCGAGAAACGCCAGTGTCAGAAGATATGGAACGTGTTTTTTAATCAGATGGTAATTTTGAAATATGAGTCTGAAAGTAAAAGGAAACAATATCAGAAAAGCTGTGATCCACCGAAAATATCCAAGGGCGACCGGAGGAATAATTTCTGCGATTCCTCTGCTGAGCACAAAGTTGCCCGACCAGAAGAGGGTGCTCAATATGAGAAATAAATATGCCATGTAAATTCATTTAGTGGATTCTTTCATGAAAAGCAAACAGAGATATCCGAATCGTATCGTTATGGATCAGAAGCAATCACTTTCCAATTAATTTTTCCGTCCTCTGAAAGGCCATATTCCAGCAACATTTCTCCACCGATATGGCCGTCTTCAAAATGGGCATAAACCCACTTGTAATTCAGGATATGAATTCTGTTTTCATCATAAAATCCCATGGTGCCGCCGAGGACTCCTTCGAAGGGTATCAGGTCACTGCGTTTAACAAGGTCTTTTCTGATATGACTTATCGGATCTTGAAAGCTGTTCAATTTTAAATCCGGGGATGGCGGAACAAAGTGTAATATCTTTTCAATTTCAGCTGTTTTTTTTCTTAAGTGTTCGATGGCAGTTTGGGCGATGCTGTAGTTGCTTTTAATGTCGGCAATTTTTTCAGAAAGGATTTTTACTTGATTTTTATACTGATTCAATCTGGTTTTATTCACGATAACGACCATAACCAACAAAGCTATCATGAATAATGCCACGATAACGGCATAAAACTTTATGGTGATTTCTTTATGAATCAAATGTTGATAACTGTTCATCATAAATAACTATTTATCCAATAAGCAAGAGCAGGAAAAGGTTTTCAGATGTTGGGCTTCAGCGCTCAGCATGCCCCGGGCCCGAACCGATACATAATGGGTCTTTTTACTTCAGATCGATAACCATGTCAATAAATTGACCCTATCCATTCTTATTTCATAATATTGTTTGACGTTTTAATGATCAAAAAAAATTTATGCCCTTAATTTTCGCTGGTGTCTGATTTGAATAAATACAAATCGTGTTTTTGACTACAAAGGATATATCCTGTTGACATATCCCATGAGGGTGTTACAATCCGAGATAAAACGTAAAGCTTTGCATAGGGAAATGAAAAAAGGGAAAACCAATAAAACATTTTTCGGAGGATCCAAATGGGAATTATTAAAACTAAGATTTTTAAAAGCAACCGAAGCCAGGCAGTTCGTCTTTCCAAAGAAGTTGCCTTTCCTGAATCAGTCAAGGATGTAGAAATCACGGCAATCGGCAATAAACGTATTATTGCTCCCGCGGGTCAATCATGGGATGATTGGTTTGATTCTCCTGGTGTTTCAAGTGATTTTATGACAGAGCGTAAGCAACCTGAAGACAAGCTCCGGGAGACGTCATAATGCTAAAGTATCTTTTGGATACCAACATTGTCATATACACCATGAAAAATCGCCCAAAGCAAGTGAAATGGCGCTTTAAAATGCATGAAGGCCAAATATGCATTTCCACCGTCACTTTAGGAGAATTGGTTTTTGGGGCTGAATATTCCAAACAGTTGGAACGGAATCTGGCAGATATTGAAGCTATGACGGCACGCCTTGAAGTTTTACCTTTTGACAACAAAGCAGCATATCATTTTGGCCGGATACGGGCGGCGTTATATAAGATCGGTCAGCCCATAGGACCTTATGACATGATGATTGCCGGACATGCCAGGTCATTCGGGCTAATCCTTGTAACAAACAATATCAATGAATTTGAAAGGGTGCCGGGGCTTATACTTGAGAACTGGGCGGAAGAATGAAACTTCTATCATAGAACACAGGAAGAATTTAAAAAACACTATCCGAATCCGAAAAAAAAGGGGATGTTCAAAGAAAAAAGGGTTTCAGTATTCAGTGTCCAGTGTTCAGGCAATCGTCCCGAGTATCTGGAACCAGTCCTGAAACCTGAACACGGACATCTTTTTATTTATCGTATTGGTTCGGACCCGGCGCAGCCGGGCGGAGAGCTTTTAAATAAAAATAATCGCTCAATTTTGTTGAAATTACAGCTTGCTTTCGGCCTCTTCCGTAATTTTGTGCACGGCTTTGGCAATATTTTCCGGAAGAGGTTCCGGCTGATGTTCTTCCAAAATCCGATCCACTTCTTCCACAGCCCTTTGGCCTAAAGATTTTCCTCCCTTGGCCTGCCATCCATCGAATCCGGAACGGTCAAACAGGTTCGGATACCAGCGGTCCCGGAAATGATCCAGGGTGTGTTGACAGTCAAGGTATTGGCCTTCAGGGCCGATCTCGTCGATCAAATCAAGACAAAGGGTTTCATCGGAAATTTCAATGCCTTTCATGAAGGCATCCAGCCAGCTCAAAATTTCGTTGCATATGGCCAGTTGAGGCAGGGAGCCGCACAGGCCGGATTCGAGATACCCCACATCGTGGACAAAATTGCCGCCGAATATGGCATCGGTAAACAGGGTCATTGCGGCTTCAGCGGCAGCTTGTTCATCCACCAGTTTGGATTCGCTGCATCCTGCCAGGGCAAAGGTGGGGATACCCAGAAAATGGGCAAAGTCGATAGCCTGTCCTCGTTTTTCAGGGTCAGCATAAGGTTGAATGGTAGTTCGCATATCCAGCATGTTGCCTCCCCACCCGGGCATAATGAAAGGGGCACCTTCGCGTTTCAACTGTGATATGACCAGTCCTGCAAGCACTCCGGCGTTATTGATAGCCATGGTGGAAGCGATGGTAATCGGGGCTGTTACACCTCCTTGAGCCGACGGAATATAGGTGAACGGAAGTCCTTTTTCAGAAAGGTACAAAAGTTTTTGCAAGGCTTCCTTGTTGTGACGAAGCCCTGTGGTGACATTGATATAGCAGGCCGCGATGGGATTTTGGGCCAATGCTTCAGGGCTTCCTGCAACGATTTCAGCCATTTTGACCGCGTCCATGCAACCGGAAAACTCTGTGGTGACATAGATGATCGGTTTGGTGGTGTAGTTGAGCATGGCTTCCATTTCATAGCGGTCCAGGGTCTCCTGAGGGACATCGGAGGGAAGAAACATGCTCATGACAAAATCGATATGTTCAAGGGCATCACAAAGAACCATGCCTTCTTTAATGTCTTTCAAGACAGCCTGCCGTCGTTGGCCGGTGCGATGATCCAGGATGTTCAGGCAGTCGGACCCGGTACCGAAATAGCTGCGATGCCCTCCTGCCTGTATGACCCGGTTTCCATTTCGATCACAAAGGGTGATTTTTTTGGGAGCTGTGGCGAACGCCTTTTCCACCAAACCAGATGGAATTCTTACACGGTTGCCGTCACTGACGTGGGCTCCTGCATTTTTGAGAAGGTCGACAGCTTCCTGTTCATATAACTGGACCCCGGTACGTTCCAGAATTTCGAGACATGCCCAGTAAAGTTTGCGGCACTGGTCTTCTGAGAGCTTTTTCGCATAAGGGCTGTTCAAGGCCCTCTGATTGCTGCAGATGGTTGTCATTTATGGTTTCCTTCCTGATGAATATGAGATTATGGTTTCAATAAATGGTTATGATTTCGCAAAAGGCTCTGGTTTTTATCAATCAAATCGGGTTGTTGGTTAATTGGTCATATAGGTTTTAGCGATTCGGACAGCAGAGCCTGCATCATAGCCGTAGCCGTCTGCTCCTATTTCCTTTGCAAAATTTTCCGTAACCGGCGCACCGCCCACAAGTACTTTGACCTGATCACGAATCCCTGCGTTCTCTATGGCTTCCAGTGTTTCTCGCATTTTGGGCATGGTGGTCGTTAACAAGGCAGACATCCCAACTATATCAGCATGGTTTTCCTTGATAGCATCCACAAAGGCTTCAGGAGAAACATCCGTGCCCAGATCGATGACTGAAAAACCGGCCCCTTCCATAAGCATTTTCACCAGGTTTTTGCCGATATCGTGCAGGTCCCCCTGAACCGTTCCGAGTACCATGATTCCTGAGATGACATTTTCCTCTTCTGTCAGCTGTGGTTTTAATATTTCCACACCTCCGCTCATGGCTTTGGCAGACATTAGAACTTCCGGAATAAACATTTCCTCAGTTTCCATTTTTTCACCGACGATGTTCATCCCTGCAATCAGACCGTCCTCCATGATTTCTCTGGCCGGAATGCCTGCATTTAACAGTTCCAGAATTAACAGTTTAATTTTATCTTCATCTCCTTTTACAACCGCTTCGGTAAGTACCTGAAGATTTGACATGATGATTTCCTCCTTAATTATATTATTTGGATTACATTAGTTACAAAAGGAAAGCTTTTCCCGTATTTCTCAGAGTGTGATCATCCCGCATATAATTTGGATTGCTGCCATTTCGGGCGATACAGTCAAAGCCTTCGGGGTCATAGGGTTCCAGGGTAAATTCAGGTGCCTGCTCGGGTAATGTTTCACGACACAGTTCGATATGTCTTTCCAGTTTAGCAATGGAAAAGGAAATCAGTTCCCGCAAAAAACCAAAGCAATGACGCATATGGTGAAATCCGTATTTTTTCATGATTGAAAATCCATTGACAGCATCCTGCTCGGCTTGTTTATTCGGATGATCCTGGCTTGTGGTACAGGCGGTCTGAATGGATGGAAGCCCCAGCTTTCGGTTTATTTTATCCTGAAGCAGGTTTGCGATATTGTGAGAAATCATTCCCAGGTCCACCGCATAATTTTTCTGGATGTTGGCAATAGACGGCAACCCGGCATGAACGACCGTTATGCCGGGATTGATAAGCTGAGTCAGGGCAACACCGAACAAGCCTTCAGCATGGGTCAATGTTAATAATCCGGACATGGAATAAGGGCCGGAAAGCCCTGCCATGGGCATGGTGGAAACATAAATGGGAATGTTTTTTTCCACGCATGAAAAAAATGAGTCCATCATGGAGTTGATCAGGTTTAAGGGGCTGTTGATGATGGAAAATTGAACCGTCAGTTTTCCCCGGGTGTCGACGATTTCTTTTGCCCTGGCAATACCTTCCTCGGTAACAACTGCGGCATATATAGGTTTGTCACAATGTTCGACAATGGTATCGAGTACTTTGATCTCCTCGCCTTTGATCAGTACCCCTCTTGCCATGAAATTGACGACATCGGCTTCATTGGCAATGGTGGCAATCTTTTTCAAATGTTCAAACGTAGGGGGTATTAAATCACGGGTCGTATCGTCATACACAAAAGGGGCGGTTCCGCCTATGCCGAATGAATTTTCCGGAATCCAGTATTGATCCCGTTTGGGGGCAGTGGAGAGTGTTTGCTCGATCAGTGGTGAAAGGATATGAAGATGTCCGGTTTCTTCGTCATAAGCCGCCATTCCGGTGTCTTCAAAAATCTGACGGACCCTCCGTGATGCAACCTTGACTCCCACTTCCTCCAGCACCCGAAGGGCATCCTGATGGATTGTGTCAAGCAGATCTATATTGTCCAGGTCTTTGTTTCTTTCATTCATTTTGATCTTCTCCGTATCGACGGATTCTGTTTTTATGTCATACATGATATATCTCCTCTCTCTTGATATGGGTGTGATATCCGTCGTGGGCAAATTCAATTCCGTCGAAATTTTTTCCCAGGTTCATGTAATCATCGTAGCTGCGGTTCCAATATTCCTCCAGATGAATAAACAGCACCCGCCGTGCATTGATTCGGCGTGATAAGGCCAGGGTTTCTTCAAATGTATAGAGCGTGGTTCTGGAAATGTGGCCCCCTGGATACACAAACCCGTGTTTCAGCCCCGTTTCAAAAATTCCCGGCTGGATAACCAACAGGTCGGCATCAGCCACCTCCGGATGGTTTTCAGGAAAAGGCTTGATATCGCACGGGGCATAAACAACTCGCGTACCGTATTTTTCAAAAATATATATAAAAGCCTTTTGGGTTCCTCTGTCTACGCCGATGGCTCTGATAGTCATTTCTCCGATTTTTGTTCCGGTTTTAAAGGAAATTGTTTCAATAAAACCCTGTGTTTCATAATAGTCGATCAGCGGCCCATAGGCCGATCGAATTTTTTTGATCCGCCTGTAAAGGTACTCTGGAAGAATAAGCCGAATTGTTTTCTCCGGGTAGGCCTTCCATGTGCGGAAATCAAGGGCAATTTGTTCCACAACTCTAAAGCCTTCCACATGATCTGGGTCCAGATGCGAAAATATCAGAAAATCCACATGCCTGATTCTGCATCGGTTGAGCTGTACTGCAATTTCAGCCGGAGTGTCGATGAGCAAATTTTCATCGTGAAAAAAGGCACTGGGTCCGGTTCGTTCATAAGGTACACCTTTTTTGCGGGCTTCGGCGCAGACTCGACAATTGCAACAGGGTTTGGGGATCACAGTGCATCCCCCGGAGCCCAGTATGGTGATTTTAATTGACATTCAATCCTAAAGGAAATTTATCGCTTAGCTCAGAATGAAAAAATCCCGCTTATAGTTTGTCGCCAGATCATCTAAATTGTTATGCTGCCGAAGCCTCTGCGTCTTCTTCGGCCAACTCTTCAATGTCGATGTTACCGGATTCTTTTGAATCTTCTTCCACATGATTGTGCTTCAAATCACCATCGACAGTACCGCAAACTTTCTCCCTCTCCTCGGCAAAATCGAATCCCGTCCAGATACCGATGGAACCTAGTATGGATTCCTGAGGATGATACTGTTGAAAAATTTTGAAATAATAAGCAGCTTCTTTGCTGTTGATTGTCGCTTTGGGATTTTGAGCTTTTATTTTTTCATATTCATCCTCGGTCATCATTTTTTCAGCCAGTTTCTCACCAAGGCTTTCGCATCCTGCACCCTGCGTGTACTGAACCTTATAACGCCAGAGGATTTCATCCGGGAGATAGCCGGTGCCTTCAAACGCTTTTCTCAAAATCCATTTTTCGATCCGGGCCCCGCGGTGGTCACGAATTTTGAGTTCAGGCGGAATTTTCATGGCCAAATCGATCATTTCGACGTCCAGAAAAGGCACTCTGAGTTCAAGACTGAAAAGCATTCCCATCCGGTCGGCTCGCTGAAGATTGATATTATGCAGATTTTTGATGCAACGCCGGGCTTCCAAATTGAGTTTGTCTTCCGGAAAATGTTTCATATAATGATAGCCTGTAAAGACTTCATCGGCGCCTTCCCCGGTCAGAACCACGGTTACATAATCCGCTGCCAGTTTGCATGTGAAATAGCATGGAACCGCACATCGAACCAGTGAGGGATCATAGCTTTCCAGTTTGTGAATCACTTGGGGAAGCGCGTCATAATACTGCTGTTCGGTAAAGATCAGCTCATGATGGGTTGAGCCGATATGTTTGGCCGCGATTCGTGCGGCCTTGATATCGTCGCTGAGATTGCCGTTTTCATCTTTCATACCCACAACAAAAGTGTGCAGGTTAGGAATATAGTCGGCTGCAATGGCCGCCACCAGGCTGCTGTCGAGACCTCCGGAGCAGAACGAACCGACCGGAACCTCGGGATCGGCCAGGAGACGCTTTCTAACCGCATTGATAAATTTTTTTCTGATCATTTCCTTGGTTTCACCAATATCGGTGAGTAAATGATCTTCCACGTCAGGCACACGGTAATACTGAACAAAACCTTCTTGAGGTGTATAGTAATGTCCTGCCGGAAATTCGTGAACTTCATCTACGCCTGCCAAGCTCATGGCACCTAATTCAGAACTGAAATACATATTGCCTTTGTAGTAACCGTAATAAAGTGGTTTGATACCCACAGGATCTCGGGCGAGCATGAAATTGTCACCGTCACAGATTGCAAAAGCAAACATTCCATCCAGATCCTTGACGCAGTCAGGACCTTTTTCACGGTAGTTGTGAAGAATGACTTCCGAATCCGATTGTGTTTTAAAGCCGTATCTGTTCTTAAGCTTTTTTCGGATCGTTTTGAAATTATAAATCTCACCGTTGCAAATAAGACCCATCCGGCCATTCTCTGCAAGAATGGGCTGATGGCCTTTGGCCACATCAACGATGGAAAGCCGGGTATGGCCGAAAACAGCCTTGTTTCCGAAACTGTGGATGCCGCGATCATTGGGGCCTCTGTGCTCCAAAGCATCCAGCATTTTGTCGATCGTTTTTTTGTCTTTGGTACCGAAACATCCTGCTAAACCACACATATATTTCTCCTTTGTTTTCAAATTAAACTGATGAGTTTAAACGTCTATTGAAAATCCTTTAGGTCTCCTTTTTTTAAATAAGAAGACTTTTTGCTTTCAGCCCCTTTTCCAAAGAGGATGTATTTCTATTGCACAAAAATTTTTCCGATATTTGAGGTTGTCAGCGGATCATCCATGTACATCCCCAAACCAGTTTTCTGAATCGACTCCATGGCGCGAGGATCATAAACAGGCATTTCCAGTTCGGGAGCATCTTCGGGTGTAACGGTTTCAGCGATCCGTGAGGCCTTATCAAGTTTTTCAATGGAAAAATCGATCAGATAACGTAAAAAGGCAAACGGATGCCGGATCATGTGGAAACCATATTTTTTACACAAAGCCTGTCCTTTTTTGGCATCATCATAAGCCCTCGGTGTAGGATGCTCCTCATGGGTGGCGCCGGCATTCTGGCATGTGGGCAGATCCAGCATCATGTTCAGATGGCTCATCAGAATGTTGAGCAGATTGTGACTCACAAGCCCATAGTTGGGATTGTATTCGATTCTTGGGTCTGCAATTGTCGGAAAACCCGCATGAATACAGGTGATTCCTGGGGTGATCAATTGAGCTGTGCATATGCCGAATAGGACCTCTGCATGGGTCATGGCCAGGACTCCGTTATAGGAATAAGGTGCGCTGATTCCTGCCATGGGCATGGCTGAAATAAACAAAGGAAGGCCTGCTTTGGCCACTTTGTAAAAAGAATCGGAGAAATTTTCATTCACCTCGAGGGGGGGGCGTGTCAGGCAGAAAACAATCATGATGTTTTTCCGGTGTTGATAGATTTCGCAGGCCTTTTCCAGTGATTTGTCATTGGTTACTGCAAAATAAAGAGGCTTGGAACAGTTTTCCGCCATGATCTTAATCTGCTCGGATTCATCTTTCAGCTTAACCCCGCGACCCATCCCGGCGATGATATCCTTGTTCTCGGCGATCCGGGCAATCTGTTTAACATGGTCCGGAGTTGGTATAACCCCACCGATCCCTGCTTTGTCGTCATAAATATAGGGTGCGGTTCCGCCGACAAAAAAAGAATTTTTGGGAACAAAAAAATCTTTGATGCCGGGCACACTTTCGAGGCAACTTTTGACCAGGTCGGTCATGATATAAATACGATTGTCATAAACGACAGCCTGGCCTGAATTTTCATACTTTTTAAACATTTCGAGGATATCCGGCTGTTTGCAACCGACACCCATATTTTCCAGTATCCAGAGAGCATCCTCATGTACTTTCAGAAGCATCTCCGCAGTTTGATCTCCCAACAATCTATTGGATTCTTCTATTTGTCTGTTATTCACAATTTTCTCCGTCCTTGGGTTGAAATGCTACTCCTGCTTTGCCGATTCATCGGTTGTCTATTTGTTTCGAACGCTTATCAGGATAATATTCAGCAGGAAGGCATAACCCTCTTCGGTTTGTTTCAGCAGAACCGTTCAAGGGTGGCAAAATTTCGCATCACGGGAATTTTTTTTAAAGTTAGTCATTGGCATTTAGCATGATAAACAATGATCCAATACAAATCAATGTAGTTGATACATATTTTGTTAAATTTATTTCATCTCAAACTAATTTGGACAAACCTTAACATACTGAGATCAAATGTCAAGCAATTTATTTTTTCTGTTGGGGATGATTTTGGAGGCGATGAATGTGAGATTCAATTTTTTTTTCAATCCATCGGGCATCTTCCCGGTCAAGGCTTTCGTGGTAGAGATCAATCATCATATCCGTATTTCGCCTGGCCGTGTCATAGCCTATGGTAACGGCTTTTTTGATTTCTTCCCAGTCACCAGACATGGAAAAGTATTTAAATGCCTCTCGGAGTTCGGGAAAAAGACTTCGTGCAAGACCATCGAAAAATGCAGCATATAACCCAAGGGATATGTCCTTCTGTTCCCGGACCATATGGTGTAACGTCCCGAAAGCATTGGTATCGGCCAGGAGGTCTTTGATGGTTCTTGCAAAATATTCGACAATACTGTGAGGGTAGGCAGCAATGATTTCACGCCATAGATTTGTGTCAAAATCGGAATCTTTGATTTCTCCTAATTCATGATAAATATAAGTGTATTGATAAAAGTCCAGGAGAGAAGTTAGGTGCTGCCTCAGAATTTTAGGGTTGGTCGTTTCTATTCCGCATTTTTTGAGTGCATACCAGAGAAAAGGTTGCCCGGATTTTTTCAGATAGACAAGTTGATCCCATAAAAAAAGCCTTGCGGATTCTTTCCTGAAAACAACCTGGCCGTCTTGAGAGAGAGCCGGAAGAGTCAGAAGATCTCTGGCCAGTTCCCGGCCTAAAACAAAAACCTGGATGTTTTCAATGGTTAATTCTTTTTCAATAACTGCCAGAAAAAAAGTGGGTTTTAAACTGGTTGCGTAACCGGCGCCATATAAAATGCCGAGAGGGGCCAGCATGTTGTTGATGTTAACCGTATCAAATGGATCAAAGTATTTTCCATCGATGAACAAACGGGAATAGTGATGACCATCCAGGTGAGTCCAGAGATCTTCTTTTAAGCCTATCCATTCGAGTATTTCTGATGAGTCTTTTTCAACCCACGGATCAAGACGTTTTTCCCATTTATAAAGATCCCTCAAGCGAAGCGCCAGGCTGCAGATTGAATAAAGACCGGCGTGTTTTGCGTCGGAAATGTCGCAGTTTTTCAGAACCTGTGGACTGATCTGGTCGGTGTTAATCATAATAATAAGCTTTCAGGGATATGGTGTGTAATCCTATTCAAAATTATCCATTTCAGTATCATCATAATGTTCATGGAAAATTTTATCCAGTTCATCTTCAAAGAAAAATCGATCTTCTCCAAATGCCGGCTTCAATTCATTGAACCATAGAGCATTGTTATCGTACTTTGCAAAAAAGGGTCGGGCGACCCAATCGGGATTTCTTCCCTGCAGAAATCTCAGTACGATCACTTTTTCGCCTTTGACTTCACTGACACCTAACACCTGGACCTTTCCGGGGGTTGTGCTCATGCTTGGCCCTCTGACGGTTCTGCAGATACCGCTGACCCTTTGATATGCTTTTCTGAATATTTTCCATGCCTCAACCAGGGAAATACCAAAAAAGTGTTGAGCTCCCGTATCCCGCGCAACAAACATATAATAGGGGATGCAATTGTTATTGACTTGCTGACGCCACATGCGTGCCCACACTGAAGGCGAGTCGTTGATATGCATCAAAACAGGAGACTGGGTGCGAATCTGTGCCCCGGTTGACAGAATTTTACGAATCGATTCCAACGCAGGGTCAGTTTGGATTTCAACAGGATGATTGATATGGGCCATAATCGCAAGATTTTTTCCTTTGCCGATAATCTTTTCAAAAAGTCTTAACAGGTCAACGGCATCATCATCGGTAAGGAATCGATAAGGCCAATATCCAATGGCTTTGGTCCCTATTCGAATGGTTTTAATATTCCAGAGGTCTTCATCGAGAAGTTTATCGATATACTGAGATAGAATTTTTGATTTCATGATCAACGGGTCACCCCCGGTAAACAAGACATCGGTGACTTCCCTGTGATTTTTTAAATACTGAACCAGAAGTTCAATTTCTTTCATGCCGAATTTCAAATCTTTTATTCCCACAAACTGAGGCCATCGGAAACAAAATGTACAATAAGCATGGCAGGTCTGTCCCTGGCTTGGAAAAAACAGTACGGTTTCTCTGTATTTGTGCTGAACTCCGCTTAATATAACTCCATCAACAGAAGGAATATTGTATTTCTGGCCGGCAGGATGCGGATTGAGTTCCATTCTTATCTTTTGAATTGCAGCGGTAATAATGTCATGGCCGGCCCCGCTTTTCAAAAGGCTTTCCAGCAGATGGTAGTGTTTATCTCTTAACAGTTCTTTTCGCGGAAAATTGAGGGTATAAATGGGATCATCGGGAATATTGGTCCAGTCAATCAAATGCTCGATCACATAGCTGTTGGTTTTGAAAGGTAACACTTTGCCAACAATCTGCATTGCGAATCTATCGGCTCCGCTTAAAGATTTAAGCTGAGAAATTTCATTGAAATTTTTAATGGAATACGGCTGATAATTCATCGAAACCTCCTCATTAACCCATGGTTTCAGTCAGAAAAAGCTGAAATTCGGTTTTCATGAACGGTTCCGCGTGCCACATCACTCGATGAATCTTTTCGGGCGAGAATGAAGAGAAATAACTCACTTTATGATAATAGGCACCTTTATAAAAATACGACAATTAAATCGAAAGTCAATCTAACCTATTAATATTATATGAATAATCAGAACTGATAGGAAATGTTGAGTGATCCGTATTTGTGGGGTTTGGTTTGTTTGTAAAACTCTTCGGACCTATAAATGTGAGTATAGGAAAGGCGTAAACGGTTGTATTGCATTACAACACCGGCCTGAAGGTCATAGACCAACGGTTTTTTATCCACCGAATGGCTATCTTTGAAAGTGTTGCCATCCAGGAAAATGTTCTGAAGCACAAACCTGGATTCAGCCCCCGTAAACAGGTACCAGTTGAATCCTTTTTTGGGCGAATAAAATCCGCTTCCCGGCAAACTCGGCCGGATTTTAGGAGGCCCGAAATCCCTTGCCAGATGAGGTCCGAACCTTAGCGTAAATCCGAGCTTGGCAAATGTATAGACATTGCCGATACTTCCCCCAAAATGGGGGATTAAATCCCATTTTAATCCCAGAATCCGGTCTTTGGTTTCAAAACGATGGGCTTGTTCATAATAAAGCACCAATCCGAGTTCATCATGCAGCTGGTTTTTCCAGCCTCTGGGTTTGGTGATACCGAATAGGCTGTGCCATTCGGTCTGAACCTCTTCGGCCATGGAGGAAGGGCCCACAACACCGATATTCAATTCAAGCTGGTCAAAACGGTTTATCCCCTGGTTGGCCATAACCCCCAGCCCCAGGTAAAGCCATCCGGCATAGGGAACGTCATCTTCAATCAATTCTGTTTCTGAAATGTCATCGGGTGTAAAAATATTTTGTCCTATTGATACGCTGGTTCTGGCTTGAAGAATATCATCGGGATTTTCAAACGCTCGTGTTTTGCTGAACCAGGGAAACTTATCCGCAATGTTCGTGATCCATGGGATAGGCTTGGTCACTGCCTGTATTCTTGTACCGTGGGTGAAATACCGGTCGGTTCCTCCTCCAAACAGATCATTTTCAAATTGTATGCTGATAACATTGCCAGGTTCTTCAGCAAAGGCCGGTTTCGTGAACCACGCCAACGGGTAGATGGCCGCAAAACAGATCAAAGCTGAAAAAACTTGAATCGATAAAAAAGAATGAAATTTTATGGGAAACATTTTTTAGAGTCCGTCTGCATTGATCTTTGCGTAAAAAAGATTAGATTGACTCTTTATCGGAATAAAAGATCCTTGTACAGAACTTTGAGAGGTTTCCGGAAATGAATAGCTGTGAAAAACATCCTGACAGGCAAACCCCTTATATATGCATGAAACATCTGATCCGAATGTGCGATGAGTGTCTTGAATGCAAAGATCCTGAGTTATATTGCAAATACCGGTCCTCTTGTGCCATTTATTTTCTAACCAAAAAATCCAACAAAAAAAAGGTGGTTTAAATCACGTTATCAACTATCGGGTAGTGCCTGAAAAAATTCCTATCCAGTCCGGATGTTACCGGAATGAATTGGGTTTACCGACAAACCGAACATATCAGCTTTTAGGCTTGGGCTTTTATTTTGACAAAAAAGGCATTTCAATTTTATATTTCAGTTTTTTTCTTCTATAATAAAATTTAAGGAGCGGCATGGACTATTTCCTGTGTGTCATCGGAATGGTGATGATTGTCGAGGGGCTTCCGTACTTTGCATTCCCGGACAAAATGAAAAAGTTCGTTTTAAAACTTCTGGAAATAGAAGACAGGGCTTTAAGAGTTTTTGGATTCTTTTTGATGGTTGCGGGGCTGTTTTTGATCTATATTGGAAGAACTTAGCGGAATATCTGTTTAGAATACCATGATGGATTTCAAATCAAGATGTATCATTTAAAAGACTATTACTTTGAATTACCTGAAGATTTAATTGCCCAGCAGCCCAAAAAACAGAGGGATCATTCCAGATTGCTCAGAATGAATCGAAAAAGCGGAGAGGTCAACCATTGCCTTTTCTATGAACTTGCAGATTTTCTGACTCCTGATGATATTCTCGTGATCAACAATACACAGGTTATTCCCGCCCGTCTGATCGGCACCAAGGAGACCGGAGGAAAAGCCGAGGTCTTTATTTTGGAATACCATGAGAATGAGAGGGATAAAAAACCGGAACCTGATGGTGTTGTCAAGTGCCTTATCAAATCGTCCAAGCGACCCAAGCCGGGGCAGCGGATTTATTTTGATCAAGGCCTTAATGCAACCGTAATGGATGCTGACAATGGTTTTTATTATGTACAATTTTTATGTTCGGGTGATTTCAGCGAAATGCTGGATCGCTTTGGAAAAATGCCGGTTCCACCCTATATCCGCCGTGATCAAGGCCCAGAGGTTTTTGATGATGATCGCACAGCTTATCAGACGGTTTATGCCAGCCAGAAAGGTGCGGTTGCGGCACCCACAGCAGGTCTTCATTTTACCGAAACACTTCTCGAAAAAATTCAAAAAAAAGGCGTAACCATTGTATCCATTACACTTCATGTGGGATATGGTACCTTTGTCCCCGTTCGTGTTTCGGATATTCGGGAACACAGGATTCATTCTGAACAATTTAATATATCCCATGAGGCTGCCAAGATAATCAATGATGGAATGCGAAATCATCGAAGGATTGTCGCCGTAGGCACAACCTGTGTCCGGACCCTGGAATACTCTCTGAATAAGCATGGGAAAGTCGTGCCGGGTTCGGATTCATGTGATCTTTTTATCTATCCTGGGTACCGATTTAAAGGAGTCGATGCAATAATCACCAATTTTCACCTTCCGGAATCCACGCTGATCATGCTGGTATCGGCATTTGCCGGGAGGGAAAAAATTCTTGCAGCTTACCAAAATGCCATTGAAAATAATTACCGGTTTTACAGTTATGGAGATGCCATGTTTATAGAATAGCCAGGCTTAAAACCGGGCAGGATACTATCGGGATTAATCGGAATTTATGTTTGAATTTACAATCACTTGCAAGTCTAAAACCGGAAAAGCCAGAACGGGTGAGCTAAAAACCAGCCACGGTATTGTTGAGACTCCGGTATTTATGCCGGTGGGAACGCTAGGAACCGTCAAGGCATTGTCTCCCGAAGAGCTTCAGGAAATCGGGGCCCAAATCATTTTGGGCAATACCTATCATCTTTATTTGAGACCGGGTTGTGATGTGATTAACCGGTTTGGTGGTCTGCATGATTTCATGCATTGGGATCGGGCTATTCTTACGGATAGTGGCGGATTTCAGGTATTTTCACTTGCCAGACTAGCTAAAATCAAGGAAGAAGGGGTGAGCTTCCAATCTCATATCGACGGTTCAAAACACATGCTGACCCCTGAAAGGGCTGTCGAGATTCAACTGGATCTTGGATCCGACATTATCATGTGTCTGGATGACTGTATTCAGTATCCCGCAACCTGGAATGAGGCCGACAAGGCCCTTGATCATACACTAAATTGGGCCAAAAGATGTAAACAAGTCTGGGAAACCAAAGCATCGGGCAATAATGCTTTGTTCGGCATTATTCAGGGGGGGATGTTCGAAGATCTTCGAAAAAAGTCTGCTGAATCTTTGACGGATATCGGTTTTAGTGGTTATGCTGTTGGAGGTCTGAGTGTGGGTGAGCCCAAGGAAATGCTTTATGAAATTGGGGAGTTGTCTCTTGCCTGTATTCCTGATGATTTCCCGAAATATATTATGGGCGTGGGAACTCCGGAAGATCTCGTAGAACTGGTCGGCCTGGGGGCAGATATGTTCGATTGTGTTTTGCCTACCAGAAATGCACGAAACGGCCAGCTGTTTACACCCGGAGGCAATCTGAACATATGTAACTCCCGTTTTAAATATGATACCAGCCCTGTTGATGAAAATTGTGATTGCTACACATGCCGCTATTACAGTCGGGCATACCTGAGACACCTTTACCTGGCAAGGGAACTGTTGGTGTATCGGTTGAACACCATCCACAATATTCACTTTTTTGTAACGCTAATGAAAGAGATTCGAACGGCTATCAAAGAAAATCGATTTAATGAATTCAGAAATCATTTTTATGGGCTGAGGTGATGTTGAAACTTGAAAACCTGACTCCAACATGTAACAATTTCAACACATGGGTAATATTTCCAAAATTAAAAAGAAAAGGGGTGTAATTATGAAAGAGAAAGTACAAGCGGTAATGGATAAAATTCGGCCGATGCTCCAGGCGGATGGTGGAGATGTTGAGCTGGTAGATGTGGAAAACGGCATTGTCAAGGTGCGGTTAACAGGAGCATGTAAGGGCTGCCCCATGTCTCAGATGACCTTGAAAAATGGAATTGAAAGGCTTTTGAAAAAAGAGATTCCTGAAGTTAAGAGCGTCGAATCGGTTTAAGAGTTGTTTTGTAAAAGCTCAAAACAGATTCGGATTAAAATTCCAAAACATGTTCAAAATCCCCCCGACCCGCTTTCAAAGACGGCATTCAGGGGGATTTTTTAAATATTCTGGAATATCCGGCCAATTTATATCATGGGGGAGCAAAAAATGACTGTGGCGGTAAAAATAGCAGGTTTCATGGAAAAATCCTCATGGATTCGAAAAATGTTCGAAGAAGGTGCGCGATTAAAAGCCGAACATGGTTCTGAAAACGTGTTTGATTTCAGCCTGGGAAATCCCAATGTTTCGCCTCCAATGGATTTTATGCGGGTTTTAAAAGAGACGGTCGACTCTCTTCGACCAACAGACCATGCGTACATGCCGAATGCAGGATATCCTCCGGTACGGATGTCTGTTGCGAAATATGCTTCGCAGGAACATGGAATCGACATCATGCCCGATGATGTTATTATGACTTGCGGTGCTGCAGGAGCCCTCAATGTGATCCTAAAAACCATTTTAAATCCCGGCGAAGAAATAGTCACTCCGGCGCCTTATTTTGTTGAATACGTATTCTATGCGGATAATCATGGAGGAATATTAAAAACCGTATCTACCAATTCCGATTTTACACTGGATTTGGATGCCATATCCCGGGTCTTGACCGACAAGACAAAGGCTGTTCTGATCAACTCACCCAACAATCCAACAGGCCAAATCTATTCTGAAAAAAGCCTGCAGGATCTTGGAAATCTCCTGAAAGAAAAAAGTAAACAATTTGGAACCATCATTTACCTCATCTCCGATGAACCCTATCGTAAGATTGTGTATGACGACCACAAGGTGCCCAGTATTTTTTTATGTTACCCTGAAAGTATCGTGGCCACCTCATATTCCAAGGATTTTTCAATTCCGGGAGAGCGTATCGGATACATTGCAGTCAGCCCCAATGTAACCCACAAAAAAGATTTGATCGCAGGCATGACTCTGGCCAACCGTATTTTAGGTTTTGTCAATGCCCCTGCTTTAATGCAAAGAGTTGTTGCTCAGCTCCAGGGAGTTTCCGTCAATATCAATGAATATTCACGCAAAAGAGATCTGCTGTGCAATGGCCTGAAAGCATGCGGATATCGGTTCACAAAACCGCCGGGCGCATTTTATCTCTTTCCTGAAACCCCGATACCTGATGATGTGGCTTTTGTCAGGGCGCTTCAGGAAGAATTTATTCTCACGGTTCCCGGTATCGGTTTTGGAGGTCCCGGGCATTTTCGTATTTCATATTGTGTGGATGATGAAACCATTACCCGGGCTATGCCAGGATTTAAAAGGGTCATGGAAAGGTTCATTTAATTTAGACAACACTGTTTATGATTTGAAAGGAGAGTTGGATGAAAATTTTAAAAATCGATCATCTGGGAATCGCCGTTAAAAGCATTGATGATGGAAAAAACTTTTGGACCGATGTTCTGGGCCTTCCTTTTGAAGGTTCTGAGACGGTTCAGGAACAAAAGGTCACCACCGCATTTTTTCCCGTAGGGGAGAGTGAAGTCGAATTGCTGGAGTCTACCGCTCCGGATGGTCCCATTGCCAAATATTTGGAAAAGAAAGGCGAGGGAATCCAGCATGTGGCTTTCAGGGTAGAAAATATTGATGAGGCTCTGGCTGAACTCAAACAAAAAGGAATTCGTCTAATTGATGAGAAACCCCGGATTGGTGCGGGTGGGGCAAAAATTGCGTTCCTGCATCCGAAATCCACCAACGGAGTTCTTGTGGAACTATGTGAAAGATAAAGTTTGGCATATCCTTTGGTTTTTCAATTGACATCTGTTCGAGTTTCTTATAAGGAAGATTTTTGACTGAGCGCTCGTTCACTAAAAAAACCGAATAATTGAAATTCGAAATCAATTTGTACAATTAAGAATTTTAAGGAGTATGCCATGACTGAACATCCGGACAAAAATAAATGGGTGGAGCTTGCCAAAAAGCAGATGAAAGGCAGGTCTCCGGAAGAGTTGGTTTGGGAAACCCCGGAGGGTATTAAAGTAAAGCCGCTTTATACCGCCGAAGACCTGGAAGCATTGGAAAATGCCAATACCCTTCCGGGATTCCCTCCTTATGTCCGGGGTCCTATGGCCACCATGTATGCCGGAAGGCCCTGGACTATCCGGCAATATGCCGGTTTTTCAACCGCCAAGGAATCCAATGCCTTTTACAGAAGGTGTCTGGCAGGAGGACAGAAAGGACTCTCAGTCGCCTTTGATTTGGCAACCCATCGCGGATACGATTCGGACCACCCCAGAGTCCGGGGCGATATCGGTAAAGCAGGAGTCGCCATCGATTCCATCGAAGATATGAAAATACTCTTCGATCAGATCCCGCTGGATAAAATGACCGTGTCCATGACCATGAATGGAGCGGTTTTGCCGATACTTGCAGGCTATATCGTGGCTGCTGAGGAGCAGGGAGTTAAACAGGAGCAGTTAGCCGGTACCATCCAGAACGACATTCTCAAAGAATATCTCACCCGTAATACTTATATTTATCCGCCGGAACCCTCCATGAGGATCGTCTCCGACATTATCGGCTATTGCTCTAAACACATGCCCCGGTACAATACCATCAGTATAAGCGGGTATCATATGATGGAAGCCGGGGCAAACTCTGTTTTACAGTGCGCTTTTACCCTGGCGGATGGAGTTGAATATGTCAGGGCAGCCATTAAAGCGGGGCTGGATATTGATGCTTTTGCGCCCAGACTTTCTTTTTTCTTTGGGGTGGGTATGAACTTTTTTATGGAAATTGCCATGCTTCGGGCAGCCAGATTCCTCTGGCATCGGCTCATGAGTCAATTCAACCCCAAAGACCCCCGCTCCAGTATGCTCAGGACCCATGTGCAGACCTCCGGCTGGTCTTTGACTGCGCAAGATCCTTACAACAACATCATTCGAACCACATTGGAGGCATTGGCGGCTGCACTGGGCGGAACCCAGTCGCTTCATACCAATTCATTTGATGAAGCTGTCGGCTTGCCCACGGATTTCAGTGCGAGAATTGCCAGAAATACGCAACTGATTATCCAGGAAGAATCCAAGATTTGCCATGTGGTTGATCCCATGGGAGGTTCTTATTATGTGGAAGCTTTGACTAATGCCATTGTCAATGAAGCCCAAAAAATTATCGATGAAGTGGAACAAATGGGTGGCATGGCCAAAGCCATTGGAACCGGTTGGCCCAAGATGCGCATTGAGGAATCAGCCGCACGCCGGCAGGCCCAGATAGATCGCGGAAGTGAAATTATCGTTGGGGTTAATAAATATCAGCTTAAGGATGAAAAGCTTGATCTTGAAGTTCTGGAAGTACCTGAGGCCGTTCGCGATGAACAGATTTCACGGTTGAAAGAAATTAAAACCAAAAGAGATAATGAGGCCGTGAAAAGGGCTTTGGAAGCGATTACCAAAGCAGCTGAAACAGGAGAAAACCTTTTGGCTGCATGTATCCCGGCGGTCCGGGCAAGAGCTACGGTGGGAGAAATTTCAGATGCCATGGAGAAAGTATTCGGTCGGTATGTAGCAACGACGCAATGTATTTCAGGCGTTTATGCAGCGGAATTTGGAGACAGTGAAATTATTGATGCGATCAGGAAACGAACCCAGGAATTTTTGGAAAAAGAAGGAAGACGTCCAAGAATTCTTCTGACCAAAATGGGACAGGACGGCCATGACCGTGGCATTAAAGTGGTGGCTACTGCTTTTGCCGATCTGGGCTTTGATGTGGATATCAGTCCGATGTTTCAAACCCCGGAAGAGGCCGCAAAAATGGCTGTGGAAAATGATGTCCACGTTGTGGGGGCGTCCAGCCTGGCGGCAGGTCATAAGGCCCTGGTTCCTGAACTTATCGAACATCTGAAAAAAGAGGGAGGAGATGATATCCTCGTGGTTGTAGGGGGAGTGATTCCTCCAGGGGACTACCAGTTTCTCTATGATAAGGGGGTTTCCTGTATATTCGGACCGGGCACACCGATTACCCAATCGGTAAACCAGGTATTGAACGCTCTGGATAAACGTAAATAATGTCGGATGATCCCCAGAAATATATCGATGGTGTGCTTGGGGGAAACCGAAGGATCCTGGCCAAAACCATTACCTTGATAGAAAGTTCTCTGGAATCTCATCGGAAAACAGCCCGAAGGATCCTTGAAAAACTTCTTCCTCACTCCGGACATGGGGTACGCATTGGAATCACCGGTGTACCCGGGGTGGGAAAGAGCACTTTTATAGAGAGTTTTGGCCTGTATCTGGCGGAAAAGGGGCATAGGATAGCGGTTCTGGCGGTGGATCCCAGCAGTACTCGAAGCGGCGGAAGTGTCATGGCAGACAAAACCCGCATGGAAAAATTGTCTGTTCATCCCAACGCCTACATTCGGCCATCTCCCTCCGGGGGGGCATTGGGGGGGGTGGCCTCCAAAACAAGAGAAACCATGCTTGTTTGTGAGGCAGCCGGTTTTGATGTGCTTATCATCGAAACGGTCGGAGTCGGCCAATCCGAGATCACAGTGGCTTCCATGGTGGATTTTTTCCTGGTTTTAATGCTTGCAGGGGCGGGTGACGAGCTTCAGGGAATCAAGAAAGGTATTCTGGAAATTGCCGATGCCATCGCGGTCAATAAAGCTGATGGCGATAATATACAAAAAGCGGAACAGGCCAAAAAAGCATATGAGTATGCCTTTAATCTGCTGACACCTGTTTCGAAGTTGTGGTCTCCTCCTGTTCTGACCTGCAGTGCAAAGGAAATGACCGGTATCCCTCAGATATGGGAAACCATTCTGGACCACAGGAAAAGGTTCATAGATGCAGGGGATTTTGATTCCAAAAGAAAACAACAGTCGCTATCGTGGATGTGGTCTCTTGTGGAGGAGGGGCTGAAGGAAAGATTTCGCAGAAACCCTGAAGTTAAAAAGTGCCTTCGCAAAATTTCCAAAAAAGTTGAGGAGGGAACCTTTGCGCCGACCCTTGCCGCTGAAGAACTTCTGTCATGCCTAGATCAGAAACCTTAATCGTTTCAGTGAACGTTATTAAAATTTTGAATTACAATATGATAAAGCAGAGGAAAGGAAGGTCCCATGGGAATTGTTCAGGATAAAATCAAGGATCTGAAAGAACGGGAGGAAAAGATTCGGCAAATGGGCGGTGAGAAAGCCGTTGCAAAACAACATGGCGAAGGAAAACTCACAGCCAGGGAACGTCTGGATCTGCTTTTCGATCCCGGTACTTTCCGGGAATTGGATATGTTTGTCAGCC
Source organism: uncultured Desulfobacteraceae bacterium (assembly GCA_964478625.1). GTDB lineage: Bacteria > Desulfobacterota > Desulfobacteria > Desulfobacterales > SKZT01 > SKZT01. Next base: position 31,929 of record CAYZJH010000025.1, read on the forward strand.
ACCGATGTGTCAATTTCGGTATGGAAAAAGTGGAGATACCCTCGGATGGCGTCATTACCGGTCATGGACTCATTAATGGCCGCCCGGTTTTTGCCTTTGCACAGGATTTTACTTCCAGAGCCGGAAGCCTGGGGGAGATGCACGCTAAAAAGATTTGTAAAGTCATGGATCTTGCGCTAAAGGCCGGGGCGCCTTTTGTGGGAATTAACGATTCGGGCGGTGCACGAATACAGGAAGGAGTGGATGCCCTGTCCGGGTACGGACAAATTTTTTATCGCAATTCCATTTCATCCGGAGTCATCCCTCAGATTTCCGCCATCATGGGCACAACAGCCGGAGGTGCGGTCTATTCACCGGCTATGACCGATTTTATTTTCATGGTGAAAAAAACCAGTTTCATGTTTATTACCGGCCCCCAGGTCATCAAATCCGTGACAGGAGAAGAAATTTCTTTTGAAGAACTTGGCGGAGCCATGACTCACAACGAAAAAAGCGGTGTGGCTCATTTTGCCTGCGAAAACGACCAGGATGCCATTGACCGGATTAAAGAACTTCTGTCTTATCTTCCCTCCAATAACATGGAAGATCCCCCGATCATAGATACCGGCGACGATCCCAGGCGGGAGAATCCCGAACTGGATTCCATCGTCCCGGATAATCCGAATCAGTTTTATGATATGAAAAATGTGATTCGCTCAATTGTGGACAATGGAGACTTTTTTGAACCCCATCAGTATTTTGCCACCAATATCATTGTCTGTTTTGCCCGTTTAAATGGTAGAACCATCGGTATTATCGCCAACCAGCCTGCGAGTCTTGCCGGGTGTCTGGATATCGATGCATCGGATAAAGCCACCCGGTTTATTCGCTTTTGTGATGCATTCAATATCCCGTTGCTAACCATTGCGGATGTCCCGGGTTACCTTCCGGGAAGCAACCAGGAGTGGGGAGGAATAATCCGGCATGGAGCCAAATTGCTCTGGTGTTATTCAGAAGCTACAGTTCCCAAATTGCTTCTGGTAACCCGAAAAGATTATGGTGGATCCTATTTGGCCATGTGCTCAAGAGATCTGGGCGCAGACATGGCTTTTGCCTGGCCCACTGCGGAAATTGCCGTTATGGGTGCTGAAGGTGCCGCTAATGTTATCCATCGCAAAGAAATTCAGGATGCCGAAGATAAGGCCGCTAAACGGAAAGAAAAGATTCAGGAATATAAGGATCTTTTTTCCAATCCCTACTGTGCTGCTGCACGGGGATATATCGATGCGGTAATTGTTCCGCGTGAAACCAGACCGCGACTTATCGAGGCTCTGGAAATCATGTGTACCAAGCGCGAGACCCGACCACCTAAAAAGCATGGAAATATACCTGCATAAATCCGAAAACAGCAAACAATAACTCCAATGGGTGTTCCTATGGAAAAAAATAAAAAAATGATTGCCGCTGTTTCCGCGGTGTTGAGTTACCTGAAAGAAGAAGATGAGCTGAAAGCTATCTGCATGCAAAAGTTTGCTCAGCCCGATGTTTCCGTTTCTTCTCAAGTTCCCGCCCTTTCAGTGACTGCGGGACAATGGGCTGCAAGCGGACGTTATGATCAGATGCAAATCCGTACAATGATGCAGATGAAAGCATTTCACAGATAATCATAATGAGTGCGCTAAAGCCCAAAAGTCGTATTTCATGTCATTCCGGCGAAGACCGGAATGCAGCGATTCAGATCGATTCCGGATTCCGGCTTTCGCCGGAATGACGAAATGGATGCTTTTTGGGATAATATCAAATAGAGTTCACATAATTTAAATATAAGAGGAGAACCTGAACATGAGTGATCACACCCAAGTTAAAATGACGGAAATGAATTACGCCAAGGATCGGCCTAAGGCGGAAAACCCGGTGAAAGTCGAAGATTTGTCTCTTCGCGACGGCCATCAGTCGCTTTTCGCCACTCGGGGCCGCACCGAAGACATGATTCCGGTCGCAGAGCTTATGGATGAAGTCGGATTCTGGGCCGTGGAGACCTGGGGTGGCGCAACATTCGATACCATGCACCGGTTTTTGAATGAAGATCCCTGGGAAAGAATCCGGACCCTGAAACGGTATTTCAAAAAAACACCTTTTTCCATGCTTCTCAGGGCCCAAAACCTGGTCGGCTATAGAAATTACGCGGATGATTTGGCCAGAGCATTTGTGGATCGGGCCTGTGAAAATGGTATGGATATTTTCAGGACTTTCGATGCCCTGAATGATTATCGGAATTTTGAGACCGTGGTGGAAAGAATTAAGGCCAATGGTAAGCATTTTCAAGGTTGCATCTGCTATACGATGACCGAACCCCGGATGGGTGGAGAAGTCTACAATATCGATTACTATGTCAATAAGGCAAAGGCTTTGGAGGAAATGGGTGCGGACACCATATGTATCAAAGATATGGCCGGCCTCTGCGCACCCTATGATGCTTATCAGATCGTCAAAGCATTGAAAGAAACCTGTAAAGCCCCCATTCATCTTCATAGCCATTTTACCTCTGGAATGTCTCCCATGACCCACCTAAAGGCCATTGAGGCCGGTGTGGACATCATCGATACCTGCATGTCGCCGTATGCTTACCGGACCTCTCATGCCGCCATAGAACCTCTTGTAATGACCCTTCTGGGTACAAATCGTGATACCGGATTTGATATTAATCTATTGGGAAAAATCAATGAAATTCTTGAAAAAGAGGTCATGCCCAAATACGCACACCTTCTGGATGATTCCAAGATGTCCATTATCGATATTAATGTGCTTTTGCACCAGACTCCAGGAGGTATGCTTTCAAACCTGGTCAACCAGTTGCGGGAAATGGACGCTTTGGAAAAAATCGGCGAAGTTTACAAGGAACTTCCCAGGGTTCGGAAAGAACTGGGGCAGATTCCCCTGGTAACTCCCACCAGCCAGATTGTCGGTATTCAGACAGTCAATAATGTGCTCTTTGATGATGATAAAGAACGGTATAAGATGATTACGGCTCAGGTCAAGGATCTGTGTTATGGCCTCTATGGAAAGACCGCAGTGCCCATTGATCCTGAAGTTCAGAAAAAAGCCTTGAAAGGCTACAAACGAGGGGAACAGCCGATTACCTGCCGTCCTGCGGAGGTGCTTGAGCCTGAACTGGAAAAGGCAAAAGAAGAAATCGGAGATCTGGCAAAAGATATCGATGATGTTATTACCTATGCACTCTATCCTGTTACCGGTAAACGGTTTCTCAAGTGGAAATACGGCCATGAAGATGTTCCGCCTGAGGTGATGCCCAAGACTCTTGCACAGGTGAAAAAAGAGCAGGAACTGATCAAGAAGGCCAAGGCAGGCTTGCTGGTGGAAAAGGGAGAAAAAAAGGCACCTGAAAAGAGTGAAAATTTGAGAACGTTCAATGTGTTTGTTGAGGATGAATATTTTGAAGTGGGTGTCGATGAAGTGGGTGAGTCGCCGATAATCAGTTACATACAGCAACTTAGTCAGATTCCGGCCCAACCGGTTCAGGTGATGCAATCGGTTCAGTCACCAAAACCGGCAGCGGCTGTCAAGCCCCGTGCTACAGTTGTACCGCCGCCTCCAAAGCCTTCGGCATCTTCCCAGGCTGCACCGCCTGTATCGCCAAAACCGGTTGAACCCATCGCAACTGCATCTGCTGAACCACCGGCAGCCGCTTCCACTGAAGGAACGCCTTTGAAAGCACCCATGCCGGGCATGATCATCAGTTTTGAGAAAAAAGTCGGCGATGCAGTCAAACAGGGAGAAACTGTTGTGATTCTTGAGGCCATGAAAATGGAAAATGCTTTGCCGGCCCCGGCAAGCGGCAGTGTTAAGGCCATTAATTATAAATCCGGTGATTCCGTGGCCAAAAACGATATTCTTTGCATCATCGGATAACAAAGTTCCAGAAGAAAACTCCCTTATTTCGCATAAGGGGAGCATTTGTGCCGGCCTTATGCATGCCTTTTCATCGTTCCCACGCATCGCGTGGGAACGAAACAATTATCATATTAATGGGATATTTAAATCCAAATCGAGCGATTTCTTGTGAATAAATCTTTTAACGTCATACCGGCGACGGCTGGTATCCAGTTCGACGGTTATACCTTCTGGATAGCGAATAAAGGCTTTGCTTCGTGCCCGGTTTTTGCCGGAATGACGGATACTTCCCTGTTAAATCGATCAGTTTGGGTTAAAGAAGCACTTCTTTTATCAGACAAGGAAATCCATAATGAAAATTCATGAGTATCAAGCCAAGCAATTGTTTCAAAAATACGGCATACCCGTTCCGGATGGAGGGGTTGCTTTTGCGGTGGATGAAGCAGTTAAGGTTGCTGAAGGTCTCGGAAAGTATCCGGTGGTGATTAAGGCTCAAATTCATGCCGGTGGCCGCGGAAAAGGCGGAGGGGTGAACCTCGCTCAATCTCTTGATGAGGTGAGGGATTTATCTGGGAGAATGATTGGCATGAACCTGGTGACTCATCAGACCGGCCCGGAAGGTAGAGATGTTCGGAAAATTCTTATCGAACAGGGGCTGGATATTGAAAAGGAATTGTACCTGAGTATTATACCGGATCGGGCCACAGCCATGATTGTGATTATGGCCAGTGAGGCCGGAGGAATGGATATCGAGCAGGTGGCCGAAGACCATCCGGAAAAAATCATCAAAGTGTTTATTGATCCTTTGCTGGGAATTCAGGGCTACCACTGTCGTGCCGCGGGCTATGGATTGAATCTGTCCCCCACCTTGATCAAGCAGTTTAATCGGATGCTCGTGAATATGTATAATCTTTTTGTTGATTATGACTGCTCGCTTCTTGAAATCAATCCGCTGGTCATAACCGGAGATGAGAGAATCATTGCCCTGGATGCTAAAGTCAACTTTGATGACAATGCCTTGTTCAGGCATAAGGATATCCTTGAATATCGAGATCTGGATGAGGAAAATCCGCTGGAGGTCGAAGCCTCGAAATATAATCTCAATTATATCAATCTGGATGGTAATGTCGGCAATATGGTCAATGGTGCCGGTCTGGCCATGGCTACCATGGATATCATTAAGCAGGCCGGAGCCGAGCCTGCTAATTTTCTGGATGTTGGTGGCGGTGCCAGTGCGGAAATGGTGGAAAACGGGTTCAGAATTATTCTTAGCGATAAAAATGTCCAGGGGATTTTGATCAATATTTTCGGCGGGATCCTGCGATGTGATGTATTGGCCGAGGGTGTGGTAAAAGCAGCAAAGAAAACCGGAATTGAAGTACCTGTTGTCGTTCGGATGGAGGGGACCAACGTTGAGGAAGGCCGGAAAATTCTTTCGGAATCAGGTTTAAACCTGATAACTGCCGTGGATTTGAAGGATGCAGCCCAAAAAGTGGCCGCGTTGGTCAAATAAGCAGCTTGTAACACAGAATGAATCAGAAGGCGAGGAAAGTAAATTGAGCATATTTGTCAACAAGCAGACAAAATTATTGGTACAGGGAATTACAGGGCGAGAGGGGCAGTTTCATACCCGTCAATGTGTAGCCTATGGAACCCAAGTTGTTGCAGGAGTCACCCCTGGAAAATCGGGCCAGAAAATGGATGACATTCCGGTATTCAACACGGTAAAAGATGCTGTGACGAATACCGGTGCAAATGCCAGTATGATTTTTGTACCACCTCCGTTTGCAGCCGATGCGATCATGGAAGCTGCAGACGCCGGTGTTGGAATCATTGTGGCGATTACCGAGGGAATTCCTGTTCTTGACATGATGAAAGTTAAAAATTTTCTCCGGAACAAGCCATCCAGACTCATCGGTCCCAACTGTCCTGGAATCATTACCCCGGGAGAGTGTAAAATCGGTATCATGCCCGGAGGTATTCATAAACCGGGAGGCCCTGTCGGTGTTATTTCCCGGAGCGGCACCCTGACATATGAGGTTGTCCATCAATTGACCCTTCAGGGAATCGGGCAAACCACCTGTTTAGGCATCGGAGGCGATCCGGTCAACGGAACCAATTTTATCGACTGCCTGGAAGCTTTTCAGAATGATTCCGACACAAAAGGGATTGTCATGGTAGGTGAAATCGGTGGTAATGCTGAGGAACAGGCCGCCGAATATATCACCAGGAATGTTGATAAGCCTGTTGTCGGTTTTATCGCAGGTCTTACCGCTCCTCCCGGAAGGCGCATGGGGCATGCTGGCGCAATCATATCCGGGAAAGGAGGCACCGCCCAGGGTAAAATCAATGCAATGAAAAGCTGCGGAATACATGTTTGTGAGGACCTGGGTACTTTTGGAGAGTTCTGCGCAAATGTATTTTCCTGAGTTGTTTTCTTTGGCTTTCAAAACGGTCATTCTGATCAGGCGGGCAAATTGTCACAAGGAGTGTTAAAGCCGTGCTTTTGCATCGTTTAACAAAGCACGGCTTCTGCACTCCATTTTACCGGTTGATTCACACCCTATAACGAGTTTTCCTTTAAAAAACGGTAAAGAGTAGCCCGGCCCACCCCTAGCCTTCTTGCGGCTTTTGCCTTGTTGCCGCCAGTTGCTTTCAAGGCAAATTCCACGGCCGAGCGGGTTAATTTTTTTTCAGGACCGGGCTTGGGGCAGGACAACCGGCTGATTTGAATTTCAGGGGGCAAATCATCGGGTTGTATCGTGTCTCCGCTGCACTTGACCATGGCATACTGAATTGCGTTTTCCAATTCTCGTACATTTCCCGGCCAACGATAGCTCATCATGAGAGGAATTGCTTCTTTTGAAAACCTTAGAGTTTTTCGACCGCTGATTTCCGCAGCCTGCCGAAGAAAATGATCGATTAGGAGAGGAATGTCACTTCTTCGCTCCCGAATCGGCGGTAGTTTTATAGGGATGACACTTAACCGGAAAAAGAGATCCTCCCTGAACTTTTTCTGAAGTACTTCTTTTCTCAGATCTTTGTTTGTTGCGCTGATAATTCGGACATCCACGCTGACGGCTTTTTCCCCGCCGACTTTTTCAAAAGTTTTTTCCTGAAGAACCCGAAGAAGTTTAACCTGCATTTTTTTTGAAAGCTCGGCGACTTCATCCAAAAAAATGGTCCCCTTATCCGCCAGTTCGAAACGGCCTTTTTTATCACGAATAGCTCCCGAAAACGCCCCTTTTATGTGGCCGAAAAGTTCCGTTTCAATGAGTTCCTCAGGAAGTGCCCCGCAATTGATTGGCACAAAAGGGCCTGATCTACGGGAACTTAGGTTGTGTATTGCCGCAGCGACCAGTTCCTTGCCGGTGCCGGTTTCCCCAAAAATATGTACCGGAATATCAAAAGCTGCAACTTCTTTGATTTGAGAAAAAAGTTGGTGCATTTTTCGGTCCTGGCCGACAATATTGGCGAAGCGGGTGCATTCCCCCTTTCTTATTTTTAAATCCAGCAGTTCAGTCACGTCTTTGAATGAGGCCAGGACACCAAAAAAAACACCATTTTCATCGTACATCTTGGTGATTGACATATCGATACTTTTCGGATCTCCATCTTTTGTCACGATATTGTGAGAATATTCGGTTTTTTCATCCAAATCCGGTTCCGGACCGCAAAAAGAACATTGATCGCCGCAAAAGGGCCCTCCCAAAGCTTCATGGCAGTCTTTGCCAAGAACTTCTTTACGACGGAAACCGGTAATCCGCTCAGCCTCCTGATTAAAGAAAAAAATTCTTCTTTTCAGATCATGGGCAATGATACCTTCTTTGAGATTATCTAGAATCCGTTCAAGGTTGGTTCGACTTGAAAGAATTTTTTCAATGGTCAAAATTTGTTTAATCCTTTCTGGTGGTTTAACCCTGAATTATTTCAGAGAATACAAGGCACCTTTTGATGAATTTTTATATGTCCGGTATCTATTAAAACGTCATAAGCCATTATTTCCACACCATGGGAAACGGCTTTGCGGAGTTCTTTGCCATAGCCGGGATCAATTTTATCGGCAGGTGAAAAATTTTGAGCATCCATACGCTGAATCAAGTAAAACATGATGCACCTGTTTCCCTGAGTGACCAATTGTTGAAGTTCCACTAAATGCTTCTTGCCTCTTAAGGTGACAGCATCGGGGAAAAGGGCTTGTCCGTTTTCCACGAGCGTACAGTTTTTAATCTCAACATAGCAAGGATCTTTTTTGTCGCTTTGCAAAAGAAGGTCGATTCTGGAATTATTCCCGACCTTGACTTCAGAAACGATGTCATCGTAATCGGAAAGTTCATGAATTAACCCCTGCCTGATGGATTGAGCCACAAGCCGGTTTGGTATCATCGTATTTACCCCGACAAGTGAGGTGGGCATTTCAATGAGCTGCCAGGTGTATTTGAGCTTTCGTTTAGGATCATCATGATAGGATATGAAAGCCGTGCGACCGGGTTGAGAACATCCGGTCATCGCTCCTGAATTGGGGCAGTGTGCGGTAATTATGGTTCCATCGTCAAGCCGGACATCTGCCAAAAACCGTTTGTAGCGTCTGATCAGTGTACCGGATAGAAGGGGAGGCCATTTAATCCCAGCGGCGCTATGAATGTTTGCATCAGAGGTCATGGTAAAAAGGATGTTTTTATAATCGTTATTTGTTGACAACAGCAATTCCCAACTTAAATTTCATTTGGTTCGAATCAAGAAAATATGGTTTATATCATAAAGATTAAATAATAATAACAAGTTCTTTATTTGAGTTTGCCTGTATTTCATTCAGGAGAGCCGAATTAAGACACATTTTCAGGAAGTAGGAGGTAGTTGGATGGCTTTTGAAACCAAAGAGCAGGTTCTGGAAAAAATAATGGCTCAGGATAAACCCAATTGTCCGCACTGCGGCGAACCCATGAGTTTGTGGGAGGTTCCTCCCATGAATTTCAGTGATGGTCTGGGTTGGGGTACACCTTATCTGTACCTTTGCTTCAATGATGAATGTCCCATGTATGTTCAGGGATGGCAGCATCTTGAAGATACCTATGCCCACAGAGCTTCATATCGGTGTTTGTGCTATCCGGGAACACATCAGTATGAATGCATGCCGGTATTCAGCCCAATGGGCGGCACAGGGCAAATTATCGATGATGAGGTATTGGCGCAGCAGGAAACTCTGAAAGAAAACACCAAAAAAGGATTCAATATTCTGGCAACCTGCATCACGGAACATGACTGGGTTGCTGTGGTTCGGATTTTGTTGGATTCAACGGAACCGCCTCGGGTGAGAGTAAAAGCCGCAGAAATTATCGGTGATTTTGGAGATATGGATGCAATCGAACCGATTCGAAATTATCGGTTTGGAAATGAAATCCTGCAGGAAAAATGCAACCAGGCCATTGCAAAAATTCATGAGCGTTTTTTTACCCGGGAATGCCCTTTTTGTGCGGAGATCATTAAAAGCAGGGCAAAAATCTGCAAACATTGCGGAAAAGAGGTCGCCGGTATTTAATTCGGCTCTATTGGCTTGACAAAACATGAGGGGGGATGCCTTTCCCAAAAAGGTTTTCCCCCCGAGGTTTTTTGAAATTGAAAGTAACAAACCATTCCGCTACCTATGCCGGGTTGATGCTTGCCGTAATTTTTTGGGGGCTTTCCTTTGTAGCAACCAAAATGGCCCTTGAAACCATCCCTGTTTTTACGTTAATTTTTATTCGGTTTTTGTTCAGTTCCATTTTTTTTGGCCTTCTGATTTTAAAAAGAGGATTTCCGAGATTCACTCCAGAGGGGCACCGTTTGGTTCTTTTCACGGCATTTTTTGAACCAGTGCTTTATTTTATCTTTGAAACAAAGGGATTGCAGTATACTTCCGCACCTAAAGCGTCGTTGATTATTGCAACGATACCGCTGGTGGTTCTTGTAGTGGCCAGTTATGTTTTAAAAGAACGCGCGCGGCTATCGGGGCTGTTTGGAATTTTGATTTCCCTTGTGGGGATATGGTTTTTGGTTACCGGTGCTCAGGATTTTACGTGGGATTTTCACGGGGCTCTGATCGGAGATCTGTTGATTTTTGGAGCAGTGATTTCAGCAACGGTTTATATTATCTGTGCCCGTCATCTCGGTAAAAAATATTCTTCCTTTGAGATCACGACCATGCAGACTTTTTACGGAACTGTTTTTTTTACGTTCCCCTTTGCATGGGAATTTCCAGACGTTCAATGGTCATTCATTTCCGGACGTTCCATGGTAGCTGTTATTTATTTGACTGTTTTTGCCACCATCGCTGCATATTTGCTCTACAATCACGCACTGACAAAAATTCCTGCAGGGAGGGCCGCCATTTTTATCAATGGCATCCCATTGGTCACAATCGCCGGTGCCTGGTTTTTGCTTGAAGAAACCCTGACGCTTGTTCAGGCAGGAGGTGGATTTCTCGTTCTTGCAGCCATTTTGATCAACAGTTTCCCGGACTTAAAGATACCTGATACCAAAATCGATCCAATCATAACGGTGAAATAATGCCGGCTTCATCAGACCAACACCATATATGGTTGACTGAATGGATGACAAGGCGGAGGATAGAACTCTGGGGTGTGGCGGATCTCAGGGATTTTTTAACGCCATGTGATGACACCGGTCATCATTTTCCTTTCGGAATTTCATGGGCTGTTCCCATGAATCCTTTGATCATGGCCGGTATTCAAAAGGGTCCTAACCGGGAATATGCCGATGAATATGCTCGTGTGAACAGGATTATCCACGAATTGTCAGAAAACTTGTCGGCGGAGATTGGAGCCCTTGGTATCAGAGCTAAGCCATTGGCTGTGTCGGACCGTACCGATCAGATCAATATCAAAGGAGATTTTCCCCATAAAACCGCGGCAACGCGTGCAGGATTGGGTTGGGTCGGGCGTCACTGTCAGCTTGTTACCCGAAAGTTTGGTTCATGGGTACGCTTGGGGACCGTTTTTACGGACATGAAACTTTGCTGTTCACAACCGGTTGTGCGGCATTTTTGCGGAAATTGCACAAAATGTGTGCAAGTCTGCCCGGCAAAAGCACTGAAAGGAAATTCATGGTACCCAGGAATTCCGCGAGAGCAAATTCTGGATGCCGTGGCTTGCGACCGATGGAAAAAAGAACACTACTATCATTTTCATAAGGGGCACAATTGCGGTATTTGTTCAGCGGTCTGCCCCTATGGATTAAAACGGGTACCCTGACCATAAAAAATTTCCGCTGATTGATTCGGTTGCAATAGCTTCAGGAACAGGCGCATTATCTTTGTCCATTTGCCATTCCGCATTGGAATGTTGATTACCCCTGAAAATGCCCGGAAAAGTCGGTAGAAATCAATTATTCCGGCCGGTAGTTTCCCTTACTAATGAAAAATTCCTGCACCTACCGGGCATTCTTCCGGGCGGGGTCTGTTTTCAGCCTCTGCTGACAGCACTTTCAGCAAGCATTGATACTGGGGTGCCGCATGCAATAATTTGGGTCCGATGGATACAAGTTTTGCCACTTGCTCCTTGCTCAGTTTGAATGATGTCGGCAGATCCAGGTAGTAGCGTGCGCTCTCACCGGGAATTTGATTTGCGGCTTCGAAATTGATCTCGATCACATAGGGATCGATTTGGGTTTCAAAAGGAAACGGCTTGGGAGCATCGGGACAATAACTAGAAAGCAATTCAGTGCATGCCTGATCATCTTTTTGAGTCTGCACCCGCTCATAAAGAACCTCTCGCAATCTATTCACGCTGTCATAACTGTAATTATCCATAGCCACGGTAGCTGTTTTTGCCGCCACAGTGAAAAATCCAGGTGGTTTCTCTTTACGGCTGATTTGATCTTCACTTTGGGTCCTGGCATTGACGATAATCAACACAATTTTCTGGATTTCCCCCTGATTGATCCGCGTGCGGATAAAACCCCGATCAAAGGCATCCAGAATAGATCTTGCACCAATGTTATCCGATAAACCGCCATCCATCAGATGAATATGGTCATTTTCCTTGTTTAGATAACCGCTCAGATTTTTAGCGGCATGGTAACGGCCAGTCATCCAATTTTTGGGGATCAGCGCATTTTCATACCACCAGGGCGCTGTATAGCCTTCGGGTACAGGATAATTTTTCAGGCTTATGGGAGTCAAAAGATATGGAAAAGCTGAGGATGCCGCTACTGCATTGGAGACTCGGTACAAATCCAAACGGGACCCAATTGCATCAAAAAAGTCCTGAGTGAATTCAAAACGCCGATCATTGCCTAAATTGGTGGCGTTGAGAATTACAAAAGGCTTTCCATGCTTTTCAAGCTGTTTAAAAATGGCGGCATCAAAAATATTTTTGTCGTAGTAATCAGCTGCCATATCAATGCGGCTGAAATAAGGGGAAGCCAACCAGATCCAATTCACCGGGTTGAAAAGTCGTCTAGTCAATGCCCCTTGAATGTTGTATTCCAGAAAACGTGCCCGGAAATCTTCAAACAAGCGATCCCTGAATAGTCCATAATAAGCTGCGGTAAAAGAACCTCCCGATACCGAGGAGATGCAGTCCACTTCATCCAAAAGACGTTTTTCAATGTCATCAACAAAAATAACCGTGTCTCGCAAGGCCTCCATAACAGCATAAGACAAAGCGGCTGCTCGTGTTCCGCCTCCGGAAAACATGAGACAAACAAAAAGTGAATCACTGTTCAGTGATCCGGAATCGAGGGCATCAAACCGATAACCGGACTTGGAATCAAAGGTGTGGCTCTGATCGTTAACAATGTAATGGGCACAACCTGCAAAGAGAATCAGAACTGTAAAAAGAATAACCGAGCAAATTCCGTGCTTTTTAATCATTCTGCCTCCTCGAATTCGATAATCAACGGCATGAGAGATGATG
>CAYZJH010000026.1:0-44604 GCA_964478625.1 uncultured Desulfobacteraceae bacterium
ATTCCTTTTCCCATTTTTCGGGCCATCGACTCTTCAGATCAACTTTATCAACGATCTGGAATTTGCCACCTACATATTCATAAATGGGTACCACACCAGCAGGGCGATGATCCTTGTCGGTGTAAGTAATGGGTGCGGCGCCAAGGCCGATATCATAATCCCTGAACGTTTGAAATCCTTTCTTCAGAATTCCCTCGCCGCTGAGATCACCGGCAGCATCAGCCCTGTTCAATGCTTCCCAGAGAACCATGACGGCACCCCATCCCTGCACGGTTCTAATCAGGCGTTTTTCAATGGGAACTCCTGGGTTGTATTTTTTCGCATATGCCACCACATGTTCCATATTGGGGACATCTTCTCCGAAAAAGGCACAAACGGTTGTGCCGATAGCACCTTCAGCTGCTTCACCTGCAAGTTTCGGAAGGTTTTCATCAAATCCCCAGACATTAATGATATGGGCGGCGCCAAGTCCCAAGGAATAGGCATCCCTCAAGGTGGCGGCCACTGACATGGTTGTATTGCCATGCCAGACCAAATCCGGCTGAAAATCTTTCATGGCAAGGATTTGACTTTTGGTGTCTACTGCAAAGAGAGAGACATCCTGATCCGGACCGATATCGAATCCCAGGATTTCGGCTTGATCTTTTATCGCCTTGATCGGTGCGCTGCAATAGGGGGAGGCAAACATATAAGAACAGACAAATCTCGGTTTTCGTTTACCATAATCTTTGTGTTGAGGCCATTTGTTATCATACCAGGCGGTAATGGCAGCCCGCGCATTGGTTGAGTAGTCCGTGGCAAAGAACAAATTGTAGGGTGTTTTTGATGGATCTGTAAGATGCCCGGAATAAGAAGCTGATACATAGGGCATTTTATCCTTGGTGACTGTAGGAGAAAGGGCTTCCGTATCACCGGTTCCCCACCCAAGAACGGCAACACATCCAAGACGTTTAAAAAGTTGATACTTGGTTAGTGCTTCAGGTACCCGATAACCATAATCAAACTGATGAAGCTTAATCTGCTTTCCGTTGACACCTCCATTTTCATTAACAAAACGAATCGCTTCGGCGATTCCCATGGCATAATCTTTACCTACATCAGATGTGGCGCCGGTCATATCATTAAGAGAGCCCACATTGATAACATCCGCCGCCCTGGCTGTTCCTGAAGATAGGATCAGCAGGGTGAGCGACAGAATAATTGCCAAACACTTTCCAATCAGATTTTTCATGCTCATCGTTTTTCTCCCTTTTACGGTTGAAGGCTGGCTGAATCAATTAATTTTATGAAAACCAAATGACTTTAAGCGATATCACCTCCTTAAGCATATTTAATAGGAAAATGGCCACAAGTTGAAATAGTTTTTTAACTGCCACCACCTGTAAGCTATGCCATTGGGCTCAAAAATCATAAATGCACAAATGGCAAGGCCAAAGGCGGCCTCCTTAATGAACAAAAAGTCCATCAATAATTTTGGATAAATGTCAGCCAAAGGCATGACCGCAAACTGCAAAAGCTCCATCACGACAACCATGAAAACGGAACCGAATATGGTTCCATGGACAGAACCCACCCCGCCGATTAAAATAACACCCACAAGCCAAAGTGACCAAAACCATGGAAAATGTTCAGGACTGATAGCTGCCAGGTTGCTGATCCAGAAAGCTCCGGCAAGACCGCCGATAAATCCGGCCACAAAAAATGCCAGCAGTTTGTATTTGATGACATTAATACCCATGACATCGGCGGATATATCGTTGTCGCGAATTGCAACCCATGCCCTGCCGACTCGAGATCTCAACAGATTGACAACCAGAGTGACGCATAAAATAACCAAAAACAACATCATGTAGTAGACTTCCACATCACTGTCGATACTAAAAGGGCCCACTTTGATGGCTTCGGTGGGAATGGAAAAAGCTTGACCTCTTCCGCCGATTTGGCTCACATACTGGGTGATGACAAAATCAACAATGATAAACTGTGCCGCCATGGTGGTCAATATAAGGTAAAAGCCTTTAACGCGTGCTGAGGGAAGGCCGAAAATTACGGAAGTAATTCCTGCGGTAATGGCGGCAACCAGAATGCTGATCGGATATGCAATACCAAGGTTCATCAGTGACTGGGGCCATGGGATTTCCAGAATCAGCAACGTGCTTGTATAAGCTCCTACGGCAATAAAGGCGGCATGACCCAGGGTAACCTGTCCGCAAAAACCGATCAGGAGCTGTACACCCAATGCCCCGAGGATCGTATAGCCGATGGTGTTACAGACCGTCAACCAATAAGGATCGGCAAAAAGTGGGACACCGATCATTAATACAGCAAAAAGAAGAATCATTTTGCCTTTGATAAATTTTGTCTGCCACAGGGATTGGTCCTCAGCATAATTTTGATGATAGGTGCCACAAGGCAACCAGGTTGTTGACATAAAATACCCCGCTCGTTTTGTTCTTGGTAAATGATAACCGGCTTAAACCCGTTCGATCCGTTCCCATCCCCAAATGCCGTGAGGTTTAAAGAGCAAGAAAATTGCCATGAATACAAAAGGAGCTATTTCTTTTACGCCCCCGGGAAAATAGCGGTCCAGATAGGCTCCGCTGAGATTCTGGAGTATTCCAATAATGATTCCTCCGACAATTGCCCCGGGAACCGAATTGAGCCCCCCCAAAACCACTGCCGGCAACACCAATAGACCAAGGTAACCCACGGATATATTCAAACCATTGATGTTGCCCAAAAGGGTACCGCCTACTCCGGCGGCCATAAAGGCAATCGCCCAGGCCGTAGCATAGACAAAACGCGCACTGACCCCAAGTGACAAAGCCGCCATTTCATCATCGGCAGTTGCCTGCATGGCAAGACCCCACCGGGTATACTTAAAAAAACATACAAACACACACAACAGAATTATGGCGGCAATAAAGCTCCACAGGTACACCTGGCCGATAATAAGAGGGCCGATAATAATAGGTTTCAGGGGGAAGACCGGGGGACTGAATACGCGTGTGTCAGTTCCCCAGATTAATTGAATGATTCCCTTGAAGAAGAAGGCCAGTCCGACAGTCACCATGATTACAGTTAAAACTGGTTCGCCGATGAGACGATCCAAAAAAATTCTTTCAGTCAAGATTCCCAGAATAAAACCGATGATCAATGAAAAGGCCAGTGCCAAGAGAAACGGAACCCCCATCTGATAGAACGAAAGGGATACATATGCCCCAATCAGGGTCAATTCGCCCATGGCCAGATTCAGCACTCCGGAGCATTTATAAATCAGCACCCATCCAAGAGCAACCAGAGCATAAATACCACCGACCATAATCCCGGTGGTGATGGTCATCAAAAAAAGTTCCATAATCGACTCCTTTAAATCTGTTCCGGGAATTTAACAAAACACACTTGATTCAATCCGAAACCTTTCGTATTTGAAGATCGGTTTTGATATGAGACTGACGCCCGTCTTCATAAGTGATATCGGTATCGATATGTGCAATGTCACTATCAGAATACAATGCATTCATAATAACTTTATATCGGTTTTCCACAAACGCCCTCCGCAATTTTCGGGTCCGTGTCAATTCATCATCATCCGGATCAAATTCCTTATAGAGGTTTACAAACTTTTTTACCCTTGCCGGTTCCGGAAGATCGATATTGGCTTGGCGAACCATTTTTTCCACCAGATCATAAACCTCGGGTTTTTGGGAAAGTTCCATGTAACTGGTATAATTGATTTTCTTTTCATCGGCCCAATTACCGACCACCTGATAATCAATACAGATGACGGCGGTGACATATTGCTTCCTGTCTCCGATAACCCAGGAATCCTTGATATAAGGACTGAATTTTAAACGGGTTTCAAGGTACTGGGGCGAAAAGGGCCGTCCATCATTCAAGGTCATGACATCTTTGGAACGATCAAATACAACCAGGTGGCCGTCTTCATCGATAAAACCTTTATCGTCGGAATGAAGCCAGCCATCTTTTAAAGTCTTTTCAGTTGCTTCGGGGTTTTTGTAATAGCCTACAAATACGGATGGGCTTTTGGCTAGTATTTCGCCGTCTTCGGCAATTTTGATTTCAGTGTCCGGAATGGGTTTCCCCACCGTGTCAAACTTGATATCGCCGTCTCTGTGGACAACGGAGATTCCGGCAATTTCGGTCTGGCCATAAATTTGTTTAAGGTTGACACCCAGTGAATGAAAAAACCTGAAATGGTCCGGACCCATTGCAGCACCTCCGGTGTAAGCGTGTCGTACCCTGGAAAGCCCTAAGTGATCTTTCAATTTTTTTTGTACGGTAATATACGCAAGCCATTCCAGGATTTTCATGAAACCGGATATGGATTTTTTATTGAATTTCCGATTGGCGGCTGCATAGCCGATTTTTTGAGCCAACCAATAACATGTGCGCTTGAGCCATGAAGAGTCCAGATATTTCACCTGGACCGTTCTTGTCATTTGCTCATACATTCGCGGAGGTGCAAACATGACATGTGGACCGATTTCGCGAATATTTGCCTGAGCCGTTTCAGTGGCCTCGGGAAAATTAATGGTAAACCCGATCTGAAGACCACATGAGATGGACATCATCTGCTCACCAATCCACGCAAAAGGAAGATAGGAAACATAATCATCAGTATCATAGCATGGATCAACATCCATCAGATTTTTGCCCATAGTGAGCATATTATAGTGGGTCAGCAAGGCTCCTTTAGGCAAAGATGTTGTGCCTGAAGTGTAAAACAGGAGAGCCACATCCTTTCCGTGGCCCTGGTGGATCAACTCTTTAAACAGGTTAGGTTGCTGGCTATCCAATTCTTTTCCGAGCGCAATTACTTCTTCCAAACTGATTAAAAAATCCTGATCGTAGTTTCGCATCCCTTTGGGGTCATCCCAGATCACTTTTTCCAGTTTGGGACATTCATGGAAAATGGATATGGCTTTATCGACCTCTTCCTGGCCTTCTCCAAAAAGAAACCTTGTGTCCGAATGGTCGATAATATATTTTACTTCCTCCATAAGACAATCCTGAAAAAGCCAGACCCCGATTCCTTTTGCGCAAAGAGCGGCTATTTCCGCCATAAGACCCTCAGGACGATTGTCTCCGATCATGGAAACCTTGTCTTCAGGTTTCAACCCCAGTTTGAGAAGACCAAGGGAGATATGTTTAACTTTGTCCAGATATTCCTGCCAGGTAATAGGCCGCCAGATGCCGAATTCTTTTTCGCGCATGGCGACTTTGTTTGCACCATAAAAGGTTGCCTTTTCATAAAAAAGCTTGGGAATCGTTAATTCTTCGGTAATTTCCATGCCGTGTCGTATGCCTCTATCTTCGTGTTGCGTATAGGTCTTCTTCGCCAAGGTAAGCTTTGATTACTTCAGGATGGTTCTGAACCTCGGCAGGGGTTCCATCGATGATCATGTTTCCGAAATTGAGTACAAATACCCGGTCGGATAAATCCATGACCACGCCCATATCATGTTCCACCAACAGACAGGTAACTTTCCATCGTTTTTCTTCATTGATATCCAGAATAAATCGCGCCATATCTTCAACTTCTTCCAGATTGAGACCTGCTAAAGGTTCATCCAGTATCAAAAGCTTCGGCTCCAAAGCCAGAGCCCGCGCCAGTTCGACACGTTTTTGAAGGCCGTATGGAAGCATGCCCACCGGTTTATGGCGTATATGTTCAATTTCAAGCAGGTCAATGATTTGCTCTTCGATAAAGCTCCGGTGCTCAATTTCCTCCTTTGCCGTTTTTCCCCAATAAATGGATCCGGATAAAATTCCACTTTTATAGTGGAGATGCCGCCCAAGGCGGATGTTATCCAAAACCGTCAATCCTCCAAAAATTTCAACTTTCTGAAATGTTCTGGCAATTCCAAGGGCTGCGCGTTTATATGGCCTGAGTCGATTGATTTTTTTGCCCTCGAAAGTGATGGTCCCTTTTTGAGGTGTGTACAGCCCATTAATACAATTCATCATGACCGTTTTTCCGGCTCCATTCGGGCCAATCACCGAATGGATTTCACCCCTGCGGATTTGCAAATTGATTCCTTGAAGCGCCCGCACTTTTCCAAAGTGCATATGGATATTTTCAAGCTCCAGAAGAATATCGGTTTCATTTTTCGTAGTTGTTTCGCCCAACAGTCAGGCCTCCTTTCCCTACGGGGTTGCTTCGGATATCAACACGTTATCAGTATCAAAAGGACAAAATGGCATACATTACAAAATATTGGTCATAAGTCAAACGCTAAAGAAAAAAATCTGTCCGGCCTGTTCAGAAGAACTGATATTGATAGCCTAAAAAAACGAATCCGAATATCAAATGTCATGAATTCTATTCATAAAAAATAAGTCAAATAATTAAAAAAATGACCGTTCAAATAATAATTAAAATATCATATCTTTGTGAAAAATAGTTTGTCAAAGTATTTTTCACAAAGTTTTCACAAAGATATAAAACCATAAAGGGTTATCCGGGGCACGCAGGAGGAGGGGAATTCCTGAAAGGAAAATAAGGTGGATCGTTATTTTCGATCTCCTGTTTATGCTGCCTGACAAAATCCCTGACATAATGGGGAATATCACCGGTTTTGAGATAGATCTTAAAACCGGTTCGGGCTTGCTGTTCGGAAACATTCCAGTTGTGGGCAGCCAAAAGAAAAACAGCATATTCACTCAAGCCTCTTTTTTTTGCCAAACGTTCCAGGCAAGCTTCATCAGTCAAAGGATATTTGTTTTTTTTATAATGGTATTCAACCCGCGAGACAAAAACAAGAAAACCACAATAAAGGAAAGCCACAAGAACGTAAAACCCCATTAAAATGAAATCATATATTGTTTCAGCAAACATGATTATGCCTCCCATTTTGGGGGACAAGTCAGGAGAAGGTTGATGAAAATATCGATATCAATGAAATGAGTTTCAGGCCCGATATTTTTTACCATACCAAATCGTTCGGTGTTTGACAAATGTTATGGTTTTGATTTTTTTCAGAGAAAGTTCCCCTTTTGATTTGGTTGACTTCAAAAGGAGAACTTTGTGATGGATGGATTTAAGATCAAACGCTATTGAATTTGCTCATGGTAATGCTGAATTGATCTGACAATGGGAGCACCCTCTCTTCTTGCGGCAATGCCCTTGGCTGCTGCAATGGCTGCAGAAGTAGTTGTAATGTATGGGATTTTGTACTTGATGGCTGCCTTGCGGATATCGGCGTGGTCTTCAGTACTTTGTTTTCCACTCGGA
Source organism: uncultured Desulfobacteraceae bacterium (assembly GCA_964478625.1). GTDB lineage: Bacteria > Desulfobacterota > Desulfobacteria > Desulfobacterales > SKZT01 > SKZT01. The sequence goes on from CAYZJH010000026.1 coordinate 7,259, forward strand.
GTATTGATAATTAATTGTATTTCTCCGTTTTTAAGGGCATCCACAAGATTAGGCCGCCCGTATTTAAGTTTTTTTACGGACAGGGCTTCGACTCCGTTTTCCTTGAGAAAATCATGGGTTCCTTCCGTGGCATAAATGGTAAATCCCAGATCTCGGAACCTCCTGATAGGTTCCAGTGCGGCATTTTTGTCCCGGTCTGCAATAGTGAATAGTACCGAACCTTCAAGGGGCAGGGTGGTTTGGGTGGCCTCCTGGGCCTTGAAAAAAGCCCTTCCAAAAGAATGGGAGATCCCCATGACTTCTCCTGTTGAACGCATTTCCGGTCCCAGCACCGGATCAACCTCATGAAACATATTGAACGGAAAAACAGCCTCCTTGACTCCAAAATGGGGGATTTGTTTATGTTTAAGATCAAGTTCCGATAGCTTTTTGCCGAGCATAACCTGAGTTGCCAGCCGGGCCATGGATATTCCGCAGACCTTGGAAACAATGGGTACGGTCCGTGAAGCTCTGGGATTGGCTTCAAGTACATAAACCGTGTTTTCAAATATGGCATATTGAACATTCATCAGGCCAACAACATTTAATGCCATAGCCATATTCCGGGTATATTCATTTATGGTATCAATATGCTTGGGTGGAATACTGATGGGGGGAATCACGCAGGCAGAATCCCCTGAATGGATGCCGGCTAGTTCAATATGTTCCATGACTGCAGGGACAAATGCATCCGAACCGTCGGCAATGGCATCGGCTTCGGCCTCGATGGCATTATCCAGAAATTTGTCGATCAGAATCGGACGTTCGGGCGTGACTTCCACTGCAGCCGTAAGATAGCGTTTCAGCATGTTGTCATCATGGACGATCTCCATGCCTCTTCCACCCAATACATACGAAGGCCTCACCATCAGTGGATAGCCGATTTTTTTGGCGATTTCAAAAGCCTCTTCGTAGGTTTTGGCCATTCCGGATTCAGGTTGTGGTATTCCCAGTTTACGCATGATCATTCTGAAACGATCCCGATCCTCAGCCAGATCGATGGTGTCAGGAGTTGTCCCTAAAATTCGGACACCAGCCTCAGCCAGTTCATTGGCGATATTTAAGGGGGTCTGACCTCCAAACTGAACAATGATCCCTTCGGGCTTCTCTTTTTGGTAGATACTCAGAACGTCCTCTACCGTTAGGGGTTCAAAATAAAGCTTGTCGGATGTATCATAATCGGTGGAGACCGTTTCAGGATTACAGTTGACCATGATCGATTCATACCCTGCATCCCTGATGGCCAAAGCTGCATGCACACAGCAGTAGTCAAACTCGATTCCCTGACCGATTCTGTTGGGGCCTCCTCCCAGAACCATGATTTTTTTCCGGTCACTGACCGATACCTTGTCTTTGCCATTATAAGTGGAATAATAATAGGCGCTGTTTTCAACCCCGCTGACCGGAACGGCTTCCCAGGATTCCACAATCCCAAGGTTTGTGCGATATTCCCGTATCTTTTTTTCATCTTGATTTAGAAGCGTGGCCAGATATTTATCTGCAAATCCGTCCTTTTTGGCCCGGATCATAAGATCCTCCGGGAGCAGTTGCCCCTGATATCCAAGGATTGTTTCTTCAAGCTCGACCAGTTCCTTCATCTGTTCAATAAACCATGGTTTTATGTGAGTTATCTCATAAAGCTCCTGAATGTCTGCTCCTTTCCTGAGAGCTTCATACATGATAAAATGTCTTTCACTGCTCGGTTCTCTGATTTTGTCCATTAGCTGGCTTAAAGTCAGGGAATTGAAATTTTTGGCAAATCCAAGACCGTAACGGCCGGTTTCAAGACTTCGGACTGCTTTTTGAAAAGCCTCTTTATAGGTTTTTCCGATGCTCATCACCTCACCTACCGCACGCATCTGTGTTCCCAGCTTGTCCTGGATACCTTCAAATTTTTCAAATGCCCACCGGGCAAATTTAACCACTACATAATCTCCGGATGGGGTATATTTTTCCAGTGTGCCCTCACGCCAGTAAGGTATTTCATCCAGAGTCAGGCCACCGGCAAGAAGTGTTGACACCCTGGCAATGGGAAAACCTGTTGCTTTGGAGGCCAGAGCCGATGATCTGGAAGTGCGGGGATTGATTTCAATCACAACAACCCGACCGGATTCGGGATCATGGGCAAACTGGATGTTGGTGCCTCCGATCACTTCGATAGCCTCAACAATCGCATAGGAATATTTCTGAAGTTTTTGCTGCAGTTCCGGTGATATGGTCAACATCGGGGCTGTACAAAAACTGTCACCGGTATGCACACCCATGGCGTCGACATTTTCAATGAAACAGACAGTGATCATCTGGTTTTTGGCATCACGAACCACCTCAAGCTCAAGTTCTTCCCACCCCAGCACGGATTCTTCCACAAGCACCTGATTCACAAGGCTGGCCGCAAGGCCCCGGGCGGCTACCTGACGAAGTTCCTCCACATTATAAACCAGTCCGCCCCCGGTCCCGCCCATGGTGTAAGCAGGGCGAATCACCACCGGATATCCGAGGTCTCTTGCGACCGCTTCAGCATCATCAACAGTATTAACCGCCGTGCTTTTGGGCATTTCAATCCCAAGGCGATCCATGGTTTCCTTAAACGCCGTACGATCTTCACCGCGCTGAATGGCTTCCACACTCACCCCAATCACTTTTACACCATACTTTTTCAATACCCCTGCCTGGTGAAGTTCCGAAGTAAGGTTCAGTCCTGTTTGCCCGCCAAGATTGGGTAGAATTGCATCAGGACGTTCTTTGGCAATAATTTCGGTGAGAACCTTTACGTTTAAAGGTTCAATATAAGTAAAATCCGCCATGCCCGGATCTGTCATGATCGTTGCAGGATTGGAATTGACCAATACGATTTCATATCCTAAAGATCGCAGTGCCTTGCAGGCCTGGGTTCCGGAATAGTCGAATTCGCATGCTTGGCCGATGATAATCGGTCCTGAACCGATAATCAGAATTTTTTTAATATCATTTCGCCTGGGCATATAAACTCCTTATTGAAATAGATTCATTTTAAAGCGGATATTCCATTTTGGAACGGCCACAATGGTTAAGAAAAAATTAAACCCGATAATAAAGTTAAGTTGAACTAAAAATCAAGGACGAATGCCGATTGGATTCATTTCATTTTAAAGAATATCAGCGTAATGGGGATATGAAAACAAGTCTGGATTGTCAGGGAATTGTTGACACAAACCCAATGGGGATTACGTTTAACACATCAAATTATTTTTTTATACAAGATACCCTTGAATAAAAACTGAAAAAAACTATGGTGGTTCACGATGACAAAAGTGACAACTCTTAATAAACATATTCTGATTCAACGTATCAAGCCGTTTATTTTGTTTACCGTTATGCTCATGACGATCATGATTCTGTGGGGATGCTCGGGAAATTACGGACTTATTCAAAGAAGCCGTGAAGCCGGAAGATCTTTTGAAACCTATCAGGTTTATGATGATCATAACTATTATTTTAGTGGTCCGGCAAATATCCCCTATGCCATCATCGGCATTCATAAGGACTATGAATTAAAAACCAGGTTATGGAAACGTGTCGATCTGACATCCGACCAGTTAAGGGTTTGGCTTGACCTTGGGATGCAAAGTTCTTTGGGGTTTCCTCCACATGGAAGTTATATATTCGGACCTGACGGTCAGAAAATCGGAATTTGGTATTCTATTTTCAGCGGTACTGTTGTTCGTATGGAAAATGATAACGTGGTTGTTGTCCACCCTCCGTCATCTTATCCGGGCCAAAATGTCAGACCGGCTATCGAAAAAGGAGAAATTGAATTCAAAGATTCTCTTTTAGGATAATCGTTTCCGGGGCAAGCTGGGAGAGAGGCATTTAGAATGGATGCAATGGTTTCACCCACTGGATATGGTTTTTATTTTTTATGACACTAGCAATATGGCCGTCAAAGAAGCAATGTTCAACAATCCATAATCGGTTTTTGAAATACAACACCAAGTGTATGGGATCGGGGATTTCAACGACTTGGCACTTCAACAGGCCGGAAATACCGACACCGGTGGCTTTGAGAACGGCTTCCTTGGCGGTCCAGAATCTGAAAAAAAAATCAAATGATCTTGGATTTTCGGCAAGATACCATTCGGATTCATGAGCGGTTTTTTTAAAGAGACCTTCCGGCAAGGGTCTGATATTCTCGATATCGATTCCGATTTTGGTAGGAGCGACGACTCCCCCTACATAGGAAGGTTTGTGTGTTATGGACCAGAAAATGCCCTGACAGGGAATGGGGGTACCGTTGTCATCTTTGGTAAAAGAAAAAAATTCAACCCCTGAATGTTGAGCAGATATTTTGAGAGCCTTGCGGGCATGTTGGCTCAGGAACCCCACTTTTTCTCTTCCCTGCAGTTTCTTGGCATACTCGGGCACAGCCAGCAAAACCGGATAAATCGTTTTTAATTCATGGTATCTCTGGATCATTTGTTTTTCAGTTTAATGGCTAAATCGTACACTCTTGATCGGGAAACACCATAATACTTGGCAAATTTTTTGACTACCCCGGAAAGTGTTTCACCGGGTTGATCCAAGGCATAGCGAATTTTGTGTTGAAGTTCATCCTCTGAAATTTGTATTTCAGCGGTGAGTCCTTCTACAATAAGAGTGCATTCACCCTTCAGTTCACCTCTGTATTTAATTTCAGTGCTTATAAATGAGAGATTGCCGCGGATAAATTCTTCATGAATTTTGGTGATTTCTCTGGCAAGGACGGCTCTTCGGTCTCCAAGTGAAAACAGAAGGCTTTCCACCAGATTTAAAAGCCTGCGGGGAGATTCATAAAAGATCAGAGTACGTGTCTCTTTTGAGAGGTTTTGTAAAAAAGATTGGCGTTTGCCGGGTTTTCTGGGGGCAAATCCAATGAAAGTAAAAGAGTCTGTGGGGAGGCCGGATGCGCAAAGAGCGGCTATGACCGCTGAAATACCCGGAATAGGGACAACTGGGATTCCTTCGGATATGCTTTTTTGAATAAGACGATATCCGGGATCCGATATCGATGGAGTGCCTGCATTGGATACCAGAGCGATGCTTTGCCCCTTTTTCAACCGTTCAATAAGTTCATGGGAACGCTTTTCTTCGTTATGCTCATGGCATGAAATTAACCGAGCATCGATCTTATGGTATTTTAACAAGTTGCGGGTATGGCGAGTATCCTCGGCAGCTATCAGGTCAACTTCGGAAAAAACTCTTAAGGCTCTGAGAGTGATATCTTCCATATTTCCAATAGGGGTAGCAACAACAAAAAGTTTTCCGGAAGTTTTGTTTTCCATAATCGTGGAAGAAGCAGCGATCATATGGCGATTCCTGGGTGTGAAGTTTGGGGATAATGGAATTTTTCAGTGGGCCAGTTCTTCCAGCTCTTTTTGGGCTTGCCGGGCAAACGAACTGTCAGGTGCAATGCTGATCACCTGCTGGTATGCATTTTTGGCTGCTGCTATGTCCCCCAACATCAGGTAACTTTGGGCCAGATCCAGGTAAGCCGGAACAAAATCAGGTTCGATCGAAATGGCTTCATTTAACCTTTCCTGAGCTTTGGAAATCTCTCCCATTTTCAGATAGGTTCGTCCCAGTCCTCGAAGAGCAATTGGAAATTGTGGCTGAAGGTCTAATGCTTCCAGGTAGTATTTTTCAGCTTCTTCGTATTCTGTTTTATTGTAATAGGCAAAACCGAGATTTGTCAGTGGAAAGTGTGGTGTGGCATAGACAAGATCTTTGTTAAGATACTGAAATTGTTCGATAGCGTCATCCCATCGGTTTAATCGAAGATAAGCATTTCCCAGGTTGTTTATGGCTGGTGAAAGGTTGGGCTGAAGTTTAATGGCTTTTTTGAAGGGTTCTATGGCCAGATCGGGTCTTTCCTTTGCAATGTAGGCTAAACCGAGGGCATTTTGGATCAATGGATCGTTTGGATATTTTTCCGCGGCATCCAGGAGTTCCTTGAGAGCGATTGTATATTGCCCTTGATTCATATAGGCTTCTCCAAGGTTTCTGGCTGCGTCTGCCTGTTTTTTTAAGAGTTCAGGGTTTCTAGAAGCACAAGCCCCTGTAAAAAGACTTAAATATCCAATGATCAAGGCAATGGTAATCAAAATGCGTAGGTTTTTCATTTTTTGATCTGAATTTTTGTGAAAATCATAACTGTATAAAATTTACAAATTAAACCTTTTTCAGTTCAAGCGTATCAGCGATTTCTTCTGCAACGCGATCCACAAATATCTGAAAGTCTTCACCGGTGAGAGGATTTCCTGGACCGGGAAGTTTTTTGAGATCCGGTGGTTTTACGAGTATCGGTGCGTTAATCAGGGTATCATCATAGGATATTTCATACTCATCCGGAAAAGATTTTGAAAAATACATCTCCTGAAATCCGGCAAACTTCAGGGTATGGGCTGTTGAATCCAAAATTGCGATATCATCAGATGTTACGATCCCCGCTTTTTTTGCCTCTATGATTCCGGCAAGGCATTCGCCGCCATGGGGGCATGCGATATGACCATTGCGATTGGCTATCAGCTCCCATTCCATAATCTGTTTTTCAGAGACCTGAACGACAAAAACACTTTCGTGTTCCGCGCAACGATTGTATTGTTCCGCCAGGTGTATCACGCGTGGCATGGAAACCGGATTTCCGATCATGGCTGCCTGGGCCACACTGCTTTTTACAACAACTGGAAAAAATTGTCTTTTTGAAACATCCGGTTCCAGAAAATATTTGAACACCGGATCGGCATGTTCGGATTGAACGCCGACTATTTTGGGCAGCTTTTCAATGATGCCGATTTCGAAAAATTTTAAAAATCCGCTCATAATTGCGGAGATATTTCCGGCATTTCCAATGGGCACGACCACCACTTTGTCGGTAAGATCATATTCAAAATCCTGCGCGATTTCATAGGGAAACGACTCCTGACCGAGAATTCGCCAGGCATTTTTGGAATTGAGGAGCGCTACATTATATCGTTCCGAGAGTGCTTCCACCACTTTCATGCAGTCGTCAAAAACTCCTGGAATTTCAAACACCCTGGCGCCGCTTCCCAGGGGTTGTGACAATTGTTGAGCTGTCACTTTCTTGTGAGGAAGCAATACCGCGGATTTGACATAGGGGTGAAGATATGCGCCGTAGAGTGCTGCTGAGGCGGATGTGTCACCTGTTGAAGCGCAAACCGCCAAAACATCTGAAATTTGACCGCTTTTAATCAGATGGTTGATATAGCTTAAAGCGCTGGCCATCCCACGGTCTTTAAATGATGCGCTTGGATTTTGACCGTCATTTTTAAAAAAGAACTTCATTCCGACCGTTGCCTGAAGTGTCGCATTGGCCTCGACCAAGGGGGTGTGTCCCTCACCCAGATAAATTACGGAATTCAGGGGAATAACGGGTCCGATAAATTCATGGTATCGGTAAATACCTTTGAGGGCTGGAATGCTGACCATTTTTCGGTAATCAAAAATCTGCCGCCATGTTTTTCCGGAAATTTTCTTCAGGTTGTCGAAATTCAAGTCATAAATTAACAGGACTTTTCCGCATTCCGGGCAGGTGTAGAGCAGGTTTTTAATGCCGTGCTCCCGGCCGCACCCCAGACAACGGTATACCAGGTGCCCCTTGGGTTCAGGCAAAATCAGATGTTTTATGTTTTCAGGAAAATCTTCAATTTTCATTTTGAATCACTTCCAAACCGCCCATATAGGGTTTTAAAACTTCGGGAACCTTCACAGAACCGTCAGCTTGCTGATAGTTTTCAAGTATTGCGGCAACTGTACGACCTACGGCCAATCCGGAACCGTTTAAGGTGTGAACGAGTTCGGTTCCTTTTTGCCCTTTTCGTTTGAATCGAATGTTACCTCGCCTGGCTTGAAAATCTTCAAAATTGCTGCACGAAGAAATTTCACGGTATACGCCCTGGGAAGGCATCCATACTTCAAGGTCATAGGTTTTGGCTGCGGAAAAACCCAGGTCTCCGGTGCAAAGAACGATGACCCGATAGGGCAATTCAAGGGCCTTTAATATGGTTTCCGCATTGTCCGTCAGCGTTTCTAACTCGTCGTATGAATTTTCCGGTTTGCAGAACTTGACCATCTCGATTTTATTAAACTGGTGTTGACGGATCAACCCTCGCGTATCCTTACCGTATGAGCCCGCTTCGGAACGAAAACAAGGCGAATAGGCCACATAATAAACAGGAAGCATATCTTCATCCAGAATTTCGTTTTGATGGATATTGGTCACCGGCACTTCTGCTGTGGGGATTAAGAAAAAGTCCCAGCCCTGTAATTTAAACAAGTCTTCTTCAAATTTAGGTAATTGGCCTGTATTGGTTATGGTATCCCGGTTTACGATAAATGGAGGAAGTACTTCCTTGTAACCGTGCCGGGAGGTATGAATATCCAGCATAAAATTAATCAGGGATCGCTCAAGTTTTGCTCCGGCACCGAAATATAGAGGAAATCTTGCCCCGGTAATTCGGGAAGCCCTTTCAAAATCCAGGATTTTCAAGTTCTCGCCAATATCCCAATGGGCTTTAACTTCGAATTCAAAATCAGGCAGATCTCCGACAATTCTGACCACCTTGTTGTCATTTTCATCTTTTCCGACAGGTATAGAGCTATGAGGAATGTTGGGAATTCGCAATAACAACTTTTTCAAAACATCATCAAGTGTTGACAGGCTGTTTTCTAGTTCTTTGATTGTATTGCCAACCTCTCGCATCTCTTTGACAAGATCATCGGCATCCTGCCCTGATTTTTTCATCTCGGCAATCTGTTGGGATACCACATTACGACGATGTCTTAAACTCTCAACTTGTGCAAGTAATTCACGGCGATCTTCGTCACTTTTTTGAAAAATTTCCAAGTCTGCACTTGCGTTTCGATTTTTCAAAGCTTCCTGAACCAGGGATAAATTTTGTCTGACAAACTTGATTTCCAGCATAATAAATCCTATAATACCCAATTAATTAAATTTTTATTTAGGGTATAAACAAGTGTATGAATGAAAAATATAATTTTATTCTCATTCATATGCTGTTCTAAATAGTTTACTTTTGATGTTTCTATTACTCATAAGGGTCTACGAACCAAGGCTTGGCTTGTAACATGATCATGGTGTTTCGTCAATGATTAATGAGCGTTGACAATGTTGCGTTAAAAAGCGTAATAAGGTGACAGCAATTCATCAGGGGGGAGAATAAGTATGGACGAAATTTTCGAAAAAAAGCAGGAAATTCGTCAAGGCATCTCAAAGAGCCTTGAGGCCCTTTCAAAGGAAGAAATAGCTGAAAAAATCAGAGGAATTGAAAACCGGGTGTTTGAATTTGCAAATTTTCTCGAAGCCAAGGTCGTCCTCCTTTATATGGCATCAAAAAATGAAGTTCGGACCGAGGGTATTTTTCGAAGATGTTTTGATTACAATAAAATTGTAGTACTTCCTGCTTTTGATACCACTCGTCATAAAATAAAACTTTACAAAATCGATAATCCGTCTGCTGACATCATTCTAGGCCCGAGGCAAATTCCGGAACCGAATCCGGAAAAATGCAAAGGAGTTCCGATGGATTGTCTGGATATTGCGCTCATTCCAGCGGTGGCATTGGATGAAAAAGGAGGAAGGATCGGGTCCGGAGAAGGTTACTACGATCGGTTCATTCCGAAACTTCCCATCACCACCAGAAAAGTAGCCTTAGCATTTGAAGAGCAAATTTTGCCACAAATCCCCATGGAATCTCATGATAAGCATGTGGATATCATTATCACGGAAAAACGGATTATTTATAAAATATAACTGAGGGGTATATCTGAAGGTCATACGTTTCTATTCCCGGCAACGGCCGAACAGCCTAAAATCAATTGAAAATATCGGAGAGTGGTTTCTGCTTAATCTTAAATAGGTGATTATTTTATGGAACAGGAGGATTTGAAATACAGGCGCCTTCGGGAGCGTATGGTCAAAGAACATATTGAAAGTCGTGGGATCAATGATCCCAGAGTTCTTGCCGCTTTTTTAAAAGTTAAAAGGCATCTGTTCGTCAGTGAGGCACTTATGGATCAGGCTTACAGTGACTTTCCGCTTCCAATAGGCGAACAGCAGACAATTTCACAACCCTTCATCGTTGCCGAAATGACGCAGGCTCTTGCCCTCACGGAAAATGATCGGGTCCTGGAGATCGGTACAGGGTCAGGATACCAGGCTGCCATACTGGCCGAAATTGCCTACAAGGTATTTACGATTGAAAGAATTCATAAGCTGTTGATTCGTGCCCGTAAAATTTTTGCCGAACTCGGATATCATAATATTGTCACAAAATTGGCGGATGGCACCCTTGGGTGGAAAGAACATAGTCCATTTGATGCCATTATCGTAACTGCAGGATCTCCCGAAGTTCCTTACCCTCTGGTCAATCAGCTGGCAATAGGCGGAAGGATGGTCATTCCGGTCGGCGATCAACACACGCAGGATCTGGTCAAAATTTATCGGGATGAAAAAGGTATCCACCAAACTTCCCTGGGAGGATGTCGTTTTGTCAAACTAGTGGGAGAATACGGGTGGAACGATTAGGATTTGTGTTTATTAGCATTTTGAATAGCCGCAGGATCGGCAAATGAGACATCCCTCCTCGTGGCGAAGCGGTCCGCTGCACTCAGGGCACACCCCCATTGCTGATTGTTTCACGGTAAAATTGGATCCAATAAAATTTTTCAACACCAACGCAATTGCATCATGGCAGGAGTGAACCATTTGTCCGTTTTCCCATGCAGGAGAAGGGCATCTGATTCCGACCAATTGTTTAATGATGGCCTCGGGTGTTACGCCGGAGCGAAGGGCTAAAGAAATGAGTCTTCCAACGGATTCTATCTGTGAAGAGGCGCATCCTCCGGTTTTTCCCATTTTTCCAAACACTTCGCATATGCCTTCATCATCGGAGTTAATGGTCACATAAAGGTTGCCGCATCCCGTTCTGATCCGTTCGGTAAACCCAAAAGTGCGCTTGGGTCTTGGCCGGGGAACGATTTTTTCAATTTCAGCTTTTTCTTTGTTAAGGCATAACACCTGATCCTGACGGCTTCCATCTCTGTAAATGGTCAATCCTTTGCATCCACTTTTATAGGCCAGCAAGTAGGCTTGCTTAACATCTTCCCGAGTGGCCCCCGAAGAAAAATTAATGGTTTTTGAAACTGCATTGTCGGTGAATTTTTGGAAAGCGGCCTGAATTTTAACATGCCATTCGGGCAGGATGTCATGGGAGGTTTTAAAAATCTCACGAACGGATTCAGGAATCTCGGTCATATGGTTAATTGAGCCTTTGGTGGCTATTTTTTCTGCCAGTTCATTGGAATAAAATCCTTGTTCATGCGCCATTTCAATAAAAATGGGATGCATTTCAAACAGGGTTTCACCTTCCAAAATTCGCCGCATATGGGCAACGGCGAACAACGGTTCAATTCCGCTGGAGGTTCCTGCAATAATACTGATACTGCCTGTGGGGGCAATGGTCGTGGTGGTGGCATTTCTCATATAAGGTGTTGAAGTCGAATCAAAAATGCTGTTTTTGTAAGCAGGAAAATTTCCCCTCTTTTCAGCGAGTGCTGCGGATGCGGCTTTGGATTCTTCCTGAATAAACGACATGACCTTTTCTGCCTGCTCCACTGCCTTTTCAGAGTCATAGGCGATATTCATCCGGATCAGCATGTCAGCAAAGCCCATAACGCCCAGCCCGATTTTGCGGTTTTTTTTGCTCATCTCTTCAATGATGCTTAAAGGGTATTTATTGATTTCCACGACATTATCAAGAAAATGAACCGCATAATGAACGACTTCTTTAAGTCGTGAAAAGTCGATGGCATGATCCTTTACCATGCGGGAAAGATTGATGGACCCCAGCGTACAGGACTCATAGGAAAGAAGAGGTTGTTCGCCGCATGGGTTAGTGGCTTCAATTGGACCCAGCAGAGGGGTTGTGTTGTTTTCATTGATTCGGTCTATGAAAATGATCCCGGGTTCACCGGTTTGCCAGGCCGAGGAGACGATCATATCGAATATTTTTTCAGCTGAAATACTGATTACCGGTTTACCGGTTCTGGGATTGATCAATTCGTAATCTTCCCCTTTTGCCAAGGCATCCATAAATTGCTTTGTTATCGCAACCGAAATGTTGAAATTGTTCAGGCGGTTGGGGTCATTTTTGGCATTGATAAACGATTCGATATCCGGATGATCTACCCGAAGTACTGCCATATTAGCTCCCCTCCGGGTGGCTCCTTGTTTAACCGTTTCGGTGGCGGCATCATAAACCGTCATAAATGAGATCGGGCCACTGGAAACCCCTGCGGTGGACCTGACGATATCATTGGCAGGCCGGACACGGGTAAAGGAAAAACCTGTTCCTCCACCGCTTTTATGTATAATGGCGGTATTTTTGAGCGTATCGAATATCCCCTCCATGGAATCTTCCACCGGAAGAACAAAACAGGCGGCAAGTTGCCCGATTTCCCTGCCGGCATTCATAAGCGTGGGAGAGTTAGGAAGAAACCAGAGACGAGTCATCATGTTAAGAAAATTGGCTTTGGTTTTACGGATAGGTGCCTTGGGCTCAAAAAGAGTGTCCGCCAGTGCAACCGCTTCGGCAACCCTTTCAAACATTTGTTCGGGGCTTTCAATAGGATTTCCTTCAGAATCCTTTTTTAAATATCGACGATTAAGAACGATTTTGGCATTTTCAGAAAATGGTATGATCATAGCTTTTTGGGGTGTTAATTATCAGATGTTATCGGGTAATCCAAGAAACGACCCGCTACACTCGTCTTTTAAAAATTGTATAAATACACGGCCAAGTGGTGATCCGCTTCGGTGCTTAGGATAGGAAAGATAAAAATACCTTTTCAAATCAAGATGATCCACTGCAAGTGCTTTAAGAGTTCCTGCACGAAGTTCTTCAGTGATTGCAATGGGAGATAAAATTGACAAGCCTACTTTGCTTTTTATACCCTGGATCACCGCTTCAGTGCTTCCCATTTCCGCAACAACAGTCAGGTCGTTTAAATTGTATCCTTTTTTGTGGAGGCTTTCCTGGATGGATTTGAGTGTACCCGAACCTGCCTCTCGCGATATAAAAGGTTCCTTTAGAAGCAATTCCGGAGGAATCGATTTCCTGTTTTCCCATTTGTGTCCGGAAGGTACCACCACGCGAAGTTCATCTTCAAGAAGTTTTTCTTGTAAAATTTTTTTATTTCCGGCGACAGCACCGACAACTCCAAGTTCAAGATAACCCTCCAGAATTTGATTGTTGATTTCTTCAGTATCGCCGTTGACCAAACAGACTGTTACGTCAGCATAATGCTGGATAAAAGCACCGATCATTTTAGGGAGAATATAAACACCGGGGATTGTGCTTCCACCGACCATTAGCTTTCCCTTAATCTTGCCGTGAAACTCAGCCAAGGCGGTTTCAGCCTCGTCTTTCATTGCCATAAGGCGGATGGCATATCGATAGAGAATTTCTCCGGCCTTGGTAGGAACCGCTTCTTTGGCCAGACGGTCAATCAGTTTGCAACCAAAATGATCTTCTAAATCTTTAATATGGCTACTTACGGTGGGTTGAGACAGATGGACGGTTTTTCCGGCCAGGGAAAAACTTTTCAGTTCCACGACTTTGCAAAAAATATTCAGCTGCCAGAGATCCATCGCTTCCCTATATCAATTAAAGATCGCTAAATTTTTCCTTTAACCTTTGATTCACCACATCCGGAACCATACTGGTCACATCTCCCCCAAACCTGGCGGCCTCCTTGATAATGGATGAACTGGTGAAAATCCATCGAAAACCGGTCATCAAGAATACGGTTTGAATGTCCCGATTGAGCCTTCTGTTCATCAGTGCAAGTTGGAATTCATATTCAAAATCCGAAACTGCCCGCATGCCCCGTAAAATGGCGGTGGCATTTTTTTTTACGGCATAATCCACCAGCAACCCGTTAAAATAGTCAACTTCCGTATTGGGAATCCCTTTCAGGCTAATCTCCAGCATCTCGATCCGTTCTTCCACGCTGAATAACGCCTGGGACTGTTTTGCCGGATTGATTAATATGGCCACAATGACCTTATCAAATAGTTTAAGACCTCTTTCTATGATGTCCAGATGTCCGTTGGTTACGGGATCAAAAGAGCCTGGATATATGGCAGCACTGTTCATAGACTGTTGAATTCCATCTGAATGTAAGTTTTAAAAAGTTAAACCCTATCCAATTCATGTCTTATTTATTTGATGCATTAAGTGATTTCCATTAACATAAAATTTGAAAAAGAAACAAGGGTTTTTCCGTAGCGTCTCTGATCATATAGATGAAAACTTACAAGTTCATCAGGAAAAGGCTCATCTGGGGAATGTTCGACAACTATCACGGCGTTGTTTTTCAAACAGTTACATTGCTGAAGGTTTACTAACGAACGAGAAAGCGCACCCATAGTGTATGGGGGATCCATCAAGACCAGATCAAAGATGAAAGGCTTTAAACAGTTGAGGTTTTTTAAGATGTTCCAACGAATAATTTTTGTCCGGGATTGCAGATGACAGGATCGGATATTTTTGAGGACAGCGGCAAGGGCATCTGAATAATTATCGACAAAGACGGCAAATTCCGCTCCCCGGCTGAGTGCTTCGATCCCCAATGCTCCCGTGCCGGCAAAAAGATCCAGAACCCTTGCACCGGCAACATCTTGAGAAATGATATTGAAAATGGATTCCCGATGTTTGTCCAGGGTTGGACGAACCCTGAATCCTTTAACTGAAAAAAGGCGTCTGCCTTTAAATTCTCCGCCGATTATTCTCAAGAAACCATATCCTTATGAATATCTATCTTGTTTCCAGAGTTTTTTTAAGATATTCGGTGGTAATACCGATATGGTTGGCTGTTTTGACCATATCATTGTCGTATTCCAGCATTTTTCGTCGGATAAATTCCTTTTCGAACGATGATTTCGCTTCTTTAAAATCATTTATCTGAAACAATCCCATTTCATTGATACCTGTGTCTTTGGCTTTCGACATTCGGTATGTCCGGGGAAGATCCTCAACGTCAATGATATCTTTCTGAACCATGATGGTCAAACGTTCGATCAGGTTTTTCAATTCCCTTACATTACCAGGCCATGGATATGCGCTAAGCAATTCCAGTGCGCCAGGGGATATGGTCTTTTGGCGACTTCTGTTTTTTTGGGCGTATTCATCAAAAAAAGTGTCCGCAAGAAGGCTTAAATCTTCAATACGCTCTCTAAGTGATGGTACCCGAATAGGAAGTACATTGAGTCTGTAAAAAAGTTCTTTTCTGAAATTGCCTTTTTCGATTTCATCTTCAAGGTTTTTATTGGTGGCGGCGATCACCCTGACATCGACCCGGATAATTCTGTCGGAACCGATTCGCTGAAATTGCTTTTCCTGAAGCACCCTCAGGATTTTGGCCTGGGTCTTTAAATTCATATCGCCGATCTCATCCAGAAAAAGGGTTCCTTTTTCAGCCAGTTCAAATTTCCCCCGTTTTTTAGTGGTCGCACCTGGAAAAGCGCCTTTTTCGTGACCGAAAAGTTCGCTTTCTATTAAATCTTCGGGTATGGCTGCGCAGCTGACATCTATTAAGGGATGCTCAACGCGGGAGCTGAGCTGATGAATATTTCTGGCAACCAGTTCTTTACCGGAACCGTTTTCGCCGGTAATTAAAATCCAGGTGTCCGATGGTGCTGCTGTTGCAATCTGTTTTTTCAGCTCTTGCACAGGCTTACTGTTACCTGTAATCGAATGCTTTTCCATGGTTTTTTTACGAAGGTATTTGTTTTCCTCCTCCAATCGCCTGAAATTCAGGGCATTATTGATTCCAAGGATAATCTTATCAATGGAAAGCGGTTTTTCTATTAAATCATATGCACCCAGTTTGGTGGCTTGAACCGCGGTTTCAATTGTTCCATGGCCGGTAATAATAATTACCTGAATAAATGGATTATCCTTTTTGATTTGTTTTAGGGTTTCAATTCCATCAATGCCAGGCATCCAAATGTCTAAAAGCACGAGATCCGGCGATTCAGAATCGATAATTTTCAGAGCTTCATAACCGTTTTGGGCTGTTGTCACCTCAAATCCCTCATCGGAAAGGATTCCAACCAGGGCCTGCAGTATGGCAGGTTCATCATCAACAATTAAAATGGATGGAAACATCGGATATTACTCCATAAATGGTTAAAGGGACTATATCGGAAATTCAATAACAAATTTTGCACCGCGAGGTTTATTGCTTTGCACGCTTATAACACCATTGTGATCTGCAATGATGGAACTTACAATGGTCAGGCCAAGACCCATCCCGGACTTTTTTGTTGAAAAATCAGGCTCAAACAAACGGGTTTTGTTCAAATCGGAAATTCCTGTGCCATCATCGGCTACCTCGACTCGTACCCGTTTTAAAACAGGATCGTGGGTCAGCGTTACCCATATATGTCCACGGTCTTTGATGGCAGCAATGGCATTGTCCAACAGGTTAATCATGGCCTGTTTAATCTGCTGTGCATCCAGGTTGAGGATCGGAATAGTATCCTTAACTTCCAGGATAAATTCAATATTTGGGTAACCTTCCCGATAGAGCGCAAGTGAATCCTTGATGATTGGAACCAGTTCATTCGGCTTGGGGTTGGCTGTTGGAAATTTTGCAAACAAGGAAAATTCATTTACCAGATTTCGAATTTGGGAGACCTGATCAATAATGGTCTGCGTGCATTCATTAAAAACCGGACTTTCAAGATGATCCGCATATTTTCGTCTGAGCCGTTGAGCAGAAAGAGTGATCGGTGTCAGTGGATTTTTAACTTCATGGGCGATTCTTCGGGCCACTTCACGCCAGGCGGCCATTCGCTGCGCTTTTTCAAGCTCGGTAAGGTCGTCGAGCACAATGACAAACCCTATTTGGTGTCCCAGGTCATCACTCAAGGCATTGATACTGACTAAAAACGATTTTGGTTTCCCGCTGATTACGACTCTCAAGGAAACTTCCACAACATTGTTGTGTGACATCCGCAAATCATCCAGTATTTGCTTTGCCCAATGAATATCCTGTCCTCTGAGCAGTCGTTTGTAACTTTTGTTGATAAGTTTTTGTGAATCCAGAAGCAGCATTTTTTCGGCGGATTTGTTGATGGAAGAAATATGACCATCAGCATCAATGGTAATAACTCCCGTGGAAACATTTTTGAGTACTATTTCCATAAATTTTCTGCGTTTTTCAATCTCCACATTTCTTTCCCGAAGCATACTTGCAGAAAGTTCCAGTTGTTCTCGTCCGGTTCGGAGGTCTCTTGTCATGCGGTTAAATGCATCTACGAGACTACCGATTTCATCATCGGCCACAACATCAATTTCCACATCCAGATTGCCCTCGGCAACTCTCAAGGTTGCCTCTGAAAGTTGCATAATCGGAATACTGATAGTTTTGGCCAGATAAAATCCGAGCCATATGGCACAAAATACTACCAGTAAAGCGACAATGGAAAGTGCCACATAATAGGTGAGCTGGATAGGTTCTTTCAAAAGTTTGATTTGTTGGTACTCTTGAAAACCATCGGAAATAGATTGCATGTCGCGGAAGAGTTCCGGGGGAATCAGAACACTCAGCACCACAAAAGCCTCGGCATTCATCCCCTGAGCTTTGAACGGAACCGTACCGATAGTCCTGAAAAGTTCCCCGCCGTTAAAATCTTCTGAAATGCTTCGAATTCCTCCTGAAGCAGGCACTTTTTGTAAGTTGGTTGCGCTTACTGGCGCCGGTATCCGGTTTTCAAAATCTTTATCAACACAGAAGGCTATCCGGTTGGAATTGATGGCGTAAATTTCAACGGCATATAGATTAAACGCCCGTTGCACAACCTGGATATAATTGTTGAGTTCTTCAGCATTTCCGGGTGAAAGGAGATTTTTTGTTTTGATTTGATAAGTGATTCGTTCAAGAAAAAAACGGTTGTTTTCCTCAAGATGGGTATAAACGAGTCTTCCCACCTTGAGAGAATTTTCGAGAGCCTGCTCTATGGGCGCATTGAACCAGAATTGGACGCTTTTGGTAATAAAATGAATTGAAAAGAAAAAAAGAACGGTGGTCGGAAGCAATGTCAGAGTAATAAATGATACCACCAGACGGGTTCTGAGTTTTGTGCCGATCACTTTACGTTTTCTGTCATATAACAATTTGACCAGATTTCGGAAAACCAGAAAAATAAGTAAAATGAGAAGTAAAAGATTGACGTTGATTAGCACAAACATCAGGATTGTGTTGGATACCGGAAAATCGGGCCCAAACCGTACGGTGCGATTTACCACAAAAGTCAGAACCGTTACCACAACCAGAATAGCAACAACGATCAATAGTTCGCGTTTTCGACGTTTTTGGTCTTGAGGCGAAACAGAGGATTTGATTTTTTCTGATTTACTGCCAGTTGTCATTTAAGAAACAATAAAAGTGTTCATACGCTCAATAATAAAAATTTACCGTATACCAGTCTGTCTCAAAATCCCACAGGGATAAAAAGAAAAACACGTGATGAAGATAAAAAGGGAGCATGACTTTGTCCGACTTGGCCTTGGCTCGAATTTGATACTGTGATCCTTTTTCCAACAGGCTCAGGGGGGCCACTTTTAAATTGTCAACATCGGCCATGAGATTTATGGCTTCAGTGAAAGAATCCGTAACAATCGGATCGTTTTCCCATGAGCGCTGAACTGTAAATTCCTTTCTTAAGGGGTTGTACTTGATGGTATGGCTGATTTTTTTATCTACGATTTTTTGATTAAACCAAAAGTTTCTGATTTTATTAACGGAAATATTAAATGAAACTGTGGTGGCCACACCGCTTAATATGGCTGTTCTCAAGTCTTCAGTGAATGCTCCCTCGATTGTCACAAAAATTAGGAGATCCTCGCGGGTACTGGTTACTACAAAGTTTGTCAGTCGCGCTTGCTGGGAATATACCGGGTTGGCAAATATAATGGCCCAGCAAAAAAAAGCGAAGACGCTCTTAAGATTAAAAATAGTCGTCATCCCAAACCCTGACTTAAGAACCGATTCGTATCAAGCTTAAACAAGTTTTGAATATACCATTGAGTAACCCCCTAAAAGAATCAATTCATAAACAATGGTGGGTGAAATGACAAGTAATTTTGAGGGAAAATTGCCGGCATATGGAATTTACTGAAGAGAACAGGTTTCCCAAGAATCCTTTCGCATGAGAAATTCCTTTAAAAACTCATGATTAAAGGCATGTCCGGATTTGAAAATTTTAATATGGCCCATAATAGGCATCCCAAGCAGGGAAAAATCACCGATACAATCCAGAATTTTGTGGCGAACAAACTCATCCGGATAACGAAGGCCTTCGGGATTTAAAATTTGATCCCGATCCAGTACGATAGCATTATCCAAAGATCCGCCTCTGGCGAGTCCGAATTTTTTCAGATATTCTATTTCATGGTAAAAACCGAACGTTCTGGCGGGTGCGATTTCCGTTTCAAATTCATCAGAGGATAAATCGATGGAAAGCGACTGCGTTTTCACCAATGGATGATCAAAGGTTATGGTATAAGTAATCCTTCGTTCCGACCCGGGATATACGCCGACCGATTTTCCGTTGTCTTCAAGTATGATCGGTTGTTTGGCCATGAAAAAAAAACGAGGGGCATTCTGGATTTTGATACCGGCTGTTTTGATCAATTTTGTAAACGGCCCCGCACTTCCATCCATGATAGGAAGTTCATATGAATCCAACTCCACAAGAGCATTGTCGATGGAAAGACCTGAAAAGGAAGCCATTAAGTGTTCGATGGTGGACACGATGCATCCGTCTTGGCCGATGACGGTTGCAAGACTTGTATCAACAACGCGACTGAATAATGCGGGAATGGATCGGCCTTCGGAAATATCGGTTCGCTTAAATTTAATTCCATGATTTATCGGTGCCGGATGAATGCTCAGACGCACTTTTCTGCCTGAATGAACCCCGATTCCGGAGCAGGATGCCGATTTAGCCAATGTCTTTTGATAAAAAAAAGAATCATCTGATATCGATTTCATGATAAAATACCGTAATTTTTCAATGGGTAGTTTTGTTAATACCGCCGAAGAGCACCACCAGGGATTTACATAAGGGGTGATGATTCGGCACATTCTAATCTACTATCCATACCGTGCAGTTTTTAGCGCTTTGAATGATTTTGTTTGAAACGCTTCCGAAAAGAAACTGTTTGGTTCTGGATATCCCTCGCCGACCCACGACAACCGTTCCATATCCACCGGTTGAAATTTCATCAAGAATATCCCCGGCGATTCCGTTTTTCTGATTCTTTACCAGAATGGTGATTGCGCTTTCGGGAATTTTCTTTTCTTTAAACAGATTTTGGGTAATTTTCATCATTTCCCGGATTTCATCAGCATATCGATCAGATTCCTCTGTTTTTATATGAATAATTGTAATTTGAATGTTTTCCTGCCCTGAAAGCATATCTGCTGCATAAGCCGCTCCCATGGCAGCATTTTCAGAGCCATCCATAGCGATGAGAATTTTTTTGTTGGGATTTCGCATCTCTTTAAGCATTTGTTTTCTTCTAATCAGTTTTGAACGATCAAATTGAGGGCAGAGCACAGGGCGATCCGCCACAACCGATTTAAAACATGTACCGCAATTATTACACAAATTTATGGATTTGATGTCGCCGAGGTCGGCTTTTTGCGGCCAATTCGGGTCTACAAAAAGAGGACGAGCCAACCCGATCAAATCGGCATCCTGATTTCGTAGAATGGTTTCGGCAAGATCGGGCGTAAGGATCCTTCCACTGATAATTATGGGCGTAGCAATGGTTTGCTTGATTTCCCTGGCCAAGCCGACCATGTAACAGGGTTGTGATGATTTTTCTATGATATCGGGAGTTAAAAAAGCCTCATAGCTTCCACCGGTCACAGACAAATAAGCTGTTTTTAACTCTGCAAGCTTTTCAGCAAACACTTTGGATTCACTCAGGGTAAACCCTCCGGGGATCCATTCATCCGCCATAATACGGTATCCTACGGGAAAATCGGATCCCACAGCCATTTTGACAGCAGTCATCAGTTCCAGGGGAAACCGCATACGGTTGTTCAGATCTCCTCCATATCGGTCCGTTCGCAGGTTAGTTCTTGGGGACAAAAACTGTACCGGAAGATATCCTGTGGCACCGTGAATTTCAACCATATTAAACCCGGCTTTTTTTGCCCGCAACGCTGATTCGGCATACGCATCAATCACCTTTTTAATCTGTTTTTCCGTCATTTCCTTTGGAATTTGTTTATCCAGGGCATCAGTTAAAATAGACCATTTTTGTTGCATCTCCTGAGATTTCAGGGCCACCTTGTAAAAGCCGGCAAGATTGATATTGGTCATGGAAACTGCCGATGGCCCATAAGGTGTTTTGACCCTGGCAAAACGGCCGCCATGATTCAGTTGCAAAACGGCAACAGCCCCCTCATTCTTGATCGCTGATGCCAGTTTTTCCAATCCCGGCAGGAACCGATCATGATCTGCCCGTAATGAATTTTTGGACAAAATTCCTTCCGGATCCACACATACATTGGCAACGACAACCATAGAAGCGCCTCCGGCCGCAATCTGCCGGTAGTGTTCAACACTCAGACGGCTGACACTCCCATCTGCATTAGCGTAGCCGGTAAACAACGGTGCCAGGGTAATCCTGTTTCGCAGATGGACCGGTGGTATATCAAATGGTTGGAAAAGAAGTGGATATTTGGGCATTTGTTTAAATTTTTATCAACAGGTTCAGGTGTTGCTTCAGGTTGTATATTTCTTTTTGAGAGCTTTGATTTCTTTTTGTAAGCTCACCACACGACTTCTGAGTTCTTTGGATGCAGCTTTTGTGACGGCTTCAACCTGAGCTTCATGTTCTTTCTGATAAAGCGATTCAATAGCTGCAACTTTGGCATCGATTTCCTCCTCGCTTAAATGAGGATAGGATTGTTCGACGGCAGCAACGACCTTTTCATCAAAGCGCTGATTCAGTTCTTCCGTCACCCATTCACGCATCTCTTCCGGAGTCAGATTTTTAAAATTACCGGAACAAATGTTGTCGAAATATTCATTAATCATCAACTTTGCCACGGTTTTTGCCACATTTTTTAGAGAAACCTCTTCAGTGTATCCATAATACCTAACAATTTTTTCAGCCAATGCATCATCGGCAATCGTGTCTTTTAAGGACATATTTTCCTCCACACACTTTCAGGCGATCTGAAATTAAAATTGAAATCTAATTATAATAAATCATTAATAGCCGTTCATCAAGAAAGACAGGCCTTGCTTTTATCCAGTGTATTCTAAACAATTCTGTGAAAGGATTTTTCTAGAAATTTCAGCTCCCATCGAATCCAGGTGGGACGTCCATGAGGGCAATTGGAAGGGTTTTCACATTCATCTAATTGTTGCATCAGTCCTTTGATTTGTGACTCGGACAGCTTTTGGCCTGCCCTGATTGCCCCGTGACAGGCCATTAGCTTATAGCTGGTGTCCATTGTGGAAATTAAATCCCCGGAGATTCCTGTTTCAAGAATTTTTTCGACAATTTCACGTATCAGAGGTTGGATTTCTTTTCCTTCAAGAAGCGAAGGCACGGCTTTGACAATAAAGGTATTGCCACCAAAAGGTTCTATGTAAAGGCCGATATCTTCAAAGGAAGGTATTATTTTAATCAGGATATCACTTTCAGAAAATCCCATATCAAAGGTTTCCGGGACCAAAAGTTGTTGGGAGCCTTTTTTAATTTCAGATGATTTTTTTTTCATGCATTCATATAAGATTCGCTCGTGAGCCGCATGCTGGTCCAAAAGGATGATGCCCTGATCATATTCAAAAATGATGTAGGTATGGTGACATTGCCCGATAAGTTTCAAGTCGGAAAATTGTTTCTTTTGCCATAATTCTTGTTGTTTGGGTGCTGTATCTCGAGATGGTGTTTCAATATCTTTCAAATGGGAAACAGCACCGGTTTCAGGTAATGAGATGATATTCCGGAAATTGTTTGATGTATTACCACTTGGGAGTGATCGGGTCGCAGGATTCGGGCCTGGATGTTGTTCCGCGGCTTGAACAAAAGTGTCTGAAGATTCAAGGATACGAACCGGATTTGGCCGATCATCATTATCCAATGGCCATTTAACCGAATTTTCCCATCTTTTTAAGGTTTCCCCTACAGCAAATTGAACAGAATCATGTATTTTTTTTTGTTCGGAAAACCTGACTTCGTGTTTGGTCGGATGCACATTGACATCCACGGAGGTTGCCGGAACATTTAAAAATAATACCGCCACCGGAAATTGTCCTTTCATCAGGCGCTGCCCATAGCCCTGGAAAATGGCGTGTTGAATCATCCGATCCCTGATAAATCTGCCATTGACATAAATAAATATCGCTCTGGAGGTAGAACGGTTGATGCGGGAGGCGGCTATGGCTCCCGAGATACTGACGATATCATTGGCGAACGTTACGGGATAAAGGTCTTTTTTGAGAGTGTCTCCGATGATCTGGGATATTCTATCGATCGGGTCCGACACGGATGAAAGCCTTTTGATTTCTTTGCTGTTGTGGATCAGCCTGAATTGAACACCCGGATAGGCCATGGCCATTGAAGACACCGTATCGGCAATGTGTCCCATCTCAGTGTTGGTGGTTTTCAGGAACTTTCTCCGGGCGGGGGTGTTATAGAAAAGCTGTTGGACCGAAACCATTGTTCCGATTGGAGCACCTGTCTCAGTGACATTGATCAGTTTTCCTCCATCGATTTTGATAGAAATTCCGGAGTCGGAAAGATTGTCTCGTGTGACCAGGGTAAAGCGAGACACCGAAGCAATACTCGGGAGGGCTTCTCCTCTGAAGCCTAGTGTGTTGATGTTAAACAGGTCATGGTCGTTATATATTTTGCTTGTTGCAAACCTTTCGATTGCAAGGAGTGCATCATCATGACCCATGCCGCACCCGTTGTCCGAAATTCGAATTAAGGATTTACCTCCGTTTTCAATTTCAACCAATACCTGGGTGCTTTGAGCATCCAGGGCGTTTTCCACCAATTCTTTAACCACCGAACCGGGGCGTTCTACCACTTCGCCTGCGGCAATTTTATTGGAAAGAATGTCGGGAAGGATTCTTATTTTAGTCACGATGGTTTTATTCTTTTTCTTTGATAAATCGTTCAAGCCAATCGACTTCCAGAGGAGAAAGATTAAATTTGATGGAAGCATTCTCCAGTAGTTTTGTTAAGGGGGTTTCCGGGTGATAGGTTCGTTCTTCGGATATCCATTTGACTGCATTGCGAATATGTTCGCCTTTAGGTTGAATGCTCATGAAATGATTTCCTTTTGCAGATGGACGGATTTCATACCGCCGGTTTTTTTTTGTGAAATTCTGTGGCCTGTTCAAAATTAAAGGCAACGTTCAGAATTTTTTCCTCACAAAGATGATTGGCCAGAATCTGAAGTCCGATAGGAAGACCTTCCGGAGAAAAACCACAAGGAACCGATATACCCGGAATTCCGGCCAGATTCACCGAAAGTGTGAATATATCACTCAAGTACATAGTCAAGGGGTCATCGACTTTTTCCCCTATCTTAAAAGCAGGTGTGGGCGCGACAGGCGCAAGGATGACATCACATGTTTCAAAGGCTTTTTTATAGTCTTCCATGATTAAGGTCCGCACCTGGGAGGCTTTGCCATAATAAGCATCATAGTATCCGGATGAGAGGCAATAGGTACCGATAATGATTCTTCGTTTCACTTCGGCACCAAAACCGTTTGATCTTGTTGCCCGATACATTTCGATCATGTCGTTTTTTCCAGGTGCTCTAAACCCGTATTTAACGCCATCATAACGGGCAAGATTTGAACTGGCCTCGCAGGGAGCGATGACATAATAAGCGGCAACACCATGCTGGGACTGGGAAAGGGAAATGTCCACCCGTTTGGCGCCTGTATCGCATAGGGTATCAATGGCTTTTTCGACGGATTCCAATACTGATGGGTCCACACCGTCGGTTTCGAAATATTCCCTTGGAATGCCGACTGTGACTCCTTTCAGCCCTTTTTTAAGAGCACGGGTATAATCAGGGACTGGTTCAGGAAGAGATGTCGAATCTTTGGGGTCATGGCCTGCGATAGCATTCAAGATAATGGCGGTATCGGTAACATCCTTGGCAATGGGTCCGATCTGGTCCAGAGAGGATGCAAAAGCCACCAATCCATATCGGGATACACGTCCATAGGTTGGTTTTAAACCGGTTACCGAACAATGGGATGCGGGTTGACGAATGGAGCCCCCGGTATCTGATCCGATTGATCCTATACACATGTCGGCTGCCGTCGCCGCTGCCGATCCTCCGCTGGACCCCCCCGGAATCCGGTCAAGATCCCAGGGATTTCTTGTGATTTTGAATGCCGAATGCTCTGTGGAAGATCCCATGGCAAACTCGTCCATATTGGTTTTACCGACCATGACTGCATGAAGTCGGTTCAGCTTTTCCATGATCGTAGCATCATATGGTGGAACAAATTGATCAAGCATGGCAGAGGCACAGGTGGTTCGTATTCCTTTGGTGCAAATTAAATCTTTTATGGCCAGTGGTATTCCTGTTAAAGGTGAGGCTTGACCTTTTGCAATAACCCTGTCCGCGGCTCTGGCCTGCTGAAGGGCCGAATCTGCACAAATCGTCAGATATGCGCCGATTTTGTGGTCAATTTGCTCGATACGCTCCAATATAGCTGTGGTGAGCTGTTCGGATGTGATTTCCCTGTTGTTTAACAGTCGCCCGGCCTCATGAATGGTCAGTTCGTATAATTGCATAATGGTACCCTGGTTTTGAATCTTCCCTTTATCCGATTACCTTTGGAACAATAAAATTACCGTTTTCTTTTTCCGGAGCATTGGAAAGGGCGAGGTTTCGGTCAATATGGTCTTTAACTTCATCTTCTCGAAAAGCATTTCGTAAAAAAACGGCATGAGATGTCGGGGCTGCATTTTCAGTGTTCACCCTTTTCAAGGTGTCAATATATTGAAGGATATTTCCGATCTGTTTTGAAAATATTTCAATACTCTGGTCATCCATATCCAAACGTGCAAGATCCGCCACATGCCTGACTTCTTCTTTGGATATTTTTACCTTGCTTTGATCTTGTTTCATTGATTTGCTCCTTTAACAGACAAATGGGTAACCTGAGCAAGAAAATTGCTCTGGATCTGAACTGTCACGATACCGCATGATTTTCTGTTCGACAGCTATTCGATCAGGGGGAATGCTCGATGATCAATGCGCCTGTGCTTTCCCGACTCACAGGCCCCAGAACTCGAAGAGCCTCTGATTGCTGGATAAACGGTCCGATTCTGACACGGTGCCAGGTGCCACTATTACGAACTTCAGCGCTGGCTCGATAAGCAGGATATCCTTTTCTCCTGAATGTTTCAACCAACCTGTCAGCCTCTGATGGATCTTTTAACGATGCTACCTGTATGGAATAATGCTTATCGGCTTTTTCCGTGGTTTTGGCTGGTTCGGAAACCTTGGGTATGGTTTTAACCTCACTTTTTTTAGGTACCTGCGATTTATCTGGTTTTGTTACGGATTGAGATTTCACCGGAGGTTCGGTTTTGGTTTTTACAGGTGGCTCGGGTGTTAGTGAAGCCTGGAGAGTCGGTTTGGCTTTGTCTATGGGATCGGTTTGTCCCGGCATTTTAAGTACTTCATAAAATTCCAATTCGGATTTGACGTCCGGCGAAACCGGACTTGCTTTTTCAACGCTCAGTTCTTCAGCCTCTAAAGCTGATTTTCTAAGAGATGCAATTTTTTTTTCCAGTTCATGAATATCAAAACTTACCGGAGAAGTCCCCCGGCCCACAATCACTCCTAAAAAAAACATCCAAGCGGAGACAATAAAAACAAACCAGAACGGCCACCCACGTTTTTTGGGCGGTTTAATGGCCTCACGCACTTTAATTTTTTCGGAATTATTTTCTTCTCTAGTTTCCATAAACTGAAAGAATCATTGTTATGTTTGCTGAGCGTTTCATTTAATGAAAAAATATTTTGGTGAAGACCGGTTTATTGATTTTTATGGATATAGAAAAAAAATCAGCTTTCCCCCAAAGCCTATTAAATTCACATTTTTAATTTTTTTTTGGATTCAAGTCAAGATACTTTACCCGAATTTGAACAACCCATCAACTTCAGAATCATTTTTATTCTGGTTGGTATGGGTATGTATGCTTGAAACCCAGGGTCAATTGTGACATAACTACTACAAATGTGAAAGCAACAACCGGAGAATTTTTTTATGTGGCAACAATTGTTAACACAGGAGGGATGAAAATGCTTGTCAAAAATTGGATGAGCAAAAATGTGGTTACCGTGGATGTAAATGACTCCATGCAACTGGCCATCTATACGCTGCAGGACAACAAGATCAAACTGCTGCCGGTGACATCCGAAGGAAGGCTCGTGGGTATTGTCAGTGATCGTGACCTTAAAAAAGCTTCACCCTCGGACGCCACAACTCTCGACATGCACGAACTTTTGTATTTGATTTCCAGGATAAAAATCGGTGATCTGATGATTAAAAATCCGATCACTGTTCCTCCTGATTATACAATTGAAGAGGCGGCTCAATTATTGCTGGAACATAAAATATCCGGTCTTCCGGTGTTGGACTCCAAAGACGCTCTGGTCGGCATTATCACCAAGAGCGATATCTTCAGAGCGCTGATTGCCATAACCGGCCTGGGAAAAAAGGGAATTCAGATTGGAATTCGATTTAAAGACATTCCTGGCCCAATCAAAGAGGTTCGTGAACTCATCAATCATCACGGAGGCCGGACAGCCAGCATTTTAAGTTCAGCCGAAAATGCGCCTGAGGGATATCTTCATGTTTTTTTCCGTATCTATGATATTGACCGGGAAATCTTGCCGGATTTGGTAAAGGACCTGGAAAAAATCGGAAAACTCTTGTATATCGTGGATCATAGAAATAATAAGCGAACCATTTATGATTCTTAACAACCCGGGTTCTGCGAACCCGATTTGCTGTTGACATTGCAAAAGGATTCATATACGAAAATAAGCTGTTAATCCGGTGGGCAGAAGCCCTCCTTGAAAATAATAAAAAGCAAGATAAAACAGGCAAAAAAACCACGAAGGTAACTGTACCAGGAAGGTGCTGATCTTTTTGTGGTTTTTTTTATTGGAGGGGTTTATGAAAAGATTGATTCATTTTTATTCTGCACTGCTGATGGTGTTTTTTCCCCTGGTAATTTTACCTCAATTTGTTTTTGCCCATTTCGGTATGGTGATTCCATCCGATTCGATGATCATGCAGGAGGACTCCAGGAATGTCCGGTTAACCCTTTCTTTTTCTCATCCTTTTGAGATGGTGGGAATGGAGCTTGAAAAACCCAAAGCTTTTGATGTAATTTTTAACGGGGAAAAGACGGATCTGCTGGAAACCTTAAAAAAGACTCAGGTCATGGGGCATACCGCCTGGGAGAGTGACTTTTCCGTGAAACGTCCGGGGGTTTATATGTTCAGCATGGAGCCGGTACCCTATTGGGAGCCTGCTGAGGACTGTTTTATCGTGCATCATACCAAGACGGTGATCACCGCTTTCGGAGATGATGAAGGATGGGATGCTGAAGCCGGTTTAAAAACAGAGATCGTACCGCTATCCAAACCATTTGGATTATATGCCGGAAATGTGTTTCAGGGCATTGTCAAACTTGATGGAAAACCCGTGCCCTTTGCTGAGGTGGAAATCGAATATTATAACCAGGATAAAAAAGTGGAAGCTCCCACGGAATATATGATCACTCAGACAATCAAAGCCGATCAGAACGGAATTTTTACCTATGCGGTTCCTGCTGCAGGGTGGTGGGGATTTTCGGCCCTGAATACCGCTGATTTCAAGCTTCAACATGAAGGGCAGGAAAAGGATGTTGAATTGGGCGCGGTCATCTGGGTCCTGTTTCATGAATGGAAAACCAAATAAACAGGGATTGTGGAAAATGATTTTAATTAAGGAGCATTGACTTGCATATTTCAGAAGGTATCTTGTCGTGGCCGGTTCTGGCTTCAGGAGCAGCGATGGCCGCTGTAGGCACGGCTGTAGGGTTGAAAAAACTCGATTATGATCGCATTGCCCAGGCGGGAATTCTGTCGGCCTCTTTTTTTGTAGCCTCTCTGATTCATGTCCCTTTAGGCCCCTCCAATGTCCATTTGATTTTAAACGGAGTGGTGGGGCTTTTGCTGGGATGGGGGGCTGTTCCTGCCATTGTCGTGGCGTTGCTTTTACAAGCGGTTTTATTTCAATATGGAGGTATTACCACCCTTGGGGTCAACACGGTCATCATGGCGGGGCCAGCGGTGATCTGTTATCTGATATTCGGGCCGATGATTTCAAAAAAGCCCAGTATAGCCCTTCTGGCTGCTTTTGCGGTTGGGTTCATGTCTGTTTTTCTGGGGGGAATCCTTGTGGGGCTTGCTTTGATGTTTACAGAAAAGAACTTTTTTGAAACGGCCGCGATTGTTGTGGCGGCCCATATTCCCATAATGTTTATCGAAGGATTTGTTACGGTTTTTTGTATATCTTTCCTGAAAAAGGTCCAGCCGTCGCTACTTTCTGGCTCATCAACCTGAAAATTCCAGGAAAATATAAAGGAAAAGCATGAAAAAAAAATGTATGATTCATGTCTTTGTGATGATGATATGCCTGTTGGTTGCGCTTGATGCCCATGCCCATCGGGTGACTGTTTTTGCCTGGGTCGATGGTGACACGGTTCATACCCAAAGCAAATTCGGTGGTGGAAAAATGGTTAATCAGGGCGAGATCCGTGTCTATGATCCTGAGGGAAATCTTCTTTTAAAAGGCAACACCGATGAAAATGGTGAATATTCGTTTAAAGTGCCGGGCAAAACATCCTTGAAAATTGAGTTGAACGCAGGGATGGGACATCAGAGCGAATGGATCATCCCTGCAGAAGACCTTGGTGGTTTACCCCAGGGCGATTTTCCCACCGTATCTGATCCACTCAAAGATTCTAAAGGAGTTGTGGAGGCAAAAAACGACCTGTCCATAACAGCCGGATTGACCAAGGAAGACCTTGAACAGGCTGTTGAACAGGCTGTGGAAAAGAAATTAAAACCGGTGATGCAGATGCTTTCGGACCTGAGTGATCCCGGCCCAAGGATTTCCGATATTTTAGGGGGAATCGGATACAT
The DNA here is from genome assembly GCA_964478625.1 of uncultured Desulfobacteraceae bacterium. Classification (GTDB taxonomy): domain Bacteria; phylum Desulfobacterota; class Desulfobacteria; order Desulfobacterales; family SKZT01; genus SKZT01. The sequence continues at coordinate 37,631 of CAYZJH010000026.1, forward strand.
CATTGGTTTGGTGGGTATCGGAGCCTATGTTATCTCCCGGAAAAAAAAGGATTCTGAAATCCGATGATACAGGAAATTTTTGCCATGGGGTCATCTCCCATTCATCGGATGGATCCTCGTCTCAAGATCGTTGCAGCAACAGTTTTTTCCGTTCAAACAGCAATTTCCCATAGTTTTTCAACACTCATTGCAGCGCTTTTTATTGCGGTCTGCATGGTCGTTTTTGCGCGCCTGAAATTCATGCTGGTTTTTAAAAGACTGTTAATTGTCAATGGTTTTATTTTCTTTTTATGGCTGATCCTTCCTTTGACATTTCCCGGAGACGCCCTTTTTTCCGTAGGGCCATTGAATTACACCTTTTCAGGTGTGGTGTTATGTACCAAGATTACTTTAAAATCCAATGCGATTCTTCTGTCATTGATTGCCCTGACAGGAACATCACATCTTGCCACCCTGGGGTATGCACTGAACCGGCTTAAAGTGCCCGATAAAATCATCTATCTGCTTTTAATCACGTATCGCTACCTTTTTGTTATTGAACAGGAATATCAGCGTCTGATTCGTGCGGCCCGTGTCCGGTGTTTTGAACCGGGAACCAATCTTCACACTTACAGAACATACGCTTATCTGATTGCAATGCTTTTTGTGAGAGCGTCGGCAAGAGCAGAGCGAGTCTATCATGCCATGCTTTGCAGGGGATTTGACGGCAAATTTCATACCCTTCGGCAATTCTCCTTTACGAAATCAGACCTGTTATGGTCTATTACATGGAGCGGAGGTTTAATGTTCATGGGATACTTGGAATGGGTGAAAACAACATTATTTTAAAACTGGATAACATCTGTTTCCGTTATCCCGGCGCAAGGTGCAATGTTTTGGATCACTTGAATTTTACGATCCGTACCGGTGAAAAAGTAGGGCTTATCGGACCCAACGGAAGCGGAAAATCAACCTTGCTTCATATTATTATGGGGCTTTTAAAACCTGATTCAGGCTATGTAGAGTTTCTTGGCCGCCGGCCTGAAACGGAAAAAGATTTTCGAATTATCCGCCGACAGGTGGGGCTGGTGTTTCAAAATGCCGATGACCAGCTTTTTTCTCCCACGGTTCTTGAAGATGTGGCTTTTGGGCCTCTAAACATGGGAAAGACCCCGGCCCAGGCCCGCGAAATGTCGATTCGTATCCTCAAAGAGCTGAACCTTGACGGCTTTGAAAACAGGATCACCCATAAGCTTTCGGGAGGCGAAAAAAAACTTGTTGCTCTGGCGACAGTTCTGGTTATGGAGCCCAGGGTACTTTTTCTGGATGAACCGTCCACAGGTTTGGATGAAGCTACCCGTGAACATATTATCGATATTCTCAACAGGCTCGACATTACCTTTGTGATGGTATCCCATGAGTATGATTACCTGGCACGAACGACCCAAACCATATACACTCTCACTGATGGAAAAGTGGAATATTGCTGCAATTCAGAGGATCTTCACACCCACTACCACAGCCATCCGGCCGGAAGAATACCCCATGGACATGATGAGAAGCGGTGAATTATGCATGAAATGGGTATAGCTCTGGAAATTATCAAAATCGCCACAGATTCAATTCCTGAAAATCTGAAAAATCCAAAAGTTGAAAAAATCAACCTGATGGTAGGCAGGCTGGCTGCGGTGGTTCCAGACAGCCTTAAGTTCTGTTTTGAGGTTGCCACAAAAGATACCCCTTTGGAGGGTGCTTTGCTTCATATCGAAGAAATTCCGGTTACCGCCCGGTGTAAAAACTGCGGCTTTACATGGACTGCAGTAAAGCCCGTTTTTATTTGTGAAAAATGTGACAGCGGCTCTGTTGATTTGCTATCCGGACGCGAGCTTGATATTGTATCCATCGAGGTTGAAGACAGTGTTGAAGATGGTTAACCCGTAATCAGTAAAAAAGGGATGTTCCAATGGAAGTCAAAGTCGTCAAGAAGGTTTTAAGTGTTAACGACACTATGGCTCAGCAAAACCGGAAATATTTTTCGGAAAAAAAAGTATTTGTGTTAAATATGATGAGTTCACCGGGGTCAGGCAAGACCAGTATACTGGAAAAAACGGTCGGCAAGCTTTTGCCGGAAATAAGAAGTGCAATTATTGTCGGCGATGTTTGTACTACCAATGATGCTGACAGGCTGGCCAAAACCGGTGTGCAGGTCATCCAGATTTGTACGGATGAATTCGGCGGAGATTGCCATCTGGCCGCCCATGTGGTGGCCAATGCCGCATCTGATCTTGATCTGGAGGAAGTGCAGTTACTGATTGTTGAAAATGTTGGAAATCTGGTCTGCCCGGCGGAATTTGATATTGGCGAGGATGCCCGAGCGGTTGTGCTGAGTGTGACGGAAGGCGAGGATAAACCGTTGAAATATCCCGTCATGTTCAGAGTCTGTGATGCGGCTCTTCTAAATAAAACCGACCTGCTTCCTCATCTGGATTTTGATTTGAATGCCGTCATTAAAAATATACGGCAGATCCATCCGGATATGCCCGTGTTTGAAGTCTCGGCCAGAACTCAGGACGGTTTTCCTGCATGGATAGACTGGCTCAAACAACAGGTTGAAAACAAATTAGTCGGGCGTATATAGATATTTCCGTTGATTTCGTAAAATATTTTTCGTTTCCCACAAGCGATGGTGATGATAAAAGTGATCCATAATGATCGGGATACGCTGTTGAATGGAAAATAGTCCTCCGGGGCTCCATCCGATTTTTTTATGGGATAACCCCGTATCGGTAATGAATGGTCTGTCAAGATATTTCAGCATCCAGGTTCGCTCGTAGGTTTGTGCTCCGATAAGCCTTGCGGTCAATAGCTTGCTCTGAATAAAAAGGCGAATCAGACCATGGGGCATGTGAATCGGTGGGGCATAGACCTTTTTTAGGGCACAATTTCGAACCATGGGGTAAAGGTCTTTGTAAAGTGTGCACGTTTCAGGGGCGGCAAATAGCACTTCAAATCGATCCAGATCTTTTTCACGTTCAAGGATTCGGTGAACAATTTCAACAAGATCGGCTCGATGAATAAAAGCGAAACCAGAGCGGCCCTCACCCGGCATAAGCCGGCCGAGGATGCCGGGCTGTGTCCATTGCTTGATCAGGCTGTATAAGGGCGGAAGCTCACACCAATCGCTGAAAACCCCTCCGATGCGAAGCACAATCGATGGGAGGCAGTGGGAGTTTTTTTTCAGAAGAGCTTCTCCTTCTGCTTTGGAACGTGAATAAGGAATCAGGGTTCCTGCCGGAGTCTTTTCATTTAACACCTCACCCGGAGAAGGAGGATCCAGGGAAGCGATACTTCCGGCAAAAATCAACCGTCTGACCCCGGCATCACATGCCTGCCGAATCAAATGCTCCATCCCGTTGACATTGACCCGTTCGTATTCCCAATGCCAGTCTTTCTCAAAATCATAAAACGCGGCAAAGTGAATAATCACATCGATCCTGCCATGTTTTCTTACAATTCGGCGAAACAGACGTTCCAAAGATGGTTTATCGGCTATGTCGGTTCTTTGCCATTCAACGCCCGGGGCTGCATCTTTCAAGGTCCTGCCGGGAAATCTTAAATCTACACCGATAACCTGATAGCTTCGAGCCAGATTTGCACATATGGCTGATCCCAAAAATCCGGAAGATCCCGTGACCAAAACAATATCTTTCATGGGTTATTCCTTTTGATTAAAATTTCCAAATTCAGTGTGAATTTAAGTTGACTCTATCTTTTTATTAATTTAGACATAACAACGGTATGCTAATTTTAATATAATCGTTTGAGCTGAAAAATTCCTTAATTTTTTCGCAGGAAGCATCATTTACTTTATAGGGAAACAATAGCATGATACAGTTTTCGGCCAGGAATACAACATCGCTTTTGCATTTGTCGGATGAAATGTTATTTGAGGATTTTTTTGAAGCCACCGCACACTTTCATGGATATCCGGCCCCGGGAGTTATCTTAGGCTGCTACATGGTGGAAATGGCAAAAGCCTGTATTCCTGATGACATTTTGTTTGAAGCCATATGTGAAACCTCATGGTGCCTTCCTGATGCAGTTCAATTAAGAACACCGTGCACAATCGGAAACGGGTGGATGAAAATTTTCAACCTGGGATTGTATGCTGTCAGTCTGTATGACAAATTCACGGGAGAGGGGGTCAGGGTTTTTGTAGACAGTCATAAAATAAATGCATTCGATGAAATCGCCAACTGGCTTTTAAAACTGAAGCCCAAGGCCGAACAAAATTCGGAGCGGCTCAGACAACAGATTAAAGACAGCCACCATCTTGTTTGTTCCCGGGAAGATATCAAGGTCCGTCCCGAACATCTGATCAAAAGAAGTAAAGGCGCCATTTCCGTCTGTCCCTTGTGTCACGAAGCGTATCCTTCAAAGCACGGAGAAATCTGCCGCCAGTGCCAGGGCGATTCCCCCTACCTGAACCGAAAACATCCGAAGTCCGAAGAATTTATGAGCCCTGTTCTGAAAAGTGTCCGGGCTGAAGAAGCCATCGGGCAAAAGATTCTTCACGATATGACGAGAATAGTCCCCGGCCTTCATAAGGGACCTGATTTCCGGCGGGGGCAAATCATCACGGGAGGCGACATTTGCCGATTGCAGCAAATGGGACGATACAATTTATATGTTGATGATGCAAGCGTTGATTCCAGCAAATGGATTCACGAAGATGAAGCTGCCGAGGCTTTTGCAAATGCAATGTCGGGTGAAGGCACCCGTCCGGAAGGAAAACCCAGGGAGGGTAAGGTCAATATTGTTGCCGATCGGAGCGGACTGCTGCTGATCGATACGGAAAGACTCTATCAATTTAATCTCATCCCCAATGTAATGGCCGCTGCGAGAAAAAATTATACAAGGATCAAAAAAGACAAGCGTATCGCCGGCACCAGGGCCATTCCGTTATATCTATCCAGGAAAATTTTCAAGGCTGCCATGGCGGTATTGGATAAAAAACCGCTCTTTAAAGTCCAACCCTTTAAATCTGCGAAAATCGGCATACTGGTGACTGGTACTGAGATTTTTCAGGGACTGGTCAAGGACAAATTCGAGGCGATTTTAACCGGCAAAGTGCTTCAGTATGAATGCAGCGTGGTCAAAACCATTATTGTCCCTGATGACTGTCGGGCCATTACCGATGCGGTAGGTCAATTGATCAACGCAGGCAGTGAAATCATTATTACCACGGCCGGTCTTTCGGTGGATCCCGAAGATCTGACTATAAAAGGGTTGCTGGATGCCGGTGCAACCGATTTGTTGTATGGAGTTGCGGTTCTCCCGGGCACCATGACACTTCTGGGGCGAATCGGAAATGTGTCTCTGATCGGTGTCCCTGCTTGTGCGCTTTTTCACAAGACCACCGGTTTTGATTTGCTGTTTCCAAGACTGTTGGCCGATATTCCCATTACCCGACATGATCTGGCGGAATTGGCTCACGGAGGGCTTTGCCTTGAGTGTCAGACATGTTCCTTTCCCAAATGCCCTTTCGGCAAATGATGTGACTCATCAGGTAAATAGGGTTCACTTTTTTTTAAATCAGAGCCTGAAACCCAAACGGATTTATTCGTTTTCTTCCAATTCTTTCTCCAGCCACTGTTTTATTTCCGGGCTCAGTTCATGGATTCCTTTAAGCCCCCCAATGGATTCCAAATAGCGCTTGGCCATGTCTTCAGGAAGGTGTTTTTCACACAGTGTCGTTGAACCGTACTTGGTCATCTTCATCAGCACCACCTTGGGTTCTTCCCAGGTATCCACCACAAAATATATGGAAAAATCCTCTGTTCCTCTCACTGGCAGTCGCATGGCATCCCGCCAGTTGTTGTTACCCCATTCCAGAAACATGGTGACGGCATCCTCGTGGATCATGTCCCAGTTGATATCATTCAGCCATTGTCGACAAGCGTTCAACTCGCTCATGCAATCTTCCTTTCATTGTATTCATCCCTGATGGAATCATGGTCAAAGGCATTCAAAATTTCCATTTAATCTTTTTCTCAGACATGGTTTCTGCAAATTTGATTTTCTCGAAAAACGACACTGATCAAAATTAAGGCAAATCTGTCAATTGTCATCCATGATATACAAAAAACATTTCATATAGGAGGGATGGCAGTCAAAGGAATCGAAAAATCAAAGACCTGAAAAGGATCGTCAACTAATTTCTCTGGTAAAGCCCATGAGTGCATCCACTTCATCAAGCCAGCGGTGATAAACATTTCTGCCGGCCTGTTCCAGGCACCGGATAAAGTTGTAATCCACCGCACCACATTGAACGGCGTAGTTTTTTAGACGGCGAATCATTTCCCGGCCTTCCACCAACTGGCTGCAGGCATCGGAACACCTTCCGCAGTCCAAACACAACCATATGGCCGGGTTTTTGATCAATTCATCCATCAATCCCAGGTTCACCATTCTGAAAATCGACCGGGGATCGAATACGCTTTTTTCCCCGGAAATGGGGCAGGCACTACTGCATTCTCCGCAGGTAAAACAAGCCGATGCATGGGTGGAACCATAAAATCTGCGATGAGTTTCCGTACCCAAATCGGTTGTTTTCATGCGTATGGTTTCCAGAATTTCCGGAACCGGTGAAAGGAGGCATTCACGCCATTGCTTCCGGGATATTGAAATGTCTTTTCCTTCGAGACAATTGACCACCGCTTGTCTTCTAACCCGCTGAAAACGCTCATAAAGAATTTGGTAGGATCTAACTGTGTCTTTGGAAACGATTTCCTTTTCAAGCAACATATGCCGGATATACGCAATCAGCGTCGAGGGTTTCACAGAGTTAGGGCAAACCTGAGCGCATCGCCTGCAGTTGAGGCAGTGCCAGATTTCAGGTTCGCACAAAAGGTCATCCAGCATTCCCAGATTTGCCATTCTAAGGATTTGTCATTAAATAAATGTAACATTATGAGGGATATTTGGCTTAATGG
>CAYZJH010000027.1:0-43381 GCA_964478625.1 uncultured Desulfobacteraceae bacterium
CTTAATGGGGAATATTTTTTTCAAAAATCAAGCTGTTGTGAGTCGCTCCCTTAGTACAAATTGGTATCAATACGATGACGTAACATAGTTAGGCCTGAAAGGCCGATACATATCAGCCCAGGGCGTTGCCCTGGGCTTGATATGTCTTGCGCCTCCAGCGCATAATAATGGAAATAATATGGATTTCGACATTTTTTGATAGGATCATTAATACGTCATCGAATTTATGACCCAGAGCACTTGGTACAAATTGGTATAACTACGATGACGTAAACTTGCGCCTTCAGCGCTTAAAATAATGTAAAAATTAGGTCCTTCACTTGACGCAATCGGTGCAAGCCGGAAACTTGAAATTGTGCAAATTTTTCAAAAAATGCCTATGTTGCCTGGTGAAATACCTGGAAACAACATCGATATCCTAAACAAGGGGTTCAAACTGATTTTAAAAAATAAGCGACAAAATTGCATTTTATGCGGAACACCGGAAAGCACGATTTTAGTCGAGGATCATGCCAGAAGCTATCTGTGGTGTCCAGGCTGCGATCTGGTGTTTGTGCCTTCATATCATCGTCTGACGGCGCAGGAGGAGTTAAAAAGATATGACATGCACCAAAACAGCCCGCATGACAACAGGTACAAAAGGTTTCTGGAAAAATTGTTCATACCTCTCAATGCCATGCTGCCGGTGGGAAGTCATGGGCTCGATTTTGGTTCGGGTCCCGGACCGACCTTGCATCTCATGTTTATGGAGTCCGGCCATGCCATGAATATTTATGATCGGTTTTATGCGGATGACCGGTCGGTTTTTAAGTCCAGGTACGATTTTATTTGCGCCACCGAGGTTGTTGAGCACCTGTTTGATCCGCAAGAGGAATTGGATCGTTTATGGTCGTGTCTGAAACCGGGAGGGTTTTTGGGCATCATGACCCGTTTGGTTGAAAATAAAGCAACTTTTAAAGATTGGTACTATAAAAATGATCCGACCCATGTGGCGTTTTATTCAAAAAAGACCTTTCAGTGGCTTCAAGATAAATGGCGAGCCTCCCTTGAATTTATCGGTAACGATGTGATCATATTCCGCAAAGATCACTGATATTCCAACCTGTATGGGTGTCGTGCGGGATGATATCCTGCATGGCCTGGTTTACACTGCCGCGGATATAAATGCCTTGAAATTGAAACGGTTTTGGTTCATCATAATAACCTTTAGAAACCATTGAACATTATCTCTGAAAGGAGTCAATGATAGATCATGCTAAACTTTCTGACCAAGATTTTTGGGAGCAAAAACGAAAGAGAACTTAATAAGTTACAGCCCGTTGTCGAAAAAATCAATAGTTTCGAGTCTGAAATAAAGGCCATGAGTGATGAACGTCTCAGGGATCAGACCCATCGTTTCAGGCAGCGAATTGATCAGGGTGAATCCCTGGATGAGATTTTACCGGAGGCATTTGCCACGGTCAGAGAGGCATCCTGGAGAACTCTGAAAATGAGGCATTTCGATGTTCAGCTCATCGGAGGCATTGTGCTTCATCAGGGAAAGATTGCTGAAATGAAAACCGGTGAGGGAAAAACGCTCGTGGCGACTTTGCCTGCTTACCTCAACGCTTTGACCGGAAAAGGTGTGCATATCATTACCGTCAATGATTACCTTGCAACACGTGACACACAGTGGATGGGACAAATTTACAAGTTTTTGGGAATGTCCGTGGGCACAATTGTCCACGGATTGACGGATCCTCAAAGAAAAGAAGCATACGGATCCGATATTACCTACGGCACCAACAACGAGTTCGGATTTGATTACCTTCGGGACAACATGAAATTCGATCTCAAAAGTATTGTCCAGAAGGAATTAAATTATGCCATTGTGGATGAGGTGGACAGCATCCTGATCGATGAAGCCAGAACGCCGCTGATTATCAGTGGACCGGCTGAAAAGTCCACCAGTCTGTATTATCAGGTCAACTCGATTATTCCGAGGCTGAACCGGGATACGGATTTTTCGATCGATGAAAAAGCCCGGACGGTCGTACTCACGGAAGAGGGTGTTTTCAAGGCTGAAAAAGCGCTTGGAGTCGATAATCTTTATGATCCGGGCAGTATCGAACTATTGCATCATGTCAATCAGGCTCTCAAGGCGCACACCTTGTTCAAAAAGGATGTGGATTATATCGTCAAGGATGGCGAGGTGATTATCGTGGATGAATTCACGGGGCGTCTGATGCCGGGGCGGCGTTATAGCGAGGGACTTCATCAGGCATTGGAAGCAAAGGAAAATGTAAGGATCGAAAACGAAAATCAGACCCTGGCCTCCATTACCTTTCAGAATTATTTCAGGATGTATGACAAGCTGGCGGGCATGACCGGTACTGCGGATACGGAAGCAGCCGAGTTTAAAAAAATCTATAACCTGGATGTTGTGGTTGTTCCGACCAATCAACCCATGATCAGGACCGATTATGCCGATGTCATTTACAAGACCAAAAAGGAAAAGTACGAGGCCGTGCTGGATGAAATTGAAGAGTTACACAAAAAAGGCCAGCCGGTATTGGTGGGTACCATTTCCATAGATGTTTCCGAAGATCTCAGCAAAAGACTTAAAAAACGTGGTGTCAAGCATGAGGTTTTAAATGCCAAACACCACGAAAAGGAAGCGGAAATAGTCTCCATGGCCGGTCAAAAAGGTTCGGTCACTATCTCCACGAACATGGCGGGTCGAGGAACCGATATTGTTCTGGGTGAGGGGGTGGCGGAATTGGGCGGTCTTCATATTCTGGGTACCGAAAGGCATGAGAGCCGAAGAATTGACAATCAGCTGAGAGGACGTTCCGGAAGACAGGGAGACCCGGGCTCATCCCGATTTTATCTTTCACTGGAAGACGATCTGTTGCGGATTTTCGGCGGAGAAAAAATGTCGAGTATCATGGACAGGCTCGGAATGGAAGAAGGAGAACCTATCGAGCACAACCTCATATCCAGGGCCATTGAAAATGCTCAGTCCAAGGTTGAGGGGCAGAATTTCGAAATCAGAAAGCATCTTCTGGAATATGACGATGTCATGAACCAGCAGCGCATGGTGATATACCGTCACAGACGGGAAGCCCTGAGCGGCAAAAGTCTGAAAAGTTCCATTGAAGATATGATCAGAACTAAAGCCCAGGATATTGCCGATCTTTTTGCCGACGAGAAACTTCCGGCCGAGGATTGGGATTTCAAGGGTCTGGAGGAGGAAGTATTCAAGCAATTTTCATTCAGGCTGTCTCCGTTGGATGATGATACGCTTGAGGGGCTTAATGCTGACGGACTTGCGCAGGTGATCGAGGAAGAAGCGTTTAAAGTCTACAGGCAGAAAGAATCTGAGATCGGTGAGGAGGATTTCAGATATCTTGAACGGATGATTATGCTCCAGGTGGTGGATAGCCTTTGGAAAGATCATCTTTTATCCATGGATCATCTCAAGGATGGAATCGGGCTTAGAGGATATGCTCAGCAAAACCCTTTGGTGGTCTATAAAAAAGAGGGGTATGAGATGTTTTCGGACATGATTTCCAGAATTCAGGAACAGACCCTATCCATCCTGTTTAGAATTCAGGTTGAAAAACCTGATAAAATCAAGGAACTTCAGAAACCAAAGGAACAGAAACTCTTATTTTCCAGCGGCAAGGGAGAACAAAGGAAAAAGCCCGTGCAGAGGCAGGAAACAAAAGTGGGTCGGAATGCGCCTTGTCCGTGCGGAAGCGGAAAAAAATACAAAAAATGTTGTGGTGCCTGATACCGGATAACCCGGCAGGATATTTTGACCGGCCATCATTGAAATGACTCAGTTCAGGATAAAGCATGGGGATCTTTTTTTACTGAGTTTTCTTATCCTCTCGACAGTACAAAGTTCTTCGTCATGCCGGACTTGATCCGGCATCCGGAAAAACAAACTTGTTGAATCCACCTGGATAGCGCTGCGTTTTACTGTGTGCCCGGCCCCCGGTTCAAGCCCGGGACAGGCTTCGCCGGAATGACGAACCAAAAAGATAGACAATATATGATTCCAAGTGCTTATGAGAACATAAGACTGTCAAGTTATCATGGCGATTGAAAAATATCAGGCTTTACAAGAGCCGACATTAGTGATTATTATTTTTTAAAAAAGCGGGTGCAATCATTTACGGCCGGGTTTCTTTCACCCAAAATGATCGGTTTGACAGGGAAGTATCCGTCATTCCGGCGAAAGCCGGAATCCATGAGACAAAATCATCGAACTGGATACCGGATCCCGGTTCAAGCTCGGGACATGCTTCGCCGGTATGACGTTAAACCATTATTCAAAATAAAACCGCTCAGTTTGGATTTCAGGTTGATTGAGTTTCAACGGTGAAGATCAGGTTACGGATTCCGTTTCTGATTTATTTGGAAATCCAATATGTTAATGGTTGCCTGAGCCGATAATTTGTTTGAATCAAACGGGATTTGTGGTATATTTAACTTGCCGCAAACTCAATGATAAATACCCAACGCCGTTGCCGAAAGTGATGCAAACCTTGAACCCATTTATCTTTTGAACCGAAGGTAAATGACTCGGCCAAATAGCCTCAATCAACCTTGGGTTATGTGATGGAGTCAAAGGAGGACGTTTGAGGTAAAATGAGTATCGCCAATACGGATTTTGAAGAAAAGGTAGCATCGAAAACACGTGAACAGGTTGTAAAACCGCCATTTTACAAGGTGTTGTTGCACAATGACGATTATACGACCATGGAGTTTGTGGTCCAGGTTCTGATGCATGTGTTCAACAAAACTCCTGAAAATGCAACCCGAATCATGTTGGATGTTCATAAACGGGGAATCGGAGTTTGTGGTGTTTATTCTTATGAGATTGCGGAAACAAAAGTGGATCGTGTGCATTACCTGGCCAGGGAGCACGGTTTTCCGCTAAGGTGTAGTATGGAAAGGGAGTAAAAAATGATCAGCAGAGAATTAAGCCTGACATTGGGATTTGCAGTCAAGGAAGCCAAAAGACGGAGACATGAACATGTATGTCTGGAACATGTCCTGTTTGCAATTCTCCATGATAGTGTCGGAACGGAGATCATAGAAAATTGCGGAGGAAATGTTGAAAACCTGAAAAATTCCCTTGAGGAATTTTTCCAGAAAGAAATGGAAAGTGTTCCTGAAGGCAATGATTATGTGCTTCAACAGACAGTCGGCTTTCAACGGGTTATCCAAAGAGCGGTGAATCAGGCCAGAAGTGCTGAAAAAGCTGAAGTTGCCGTCGGAGATATCCTGGCATCAATGTTTAAGGAAAAAGATTCCCACGCTGTCTATTTTCTACAGGGAGAGGGGATCGATCGGCTCGACGTGCTGAATTACATTTCACATAGTGAGTCTAAGCTGCAATTCAGGGAGGGTCCTGGCGGCTTAATCAAAACCGATACTCAAACTGAGAAGAAAAAAAGTACGAATCCTCTGGAAGTTTTCACGCTTGATCTTGTAAAAATGGCCAGGGAAGGTCGTTTGGATCCGCTCATTGGTCGAAAGGCTGAACTGGAAAGGACTATTCAGGTTTTATGCCGCCGAAGAAAAAACAATCCGGTTTTTGTCGGTGAACCCGGAGTGGGTAAAACCGCTATGGCTGAAGGTTTGGCCCAGATGGTCGCTGGCGGGGATATTCCTGATTTACTTAAAGATGTAAAGATCTATTCTCTGGACCTGGGGGCGCTTTTGGCGGGAACCAAATTTCGGGGGGATTTTGAACAACGCCTTAAAAGTGTTCTTGCAGCGATCAAAAATGAAAAAGACGCCATAATGTTCATTGATGAAATTCATACCATTGTCGGAGCCGGCGCAACCAGCAGCGGTTCCATGGATGCTTCCAATATTTTGAAACCGTCGTTGTCCACCGGGGAACTCAGATGTATCGGTTCTACTACATACGAGGAGTATAAGAATCATTTTGAAAAGGACAGGGCATTGTCCAGACGGTTTGAAAAGATTGAAATCACCGAACCTACAGTCAAAGAAAGTATACAGATCCTCAAAGGGTTACGCTCCCGGTATGAAGAGCACCATCAGATCGAATACACGGATCCGGCCTTGAAATCCGCATGTGAACTGTCGGCCAAATACCTGAATGACCGGTATTTGCCGGATAAGGCCATCGATGTGATCGATGAAACCGGGGCTTATATCCGGTTGACAGGTGACACCCGAAGAAAAAAGATTCATCCGTCGGATATCGAAAAAATCGTGGCCAAAATGGCCAGAGTTCCTACCGTCAGCGTATCCACTTCGGATAAGACCAAACTGGAAGGCCTGGAGGATAAGCTCAAAGAAGTGGTTTATGGTCAGGATGATGCCATCAATTCTTTGGTTAAATCCATAAAACGGTCTCGTGCAGGCCTGGGTATACCTGGAAGACCCATTGGCTCCTTTTTGTTTACCGGTCCCACCGGAGTCGGCAAGACCGAAGTCGCCCGGCAGATAGCATCGATTCTGGATGTTGAATTCATGCGCTATGATATGAGCGAGTATATGGAAAAACATGCCGTCGCCCGGCTCATCGGAGCACCTCCCGGATACATTGGATTCGATCAGGGAGGGCTTTTGACCGACGGAGTCAGAAAACATCCTCACAGTGTTCTTTTAATGGATGAAATCGAAAAGGCTCACCCGGACCTTTTCAATATCCTTCTTCAGGTGCTCGACTATGCAACCTTGACCGATAACAACGGGAAAAAAGCGGATTTCAGAAATGTCATCGTAATCATGACCTCTAATGCCGGCGCCAGGGAAATGAGCACCCAGACAATTGGTTTCAACGAATCCAAATTCGATGCCGAAGGTAAGGGTAAAAAAGCGATCGAAAATTTTTTCAGCCCTGAATTCAGAAACCGCCTGGATGCAATCATTACATTTAATTCATTGAGTCAGGATATTATGGAAATGGTTGTGGACAAGTTCATTTCAGAGTTGAACGAACAGTTGGCAATCAAGAAAGTGGCTTTGACAATTTCTCCTGGGGTTCGGGAATGGCTGGCCAAAAAAGGGCATGATCCTCGCTACGGTGCTCGTCCTTTGGCGCGTGTGATACAAACGGAAATCAAAGATAAGCTTTCTGATGAAATACTTTTTGGAAAGCTCAGCAAAGGCGGCCATGTTCAGGTGGATATCCACGATGGCCGGCTGGATTTTTCATTCGGTTAATGCCGGTTTTTCTTCTTTCTGAAAATATCCATTTCCCCCCACCTCATTTTGCACGAAAAGACGGCCTCCTGGCAATCGGCGGTGATCTTGGCCGGGAGCGCCTTCTTTTGGCTTACCGAAAGGGTATTTTTCCATGGTACAGCCAGGGGGAACCCATATTATGGTGGTCCCCGGACCCGAGATTGGTGCTTTACCCTAATGAGCTGCGGGTCTCTAAAAGTCTTAAAAAAGTAATCCGAAAAAACCGGTTTAAAATTACTTCGGATCAGGCGTTTTACAGGGTGATTCAATCATGTGCAGAGATAAGACTGAACCGAAACCAACCAACGTGGATTGTCCCTGAGATGATCCGTGCATATGGTCAACTGCATGAGTCCGGCCATGCGCATTCGGTGGAAGCCTGGTATCAGGGCAAACTTGCAGGTGGACTCTATGGTCTTGCCCTGGGTAAATGTTTTTCAGGTGAGTCCATGTTCACTTATGTGTCAGATGCTTCCAAGGTGGCCTTTGTATACCTGGTGACCTTCTTGAAAACCATGGGATTTCAAATTATTGATTGTCAGGTTAAAACGTCCCATTTAATGACTTTCGGAGCCAGGGAAATTCCCAGGAAAACTTTTCTCAAACAACTCGAAAAGACAGTCGATTTGTCTCAAAATTATGGTAAATGGAATTTGAATGCTAAATTCATCCGGGACCTGATCGTTGAATAAAAGACATTCAGGGTGATTGAGGATCCGGGTTGTGAACCGGATATGTGGGCATATGGCAAAAATAATTCCGAAAGAACTTGTGGTTTAAAGGAGACCACCGATTTTACAGGGGGATGGCTTAATGAAAAATGACTGTTTATTCTGCAAAATTGCCAATGGTAAAACAGACACGCAATTTCTTTACGAAGATGACACATTAGTGGTGTTTAAGGATAAATATCCTTACAGGCCGGTTCATCTTCTGATCGTTCCCAAAGAGCACATTCGAAGTGTAAACGATTTGAAAACGGAACATCGGGAAATCATTGCCGCAATGATTTTAAAAGCCAGAGATATCGCTAAAGATGTCCATGTAGATCAGGATGGTTACAAACTGCTTTTTAATGTGGAAAGAGGAGGCGGACAGGTTATATTTCATCTGCACCTTCATTTGTTGAGCGGTCAAAAGTAATCCTGAACGGCGGGTTGGCTGATGATAAACAACATGATTAAATATTTGGGGATCCTGTTTATTTTCCTCTGTTTGATTGTGCAAAACGGGTACTGCTCCTCCCGGGAAGTTACCGATCGGCTCGGACGCGTGGTTCGTATTCCTTCAGATCCTGTTCGCGTGGTCTCTCTCGCTCCCAGTGTGACCGAAGTGGTTTATGCCCTGGGACAGGATTATCGGCTCAAAGGGGTCACCCAATTCAGCAACTACCCACCGGAGGCGATGAATTTACCTCGGGTCGGCTCCTATGTTCACCTGGATGTGGAAAAAATTGTTTCATTGAGGCCTGACCTTTGCCTGGCGATAAAAGACGGTAACCCTATTGATGCGATCCGTCGATTGGAGAGACTCAATATTCCCGTGTATGCGGTTGATCCCAGAAATCTGGATGCGGTCATGGAGATGATTTCAGATGTGGGGGATCTTCTGGATGCCGGTCGGCAGGCTGAAATGATTGTCAATAACATGAAGGAACGGATTGAAAAAATCAAAAGCACGGTACGCGGAATCCAGGAGAAACCCAGAGTGTTTTTCCAGATCGGGGTTTCACCCATCGTATCCGTAGGAACGCAAACGTTTCTTCATGAATTGATTACCCTTGCAGGCGGCTACAATCTCACCGGAGGAGAAATCCCTTATCCCCGGGTGACAGTTGAACAGGTGTTGGCCATGGAACCGGATGTGCTGATTATTTCTTCGATGACCAGAGGTCAGTCTTTTGAAATTGTGAAGGCCCAATGGAAACGATGGGAGAACATTCCTGCCGTCAAGAACAACCGGATTTATCTTGTGGATTCCGACATTGTGGATCGACCCAGCCCAAGACTGGTCGATGGCCTGGAATTGCTGGTTAGGTATATAAACCCTCAACTTGTTAAACAAGCACCGTGAAATCCCTGAAATTCCATCTGATCACCCGGATTATTACCGTCTCTGCCATCCTTTTGGTATTTCTTTCATGTGTCATGATCCTTGGACTCTCTACAGGATCCTCAGGGGGGGAAATCCGAACCGGAATCAGGATGGTGTTCTCTTTTTTCAAAGATGATCCTTCGCAGGATGTCATGATGGAAACCATTATCTGGCAAATCCGATTTCCCAGGGTGCTTCTGGCAGCGCTCGTGGGAGCGGCTCTGTCTTTGGGAGGGGTCGTATTTCAGGCTCTGCTTCGAAATCCTCTGGCTGAACCTTACATTTTGGGAATATCAGGAGGTTCCGCCATTGGGGCTATTATCGGTATTTTGATTGGTTTGTCCCGTTTTCCCGGGGTTGCCGCCACGGCATTTATCGGGAGTATGGGAACCCTTGCGCTGGTTTTAGTCATGGCTTCAGGACAAACCGTTTTGAAAAAAGATTCCTTGCTGTTGTCCGGAGTCATGGTGAACGCATTTTGTTCAGCGGTGATCATGTTTTTAATTTCCCTGACTCAGGATGCCAGAATTCATAATATCCTGTTCTGGCTAATGGGAGACCTGAGTTATGCGGATATGAATCAGGTTTTGATTCTGGCTTCAACGGCAATCCCTTGTTTCCTGCTGATTTTTTTCCTTTCCAACTCCATGAATCTGATGCTCATGGGAAAGGAAATGGCCCGCTCCATGGGGGTCAACATCAAAGTGGTCACAGTCATATTGCTGGTGACAACCTCCTTTATGATCAGTTCCACTGTGAGCCAGTGCGGACTTATAGGGTTTGTAGGGTTGGTCATGCCTCATCTGCTCCGCCTTTTGTTAGGACCCGACCATCGGATCATGGTTCCGGCTTGTGTTATCGGAGGAGCAGGGTTTATGGTGGCTTGCGATCTTTTGGCCAGGACATTGCCAGACCAGGGTGAAATTCCCATCGGGGTGATCACGGCCATGATCGGTGCCCCTCTTTTTATTTTTTTATTGAAACGGTCAAAATCATGAGTGAAGAAAAAACCATAGCCATTGAAGCTTTCAATCTCTCCTATGCCTACAATGATAATGATGTTTTTCAGGACTTATCATTTACCGTTCCTAAGGGAAGTTTTTTTATCATTATCGGTCCCAATGGATCCGGCAAAACTACTCTGATGAAAGTGATTTCTGGTATTGAAAAACCCGACAGGGGAAAGCTTTTTATATTAGGCAAACCCATTGAACGATATTCACTAAAATCGTTAGCCCAGACAGTGGCCCTGGCGCCTCAGATGACAACGGTGGATTTTCCGTTTACGGTCAGGGAGATCGTTTTAATGGGGAGATCTCCTTACAAAGGGCTTTTGGGGTTTGATGACCGAACCGATTTACGGATTGCTCAACAGGCCATGGCCTTTACCGAGGTGGAGCATTTATCCGCACGGAAAATGGGGCAATTAAGCGGTGGGGAACAGCAGCGGGTTTTAATTGCGCGGGCCATTTGCCAGGAACCGGAGATCATCCTTTTGGATGAACCGACTGCCTCATTGGATCTCGCCCACCAGGTCCGTGTGATGGACCTTATGGAGCAACTCCAGAAGGAAAAAGGCGTAACAGTTATCATGGTTTCCCATGACATCAATTTGGCCTGTATGTATGCCCAATCCCTTTTACTGATTAAAGAGGGCCGGATTGTGAGTATCGGGTCGCCGGATCAGGTTTTGAATTATGAGACACTGGAAAAAGCCTATGGATGTCCCTTGCTGGTCGATCAAAGTCCTCTTGGAAATTTCCCCCGAATTACCCTGGTTCCTAAAAGATTCATCAACTCATCCTTAGTCGATTCTTATCTTAAAAATAGGCCTGTCCCGAATCTGGAAGATGTGATAAAATAATCAGAATATAAATTAAATATCAACCGGTTATATATCGGCAACGGTTGGTTTGCTGGGTTTTGGAATTAAACCCGAAAAACAAATATTCCATTGATTTTTTTGCTGATTATAAGATATAGTCCAAAATTCAAACACAATTTTTGATCAATTGCCCACAAAAAATACGAGGTGAAATGAAACTCTCTGAGATTCAGAAGATTCTTGATGCAACGGTTCTTTATGGTCATGATAAACTGGATGATGATGTATTTGCATGCGGAGCTGCGGATCTCATGGAAGATGTACTGCAGGCAACGGCCAAAGGCGCTGTCCTATTAACCGGTTTGACCACTGTTGATGTGGTTCGGATTTGCACGATTATGGAAATCTGTGCGGTGGTTTTTGTCAGGGGTAAAATGCCGGATGAGGCAACGCTGGAATTGGCCAAATCTTATGATTTGCCGGTATTATCCACCACCCGCTCCCTGTTTGTTTCCTGTGGACGTCTTTATATGCACGGGCTCAGGGGGTTGGATGGTTACTGGTAAACCTGAAGCGGGATGATAAACCGTAACTGCTGTTTGGATACTCAATTTAAAAATTTTATTTTTCCCGCCCGTTTTAAAGTCGCCAAGGACGGCAGCGTCGGAAACGCCAAAGGTTTTGCCCATGATACTGCTCGAAATGCAGTATCAATAAATCCGCCCAATCTAGTTTTTCGGTCCAGTCTGAACATGGTCCATTGAAAAAGACTTTCTTTTACTGCCGAAATCACCGGGCCTGCCATGGCAAATTGATCATTGACCCAAAAAGTCGACAGATCTCCGAAAGTAATGATGGATGGTCTTGAAAAGGGTTTAAAGTCAAGGGGGTTAACACCGTTGACCCGATGGACGATATTTTCCGCAGCCAAAATTCCCATATCCATTGCAAAATAGGCCTGTTTGCTTAAAGGTTCTGGAAAAGCCGCCGCATCTCCGACTATGAATATCCTGTCAAAACGTTGACTTTCAAGAGATAACTTCACCGGAGCCCACTCACCAGGGGAGTGACTCAGCCCGGATTCATACAGAAGTTTCGGTGCAACAGCACCCCCGGTCCAAATCGTGATATCGGAACCTAGTATTTCTCCTGAAGACAAATAGACTTTTTCAGCTGTAATTTGTTCTACACCGACTCCGGTGTGAAATGATACATCAAACGGTTCACACAACTGGCGGATTTCGTTGTCCAAAGAAGGGATCATGCCGGGAAGCAACCGGTTACTTTTTTCAATGACGTCAATTTTAAGTCCTTTGACACTGCGATATTTTCTGAGAATTTCTCCTAAAGCTTCGATGCCTTCCAAGCCTCCGCCAACGATCACAATGTTCACTCCATCAACGGATTGAGTGAGGTCTTTTAATTTTTGGCCGATAGCATAGCAGTCTCGAACGGATTTAAACGGCAAAGCAAACTGGTCCGCACCCTTGACCCCGAAAGTGTTGTTAACCCCTCCCACAGCAACGATACAGAAATCAAAAGAAATTTTCTTACCCCTGCCCGTCTGGACTCTGTTTTTTTCCCCGTCGATTTTCTCGGCGTAATCATGAATGAACCGGTGTCCAAAACCTTTAATCAGTTCTTCCCGCGGCAAACGAAGGTTACCCGGTGTTTTGATTCCAGAAATGAGTTCGTGTATGTTGGGAAAGAATTCGAAAAAAGGAAAGGGATCGATCACCGTTACCTTTAAATCTTTTGGTAAGGCCGAAGCAGCTCTGAGACCTGCAAAATTACAACCAATAATTACTACATGATACCGGGGTCCCAGTATGAATTGATGAGGCTTTTTTTTTGATTCTGTCTTAGCCGTCATGATTGAACCTCATATGTTGATCATTCGAAGTCGGACAGGATGGTGTTAAGTTAAGGTACTATCTGGTACCGACATCATGGTCCGAAAGCAGGTTCCTGGATGTCATCCTGAGGGGGCGACTCGCAACGACCCGGTGCACGAAAAGAAAATTTTTCCTCTTAAATGGATTGAAACCATCACGACTGAAGAATCTCTCTTCACGCGGCCGGACCGGTCATCGAATCCGACAAGGAGTTGAAAAAAAAGACCCTGCCGGAATGAAGGAAAGATTCTTCGTCGGTATGACATTATGAGATTTATGCAATTTCAATCGATCATTTTAGGTTAGTGTGGGTTGATCAATGTGCTGAAATTATTTATGGACCCCGTTATAACTGGTAACAAACATTCGGTATTCGCCTCTAAACCATTCCCGCTTGATCATCCTGTCTTCTGCAATGGACATGTGGTTTTTTTCAAGAAGGTCAAAAAAGTCTTTTTCATAGGTTACAGATCCGAAATCAATGGTCGTGAAATGTTTTAATTTTGGTTTGACCATTTCCATCAATTTAAATCTGTCCTTATACATGGTTTGAAAAAACAGAACATTTCCGTTTGGCTTCACCCAGTTTTTCACCAGATCCAAAACAAGCTGCTGATTTTCAAACAACATAAAACTCATGCTGAAAAGAACAAAATCAAAATAGTGGTCTTCAGGAGGTGAGTATGTCTCAACAGCTTCATGGTATATATCGATATAATCTTCCAGATGGTAAGAATCAATCAATGACTTGCAGTGTTTGAGGTAACTTTTGTTAATATCGATACCGGTTATCTTTAAATTTTTGGTTTTGATAATCTGATGAAAGTTTTCCAGCATGACCCCGTTTCCAATTCCAACATCCAGAATCCGGGCGTTTGGACAAAAACAGTCGAGGCTGTTTTGATAACAATAATTTGTTACATTCTTTATTATCAGTTTATACAATAAGTTTTTCATAGTCTTTACAACCCAATCTGTTTTTTAATTGAATGATTCATCTTGAAATCATGGAAAAGCATAATATGATATTTAAAAAAATCAAGATAAAATTTTATCTTGTCAGTACAAAGTCCTCCGTCATGCTGGACTTGATCCGGCATTCAGAAAAACCAGCTTCCTTAATCCAACTGGATAGCGCTGCGCTTCACTTTGTGCCCGGCCTCCGCCGGAATGACGATACAATAAAATCGATAATAATTAATTCCAAGTACTTATGAGAACATAAGACTGTCAAGATTTTATCATCTAATCAATAGTGTATAAGCAAATTCAGCATCAGCAATATCATGAAACCGGAAAATATTTCCTTACATTCCCATTACCCCCAATAATTTTTTGAATTTTCCGGGTAATCAGATTCCTTTCCAAAATTTTTTCGAGGGAATGAATTCCTTTTTTAAGTCGCTCCAGGGTAGATGTCATTTCCAGAAAAACCTGCTTTTCCTCAGCGTTAAACCCGTCACTTCCGGCGATTAAAAATGAAATGCCCTTATAATCCATCTTTCTTAACAGACGAAATCCATCTTCCTTTAAGGAATCACCCTCGGTTTGCAGCAAAAGATTTATGCCTTTAACGGCCATGTCTTCCCATTCCCGGGAAATGGGTTCGATTTCATCGTCGAAAAAAATAACTTCTGATTCAAGATAGGTATTGGATTCAAACAGGTTTTTTATAAAAAACCGTTTTTGACCCATACAGACAATATCCATTTTTCCATCGTCGTATTGTTTCAATACCCTGATAATAACTGCACTGCATCCGATATCCTGAATTTGATGACCATTATACAAGACAACTCCGAATGCTTTGTTTTGATCAAGGCACTCATTGATCATTAATTTGTACCGTTCCTCAAATATATGAAGAGGCAGCGGCATACCGGGAAATAGAACCAGGCCTAAGGGAAAAAGAGGGATTATGGTGGAATTTGGGATCATGGGTAATCCATTGGATCTCTTACGTCATATCATCTGATAAACTTTTTCCAGGGCCATATCCAGATTTTCGGGTTGATCACCCCCTGCCTGCGCCATATCGGCTCTTCCGCCGCCTCCGCCACCGACGAGTGCCGCTATTTTTTTGATCAATTCACCTGCATGGTACCGGTCGGTAAGATCTTTGGTGACAACCACAATTAAAAACACCTTGTCGCCATCGGTGCTGCCCAGCACCACAATGCCCGATTGGATTTTGTCTCGGAATTTATCAGCCAAATTCCTCAATGCTGCAGGTTTATCCGCACTCACCCGTTTGGCAAGAACTTTGATTCCTTTGACTGTCCGAAGCTCATCCTCAGCCTGACCTGCAGAAATGGTCGCTATTTTGGCTTTTAAACGATCATGCTCTTTTTCCAGGGATTTTTGGGAGGCCAGGAGTTTTTCGATGCGTTGCGGAATATTATCGGGCTTATCCTTGACCATCCTTGAAAGATCCTGGAGAATCCGTTCGTTTTTCTGAACCAATTCCACCGCCGCTTTACCGGTAACCGCTTCAATCCTTCGAACCCCCGAAGCGACACTGTATTCACTGATGATTTTAAATAACCCGATATTTCCGGTTCGACCGGTATGGGTGCCTCCGCAAAGTTCCTTGCTGAAATCCGATAAAGACACCACCCTCACACGATCACCGTATTTTTCCTCAAAAAGTGCTGTCGCACCGGTTTTGAAAGCTTCTTCAGCATCCATTTCAACGGTGCCGACAGGTATGTTTTCCCGTATTTTATCATTGACCAGGGTTTCGATTTTCTCAATGGTTTCCTGGTCAACCTGAGAAAAATGAGTAAAGTCGAACCGAAGATGATCCGGACCTACCATGGAGCCTGCCTGTTTGACATGGTCTCCAAGAATCCGTCTCAATGCGGCGTGAAGGATATGTGTGGCCGTGTGGTTCAGTGCCGTGGCATCACGATCGTGTTTGTCCACGGTTAAAGTGACCGGGTCGCCCTGGGTGATCTTCCCTGATAAGATTTTTCCTTTATGAATGATCAGTCCGGTGGGATCCTTTATGGTTTCGAACACTTCAAGTTCAAAATGATCCCCGGTGATTTTCCCGGTGTCTCCCACCTGACCTCCGGCTTCACCGTAAAAGGGAGTCAGTTCGGTGATCACCTCGACAATGTTTCCTGCCCCTGATTCTTTGACCTCGTGCCCTTCTTCAGCAATGAGCACGACCTTGGATTCAGCCATGGTCAGGTCATATCCGACAAATTCAGGCTTATAACCACCGGCGGACAACTCTTTAAAAGCATCGCCAATGCTGGTAAAGGTGGTTACGGAACGGGATTTTTCCCTCTGCTTTTCCATGGCATTTTCAAAACCGTCCATATCAAGGGATATGTTCTGGTCACGAACGACATCCTGAATTATGTCTACGGGAAAACCATAGGTGTCATAAAGCTTGAATATAACACTTCCGGGGACCTGAGTATTTCCTTCGGCTTTCATTTCCGATAAGGTTTCATCCAGAATTTTCAGGCCGTGGTCAAGGGTTTCGGCAAAACGGATCTCTTCATTTTTGATAACATTGGTAATAAACGCAGAGGCGTTTGCCAACTCCGGATAGGCTTTCCTCATAATATCAAAGACCACTTCAACCGTATTGTGCAAAAAAGGCTTGATCAGGCCGATGTTTCTTCCGTAACGGATCGCCCGTCTCATGATGCGTCGAAGGACATACCCGCGGCCTTCGTTGGAAGGAAGAATACCATCACCGATCAAAAAGGCTGCCGCACGGCTGTGGTCGGCAATAACTTTCATTGCCACATCTGTCTGGAAAGATTCACCCATAGCCCTATCAGCCAGCTGCTCAACCTTTTTCATGATGGGCAAAAGCAGGTCGGTGTCGAAATTGGTGGCAACGTCCTGAACAATGGCGGTCATACGTTCAAGCCCCATACCCGTATCAATGCTTGGTTTGGGTAATGGAGTCAGTTTTCCGGAGGGATCCCGGTTAAATTGCATAAACACGAGATTCCAGATTTCAAGCCAACGGTCACAATCGCATCCAATGGCGCAATCCGGTTTCCCGCAGCCGTATTTTTCACCCCGGTCCAGATGGATTTCACTGCAGGGACCGCACGGGCCGGTGTCTCCCATTGCCCAGAAATTGTCTTTTTCCCCGAAACGGGCAATCTTTTCAGAAGGGACCCCGATTTGTTTGTTCCATATTTCATGAGCCTGGTCATCATCAAGATAAATGGAGATCCAGAGTTTGTCCGGGTCCAGTCCGTATCCGTTGGTAAGAAGATCCCATCCGAAATCGATAGCTTTTTCCTTAAAATAATCTCCAAAAGAAAAATTTCCCAGCATTTCAAAAAAGGTGTGATGACGGGCCGTATAGCCCACATTTTCCAAATCATTATGTTTGCCGCCTGCGCGTACACATTTCTGGGAAGTTGTGGCCCTGTTGTAGCCGCGATTTTCCTCACCCAAAAATATACGTTTGAATTGAACCATTCCGGCGTTTGTAAATAAAAGTGTCGGATCATCATGGGGGACAAGAGAAGAGCTTCTGACAATCTGATGGCCGTGTTTTTGAAAATACTCAAGGAATTTTTTTCTGACTTCATTACCTGTCATGGTCATGTTTTACTCCACTCAAAAAGTTGTTCTGTTGTCGGTACAGAGTTGCCGGGGGATAACTGCAATTTCCGGATCACCCAAAAAACAGGATGGTGCCGCTTTATTCGGATTTTGCAGGTAAGTCTTTTTCCGCCTTGGCATCGCCTTGGGCATCGAATTTTTCAAGGCCCAATTGTTGCCGGATTTTCCGATACATGGAATCGAAGATATCCTGGTTGTCCAGTAGAAATTTTTTAACGTTTTCACGGCCTTGTCCGATTCGCTCTCCATTGAATGAATACCATGATCCGCTTTTTTCAACAACATTGCTTTCAACACCTATGTCCAGAATTTCACCTGTTTTTGAGATTCCTTCTCCATACATAATGTCAAACTCCACCTCTTTAAATGGCGGAGCCATTTTGTTTTTCACCACACGAACCTTTGTTCGGTTTCCAACCACATCCTGCCCCTCTTTGATTGAACCGGTGCGACGAATGTCGAGTCTTACGGAAGAATAGAATTTGAGCGCATTTCCACCGGTAGTCGTTTCGGGATTTCCAAAAACAACCCCGATTTTCATCCGGATCTGATTGATAAAAATGACCGCTGTATTGGTTTTGCCTATTGTTCCGGTAAGTTTTCTCAAAGCCTGGCTCATGAGTCGGGCTTGAAGTCCCATGTGCGAGTCCCCCATCTCCCCTTCAATTTCAGCCCTTGGTACCAGGGCTGCGACAGAATCTATGACCAGGCAATCTATGGCGCCGCTTCTTACCAGCATGTCTGCAATTTCCAGAGCTTGCTCGCCGGTATCCGGTTGGGCCACCAGCAATTCCTCACAGTTTACCCCTAGTTTTCGGGCATAGGATGTGTCCAGAGCATGTTCGGCATCAATAAATGCAGCAATACCTCCTTTTTTTTGAGCCTCTGCAATAGCATGAAGGGCAAGGGTTGTTTTACCGGAGGATTCAGGACCGAAAATTTCGGTGACTCGTCCTCTCGGAATCCCCCCAATTCCCAATGCTTTATCCAATGCGATCGAGCCTGTGGAAATTACGGGAACCTCAACAATGGGTCGGCTTCCCAGCTTCATGATAGAACCCTTTCCGAACTGACGTTCGATCTGGGTCATGGCGGTTTCAACAGCCCGATCCTTATCCGGCGTATTCATGTTAGCCTCCTGCTCAAAAAGGCAGCCCCCGATTTCAGGTCATCTCCCCTGTAATCAGTCTCTGATTTTTTGGGGGCCATCCAGGTATGCGGTTCGAAGTTTAGTGTATAATGCTCCCGAAGGTTTCAATTCACTTTGGTACAGGACTAGTTCATTTATATCAAAAGATTCTGATGAGAAATCCGAACAGGATTGAAGAATATCAAACAAATTAGCGGGATGAGCATCCCTTTTAAATCTCCCCAGAGTCAAATGACTTTTAAAGGGCCTGTTTTCTTTGGCAAACCCGTTTTTCTCAAGATTTGTTTCCAGGTTCACATGAATTTCCGACAACAATTTCAAATCCCCGGCTATACCGACCCAGAGGACCCGGGGATTTTTTATACCCGGAAACACGCCCAGACCTTTTGCAAAAAGGGTTAAAGGCGAAAAGTTTTGGACCGTATTCTTTAGGGTGTCTCCGATTCCATCTATGGCGGCTGCAGGAATGTCTCCTAAAAATTTCATGGTCAAATGAACATTTTCAGGTTTCACCCATCGGACCGGAAGACGATAAGGTTTAAGTCGTTCCTGAATATCGGAGATTAGGGTCGTAATCCATTCCGGAAGCGGGAATGCGATAAAAGCCCTGATGGTTTCATTCATGGCCTTTTAAACTCAACAGCTGGGTAGAGTAAATTGTGGCTCTCCTAGAAAAAAGGTCCCCTCTGAAATCCAGTTTTTCAGAGTATCTGCGATCTGTCTGGCCTTGACCAGGCTTGACAATGGAACCGTAGGAACCTTTTTGCCGTTTAACTGAATGGAGCCGCTTTTTAGCTGGGCATAGCTGACTTGCCCATAACTTCTTGAAATTCCGTTGGCATAGTCATGTCCGTAGTCAACAATCTGTGTGAAAATTTCATCATCAGAAATGGCGGTGTATTGTACGATTTCTTCATTGAGCACAGGAATGGGGATGCCTAAACCCACCGCCAAAGATATGCCGTAGCCCCTGATACTGAGTCCTACAAGCCATTTGGGGCTCATTTGTTTTAAATCCCCCATAACAAAAAGAGTGCCCGAAGGAGAAAGGGGAACACCTTTCTCAGTTCTCTTCACCGATGGTTTGTGTTGGGTGCCTGACCAGGTGACATATCCCTGCCCGCCACCTAAAAATATTCTTGTTCCCAATCCGATGGTTTTATAAAAAGGATCGTTAAACAAAGGACTGAGTTGCCCGGCCGAACAGTAGTTAGCATTTCCGGCCTTGGGTTTCAACGTTCCCATATAGGTAAATATGGTTTTATTGGACAAATTGATGGCGCAGTTATAGTTTTGATAACCGTTTCTTGGATTGCAGAGCAGAGCATACGGAAGGTCGTCTATGGTCAGTTCCTTTTCGATGAATTTATTCGGATAACAATCCGTACCATAGGCTGTCGCTTTAAAATGAATGACTTTTCCGGCAACAAGGTCCTGGATCACATGCCCGCCGCCATAATTGAACTGCCCGGGATGGACCTTGTTTAAAGGATCGTCTTCGGAGGGTTCTGTTGCCCCCAGGTAACAGTCCACGGCAGCCAGTCCGGCATAGGCCGGTACATTGTTAAACCAGACTTTTGAGGCTTTGGTGGTCGGAACGCTGTGTCCGAAATTGATAAAAGCCCCTGAAGAACACATGGGAGCAAATGTTCCTGTGGTGACCACATCCACTTGCTTTGCAGCTTCTATGGGTCCCTTTTCTTTGACAATGTCGATGATTTCTTCAGCCGTTACAACGACCACATCTCCCTTTTTTATTTTCTCATTGATTTCTTTTATGGATTTGTTGACTTTATACTGAGCCATTATAATTCATATACTCCTTGAGTTGCATGTATGGTTGAACAACGATTAAGGCTTGTCGAACGCTTTGACCTCGTTTAACTTGTCGGTGACATTGTGCATGATCCAATTGCTGTCCCACCATTCTATGGGGGTAATCATCGTGTTATGAATCATCATGCCGAAATGAAGATGGTCACCGCCGGCAAGTCCTGTAATACCGGTTCTTCCGAGGGTTTCTCCCTTGGTGACGATTTGCCCGACTTCTACATCGATGCCGCTTAAATGGGAATACATGCTGATAAGCCCATACCCATGGTCAAGAACAACGGTTTTTCCATATATTCCGATATCGCCGGTATATATCACTTTTCCGGTATTGGATGCAGGGATGGGAGATTTTTCAAGAGAGGCCAGATCGATTCCCAGATGCACCTGATGATCAATGACTTCTCCATTGTAAATATATTCCCTGTGATCGGCAAAACCCGCCCTTGTGGCTGAATTCGGAAGTCTGAGAAAAGTACCTTCCCAGTACATGTTGGGCTCGGTCATTCGTCCCAGCGTTTTAAAAAATTGTTCATTTTCTTCTCTCATATTTCGATTGACCATTAAAAACTTATCCAACAAAGGATTGGTCGAGTTCTCAGGCGCCTGAATATTAAATTCCGGCATTTTCGCACTCAGGAATTGATCGGATAACGTGATGGAATCTTTTATAAAGTTCTTTTTTCTGATCAGGTGATAAAACCCTGCTCTGCTATTGTTGCCTGCCTGATCAAAGGCCTCTATGAAAATCTTGGTGCCGGGTCCCTGGGTATAATCTAATGCAAAAAACGCCAGATGGATAGAATTATCCTTAAAGTATCCTGAATAACCTGGAAAAAAATTGTCTCCCACCACAACACCGTTTTGGGGGCAAGGTTCTGAAAGGCGATAGACCACCAGGCCTGATCCCCCCTGGTTGATATTATGGGCTTTGGTCAGAACTTCAATGTCCGGCGGTTTTGAATCAATAAGAATGTTTGATTCAAGTTGAGTTTTGTTCCCATGCCACCAGTTGCGCCAGGAATAGTCCCACACCGTCAGCTCGAAAACAGCCTCCCCGTCGGATAGGCCCAGTTCATCTAATTTAATTGGAATATCTATGGATGTGTCGCGAATTTTTCCGCCTTCGAAAAACCCCTCTTTTTCAAAGGTCTGTTCCAGCAGGTTCAGCTGTTTGCCATCTTTTAACAGAAGTGCCCGTACTTTTCGAAGACCGCTTCTTTGGTCCGAAAGGGTAAAGCTGAAAGTCTGCGATTTTCCGATAAACTCAGGAATGGTTTCAGTAACCACAGGTTTTTCACCCTCCAATTGTACTACCAGAATCCAACCGGCAGGAATAATGATCAGTGCCGATATTATGGCAATCAGCCACCATTTTGTTTTTTTCATGATAATTTTTAATACCTTACAATTAATTTTCGGTTAAAATTTTAATGACTCTGACCATAACAGCAAATAAAAACGTAATCAAGACTAACTTTTTCGTTTCTTGACTTTTGATTTTTGCCACTGTAAATTGATTGTCGGAGGCAGGATTACACAAAGATTCCTCCTTCAGGGGTTATGGGGCTTTTTCACCGTGGATGGCCCCTTGAATTAAAAAGGGAAGTTTCCTGGGGCCATTTTGAGTAAATTCCTTATGTCTAGCTTGATTTGGGAAAATTAAACAGGAGTCAAATGAGTTGTTCATGGATCAATTAACATGATCAAACTGGTTGAGACAGGTGATATCAGGATTGGGTCAGGGATGCCATTGGCTTTAATATCAGGGCCTTGTGTGATTGAAAACGAAAAGTCCACCATGCAAACCGCCGAATTCCTGAAAAAACTGACTGAAAAGTTAGATATTCCATTTATTTTTAAATCTTCTTATGACAAAGCCAACAGAACTTCCATTAATTCTTTTCGAGGTCCTGGAATTCATGAAGGGCTGAGAATTCTGGCAAAAGTCAGGGAAGAATTCGGAATTCCCGTACTTTCCGATGTTCACAGGTTTTCAGAAATCGAGGCTGCAGAACGGATATTGGATGTCATCCAAATCCCGGCGTTTTTATGCAGGCAAACAGATTTTATCCTTGAGGTTGCAAGAACCGGAAAAATTGTCAATATTAAGAAAGGACAGTTTTTATCCCCCTGGGATATTTGCCAGGTGGTAGAAAAGGTTTTGTCTACGGGCTGCAATCGGATTCTGATCACGGAACGGGGCACCATGTTCGGGTATAACAACCTGGTTGTGGATTTCAGGGGCATTCCGATCATGCAACAGACCGGTTGGCCGGTTATTTTTGATGCCACCCACAGTGTACAAATTCCAGGCGGACAAGGAAACCGTTCAGGAGGTAACCGTGAGTTTGCCCCGGTACTTGCAAAAGCTGCGGTGGCGGCAGGTGCGGATGCTGTATTTATGGAAGTCCACAAAGATCCGGACAAGGCCCTTTGCGACGGTCCCAATTCGCTGAAACTCGATATGCTTCAGGATTTGCTGATGGACCTGAAAAATATTCGTGCGGCCGTTTCCAAGGGATTTTCATAGGCTTGCAGGTTGATGAGCGATCATAAGTGCAAAAATATCCGGTTGATACTTTTGGATGTGGATGGTGTTTTAACCAATGGTGATATCATTTACGACGATAACGGAAACGAAATAAAAGTTTTCAATGTCAAGGATGGTCTTGGAATTCGTCTGTTGATGAAAGCGGGTATTCACGTAGGAATTGTCACCGGAAGAAGCTCTGAAGCGCTAAGACACCGATGCCGAAATCTGGGGATTACTCTAATCTATGACGGCGTCAGAGACAAAGGGGCGTTATTGGATGAGATTGTTGAAGCAACTGGAGTTCATCCCGAACAAATTGCTTTTATGGGGGACGATCTTCCGGATCTGCCCATCATGAGGAAGGCCGGCCTTTCCATAACGGTAGCCGATGCCCACCAGAGTGTGATTGAAAAAGCTGATATGGTTACCTGTGCCTGTGGCGGAAAAGGCGCAGTCAGAGAAGTTTGTGAAAAAATCCTTAAATCTCAGGGAAAATGGGAAAAACTTCTGGAACAGCTTTTTTAATACGTTATAATCATTTGAGGCAAATGCAGTGAATCGCAAAAAATGGACCTTAATTTTGGCCGGTATCATCCTTTTGGTGGTTTCGGGTATATCTGCGGTATTTATCAGTTACCGGAAAACGATGAACCGGGGAGAAGCTCAGTTGACGCAACTTTCCGAGGATGTCAGTATCGCCATAGGAACCGTCCACCACACATCTACCCGTGACGGGGTGACGGAGTGGGAAATTGACGCTAAAAGTGCTGAATATATCCCTGAAAAAGAGGAGGTTCTCTTTAAAGACCTGAGTGCGGTCTTTTATGTTGGCGAAGATCGAAAAATGACTCTTGTTGCAGATCAGGGAAGATTAAAAAAAGATACAAATGACATTGAAGTGACCGGTAATGTTTTGATAATAGATGAGATGTTTCAGTTAAAAACAAGTCGGCTTGTTTATGAACACCACAACCGTGTCATGACATCATCGGCTCGGGTGGAGGTCAAATCGCACTCATGGGACCTGGAGGCCGATTCCATGCGACTCGAACTTACCACGCGGAAAACTCGGTTTGAAGGAAAGGTGAAAGGGATCTTCAGTGAAATGTTTTCGCTATAAATATTCTTACGGCAGCCGAAAAGCGGTTTGGGTTGTTTTCTTGGCTATAGGATTGATGACCTTTGCCGGCATTGGAATGGCCCAGGACAGTCAAAATAAAAATTCCGAAAAAAAACCAATTCATATTACTTCCGATTTGCTGACTACGGACAACGAATCTGGATTTGTGGAATTTTCCGGAAATGTACGGGCGACACAAGGCACCACGATCATTGTCAGCGACCGTCTGAAAGTGTTTTATAAGGAAGATGCCGATAGTGCTCAAAAAATTTCAGGAGGTCCCGGGGCAGTGGAAAAAATTGTTGCCAAAGGAAATGTCAAAATCAATTTCGACGACAAGGAGGCTGTCTCCAACGAAGCAGAATATATCACGGATACGCAAATACTGGTTCTTTCAGGCCCTGACTCAAAAGTGACTACGGCCAATAAGGAATCCATCTCAGGTGCGAAAATCACTTTGTATCGAGCCGATGGACGGATAAAAGTGGAAAGCGGACAGGGAAAGCGAGTTGAGGCTGTTTTCTACGATACGAGCCGGAAGGCTGACAATTAGTGGAAATGGCAGGAAAGACTATTCAGATTCCATATGAATCGATTCGATTGGGTTGACCTCTGAGACTGATGGCAACATTGACACTGAAAAATCTGGGGAAAGTATATAATGAACGCAAAGTTGTGCAATCCGTATCCCTTGGCCTGGAAAGCGGAATGGTCGTCGGGTTGTTAGGCCCGAACGGTGCGGGTAAAAGCACAACTTTTTATATGACTGTCGGTATTGTTAAACCGGATGATGGGCAAGTATTTCTGAACAATGAAAATGTTACGGATTATCCCATGTATTTGAGGGCAAAAAAGGGAATCGGTTATTTGCCTCAGGAAGCTTCCGTTTTTAAGAAGCTATCGGTGAGAGATAACATTATGGTGGTGTTGGAACTTTTAAACATAAAAAAAGATCAGCAGCACAACGTTATCCAACGGTTACTGGCGGAGCTGGGAATCAGTCATCTGACCGGTCAGAAGGCCAGTTTCCTTTCGGGCGGTGAAAGGCGCCGGCTGGAAATTGCTCGATCCCTGGCAACCAATCCATCTTTTATGCTTCTGGATGAACCTTTTGCGGGAATCGATCCTCTGGCGATCATGGATATCAAAAATATTATCGGTCATTTGAAAAATAGAGGCATTGGAGTGCTTATCTCCGATCATAATGTACGCGAAACCTTAGGCGTGTGTGACAAGGCATATATATTGAATAACGGAGAGGTCATCGAGTCTGGCACACCCGAAGAGATAGCTTCCAGTGAAACAGCGCGAAGGTTTTATCTAGGAAAAGAGTTCAGGTTATAACCCATGGCATTAGAATTACGTTTACAGCAAAAATTAACTCAGCAGCTGATCATGACTCCTCAGCTGCAAATGGCAATAAAACTGTTGCAGCTTTCAAGGCTTGAACTTGTAGATGCCATTCGCCAGGAGCTTGATGAAAACCCGACCTTGGAAGAGGTTGTTGATGTTTCCATAGATGAATCTCCGGAACAGACCGAAGTGATCATCGAGGAAGTCCCTCAAGCAAAAGAGTTGACCATTGAAGAAAAAATAAAAGATGATGTGGACTGGAGCAATTATATTGATGAATATAATTCTCCGGGACGAACCAGTTATGAAAGTGAAGACAAGGATGCTCCAAGGTTTGAATCTTTTATTGCCCATAAAAAATCTCTGGGCGAACATCTGTTGTGGCAAGTCATGATGTGTTTTGCCGACGATAAGGAAAAAAAAATCGCTTCCCTTATTGTAGGATCCGTAAATGCCGATGGTTACCTCGATATCACCTTTGAAGAACTGGTGCGCATGTGTAATGCTTCCAGTGATGAGGTTGAAAAAGTATTAACCACCGTACAGCAGACATTCGACCCCATAGGAGTAGGTGCCAGAGATTTAAAAGAATGCCTCTTAATTCAGGCAAAGCATCTTGGCCTTGATCACACCCTGGTTTTTGAAATTATTCAGGACCATCTTGGTAATCTGGAAAATAAAAATTACAAAGCCATTTGCCGTTCATTAAAAGTCAGCCTTGAAGATGTCATAGCTGCCGTCAATATTATCAAAGGACTGGAACCTAAACCCGGAAGGCAATTTTCCGATGAGCCCCCTCAGTATATAGTACCGGACATTTATGTATATGAATTTGAAGACGATTTTGTTATTGTGCTCAATGATGATGGCATGCCCAAGCTTAGGGTGAATTCTTTTTATAAAAGTGCGATCAACAATAAAAAGGAGGATAAAATTTCGGATAATGCCAAAGAGTATATCCAGGATAAAATGCGGTCTGCAGCATGGTTGATCAGAAGTATTCATCAGAGGCAGAAAACCATTTATAAAGTTATGGAGAGCATACTGAAACATCAGCGGGAATTTTTCAAAAAAGGAATTGCTTATTTGAAACCCATGGTTTTGCGGGATGTGGCTCAGGATATTGAAATGCATGAGTCAACCATCAGCAGGGTGACAACCAATAAATATGCATACACGCCGCAAGGCATTTTTGAACTGAAATATTTTTTCAATAGTTCCATTAACCGCGTCCATGGCGGAGCCATAGCATCGGCCAGTGTTCAGGATAAAATCAAACAGATTGTCGAAGGTGAAGACCCTCAGAAGCCTTACAGTGACGATAAAATTGCTGAAATCTTGGAAAAATCCAATATCAATATTGCACGCAGGACCGTAGCCAAATACCGTGAGATGCTGAAGATTCTTCCTTCTCACAAACGAAAACAATTTTAGGGAGGTAGCGCATATGCATACTTCAGTGACTTTTAAAAATATAGACCCCTCCGACAACCTTAGAGCTTATGTGGAAGACAAGCTGGATCGTTTTGATCGTTTCTTGGACAGTCCCGCAGAGGCTAATGTGGTGCTTTCGGTGGAAAAATTCCGCCATATTGCTGAAATCAATATTATCGGCAGAAAGCTCAACATTGTCGGAAAAGAAGAGACCAATGATATGTACTCCGCCATTGATATGGTTTTAGATAAAATAGGCAAACAACTTAAAAAAAATAAGGAAAAAATCAGAGATCGGCGTGGCGGATCAAAAATTGCTGAGTTTGCAGCAGAAACCATAAATATTCAGGACATCGGCCGAAAACAGGTTATGGTCAAAAATATTGAGTATAAGCCCATGGATGTGGACGAAGCCATCATGCAGATGGATTTGGTCACCGATAATTTTTTAGTTTTTTCCAATGCGAAAACCGATCAGATTAATGTACTTTATCGGCGTAAAGACGGCAATTTGGGGTTGATTCAGCCTAACAGCTAAATCTCGGGTTTTAGGGATTGTGTCTTTTATCCACAATCCCTAATCTTTTTTCGATAGTTATTTTCAATTATTCCGGTTCGGATTTATTCCTGAAACAACAGTGAACAGGCGATGAAAATCAAGGACTTACTGGACAAGGAAGCTATTCTGGTTGACTTAAAGGCCAACGATAAAAAAGGGGTATTGGAAGAACTATCTCTTCCTGTATCCCGGATCGCAGGTATTAAGCAGCAAGATCTTGTCAGAGTGCTTATGGAAAGAGAACAATTAGGAAGCACAGGCATTGGCGGCGGCATTGGAATTCCTCACGGCAAGCTGAAAAATCTCGATAATCTGGTTCTCGGTTTCGGGTTAAGCCGCAAAGGGATCGATTTTGATTCCATGGACAGACGTCCGACACACATCTTTTTTCTGCTGGTGACTCCTGAAAATTCAACAGGAGTGCACCTGAAAGTCTTGGCTAGAATTTCAAGGCTTCTTAAAAATGAAGAGTTTAAGGAAAAACTTTACCAAATTTCAGATGCCGAGGAATTTTTAAATGAAATTGAGCAAGTGGATTATGAATTTTAACAGTTACATAGATAACTCATAGGATTTTTCAAATGATTGGTATTGTCATAGTTACTCATAGTCACTTGGGAGATGCATTAATTGAAGCTGCGGAATTCATACTCGGGAAAAAACCTGAGGATACGGTTGCAGTATCAATTGATTTAAAAATAAATGCGGAAATTTTACGCAAAAAGATCAGTGATGGTATTAAATCCGTAAACCATGCCAAAAAGGGCGTGATTATTAT
Source organism: uncultured Desulfobacteraceae bacterium (assembly GCA_964478625.1). Taxonomy (GTDB): domain Bacteria; phylum Desulfobacterota; class Desulfobacteria; order Desulfobacterales; family SKZT01; genus SKZT01. Next base: position 28,398 of record CAYZJH010000027.1, read on the forward strand.
GACCGACATGTTTGGTGGAACACCTTCCAATCTTAGCTATTCTTTTTTGGAAGAAGGACGTATCGAGGTGATCTCCGGAGTAAACCTTCCAATCTTAATCAAAGCCGCTAACAGCAGAAAAAAAATGGATCTGGTTGAACTGGCTGAATGTCTTGAAACATATGGAAAGCGAAGTATTTCACGTGGGAGTGCGATTCTGAAAGGTAATAAAAGATCTGAATAATTGATACCGAAAATTCTTCTGATGGAAAATGTAACCATCCTGAATTAATCTTATCGACAACATTCCTGGAGAAAATTGATGGCAATTAAATTAGGTATAAATGGTTTTGGGAGAATCGGCAGATTAGTTTTAAGAGCATCCCTGAAATCAAATGATATTGAAGTGGTTGCTGTAAACGACCTGACTGATGCTGCTACCATGGCTCATCTATTATCCTATGATTCCGTGCATGGAAGACTGGACCGTGAGGTAGGAGTGGGACAGGGAAGTATTTCAGTCGATGGTCATTCGGTTGCTGTCACCTCTGTTAAAGACCCTGAGAAAATTCAATGGGGAGATATGGGGGTGGATATCGTGCTGGAATGTACCGGGTTATTCCGCGACCATGAAAGTGCATCCAAACATCTTTCGTCCGGGGCTCGCAAAGTCATTATTTCCGCTCCGGCAAAAGATCCGGATGCAACCATAGTGATGGGTGTGAACGAAAATCGATATGATCCCAGAAGTCACCATATTATATCCAATGCCTCATGCACCACCAACTGCCTGGCTCCGGTTGCAAAAGTGCTGCTTGAAAATTTCGGGATCAAGTGCGGCCTCATGACCACAATTCACTCTTATACAGGAGATCAACGCCTTGTTGATTTTCCCCATAAGGATTTGAGAAGGGCAAGAGCGGCAGCCATGTCCATGATCCCCACTACGACCGGAGCTGCCGCAGCTGTCGGACTGGTGATTCCTGAACTCAATGAAAAACTCAATGGTCTTGCCGTAAGGGTCCCGACACCTAATGTGTCGATGGTGGATTTGGTGGTGACTGTTGAAAAATCGGGGGTTACGGTTTCGGATGTCAATGATGCCTTTGTTAAAGCCTCGGAAAGCCTGATGAAAGGCATTTTGGATTTCTGTGAGGTCCCGCTGGTTTCGATTGATTTCAATGGCTCATCGTTTTCATCAATTGTGGACGGATCTGTGACTTATGTGGTGGATGATATGGTTAAAGTGCTCGCCTGGTATGATAATGAAGCCGGATATTCCCATCGGATGATCGACCTGGCGAAAATGATCGGAGAAAGGCTTTAACCCCAACACGATTTTGTATCAGGAGATTTGAATGACGAAACGCAAGCCTCTTATTGCAGGCAATTGGAAAATGTATAAAAATATTCCCGAAGCTGTGGAAACAGTAAGGGATCTGGTCAGTCTTTTGAAAACGCCACCCAATGCCGAAGTGATGATTGCACCGAGTTATGTGCTTTTAAGGGATGTGGCCCATGAGATAGGAAACAGTGGTATAGCCCTGGGTGCACAGGACCTTTTCTGGGAAAATGAAGGAGCTTTCACGGGTGCGGTTTCTGCAGCGATGCTTGTATCAGCAGGTTGCAAGTATGTGATTATTGGTCATTCGGAGCGACGCGAATATTTCGGCGAGACCGATGAAAATGTTAATTTGAAAATTCGTGCCGCCATAGGCAGTGGATTGGCACCCATACTCTGTGTGGGGGAAACTGAAATCCAGAGAGAATCCGAAGAAACGTTTTCAATACTTGACAAACAGATTCAAATAGGGTTAAAAGACTTCTCTTGTGATGAACTTGAGAACCTTGTGGTGGCGTACGAACCCGTGTGGGCCATCGGCACCGGGAAGACCGCTACAAGCCGTCAGGCGCAGGAAGTCCATGAGTACTTAAGAAATACTCTTGAAAATACTTTTGGAAATTCTCTTGCCAAAAACATCCGAATACTGTATGGGGGGAGCGTCAAACCGGATAATATTTCCGAACTCATGGCCATGCCCGATGTGGATGGCGCTCTTGTTGGCGGTGCCAGCTTAAAGGCGGATACATTTTATCGAATTGTATCCTTTTGATATTATAAAAAGTAAAAAAACTATATGGGAACTGTTTTAATCACAATTCATGTTATCGTGTGTATTGCCTTGATCATGATTGTTCTGCTCCAAACCGGAAAAGGCGCGGATATGGGAGCAGCTTTTGGAGGCGGATCGAGTCAAACACTTTTTGGAAGCTCAGGCGCATCGACTTTTTTGACTAAAGCGACGACTTGTGCGGCGGTCATTTTCATGCTTACATCCCTGACACTGGCTTACAGAGCAAGTCACCGGGCATCGGATTCTATCATAAAAGATACTAGGCCGCCGATTGAGCAACCGGTGGTTCCTCCGGCACCGGCTCCGGACAGCGCAGCTCAGCCGGAAGATTCGCAACCTGCTGAACAACCTGGTGGAAGCCAGGAGTAATATCAGGGGTATTTAATACAAAGTGTAACAATATAGGCAACAATACCCAATGCCGGCAAATGCCGAAGTGGTGGAACAGGTAGACACGCTATCTTGAGGGGGTAGTGGGGAGACCCGTGCCGGTTCAAGTCCGGCCTTCGGCACCACCAATAAAATCAATAACTTACAAAAATTAAGGCCGGTTTCAAATCGGCCTTTTTTTTGTTTGGTCAACGGTTTGGTCAACATTTTTTAGATACTCTGTCATTTGGTCAACAGCATGTTTCTTATCGTAGGTGTCAACGGAATTATACCGATCAAACATTTCTCTTGTTTCATGTCCTGTGATTGCCATAATAACCGATTCGGGCACCCCGGCCTTTCTCATGTTTGTTACTGCCGTATGTCTCAGGTCATGGAATACAAAACCGCCGTTTATGCTCCGTCCGTATTCAATACCGGCCTTTTTGCATGCCGCCCGTAACCCCTGCCGAATATCTGTAACCGGCTTTCCTTTGTAAAGAAACACATGATTGTCATGAATTGCCTGTGGTATTTTCTCAAATATCATATGCAGACTTTCACACATGGGAACCTTCCGGCCTTTACCCGACTTGGTATCATCTGCATATAAAACAATTTCCCGTTTCTTCATGTCCACCTGATCCCAGGTTAAATTGACAATTTCACCTTTTCGCATCCCGGTATAATATGCTGTTTGCACAATATCGGCCACATGGCGGGGGAGGTGGCCCACAAGGGCGTTAAACTCATCAACGGATAAGATCCGATCCCTGACATCAGATCCTTTTTTAAGAAGCTTCTTAGCCTTTTTGAATGTCCGTAAGGTTTCACCTGACACCTTGCCGTTATCAAAAGCTTTGATAATCATTGTCTTTGGTTTTCGGATCTCATGGTCAATGGTCGCCGGTGCAATCCCCTGTGCAAGTCTCATCTGTTGATAATTTTCAAGATCCGCAACCCTGATATTTTTTACAATGGTATCTCCGAATGTCGAATTGAATTTTTTTAATGTCAATTCCACCAACCAGAAAGAGGATAACGCTTTGACCGATTCAAGCCCTAAGTACCAATCGGAAAGTTCCTTAAAAGTGATTTTCGACTCAGGCAACAACTCAAATATGTTACCCTCTCTTTTTTGTGACTTTCGCTTTCCGTCTGCATCCCTGGCCTCTGAAATAGAGTAACCAACAGGCTCCCGCCTCTGCTTTCCCGCAACCCTGTAAGTTATCCAATATCGAACACGCTTTGACCGTTTGGCCTTTTCCAGATCTTCACCACACGAACAAACTTTGTTTTTGTTGGCTTGCTTTTGCCTGCAAATCGGGCATTCCTGCAAGATTGACATTAGCCCCCCTTGTTTTTTAACCCGGCTGAAATTTCCAACCGGGTTATTGATTTTTATCAAATTATTGATATGATGGTCCTGGAAGTGCTCACCTTGACCTTATCGGTCAAAACGTCCCTCAACGTTGCGAGCGCTTCCACTTTCAATCATTCCGATATACAACTCATTGACCGTCTTTTCAATAAATGGAATTATCGGTCTGACCCTCCACGCATCATAAATGTACAAAACAGCCAAAAGCATGAATACCGGCAAGAATAAGTTTTTAATATCCATCAAGATTTTCATGTATCCCCCTTTTGTCGTATCAATATTTTATAAGTCCGGGTATCGGTTATAATGCCTTCAAACACTTTGACCTTGTTTCTGGCATCCAGCCGATCCGCAAGCCAAACGGTTAGGCTCTCCGGTGAATAAATCCCCGGTGGGATTGTAAGTTCATCAATAACCTGGCCCGTGACTGCCTCAAATGCTCCCCGTTCAACCTGGCATCCGTCAAGCTGTGGAAATAGCTTTTTAAACCGGCCCCAGGTTACGGGCTTCATGGTTTTCATAATCATGGCATCACCCCACAATTTTAAACAGGTTATATTCGTTCAAAAAATCTTCGATCATTATTGCCGTTTCCGGTTCGTCCAGGTCGTCTGGATAGTCCGAGTTGTCCGAGTTATCCGGTGGCCTGGTCAAATTAACAATTACGGGAATACCGAGGTTAAGCTCTTTGGCCTGGTCTTTGGCCATGAGTGCGTCCCAGGAAGGGCAGTTCACATAGTCAAATCTTGCCACGTCGTAATAATCAACTTCAAAGTCCGGCGCTTCGAGTGCTGCCCGTTCGAGCACATATAATTTTTTGCAGTCAAAGCCTTCTGCAATGCTTTTTTGCAAATGGTCTGATCCATGTTCTTTGGCCCATGCTTCGCGCTCCGCTTCGGCTTTTTCTGTCGTAAGCTCTCGGATCTTCTCGGATCTGAGGCTTAACAGGTCGTTTTGGTGGACCCGGCTCTCCCTGGTATCGGCATCTTTGATTTCATCCGGCACCTGATAGGCGTTCAGTGCTTCCAGATCATCGCCCATTTGGAAGATCCTTTGACATTCTTCCCGGTATAAAGACAACAGCTTTTCATTCAAAGCAACCTCGGCATCACGTTTAGCCTTTTGTATGGCTTTAATCTCTGCCTCACCGGCCTTTTTCCTTGCCATGATCTCAATCACCTGGTCAATGGTAGGCTCACCGTCCAGATGGATAACCTCTTTGGCTTCATCGTTTTTGTCATGATCCCAAGTTCGAACTTCCTTAATGTCTGCCAATGTTTGGAGCGATCCCCAGGATGAAATTTCAAATGCTCCCACATCGAAAAGTTTCTGCCTGGTGTCCGGCTCCATGCTTTCAAGATCAAATTGGATTGTACGGCCCGGATTATTAAAAGTCCCGGTTTCAACCACTTCTTTTTTCATGACCTCCTCGCTTACCTTGTAATGTACTGTCAATTTTTCACTCATGATCACACCTCCTGTTTTGTTTGGTGGATTGTCGCCTTGTCAAAAAAAAGAAAACTACAATCCAAGGTTAAAGTTTGTTTTCGCAAAAATAACAAAAATAAAGGTCATCACCAATAATCTGGTTTGTGATAATTTGATCCTGGCCACACCTTTCTACTTCGTCTGAATGGTCCTCTGCACATTCCAAGCACATAGGTTCATCATCGATCCAGTAACCCCTGATCTCATCTCTTTTAATAATTCCCATTTTTCAAACCTCCTGTTGTTGTCGTTTGGCTTCCAGGTCAACGACCTGGTGCCATAAAAACAAAAAGCGCCCTTAGTGTTCCTAAAGCCTCGACAGGCTTTCCGGGTGCTTTCGCATCCCCGACACATAGGCGCTCATTAATCAAAACTATGTAAACAAAAAAACCAGTTGCGGACTGGAAGCCGGTCGAGTTTTTAGGATAGCTCACCCTTACCAAGGGTAATATGGACCTGTCAAGATATTTTTTTAATATGCAGGCTTCACCATTTAGCCCAGGACAAGACTTTTCAACCTGGCCCATATCCTTGCAAGCATATTTCAACTCTCCCCCCTGACACCGGCCAAAATAACCGGCAACACCACCCACGCGCGCGCGGATCTCTGTATGTTAAAATTTAACGTACAAACAAAAAGCCCCAGGGAATGACCCCCAGGGCTTAACAGGATGAAATGAACGATTGCCTATTTTTACGGTGCTGACAAGCCCGGCTCATTTATTCGGCAATAAGCAGCCGTCTATGTTAACAGTCGGCCAACTGGAACAAGTTAACTCCCTGCACCCGGATTTTTATAGAGTCCGCGCCAATCTAAGGTCTTAACCCCATAGCAATAGCGGATCTTGAAGGTCCAGGAATCGGTTATAAAGCCGTTTTCTTCTTCAATAAATGGAAATTCCTCACCGTCCAAATAAGCCACTTCGACGGTATCAAAAAAATTCGGATCTGCTGAAATATACCATGCAGCGTCGTCTATTGTGTCAAGGAACGGCTCAGGAATGACAATCAGTTTTTTGTAAAAAGGATTTCTGACCCCCGGCCCGGCCTCGGCCTCGTAACCTTCCATTGTGTTTAAAACCTGATCTGCTTCAGTTTCCAATGCTGCCGGCACAATCAAATATTTAGGCTCAATGTTTAACGGATCATCGGTTTGAAGTCCAGCCTGTGTCCTTATGGCGAGCCTGGCGGCTGACAAGGTGCCAATGCTGACGGTGGCCCCCGAGTCGGCCAAATTGTTATGGTCGGCATGAAAGATTGCTTTGCCATCACTCATCAAATTATTATCTGTCAATTCCCTGTAAACTGCGGAATTAAGCCCACGCTTTGCGCTTTGTACAAAAGCTTTTGAAATTCTTGAAAAAGCCCCCAGGTCATCATTAACCAGGCTTTCCCAGGAAATTTTAAAAAGCTTTCCATGTTTTTTCACCTTGAACACTTCGTCGGATTCGCCAAAAGTTCCGAAGGAATATTCTTCCTTTTCGGCCACTTCATCAAGTCCAGGTGCTTCGGATAACTGTACCCGGCTTAACTGTTTGAAATTTTCCGCGCTGCCTTTTATTGTCCAGTGCTGAAATGTTGCCGGTGTGTTTTCGTATGCAGTCCGCAAGATCTTATTTCCCACATTTGCCAAGATCTGCGGAAAATCCGAAGTAGTATGACTTCTCAAGGTCATGGCTTTTCTGATAATGGTGTCGGCTCCCATCATTCGCACATCTTCCCGGCCATGCTCTTTGATAAAATGCCTGGCAATGTCCAGAACGCTTGACCGCGTAAACTGCTCATAACCCCTGGCCGGTTTTTCCAATTTAAAGCCTGACCTGATAACCAGGCCGTCAATCATGGCTTGATCCATGCCCCTATAATCGGTCACATCTTCGGCAATCCTTCCAACTCCAATAGGTGGATTTATTCTTTGCATCTCTTTGAATAATTTGTCCCGCACCATATCCAGGGGCAGTCCATCGCCAATGAATTTTTCTGCAAACTTCGGTAGGTTTGCGATTCGGCATATCTTCATGATTTCCTGAACTCTTTCACGTTCGGCCCGGATCTGCTCTGCCGGATCATTCATCTGATTGTTCTGATTGTTGGCATTTTGATTTTCTGGCATAATTTGTTTGCTCCTTGCAGTACTTCGCTGGTCTGCCCCACAGGGTACACAAGAGACCTCAAAAGGTCGAAACTGTGTTACAATTCTGACAGGTCCATCGAATGTTCGATTATTGATTGTTTTTTGATCGCCCTTTGAAACTTCCTGCTCCGAAATAATTTCAGCGCCAATAGAAAAGTCTCGAACATGGGCATCCTTATAAATCTGTTCGGCCCGTTTGCCGTTTTCGTCGGATGAAAAATGGATGTCGGCAAGCAGCTCATCACCAACAACTCTAAGGTTCCGAGCGCTTCCAAGCACATTGGAAATGCTGCCGCGCTGATGGGCGTCACATAGAGGAATAGATCCGCTCTCAGGAAAAACGCACCCGGTCATCAATAAAATTTCGTCGATTGCCCTAAATTCTGATGAATCCCAAACTGTAATTTTGTTTTCGGTGCAAATGGCTGCCGTCAAGCTCCTGGTCTCCGGATCATAACTGGCCGGTGTTCCGGCTGAACCCTTTGTCATTTTTCTAAATATTTTTCGCATAAAAAAACCTCCATAGTGTGTTATGGAGGTTTTTTATCACAATATATAGTGTAAACACTAAGAACATAGGCTCTCATGGTCTCATTTGTCTAAAAATCTGCCGGTTTCTATGGCGTGGTCCTGAATTTTCTCATGAAGATAAGAGTTGAGGCTCGGAGCGTAGATTCTTAAACTGCCTCTCACCCTGGCGCAAACCAGAAAACCATCTCCGGCCAACCGATAAATGGTTTTAGCGCTGACACTTAGCTCTTTCGCTGCTTCATCTGGTCTTAGCCAATCTTTTGAAGTGGTCAAGTAGTTCATCGCAGGGTTTTCCTCCCGGCCGGTGGTATTGCTGCATCTGAAATCTGCATTGCCGTAATCAACGTTGCAACATCAGCCGTCCGGCATTTTTCACACAAAGGAATGAACGCGAATTGGTCGCCAACCGGTACCTCCCGGTATCCTGTGCTTTTTTGGTCACACACCAAACACGGTGCGGATCTGAATTTGATTGCAAGTTTCTGGATTGCTGCGTCTGACATTTTCGATAAATCAATTTTCATTTCACAATCTCCTGTTTTTTTTCTTGTCGGGTTACTAATTCATTTTAAGCCTAACGATACCAACTTTATCCTCTATCTCCTGGACTCTCTTTTCCAATTTTTTAATCTGAGAGCCCTGAAGTTTGATGTTTTCTACAACCATTGTTTCAAGATGTTTTAGAATCGGCATTACAGTTTTTGTTATGACTTCTAAAACCACTTCTTTTATAATATCTTTGTCCATTGATCTTCCCCTTTCTATTAGAGTCCAAACAGCATCGCATGTCCCTCTTCATTCACCCGGGTTTGAATTGCTCCCAAAACCTCCCACATAAAAGCCTCAAGGTGTGGCTGTAATCCTGCACCATCAATCTGAATAAGCGCCTGACCGGATTCCATGGCCTTCATTTTTGATTCCATATATTCGATTTGTGTCTTGATCAAATCCTCGGTGGCGGTCATGGCTCGGTCACGGAGTTCGAGTTCTTTTTCGATGACATTGAATATTTTGTTGCGCGTCGAATCTCCAAATGCCCCGAAGTCACCACCAAGAGCACCCAAAGCAGATGACACAATTTCAGCCGAAGACGTGAAAACCGACTCCAAGGTTGAAAATGCCGCTTCAACTTTTTTGGCATTTGCCTCGACTTCAGCGATATCCAATTTTGCTTTCCACTCAACAGCTGTTTGCATCAGGTCAAATTGAGCTTTCATTTGCTCAAGAGCATACTCGTCGGCCCGCGCTTCGACTTCCATAACTCGCTTAGCGGCTAAAACATCAAGCTGGCCCTGGACTGTGTCCAGGCTGCCTTTGTCGGTGCGGGAATATACGTCAGTGTCTTTTTTTTCGGGAATGTTGTTATCGAGATCGTTTTTGGATTTTTCGAGAGATGGCTGATCAACGTCGGTTTCAACGCCCACCTGTTTTAAATCAGGAATTGCGCCAAGGGCAGCTATTGCATTGTGCAGCTCAACCGGATCCGTAATTGCCGCAAGCTCAACAATTTTTTCTCTTGGGATGTCATTGAGTGACAGGCCAAAGGAGGCAAGCGCACCTTGGAGTTCAAGCATTCCGGGTGCTGAAAAGTCTATCTGTATTCCTTCAGGAAAACCAGACACAACATTACCAAGCCCCTCTGTTTCAATAGAGGCATCGGCAACACTAATCCCAAATGATTCGAGCGTCCGGAGGAGTTTTCCTGAAATCCCCCCTTCGAGCTCTGCAACTGCCGCCGCACCTTCACCCATTGATCCGCTAAAAATGCCGCCCTCTCTGGATGCCAGGCTCAGCCCGTTAACCATGGCGCCAAGAATAGTACCGCCCAAAAGACCAAAACGGTCAATCATCCGATCTACTACCTGGCCTGGACCAAGCATATCGGCCAATTTTCCGACAAACTTAGAAATCTCGCTGTCTGCATCTCCGAGACCCTCTATAACCAGGCCGATAGCTTCAAAAAAAGGCTTCCAGGCTGTCAATATTTTTGCCGCTATATCGTTGAGAGTCGCCCAGGCATCAACAATTTTTTTAATCGCCGTTGCCAGTCCATCTACAGTTGTCAGGTCATCAGGAAAAACTGCTTTAAAAAGCTCGGTGGCTGTGTCGACCAGCTTCCTAAAAGAGGCAACAAGGGGATCAAAGTCGACCTTTTTCATTGCTTCGGGGAGCGCATTGGCCACATCTCTAAAAAACTCTCCAAGATTAGTTGCAAACTCATTGATTAGATCGAAAATATCATCGAACGCTCCGGAGGCCACAAGGCCTCTAAGCGCCTGTGTGATATCTGACAAACCACCAACCGCATCAGTTGTCGCAACCTTGAACTTGTCGCCAATCGCAACTGCAAGATTTTCAAAACTTTTTTTGAATATCTCAATTTGTACCTCTGCCGAAGCAAGCCTGACAGCAACTTCTTGCGCCGCGGATCCAGCCGCCCCCATCGCAGCTTCGGTAACACGCAAAACATATTCAAGATTATCGAAAACCGTTACCATCCTTGCCGACTGATCAATCCCGACAAGCTGTTGGGTCACAAAAAGCTTTTGCTCTTCCGATAGGCCGGTAAAAGCTTCCATCACATCATAAAGAATATCTTTCCCGGATCGTAAAGCACCATTCGCATCTGTTTGAGAAACTCCTATGGAGGCAAGTGCATCTCTTACCGGCTTTGAGTCGTCAACAAGTTTTAATAAGCCCGTTTTTAGGGCGATGGCTGCCTCATCGCCTGACCTAAAAACCTCAATAACAGGTGTAAGCACTCCCGCGGTTTCTTCCATTGACAGGCCCATGGCCTGAGCAATCGGAGAAAGCCCTGCCATACCAACACCAAGTTGCTCTGCGCTGGTTGCGTAATTATTCGAAACTTCGTTCAGAATATCGATTAAACGTCCGGCCTCAGACGCCGGCTCACGAAAACCCTTTAATGCTGCTACGAGAATTTCAGAGGACTGTGCGGCATCAATGCCACCAGCGATCACAAGATCAAGTGAGTTTCCGACAAGCTGCATTGCCTCTTCAACAGTAAATCCTGCCTGTGCAAAATTAGCCATAGAGGCAACAATTTCAGTAGCAGAGACGCCGTATTTTTCTGAAAAATCAATGGCGGCATTTTTGGCTTTATTGAGCGCTTCAACCTGATCTGAGCCAACAACTTTTTCAAGCTCGATCATTGCCCCTTCAAACTCAACAGACTTAGCATAAGCATATGCAAGTCCAGCAAAAGCGAGCGAATTGAGCGCAAGGTCTGCCTTGATAACACCGTCGGCAATTTCTCGAAGCGGTCCGGATACCGCCGTAACAGCACCCTCGAGCTTGTTCATGCCCCCAATGACTGAACCAATAGCAGCGGATGATCGATCATCGCCCTGGAAGATAATCTCGATTGTTTTTTCTAAAACTGTGGCCATTTTAATTTTTCCTTTTCTAAGTCTATATTATTTGAGTTTTCCCATTATTTTTTGGGATTTTATACCGAAACGCTGATTAGATAAGGGTTTCAGAAAATCTCTCGGCCGATCTTATTATATATTTTTTCCCATTTCCCATCCCAAAGCCAAATTTATCCGGCCTCGAGAATCGCGCCTCGATGTTCCGTATCTGTGGAAACTCCAAGGAGTACCTTTAAGTTATTTCCGGGATCGTCGGCCGGTTCGATCAATCTCATGAAGAATATATCCTCGTTTAAATGGTCCGTTTGGTTTCACGCAATGAGCAAGCCTGTGTCCATTACCTAATCCGTGATAGTGCCACTGAAAACAATGTTGACAGTAGAATTTAAGCTTGCCGTGTTTTGTCCTGGTCGCATCGATAACCGGAACTTTGTATCGGTTTGAAATGTCAATGATCAATGTGGCCTCCGGTATTTTTTTGACAGCTTGGATAGAAAATCATAGAGGGGGTGGGGAGAAAATCTTATCATAACAAATCTTTTCTCAACCCGATTCCACGATAAACACGTTCACCCCGAGTGTTTGTCATTCGGATATTATCTGGGTTAAACTCAGGCCTGGCCCACCTGCGAAATTTTACAGGAGTTGGGGTTTTTCCTCCGATGTTTTCTTGATACCAATTATCAAAATTTTGATATGCTTCAGAACAAAGAACTTCCCCAGTAGGATCGTCAAAAACGCAATCCTCCTTCCAACCACAATAGAAGTTTTCCTCGCTGCGATATTCCTTTGTGGACTCTGTAACAAGGTGTGGAGGATTTAAACCGTATTTTTGGTATAAAAGGCAACCACGAACAAGCCATCCGAGAATCCCAACAAGCTCTTTTTCAAGTTTTTTGGTTAATGTTGGATCTAATTTATGCTCATTTTTAAGATCCGGATTAGGATCATTCAAGAATCGCTCAGTCAATGGAATTTTTAACATCCGACTCCAAACGGCGTCATCTTGACCGTCCAACCTTCCGAGATGATTTGTGAGCAAGAAAAGTGTGTGTGTTGGCCGAAATCGTACCTCATACTTATCATATGGCCCCCTTGCAACAAGAGAATCATCCCCCGTAAACAATTTTAATTTTGAGCACGAAATGATGGCGTTTTGTTTGAGCTCAGAAAGCCAGGCCATTAATTTATGCCTGAGCCACAAAATATCTGGTGTTGGTGCGCTTGAATTCTGTGGCCGCCAACTCTCAACTATTATCTCCGAATTCATTGGCCCGGCAAGTTCGCCAAAAATCTTCCCGACGGTTTCAAAAATTGTGGTTTTACCGTTTCTACCCGTAGGCCCATGAATTTGAAAAAATTTATGCTCAACCACTGCCGCGATAAGTGACATGCCCAAAATACGCTGGAGAAAATCCACCATTTCATAATTGCCGGCCATAATTTTTAAGAGACTGTTTTCCCAGGTAGGACAAGAGATCTCAACACCATGATATTCCACATTCGCACCCTTAAAAATGTAATCTGATGGTTTACCGCGTCTGGCTGCGCCGGTTTCCAGGTCAATAATGCAGTTGGGACAGGCAAAAAGCATTGGATCCTGCCTGATTTTATCAAGATCTTTTAATAACGAATTTGCGCCCCTGGTAGCCTGAATTATTGTATTGTTTTGGCCAACAGTAGTGCGTAACCGTTTAATTTTGCGGTTAATTTTTTTTTGAAGAATTTTTGCGGTCTTTAAGTCTGAGGGATTGCCATCAGCCTTTTGCAGCGGAACGTGTTTTGCGTATTCGGTAACAACACACTCAACGCCATCTTTAAATGCTTTCCTCTCTTTGTCCAGCTCCCAAAATGTTCCATTAAAAACAAACATCTCATCTGAATTAGCGTTTTTAATGAATTTTCCGTCATGTAGGGCAATATACAAAACCCCGTCGCCAAACTCACCGCTATTTAAACAATCCATAACAAATTTTTTAGGTAGCCCTGACGGTGGCTCTTTGTTTTCCTCGGCCTCTTTCGCCCGCCTATGCAAAACCTTTTCTTTGATTTGTTTGGCCTGATCAAGATCAATAATTTCAGACACGGACTTATATCCTTTCTGTTTTTATGATCTTTTTTCAAGCCATTGGTCCGTCATTTCTGGTATGAACCTTAGATATTTTCCAGCTTTCCGGTGCGGAATCTGCTCATCTCCTTTTTTTCGCACACGGCTATAGATCCAGGAAAGAGGAACATTTAAGCGTTTCGCCTCTTCTTGCGCCGTTGAGTAAGTAATTTTTCCCATTTACTATCCTCCTGTACCAAAGATTAAAAAATACTAACTATGTACAAAGGGATAATACGGTTCAAGGTGGCATAGTGTCAAGTAAATATGTAATGATAACAGTAGATTATCTGTATTTTTGTGAGTCAATACAAAAGTACAAAAAAAAGTGTTTTTGTGATGGGATACAAAAGTACAGAATTTATTTTGTTGTGAGGTGAGAGATTTCCTTTTTTAACCACTTGCCGGATTGACCGCTTTTTTTGTCCCGGTGCATTATTATGAGGTCATTCGCTGAGAATCCATTTTTGATCATACGCTCTCGAATTTTTCTGAGTTGTTTTCTGGGAGGGAGTTCTGTAAATAATTCGTTTTCGGTCACTAGTTGCAGGATTGCATCATTAAAGGCATGTCTTTCCGGTTTTTCTCTTTTTGACTTCGAAATTTTACGCGCCTTTATTATGTGACCGTCTTTTTTTTTGACCACGCGCATTTCTTCAAAAGAATCTGTCATTTTAAATGTAAATGGTAAAATCTTAAAAGCTGCAAGGTCAAGCTGTTGTAGCGCATTAAAATTAACTACCTGATTTTTTAATACAGCAATATATGCATAGACCAGACTCATGAGGTGTGTTCGAAGATTGAAATAATCCGACGGTGGTATATACTCCGGTTTTAAAAAAAGCTTAATCGTTTCAAGATATTCTGAAAAATCTTCAGATAAAAGATCATCGGTTTTTTTTTTATCCGAAGAGTCTAAAAACTTTGTTTTAAACTTTAACTCACCTATGCGCCGGTCCAGTTCAATAAAAAAAAGTTCTTTCCGGTCCTTATCCGAAGCAACCTCTCCCGATACAACAAATTCATAAACAGCTGCCTGGATGAAGCGCAATTTTCTGAAAATCAATTCAGGGTCAACTCCCCTCGCGGCTTTTTGGTTTAAGAGTTGCCCAGCTTCTTTGATAAAATTTTCCATATGGTCGGCCCCTTGTAGCCCCTTGAATTGGTAAAGAGGGAAGGGCGGCTCAAGGTATCCGTCCTTGTCAATCCAGGTAGCTAATCCGGATCTATCCCCCATAATATTATGTCAACTTTTGGTCAACACTTGGTCAACACTTTGGAATTTATACCCCCTTTTTAGGTGTTTTTTTATCTTATTGTTTGTTGTTAGTAAAATTACCATAACTCTTTGATTCAAATCAATATTTATTTTGTTTCTTATTAGTTGATATTACATAATATTTTACTAAAAAATATCTTGAGGGGGTAGTGGGGAGACCCGTGCCGGTTCAAGTCCGGCCTTCGGCAC
>CAYZJH010000028.1:0-43288 GCA_964478625.1 uncultured Desulfobacteraceae bacterium
GCGGCTGTGTTGAAAAGCCAGAAAGCCGACAAGAAAAATAGAAAAGATGCATAGTGTGGCAAAGGATAAGGACATCCGTGTGGATAATTTCATTTGCTAACCTCGCTATAGATCCTTGTGGAAAACGGCACGGGAATATTGAACTACTGTTAAATTCCGACACTATTAATTCGGATCATTCAGGAATCCGGTTCATCCATGTATTTTTAGGAAGAGATATGATTAGAAAGCCTATTAAAATGCATACAGGATCCAAAGTTTTTTTGCAAATCGTAAAAAGTTAATAACCGGTTAAGATTATTTTTTGGACTTTACGTTAAAAATTAATGATACTATATATGTTCAGTTGTTCAATTATTAAACGGAAAATCCAGATTAATAAAACAAGGTTTAGTCGTTCCGAGTTCATCCGTTGTTGCAGTGCTGACGACTCTATTATCGAGGTGATGAAAAATAACCCGATAAAATCAAAAAAACCACAATTCTCTTGACTTTCTACAAAAACCGTCTATAGTATGGCCAACTCAATTAAGGTCTGGCTGTTTCAGTCAGGCCGGTTTCGCTGAAAGGAAATACCATTTGTCAAAGTGGCATCCTGCAGTTTGGGACCTGAGAATTTTTTGAAGAAAGGAGGGTGCTTCTATGACAAAAGGAATCGTAAAATGGTTTAATAGCAGCAAAGGCTATGGCTTCATCGAGCAGGAAAATGGACCGGATGTGTTTGTCCATCACTCAGGAATTAATGCCACCGGATTCAAAACCCTGGATGAAGGCGACCGCGTAACATTTGATATCACCCAGGGACAAAAAGGCCCTGCAGCTGTTAATGTAACCGTGGAATAGCCGGTATTTCAAAATTGTTAAAAAGCGCTTCATTATAAAATGGGGCGCTTTTTTTTTTCTGGAAAAATTTGTCGATTCCAACCGAGGACCGTCTAAGTGTAATCCCGCAAAATACAGGAATAACTCTTCATATCCGCCTCTGATTTTTAAGAAATGCAATAAAAACTTGACACCTAATAAAATTGTCGGAATAAAAATCTAGCAAAAAATGAAAATACAACAAACTTTGGTATAATCGTTGATATGCTGGAAGAAATTAAAGGACAAATCGAAAGGATTACCTACAACAACCAGGAAACCGGTTACACGGTTGCCCGGGTCAAACTGCAGGGGAAACAGGACATTGTCACGGTTGTGGGCAATCTGATGTCACCCATGCCCGGCGAGGTTCTCAGCATGAAAGGCGAGTGGAGTAACCACCCGAAGTATGGCCCACAGTTTAAAGTCGTTTATTACGATTCTTCTGTTCCAGCGACGGTACTCGGTATTCGTAAGTATCTCGGATCCGGTCTTGTCAAAGGAATCGGACCGGTGATGGCTGAAAGAATTGTTAACCGGTTCGGAAACCAGACCCTTGATATTATCGAGGAAAAAACCGAACGGCTTGCTGAAGTGGAGGGAATCGGAAAAAAGAGAATAAGAATGATTAAGCAGGCTTGGGATGATCAAAAAGAAATCCGTGAAGTCATGCTCTTTCTCCAGAGCCATGGTATCAGCTCGACATTCGCTTCCAGAATTTATAAACAATATGGGGATCGCTCCATTGGTATTGTTCGGGACAATCCTTACAGACTCGCCATGGACATTTTCGGAATTGGCTTTGCCACTGCTGATAAAATTGCGAAACAGCTTGGGTTTTCTATGGCCTCTCCTTTAAGAGCAGAAGCCGGAATTCTTTTCATTCTCAACCAACTGGCTGATGATGGGCATGTCTATTATCCATATGACCTCTTGATGGAAAAATGCGGGGAAGTACTTCAGATCGATCGCAATATTATGGTTATGGCTCTGGAAAGATTGGTTGTTTCCCAAAAAGTTAAAATCGAAAGCCTTGATGAAAACGCTCAGGATTTGAGCACCGAAAATCAAGCGATCTATCTTTCAAAATTTTATTTTTGTGAAAAACGGATTGCTGAGCGTTTAAAATTGCTTGTTTCAACTCCAAAATCTCATCGTCCTGTCAAAGTGGAAAAGGCCGTAGACTGGGTGCAGAAAGAACTTTCCGTCCAACTGGCTCCGAACCAGCTTGAAGCAATCCGGATGGCCCTGAGCCAAAAGGTGTTGATTCTGACCGGCGGACCAGGTACCGGAAAGACTACGGTCATTAATGCCATTCTGAAAATTTTTAATGCCATGGGGTTGCGATGTTTGCTTGCAGCACCTACCGGGCGGGCAGCAAAGCGAATGACGGAAACTACAGGCATTCTGGCCAAAACAATTCACCGGCTTCTGGAATTTAGCTTTCAAAGCGGAGGTTTTCAAAAAAATGAAGAGAAACCTTTGAATTGTCAGGTGCTGATAATAGATGAAGCTTCCATGATTGATACTGTGCTCATGTATCATTTGATGAAAGCCATACCGCCTGAAGCTTCTTTCATTATGGTGGGTGATATTAATCAGCTTCCCTCGGTGGGACCGGGGAATGTTTTGAAAGATATCATTTCTTCGGAAATCGTGCCAGTGACCACATTGACCGAAATATTTCGTCAGGCTGCCAAAAGTTTGATTGTTGTCAATGCCCACCGAATCAATCAGGGAAAACTTCCTTTCCTTCCAGCCCGGAATCAGTCAAAATCACCAGGGGATTTTTTCTTTATTCGGCAGGATGAGCCTGAAAAAGTATTGGATATTATTCTGAATCTGACCTCCAAGCGTATTCCCAAACGATTTGGATTTGATCCGGTTGATCAGATCCAGATATTGACTCCCATGCATCGGGGAATTTTGGGGGCCGGGAATTTAAATCTTCACCTTCAGCAAGTACTGAATCCGAGAAAAAATCCTCTGAATTTAAGCTCACGGTCTTTTAAAATTGATGACAAGGTGATGCAACTTCGCAATAATTATGACAAAAAGGTTTTTAACGGAGATATTGGCAGAATAAAGCATATCGACAATGTTTCTCAGGAACTCACTGTTTTGTTTGACGATCGTTCGGTGATATATGATTTTGCAGAACTTGATGAAATTGTTCTGGCGTATGCGATATCAGTTCACAAGTCACAGGGGTCAGAATATCCGGTTGTGATTATACCTGTTATTACCCAGCATTATATATTGTTGCAGCGAAACCTGATTTACACGGCCATCACGAGGGCCAAAAAACTGGCGGTTCTGGTTGGAACCTGGAAAGCGTTAGTAATCGGCATTAAAAATGATAACATTAGAAAAAGATATACATTATTAAAAGAAAGGCTTAAATCCCTTTAAAATGATTTAGATTTTTTCTATCCAGGGAGATACGGTGAAATGGACTTTTTTTTTAACCCTCGAGGAATCGCACTCATCGGCGCCACTCCGAACCCTCAAAAAGGAGGGCATGCCATTTTAAGGAATTTGAGAATGGGATTTAAGGGAGGTATCTATCCGGTCAATCCGAGCTATGCGGAAATTGAGGGAATGAGTTGTTATCCCTCGATTCTCGAAGTTCCTGATCCGGTGGACCTGGGAATTATTTTTGTCCCTGCCCCCTTAGTGCCTCACGTTGTTCAGGAATGTGCCCGTCGTAAAATTCCCGGAGTCATGATTGAATCGGGGGGATTTGCTGAAACCGGTAAATCCGGAGTCATCCTCCAGGAAACCATAAAATCGATCGCGCAAGAATCCGGAATTCGGGTGTGGGGTCCAAACTGTATGGGGTTGGTAGACACCGTAAAAGGGTATATATTTTCCTTTGCCACTCCGGCCATTTGGGATTATGGGCTGAAACAAGGCAAGGTCTCCATGATCGCACAGAGTGGAATGCTTTCAGGGGTTTTTCTCATCGATGTCATGACCCATGGTGTGACTGGCGTGAGCAAAGTGTGTTCCATTGGAAACAAAGTTGATATCAATGAGTGCGATGTCCTTGAATATCTTATCGCAGACCATCAAACGGAATCCATATGTCTGTACCTGGAATCTATCGAGGATGGCCGTCGTTTTTTTAAACTTTGTAAAGGATCCCCAAAACCTATTGTATTGTTAAAAGGAGGGAAAAGCAAAAAAGGTGCTTCGGCAGCCATGAGCCATACGGCTAGTCTGGCAGTGAATAATTCGGTCCTCAAAGGAGTTATGACTCAGGCAGGCGTTTTTGAAGCAAACGGGTTCAAACATATGATCGATTTGGGAAGGACCTTGGCCAGATATCCGAAATCAGAAACAAAAACAAAGGGTAAAATTGCGGTGCTCACATATAGCGGAGGTGCCGGAATAGTCTCTGCGGATTTCATTGAACGCCATGATCTTGAATTGGCTGAACTTTCCCGAACCACCTTGCATCAATTAAAATCCATTTCTCCGGACTGGATGCCCTTGTCCAATCCCGTGGATCTATGGCCGGCCGTTGAACGAAACGGGGCTCGCAAAGCCTTTGGTACGGCCATGAGAGCGGTATGCGGAGACCCGAAAGTGGATGGTGTCCTTTTTCACGCTTTTTCAGGGGGTTTTGCGTTAAACCCTGATATGGCTGAAATAGTTCGAATATCCAAATCGGCTGGAAAACCTTTATTCTGCTGGCTTCTTGGTGAACGAGAAGCTGCCCGCGATTTTCAAGAGCGCACCCAGGACTTGGGGGTTCCGGTATTTCGGGATCTTCACAGGGCTGTTGAATGTATGGCAGCTGTTTTTTGTCAAAAACCGGGGAATCCTGAAATTCCTGAACCCAAACGATCAGAGAAATCTCTTTTGCCGGAACCCCTTGAAAAATACCTCCAGGATAAAGTCGGTTCTTTGGATGAGTATGTGTCCAAACAAATTCTATCTGTCTACGGCATTCCCACCATAACAGAAAAAGTGGTTGCTGAAGAAAAGGAAGCACTTGCCGTGTGTGCTGAAATCGGATTTCCGGTTGTCATGAAAGCACTTTTACCGGGACACGCTCATAAAACCGAATTAGGCCTTGTTCGAATGGGCATCCATACGGAAAGGGATGTTTCTGATGCTTTTTCTTTTCTTAATAAAAAAATCTATGAAAGCCAAACAGGCGGAAAAATAATTGTGCAACCGCAATTGCCGAAAAGTATCGAAATAATTGCAGGGCTTTTTCAGGATCCTCAATTTGGCCATTGTGTCATGTGCGGTTTTGGAGGCCTATTGGCTGAAATCATCAGAGATTCTGAGTTCGCTATGGCCCCCATCGGGTTGTCGGAAGGTATGGACCTGATTAACCGCCTTAAAAATCAGAAACTTCTGGACGGGTATCGAAATTTTCCCAAGACTGATCGGAAGCAACTGGCCCATATACTGGTTCAACTGGGGCAAATCGGCCTGGATTATCCTCAGATCAAAGAAATCGATATCAATCCGCTTATTGTGGGTGATCAGGGTTTAATTGCCGTTGATGCTTTGATCGTGCTGTAGAATTATTCGGTGCACAATTTTTAAAATCAACCGGGAGAAAAAATGAATCGAAAGTGGATTGCTCCATTTATAGGGTCACTGCAGTTGATAATCTGTTTTTTTAACACCCTTATCTGGAGCCTGCTGATTTTTGTTGTGGCTGTAGCCAAGGCCTTGATTCCCATAACGTTTTGGCGGAACTGGTGCAGTCGCATCTCAAATAATTTTGCGGAAAGCTGGATATGGGTTAACAATTTTACCCATGATCTCTTATGTGTCACCCGGTGGGATATTCAGGGGATCGAAAACCTGGCAAAATCAGAATGGTATCTGGTTCTTGCAAACCACCAATCCTGGACAGATATTCTGGTGCTTCAACGGGTATTTAACCGAAAAATTCCGTTTCTGAAATTTTTTATCAAAAAAGAGTTGTTCTGGTTTCCGATTCTCGGACAAGCGTGGTGGGCGTTGGATTTTCCCTTCATCAGAAGATACACGAAATCTGAACTAAAAAGAAAACCTCATTTGAAAGGGAAAGATATGGAAATTACCCACAAAGCTTGTGAAAAGTTTAAAACGATTCCGATTTCCATCATGAACTTTGTAGAGGGGACACGATTTACGAAAGAGAAACATGAAAAACAAAAATCACCGTATGGCAATCTTTTAAGGGCCAAAGCTGGAGGAATCGCCTTTGTGCTTGGATCCATGGGAGGTAAGATCCGCCAGGTTCTGGATGTCACCATTTTCTATTCTGAAAACCCAAAGCATTTCTGGGCATATCTCTGTGGCAATATTCAAGAAATCAAAGTCAGGGTCAAATCTGTCCCGGTAAACGAGGATTTGGTCGGAAACTATTTAAATGACCAGAATTTCCGGATTCGTTTCCAGGCCTGGCTGAATCAATTGTGGGCTGAAAAAGATAAATTGATTCATGAAATGATGATTACACCAAATACGAAATCTTAACTGTTCCGATGAATATACCCGTTCCATATCTCTCTTGACAGGACCTTGCTGAAACTTTTATAGTAACGTTTATAAATGACATTGCGGCTCGGGGTGGCTGAAAGGCCTGAGATTAAACCCGTCGAACCTGATCTGGGTAATTCCAGCGTAGGGAACCGTGTGAAACCCTTCTTGTGTTTGATCTCAACAGAAGCCTTTACCGTTGTGGGAAACGGGTTCCTTAAAGTTACAAAAGCCTCCCTCTTCGTCTCAATGATTCTAAATCTGAATAAGGAGACATATCATGCAATCAAAGGATGTATCCAAAGCTGTCATTTTGGTGGCCATGGCCGTGGCCTTGTCCCCTTTTTTCATACCCGTGGGTATTGCCAAATGTTTTCCCGCACAACACATGATTAATGTCATCGCAGCAGTCATGCTTGGACCTGTATACGCAACAGCAATTGCCTTGTCGGCTGCAATACTCCGAAACATACTTGGCCTGGGGACTCTTCTGGCCTTTCCTGGTGGAATGATCGGAGCCCTGCTGGCGGGAGTTCTTTATAAAACGACCCGCAACCTTTATTGCGCCGGAATTGGAGAGATATTCGGTACCGGGGTGTTGGGATCTTTAGCTGCCATATATATTGTAGGTCCGATGCTTTTAGGAAAAACCATGGCAGTTGGGGCTTTGATGATCGCTTTCAGTGTAAGTAGTGTCGGAGGTTCCATTATTGGTATTGCGGCACTTCATCTGCTTCAAAAGGGGGGTGTTTGGCAACCGGCATCAAAGTAAAAGATGTTCGATATCGGTATCCCGGAAGTGCTTGGGATATCTTGAATGGAATCGATTTTTCTCTTGATGAAGGGGAGTATCTCTGTATTTGCGGGGCTAATGGTTCCGGCAAATCTACGATCGGATATCTGTTCAATGGTTTAATTCCTCACTTTTTTGGCGGAAAATTCAGCGGGACTGTTGAAATTTTTGGTTCTGATACCCGCGATATGAGGATTTCGGATCTTTTTCCAAAAGTAGGCCTGGTGCTTCAAAATGCTGATGCCCAGCTGTTCAACAGTTCCGTGGAGGATGAAATGACTTTTGGCCTGGAAAGCCTCGGGTTTTCAGGAAATCAAATCGAAAAAAGAATCTGTGAGACCGCTGATCTGCTCCATATCAATCATCTCTTGAAAAGTTGTCCTGACAGCCTTTCAGGGGGAGAAAAACGAATGGCCGGGATTGCTTCAATCATGTGCCTGAAACCGTCCATATTGATTCTAGACGAACCCTATGCCAATCTTGACGAGTCAAGCATATCAACCGTCCGGGCGTGCCTGAAAAAAATCCACACTTCCGGATTGACCGTCGTGGTCATCGAACAGCGCGTGGATGGTTTTCTCAAAGACGCTTCAAGGTGTCTTGTGATTGATCAGGGAAAAATCCTTTTTGATGGAAAGACTGCCCATGCCACCGGCATATTGTTTGAGCAAGGTCTGATCCCCCGGTATCCGGAACGTAAAAATATTGAAACGGTTACCACCTGCTCTCCCGTGAATTCTGAGGACCCACTCTTAAGCGTTCGGGCCTTGTCTTGCCGGATAAATGAAAAAAAGATTTTAAAGGATATCTCCTTTGATATTTTCAGAGGCCAGGCAGTTGCCTTATTGGGAAAAAACGGGTCAGGAAAAACCACATTAATAAAACATCTTAACGGCCTTTACAGATCTCAAAAAGGTGACATACGATTTAACGGCCAAAGCATTGTCGGCAATCCCCCGGCTCAAACTGCGGCAATGGTCGGGCTCTCTTTTCAAAATCCAAATGACCAGTTTTTCAAAAGTCGGGTGGATGGAGAACTTCGGATTGGTCTTCAAATGGTACAAAAAGAACCTGAAAAATGGCTGGAAAAAATTTGCCGTCTTTTTCAGTTGCAGGATCTGCTAAAAAGGTCACCATTTAAATTGAGCGAGGGAGAAAAAAAAAGAGTGGCCATATCATCAATTCTGGCCATGAAACCTGAAATGGTGGTTCTGGATGAACCGAGTGCCGGCCAAGATGGCCGGTCCAAACAGATGCTTGCGGCTATACTTGCCGAACTTGTTCATGAAGGGTTTACCACCCTTTGTGTAACTCATGATATTGATTTTGCTCGGGCTGTTTCAGACCGGTGGATTGTACTCGAAAAAGGACAAATCATAGCTGACGGTCCACCGGAATCGTTGAGATTCAACTGACACAATGGATTTAGGTCTTCATCGTCCAAGTGTTAAATCTGACCGAATTGAAATCGCTCAACCAGGTGAACCCGATCCTTTACTCTGTATAAAAATGACATGAAACCACTTGATCCTAGAACTAAACTTGTTATCGGCATTGTGATGATTGCGGCAGTCTTTGCGGCAAGGTCCCCCCTAACTATTTTAGGCCAGACGGGGATTATTGTAATAGCTGTTTTTCTATTGAAAATGACAGGTCCTTTTGCTCGGACCTTAAAACTGGTCTTTCCCATGGTTGGCCTGGTATTTTTAATATCCTGGATTTCTTTTGACCGAAATACCGCAGGAGTGCTCTGTTTGCGGCTGTTTAATCTGTTAAGTTCATCCTTCCTTGTTTTTCACCATATTCGTCCGGAAGAACTGGCTGCTGGTCTAAGAAAGATGAAAATTCCCTTTGGATTTGTGTTTTTGCTCACAACAGCGCTCAGGTTTGTTCCGCTGATGCAAAACAAAATTCGCTCGATTCGGGAAGCCCAGATGTCTCGGGGAATCGATTTGCGACTGAAACTAAAAAATGCAAAAAATTTCATGTCGATGATTGGTCCCTTTCTGCTTCAGTCATTTGTTTTGGCCGATGAATTGGCCGTGGCCATGGAAGTTCGCGGATACGGCATGAAAAACCGGTCATATCGAAAAGATTATCGACTGGGTATTATAGATTATATGATTATGACGGCAGTTATTGTCGCTTTGATCATCTTTGTCCGGTGGGAAACCGGATAATAGCTTGAACAACCCGAAATTTTAAATAGGAATAATTTATGAATATGAAAAGGATATTAACTATTGCCGGCTCGGATTCCGGCGGTGGTGCAGGAATTCAAGCGGACCTGAAAAGCATCACGGTGCTGGGTGGATACGGGACAAGCGTGATCACCGCACTCACAGCCCAGAACACCTTGGGGGTTCAGGGTGTGCACCCCGTACCGATCTCTTTTATTGAACTGCAGATGGATTCGGTACTTTCGGATATCGGTGCGGATGCGGCCAAAACCGGTATGCTGGCCTCACCGGAAATCGTGGAAGTCGTTTCAGAAGGCATTCACCGTCATCAATTGCATCCGCTGGTGGTGGATCCGGTAATGGTGGCCAAAAGCGGTGATTCCCTTCTTTCAAAGGATGCGCGGGATACCATCAGAAAGCTTTTACTTCCCCTGGCTTTTGTGGTGACGCCCAATTTGCCCGAGGCAGAGGTTTTGTGTGGTTTTCCGGTCAGAGACACAGAACAGATGAGAAATGCTGCAAAAAAAATTCATGACTTTGGTCCAAAAAATGTACTGATCAAAGGAGGTCATTTAAAGGGAGCCGCGATCGATATTTTATATGACGGCCAATCATTTCAATCCTTTGAGAGGCCGCGTTTGAATCAGCGAAACACTCACGGCACCGGCTGTACCTTTTCTGCGGCACTGGCGACTTTTCTCGGTCAAGGACTGCCTGTCCATGAAGCTGTCGGAAAGGCAAAAGGCTTTATTTCCACGGCCATTCTTAACGGAATTGCCATTGGTTCCGGACACGGCCCCACAAACCCCTTTTCCCATATTGCCGCAAAGCTTGAACGGGAAGATATTCTAACTGATCTTAAAAAGGCTCTGGAACGACTTTCTCAACTGAATGCGGGAAAAATGATACCTGAATGCCGTTCCAATCTGGTATATGCCGGTTCATATGCTACAAACTATGAGGATGTGGCCGGAATCCCAGGCCGAATCACCAATGTGGGAGATCAAATTCTTGTTTGTCGGGAACCGGCTTTCGGGGCCACCCGCCATGTGGCCAGGGTTGTTCTTGCGGCGATGTCAAAAGCACCGGAGATGCGATCTGCAATGAACATTCGGTACAATCCGGGCCTTATCGAAGCCTGTGAAAAACTTGGCCTCAGGATGGCCTCTTTTGACAGGAAAATGGAACCGAAGGAAATCAAGGAAAAGGAAGGCTCTACCTTGGAATGGGGAACACGGGAGGCCATAAAAATGTTGGATGTCCCGCCTGACTGCGTTTATGATGAAGGCGAGGTGGGCAAAGAGCCCATGATCCGCGTTTTAGGCAAAGATCCCATGGATGTGGTGGAAAAAGTATGGAAAATTTGCCGGGCATGGCAGCAGCAGGAGAAAAAATAAAGATGAACGATGCTGATATGATGAAAGCCTTTAACATAGATCTTCAAAAATATGTCAAAATCCCCAAAGGAGATGATCATCATTGTTTCGGATGCAGTCCTGCCAATCCCCATGGGCTTCAAATGGATTTTTACTATGCCGATAACACTGTTTTTTCTTGGCTTTTGGTGCCCGAACACCTTTGCGGATGGAACAACCTTCTGCACGGGGGAGTGATTGCCACCATACTGGATGAAATCATGAGCTGGGCTGCCATTTATATCCTGAAAAAATTTATTCTCACAAAAGAAATGACCGTGGAGTTTATCAAGTCGCTGACCGTGGGAACTAAACTGACCGCAAAAGGCATGGTCCTCAAAATGATCAGTGACCGTGAAGCTACTATGGAAGGCTTTTTGTATGACGACAGACAAAGGCTCTGCGCAAGAGCAGAGGGAACCTATGCCCTTTTGGGAGCTGATGTTGCAAGAAAATTAAAGGTGGTCGATGAAGCCGCCATCAAAAGATTCGACCCCATATTTAAGAGATGATCAACATTGACGGCCAATAGAAAAAAAATGGTGATGTCTTGTTATAAATATCTCATCAGGGTGTTTAAGAAGGCTGGAAACCCATGTCCTCTGTGGTGTAGTTTCCGGACATTTCTTTTTTGAACTTTTAGCGCTTTTTTTACTGTTTTTGCGATGTTCGCGGCTCATCAATCTTATTGACAAAAACATATTTTTGTAATATTTTACCATCTTGTTAGAGCGGGCATAGCTCAGCTGGTAGAGTACAAGCTTCCCAAGCTTGGTGTCGCGAGTTCGAATCTCGTTGCCCGCTCCAGTTGAATGATCGCCCACTTGGAATTAAAGGGCACATTGTGATAGAACTTTTGTTGAATCAATTAATGATTTTTTTTGTGACGAATTTTAAAATGATTCAGTAATTCTATATTTATCCACAAAGGTCTATCTGTTTTTCAGGAAGCGGGCGAAAGCCCGTTTTTTTGTTTTTTTTATGGCTAAACAAAAAAAAAAGAATACCATTAACCGAAGATCCAAAAGTTCGGATAAGCGTGATGAAGCTCTCAAATTACAAAGAATGACGGCTGAGCGCGAAAAGCAGATTGTGGACAAAGTATATGAACTTGCAGGAACTCTTTGTGAGTCAGAACAGATCGAATTGGTCTATGTTCAATTCCAGAGAGAACCTTCAGGAAGAGTACTCCGGGTATATATTGATAAAATCGGAGGGGTCGGTTTAGATGATTGTGTTCATTTCAGCCGCCAATTAAGTGATATTCTTGATATTTATTTGGAAACCGAAACCTCATATAATCTTGAGGTTTCATCTCCTGGTACGGATCGTCCATTGGGACGGTTACAGGATTTTGAAAGATTTAAAGGAAACATGGCTAAAATAAAATCGGCACGGGCCATCGATGGACAAAAAAATTTCAAGGGTGTTCTTTTGGGAGTTACGGATGAAAATATAAAACTTCAGGCCCAGAATAAAGATTTGGAAATTCCTTTTGCTGATATTATCAAGGCCCGATTAGTTGACTATAGTGGAGAAACCTCATGTTCGTAGGTGATATCAAACGTGTCGTGGATCAAGTGAGTCGTGATAAAGGAATTGATCGCGATATACTTATAAAGGCTCTGGAAGAAGCGTTAAAGTCTGCTGCTAAAAAAAAGTTTGGCAATAAAATAGATATCGAGGTTCATTTCAATGATGAACTTGGAGATATTGAGGTCTTTCAGTTTAAAGAGGTGGTGGAAAAAATCACGGAACCGGATCTCCAGATGAGCCTCGAAGAGGGTCTCAAACTCGACCCGGAGTGTGAAATCGGAGACAGCCTCGGCATTAAGATGGATACGACTTCTTTCGGAAGAATCGCTGCACAATCGGCAAAGCAGGTTATTATCCAGAAGATGAAAGATGCTGAACGTGATGCGGTCTATTCCAATTTTATTGACCGCAAAGGCGAAATAATCCATGGTATCGTTCAGCGTTTCGAAAAAGGTGATATCATCGTAAATCTTGGACAAACCGAAGCGGTCCTTCCGGCTCGGGAACAGGTGCCCAGAGAAAATTACCGTCGCGGAGACCGGATACGCTGCCTTATTCTGGAGGTTAAATACGAAGGAAGAGGGCCACAGATTGTATTGTCAAGAACACACAACAACTTTCTTACCAATTTGTTTAAGACCGAAGTTCCCGAAATTAGCGAGGGTATTGTTACAATTATGTCGGCTTCCCGTGAACCGGGCAGCCGGTCAAAAATTGCAGTGGCCTCCACCGATTCTGATATTGATCCTGTCGGTGCCTGTGTGGGCATGAAAGGCAGCCGGGTCCAAAATGTTGTTCAGGAATTGAAGGGCGAAAAAATCGACATTATTCCGTGGCATGTGGATGCGGCTAAATTTGTTTGCAACGCTTTGGCGCCTGCTGTGATCACAAGGGTAATTATCGATGAAGACAACAAATCCATGGAAGTAATAGTACCGGATGATTCCCTTTCCATTGCAATAGGAAAGCGGGGCCAAAATGTTCGGTTAGCTTCGAGACTTACCGGATGGCGTTTAGATGTAAAAAGTGAAAATAAATATAAAGAAGCCTTGAAAAAAGGTTATGACGATATTTCCTCACTTCCTGGGGTCGACCCTTCGATTGCGGATTTGCTCTGTGATATTGGTTTCGATTCTGTGGAAGAGCTGGCAAAGGCTTCTGTAAATGAGCTGGGTCAGATTACCGGTATCGGAGAGGAAGAAGCTGAAAATTTGATAGAGGCCGCCAAACACCATGTGAGTGCTGCAAAAATTGGAAAAATGGATGATGATCGAGGTATCGATAAAAATGGTGATGCCGATAACGATATATCCAATTTGGAAACCGTTAAAGATTTTGTTGAAAAAGAATCTGAAAATGATACAGATAACAAAATATCTGGCGAAGAAGTGGTTTCCGGCCCAAGCAAATCGGATATGGAGCAAAATGCAGCACAGAAAATAGATGAAGAACCTGAAAAAATTGAGGACAACGAAATATAGCTCGCTTGTTCTAAATAGATAAACTAAGGGGGTTGGATGGCAAAGATCAGAGTTTATGAACTTGCCAGGAATCTGAATATGAAGAACAAAGAGCTCCTTGATAAACTCGAAGAAATGAAAATAACCGTTAGGAGCCATATGAGTTCTTTGGATGACGATACTGTTGCCGAAATAAAATCGAATCTAAGGGCCAAAAAAAAACCTGATACTGTTGAAGTCACGCGCGTCAGGCCTACAGTGATTCGACGACGGAAAAAAATTGAGGACACCAAGCCTTTGGAAGAGGCAGAGGTGGAGGTATCGCCTGAAACGCTTGAAGAGCGGATCGGAGACGATGAAGAAGCCATTTCCGAGATGCTTCCTGGTGAGCAGGAGAGCCATGTTTCCGAAACCTTACCACAAGATGAAGAAATAGAAAAGGCAACAGTACCTCAGGAATCGGAGCTTTCCGCAAAAGCCGGTGAGGAGCAAAAACCTGAAGTAGTCTCGGAAGAAAAGGCGGAGAAAAAGGCTGAAGCATTCCAGGAAGAGAAAAGTATTGATAGGAAGGAAGTCTCTGAAAAACCGGATGTGGAACTGTCTAAGGAGGTTGGCCCAATACCCGTTAAGAAAAAGAAAAAAGCAGAGGAATTCAAAGCTAAAATTATCAGCAGACCGGAACCTGTAAAGCCTGTGGAACTTACTCCGGAAACGGAAAAAACATCCGTTTCAGATGTGGTTTCCGAGGAAACAGAGCCAATAAAAATGGTTAAACCTGAACCTGAAGCGGAGCCTGAAGTCAAAAAAACACCGGATTCAAAAATAGAAGAGCCGATTAAATCCACCCCTGGCGATCAGAGACCCCCAGAAGTTGAAAAGGCTGATTCGGCACTTACCGAGGAAAAATCTCTTCAAGCTAAGCAAAAGCCGTCCAAAAAGAAAAAAGGGAAAAAAGATACTCCTGCAAAAATAATCCAGCTGCCAATAAAGGCAACGGATACTGAACCTGAGCCAAAAGGTGATGAGCTATCGACGTCTGCTGTTCCTGAAGATCAAGAAATCCCAATACCCCAGGAACCGGAGACCGAACCTGAATTGGAAGTTGAGCCTGTCAAAGACCGTAAAAAGAAGAAACGCATTAAACAGATAGAGCTTGATGAGCAGGATAAAAAGCTTGTCAAAAAGAAGATCTTATTTAAACGAAAAGAGGTGGTTGAGGGCTCAGCCCTTTACGAGACAGACAAACGAGTTAAAAAGGGAAAAAAATCTGCCAAAGCCAAAGTGGTCAAAGGGCAAAAAACACAAATTACTACTCCAAAAGCTATCAAGAGAAGAATTAAAATCGATGAAGCCATTGTACTTTCTGATCTTGCCAAGCGAATGGGTATCAAGGCCGGCGAAATGATCTCAAAGCTTATGGGGCTGGGGGTTATGGCGACCGTGAACCAAACCATCGATTTTGACACGGCAGCTCTTGTAGCGGCTGAATTCGGTTATGAAGTGGAGAGAGCCTCCTTTGAAGAAGAGGCCATTTTAAAGGTTCAGCAGGATGACACTGGGGAAATGAAGTGGAGACCTCCGGTGGTGACAATCATGGGCCATGTAGACCACGGAAAGACCTCGCTTCTGGATGTTATCCGAAAAACCCGGATTACTGAAAATGAAGCCGGTGGTATTACGCAGCACATCGGAGCCTATCAGGTAAACACTGAAAAGGGGCAGGTCGTTTTTCTGGATACCCCGGGTCATGAAGCTTTTACGGCCATGAGAGCCAGGGGGGCAAAAGTGACCGATATTGTCGTTTTGGTGGTGGCGGCAGATGATGGAGTTATGCCCCAAACCATCGAGGCCATCAACCATGCCAAAGCATCCCAGGTTCCGATCATTGTTGCAGTCAACAAAATCGATAAAAATAACGCCGAACCCGATCGTGTTAAGAGACAGTTGGCAGATCTCGGTTTAGTGCCTGAAGAATGGGGCGGTGAAACCATTTATGTCCAGGTTTCCGCTAAACAAAACATCGGCATTGATGAGCTTTTGGAAATGATTTTACTTCAGACCGAAATGCTGGAACTTCGCGCAAATCCGAATAAGCTCGCTGTCGGAAATGTAATCGAGGCTAAACTGGATTCCGGAAGAGGACCTGTTGCTACAATTCTGGTAAAAGAAGGGACATTGAGGGCAGGAGAACCGGTGGTTTGCGGTGTTCATTATGGGAAAATCCGGGCTATGCTCAATGATCTTGGTCAGGTTGTGGAAAATGCCGGACCCTCCATGCCGGTGGAAATTTTAGGGCTAACCGGAGTACCTGAAGCAGGGGATGAACTCGTGGCATTAACCGATGAAAAAGATGCAAAGCAGGTTAGTGAACATCGAACCCAGAAACAAAGATCCGTGGAACTGGCAAAAACGAGTCGGTTAAGTCTCGAAAAGCTCTATGAAAGAATGAAGGATGGCGAAGTCAAGGAACTTAACCTGATTATCAAAGCTGATGTTCACGGTTCCATTGAAGCATTGAAGGATTCTTTGATCAAACTTTCCAATGAGGAAGTCAAAATTAATGTAAATCACGCTGCCACAGGCACGATCACCGAATCGGATGTTTCGCTTGCAGCCGTGTCCAATGCCATTATTATCGGCTTTAATGTCAGACCTTCCCCCAAGGTTATTGAGTATGCTCAGGAAGAAAACGTGGATATGAAATTTTACAATGTCATCTACAACGCGATTAAAGATATCAAGGATGCCATTGTAGGAATGATGGACTCTACTTTTGAGGAAAGAATGCTCGGCCGGGCAGAGGTTCGGGAGACCTTTCATGTACCTAAAGTGGGGACTATTGCAGGTTGCTACGTTTTGGATGGTAAAATCGAGCGAAATAAACTGGTGAGGCTGATTCGGGATGGAGTGGTGATATTTGATGGAAAAATTTCATCTCTGAAACGCTATAAAGAAGATCAAAAGGAAGTTAATGCCGGTTATGAATGCGGCATTGCCATTGAAAATTACAACGATGTCAAGATAGGCGATATCCTCGAATGTTATTACATGGAGGAAATCAGGCCTGAAATTACATAATCGATGGTCATTGGTATTGGGATGATAACTTTCAGAATCCATGAATGCCGGAGTCTGAAAGAAAAAAGAAAAATCATTAAGGCAATTATTGCCAGACTGCGGAATAATTTTAACGCCTCAATTTCGGAGGTCGGATTAAACGATGTGTATCAGCGTGCTGAAATCGGTTTTTCCATAGTGGGAAATGACCGCCAGGTGGTAAACGCCAAAATTGATAAATTGTTCAATATGGCAGAAGAACTGAGGTTAGCTGAAATCATTGATACCGAAATGGAGATCATCAACATATGAGACCCTACTCCCGATCGGATAGAGTCGGTCAGTTGATCCGACAAATTCTGGCAGAAACGCTTCAAAAAAAGATTAAAGATCCCAGAATTGAAACCGTTATCATAACCGGTGTGAAAATGTCTCCTGACTTGAGGAACGCAAAGATTTACTTTGTGCTATCCGGTGGAAAAAATAAAATCAGAGAGGCTGAACTTGGGTTCAACCAGGCCTCGGGTTTTTTGAAACGGGCATTGGGACAAGAACTGACATTGCGTTATATGCCGAACTTAAGTTTTTTTTATGATGACTCTTTTGATTACGGTTCACGTATCGAAGAATTATTGAAATTAACAAAAACCGATAATGGATCAAATCATTTCCCGGTTAAAGAATAGCCGAAACGTGCTACTTACAACCCATGTCAACCCGGATGGCGATGCCATAGGGGCTCTTTTGGCCATGGGTCTAGCTATGGAAACATTAAAGATAGATGCCAAGCTATTTTGCCAGAGCCCCATACCGGCACTCTATCGTTTTTTACCATGGTCTCATCGGGTGTGCCGACTTCCCGGAGATGTTTACAAGTATGAGACCGCTGTTGTTCTTGACTGTGGTGAGTTTGAACGGATAGGAGATTCTGTTGATTATGTGCGGAAGATTCCTGTGATTATCAATATTGATCATCATGTTACCAACACCCGGTTTGGGAATATTAATTTTATTGATACCGATGCTTGTGCCACATGTGAAATTGTATACCAACTGCTCTTTAAAATGGGTGCAGTCATCAGCCAACCCATAGCACGATGCCTTTATACGGGTATCTTAACCGATACGGGTTCCTTCAGATTTTCAAATACCAACCGCATGGCTTTTGAAATTTGTGAAAAACTGGTCAGAATCGGTGTGAACCCGCATGATGTCGCCAAGCACGTTTATGGCCAATATTCTTTATCCAGAATAAAATTATTGAATTTGGCCTTGGATTCATTGGAAATTTCAAAAAACGGCAAGATTTCTTTAATGACGCTGACTGATAAGATGTTAAAGGAGACCGGAACCCAAAACGAGGACATCGACGGTATGATCAACTATGCCCGTCGAATAAAGAACGTAAAAGTTGCGGTATTAATTCAGGAATATCGAAATGGCCAGGGGATGAACGGAGAAAGAGGCCGATACCATGTCAGCCTGAGAAGTGATGGTTCCGTGGATGTGGCCAACATTGCTTTATCTTTTGGTGGTGGAGGGCATGTAACTGCAGCAGGATTTTGCACGGGATCTCATTTGTCCCAATTAAAGAAAACTATCTTTAAACTGGCGGAAGTTCTTTGACAATTTCATGCACCAAAGAAATTAACGGTTTTCTGGCGATAGACAAACCAGCCGGGATGAGTTCAGCCGGACTGACGGCAAAAATAAAGCGATTGTTTGGGGTAAAAAAGGCCGGCCATACAGGTACACTGGACCCGTTTGCCACAGGCCTAATGCTGCTGTGTCTGGGAAAAGCAACCAAACTTGCCAGGTTTTTTTTACACGGAATAAAAACCTATGAAGGCGTGATCCGTCTTGGGATTGAAACAGATACCCATGATTTGACAGGACTGATCACCTCAACATGCAAGACGGATAACGTTTCAGAGGCTGACATCTTCAGGGTTTTTGAAAGATTCAAAGGAACAATTCTGCAAATCCCGCCGGTTTTTTCAGCACTTAAACATGAAGGTGTGCCGCTTTATAAACTGGCCCGAATGGGAAAACCCGTACTAAAACCTCCCAGAACCGTTCATATCTACGATTTGGAAATATTAAATATTTCTCTTCCGGATATTCGATTTCGGGTGACTTGTTCAGGGGGGACCTATATCAGGGTTCTCAGTGTTGATATCGGAAAGGCATTAGGTTGCGGAGGACATTTGAAATCCCTCAGGAGAACGCAAAATTCCGGATTCCATATTGAAGAGGCTGTTTCATTTTCTGAAATCGAAAACATTACCGAACATGAGAATTCAGATGCCCGAAAAAGCATATTCGACAATCTAATTCCTATGGCCGAGGCTTTAAAATCCATGCCTGAGTATAGGGTCAGGGAAGATATGGCAAAAAACATCTTAAACGGTATTCCGATTCGGCATGAAGACCTGGCTGGAAAACCCCATTCGGATCCAAGTCAGACATCACAGGTTTTTGATAAGGAAGAACAAACCGAACAATATTTCAAAGTTGTTGATACTAGAGGTGTTCTTCTTGCTGTCATAAGCTCCAAAAAAAATCAAAATAATTATAACTTTTGTTGTGTTTTTCCAAGATAACATGGATAGTGATAATCAAGTTGCTGTTATATTTTGGTTCAGAAAATCAAAAAGGATAAAAGGAGGCATAGAGTAAGGTGGTTCTTTCAAATTTAGACAAAAAGACTATTATCGAACAACATAAACTTCATGAAACCGATACGGGTTCACCCGAGGTTCAGGTAGCGCTGCTTACAGAGCGAATCACTTATCTGACCGAGCATCTCAAGGCCCACAAAAAAGACCATCATTCCAGGCGTGGACTGCTGATGCTGGTTGGAAGGCGTCGCAGGTTGCTCAATTATGTAAAAAACAAAGATGTTCAAAGATATCGGACCATTATTGAAACTCTGGGCTTAAGAAGGTAAATCAAATCAGACGGCGAAATCAACGATAAGACGTTTGGTTTATCAGGAGAAAGAAATGGAAATATCGTTTAAGGCAGAGTTTGGGGGCAAACCCCTGACCATTCAGACCGGTAAAATAGCCAAACAGGCTTCCGGTGCGGTCATTGTTCAATATGGTGAAACGGTTGTGTTGGTCACGGCGGTATCATCCCATGATGAAAGACCTGGAATCGATTTTTTACCCCTGTCGGTTGAGTATCAGGAAAAAATCTATGCAGCCGGTAGAATTCCCGGTAACTATTTCAGACGTGAAATTGGACGTCCCAGTGAAAAAGAGACGCTGACTTCCCGGCTGATCGACAGGCCTATTCGTCCGCTTTTCCCTAAAGACTACCGAAGTGAAATTCAGGTTATTGCTACTGTGCTGTCCATGGATCAGGAAAACGATCCCGATATGTTGGCGATGATCGGGGCCTCTGCAGCGTTGGAAATTTCAGATATTCCGTTTGCCGGACCCATTGCTGCCATGCGCGTGGGCCGAATTGACGGTGTTCTTAAAGCGAATCCGACCATTGAGGAACTCGGCAAAAGCGACCTGAGCATTATTGTGGCCGGATCTAAGACCGGCGTGGTGATGGTGGAAGGCGGGGCAGACTTTATCAGTGAAAAAGACATGATAGATGCGATCTTTTTTGCCCACAAGGAAATGCAACCCATTATCGAGCTGCAGGAAAAGCTCAAAGAATCGGCAGGAAAACCCAAAAGATCCCATGTCTCAAGCCAACCGGATGAATCATTGGTCAAGATCATCGAAGAAAAATCAGCTTCTGCCATCCGGGAAACTATTGTTATTCCTGATAAAATTCCTCGGCTTGCAGCGCTGAGGGAATTAAAGCTCAGGATCATGGAAGATCTCAAAGAAAATTATGAGGATCGCAAAGAAGAAATCTCCGCCATATTCCATGATCTTCACAAGCGTATTTGCCGTGACCTTATTGTAAAGGAAGGTCTTAGGATCGACGGACGAAAATTCGATGAAATACGACCCATTTCCTGCCAGGTAGGATTGCTTCCCAGAACTCATGGTTCTGCTCTTTTTACCAGGGGTGAAACCCAGGTTCTCGGAGTGGTGACTTTAGGTTCAGGCCCGGATGAACAGCGGGTTGAAACATTAAGCGGTGAAGAGTTCCGGCCCTTTATGCTTCATTATAATTTTCCTCCCTTTTCAGTGGGTGAGGTCAAACGGCTATCCGGGCCCAGCAGAAGAGATATCGGCCATGGGGGGCTCTCTACTAGGGCTCTTGAAAGAGTGATGCCGCCTAAGCAACAATTTGATTACACCGTAAGGGTGGTATCCGAAGTGTTCGAATCCAACGGATCGTCTTCCATGGGAACGGTGTGCGCCGGTACTTTGGCCCTTATGGATGCGGGCGTACCGATCAGTGCCCCTGTATCTGGCATTGCCATGGGCCTTGTCAAGGAAGGCGATCAGGTGGTGATTTTATCGGATATTCTTGGCGATGAAGATCACACCGGTGATATGGATTTTAAAATTACAGGTACCACCCAGGGCATAACCGCTGTCCAAATGGATATCAAAATTCATGAACTGCCCCGGGATATCATGGAGAAGGCTCTGGAACAAGCTCGTGAAGGCAGGCTTCACATTCTGTCAAAAATGATAGAATCCATAGATAAACCGAGACTCAGTATTTCGCAATATGCCCCCAAGGTCACCACAATCAAGATCAATCCTGATAAAATACGAGAAATTATC
Source organism: uncultured Desulfobacteraceae bacterium (assembly GCA_964478625.1). Classification (GTDB taxonomy): domain Bacteria; phylum Desulfobacterota; class Desulfobacteria; order Desulfobacterales; family SKZT01; genus SKZT01. Next base: position 21,502 of record CAYZJH010000028.1, read on the forward strand.
GGACCGGGTGGAAAGGTGATCCGGGCACTTCAGGCCGAAACCAACACCCAGATCGAGGTTCAGGATGACGGCAGTGTTAAAATTGCCGCCACAAGCCAAAAAGACGCTGATGCTGCTCTGGATCGAATCCATGAAATCACCAGGGAGCCGGAGGTAGGTGCCGTGTATGAAGGCACCGTGGTTAAAACAACGGATTTCGGGGCTTTTGTTCAGATACTCCCCGGCACAGACGGTCTTGTGCATATTTCACAGCTCGCCAATAAGCGGGTTAAAACGGTCACCGATGTGGTCAAAGAAGGCGACACCCTTAAAGTGAAGGTTTTGGAAATCACCCGTGATGGTAAAATCCGCCTGAGCCACAAAGCGATTCTGGAAGAGGAAGATGAGCGAAATCCGAAAAACCATTCTTGAAAACGGCATCCGGATCATCAGTAAAAAGTTTCCTTATTTCCGAAGTGTCTCCATGGGAGTCTGGGTAAATGCCGGGGCCAGAGATGAAACCCCGGCAGAAAACGGCCTGTCACATTTTATTGAACATATGATTTTTAAAGGGACTCAGAGACGATCTGCATATCAGATCGCCAAAGAGTTCGATGCCATCGGCGGGCAAAGCAATGCTTTTACCACCATGGAAAATACATGTTATTATGCAAAGGTCATGGATACTCATCTGGATACCATGACCGATATCCTTTTGGATATTTTTCTGAATTCCGAGTTCGATGCGGCTGAAGTCGAAAGGGAACGCACGGTGATTCTTCAGGAGGTCGGAATGGTGGAGGATACTCCTGATGAGCTGATACACATTTTATCGGGAGCCACTTTCTGGGGAGATCATCCTCTCGGAAGATCTGTTTTGGGCACACGGGAAAATCTTCTGCTGTTCAATGCCGACTGCATCAAGGAGTTCTTTCACCGATTTTACCAACCGGATCGTATTGTTGTCTCCGCTGTCGGAAATGTGGACCATGATCGTTTTGTTGACCTTATCGGTCCGGCATTGGCTTCCATAAAACCTGGCAACGGTTTTCCCGAAAGAATTGCGCCTGCCGGAAGAATGTGCGTTGAATCTCATTACCGCCAACTGGAGCAAATCCATATCTGTGCCGGGACAAGAGGGCTTTCCATCACAGACCCGAAACGATTTGTCTTTTCCCTTATGAATACCATTCTGGGTGGAAACATGAGTTCCCGGTTATTTCAGGAGATCCGGGAACGTCAGGGACTTGCCTATTCAGTCTATTCGTTCACATCCTCCCATGTTGATACTGGAATGTTCGGGGTTTATGCGGGTGTGGAACCTAAAAGGGCATTGGAAGCCACCGTGCTTATCCTAAAAGAACTGAAGACATTGAAAGAAGAATTGGTCGATCCATCCGAACTTGCCGATGCCAAAGAGTTTACAAAAGGAAATCTTTATCTTGCATCAGAAAGCCTGGATAATCAAATGGTCCGCCTTGCCCAGAATGAGATCCATTTTGAAGAATTCATTCCGCTGGAAACCATTGTGGAGAAAGTCGATGCGGTTACCTCAGAAGATATTCGAAACCTGGCAGGAGAGCTTTTCAGCTCAGATCAACTGGCACTGACCCTTTTGGGTCCAATAACCGATAAGACCCCTTATCACGACCTTCTGGTTCTCTAAGTTACCAAATGACGGAAATCTCTTTATCGATAAAAATCCGCCGTCTTCGCCCCTGGCAGGATTCCGATATTCCCATTCCGCAATACATGACACCCCGATCTGCCGGGATGGATATCCATGCAGCTATCGAAACTTCCTGCATCCTTGATCCCGGAGAAATTCTCATGGTATCCACCGGGTTTGCCATGGCAATTCCTGAAGGGTTTGAAGGCCAGATACGCCCCAGAAGTGGCCTTGCTGCAAAGCACGGTATTGGAATCATCAATTCACCCGGCACCATAGATTCCGACTATCGTGGTGAAATCATGATCCCGCTGATCAACCTGAGCAAAAAACCTTTCACACTTCACCGAGGCGACCGGGTGGCCCAAATGATCATTCAGAAAGTATGTCAGGTAAAATTTGACCTGGTGGAAACCCTGGATGAAACAGATCGAAATACCGGTGGTTTCGGTCATACGGGTTTCTGATGAAAACGGATGGTTCAGGCATTCGGCAAAATGACCCGGAACAAATGCTTTCTGTATGCATGCTGGCATCAGGGAGCAAAGGAAATTCAATCCATATTTCAGACGGATATACGTCGATTCTTCTGGATGCCGGCCTATCCGGCGTTGAAATCGAACGCCGCCTAAAAAGAGCAGGCTATTGTCCTGAGCAGATCAGTGCCATTGTGGTATCCCATGAACATTCCGATCATATTAAAGGCGTGGGTATATTATCAAGGCGCTACAAACTGCCGGTGTATATCTCCGGGGAAACCCGGAAATGTTCACAGGATATTCTGGGCAATCTGCCGGAAACCGTTTTATTTCAATGTGGTAATACATTTCGAATCAATACCCTGACAATACGTCCGTTTTCATTGTCTCACGATGCTGCCGATCCCGCAGGCTTTATTTTTTCCAACGGGAACATTAAAATTGGCATAGCAACCGACCTGGGGATCGCCACCTCCATGGTAAAATCTCACCTCAAAGACTGCCAGGCCTTGATTCTTGAGGCCAACCACGACCCGGATATGCTGATCAACGGCCCATACCCATGGCCTTTGAAACAACGGGTGAAAGGAAAAACCGGACATCTGTCCAATACCGATTCAGGAGTGCTGGTAAAAGAACTTCATCATGAAAAACTGACCCATGTAATCCTTGCCCATCTGAGTGAAACCAACAACACACCGGAAAAAGCCTTAAATGAAGTGGGGTTGGCTATTCAGCATACCCGGACAAAACTGTTTGTTGCCGAACAGAATCGTTGCAGTGCTACCTTTTGTTTCAGATAATGTTACCAGGGCCAGACTTTTTCAAGATATTCAAGGCTCGGAGCAAGCTCTTCTTCCCGGTGAGGTTCCAGGGTCACCACCGGAGGAGTGTTTCGGATACTTTTAAGAAGGTTGAAAAAAGAGGGAAAATCAATGGATGCCGTTCCCAGGGCTTTGTGCTGATCCCGGCTGGTATCGTTATCGTGAATGTGGAGCTGCGCAAGGTAGGGGCCTAAAACCCTGATCCAATCTTCAAAGGATGTCCTGCTGAACGCGGACTGATGACCGATATCAAAGCAAAACCCCACATTTTTACCCGCAAGACTTTCAAATATTATTTCAATATCTTCAGGACGATGTTCATAGACATTCTCAAGGGTCAGCATTGCACCTTCATCGGACAGCCGATGAGAAAGCCAGGCCCACATTTCCAGACTTTTTTCCACCCATAATTCCCGGATAAAATGATATCGTTTCCAGTCATAGCCCACATGACATACAACTGTTTTGGGCTTAAAAACAGGCACGAGACGAAGCACCTGTTCATACCTTTTTCGGGTTATTTTCCAGATTTCCGGATCCGGAGACCCCGGAGAAAGATCAATAAATGGCCCATGAAAAGTGATCGAAAGATTTTGAGAATGAAGTATGTCAGCTATTTTCAAAAAATCATCAGAAGAATACCGGTCAAGCACACCGGCATCTAAGCCGATTTCGGGATTAATGGCCTCTCGAACAAACCGGTCCAGGTGCTTTTCCACCAGAAGCCTGAAGGGTGCGTTCACATGAACTTTACGGATCATATCCATTACTGTCGCCAACCTTAAATTGAAATCATTTGTCCAATGCCACCCATGACAGACTTCTCGGAATATCCGGAATTTATACACGTTATGTGTTGCGTGCAATGGGTGGGGCATATCAAACGTAAATCATCGAGAAGTTCAAAATTGTCAAATCGGTGAGGTCCGCCGAAAAGCACGGTAGGCTTTCCGGTTTTTTTAGCTGCCGTCAAAATCTTTTCGACTCCGGGATGCGAACATCCGGCCAACACCAAAGTATCTTCCCCATGCCGAATCACCAGCAGTTGTTCCGTGTCATTTAAAGTGCCTGTAAAATAGAAATTCTCGTGAATTTGGGTGGTGTTTCCGATATTCTGACTCAAGATTCGGTATTTATGACTTCAGGGCGATCTTTTTTTTCATCGTCCCCCACCTCCACCTCCACCACGGCCGCCTCCGGAAGAGCCTCCCCCTCTGCTGCCGGAAGACGATGACACCGCAGAGGAAAGAGCTGATCCTAACGAACCCGTCATGCGGCTGGTGCTGTTTAAAGTAAAAGGACGATTGCTTTGATACCATCCAGGTTTATACCCTGATTCAGAGGATATCCGTTCAATAACATGGTTAAATTGACGGGTCCAGGCATTTTCAACGTCCAGTGCGATGGCATAAGGGAGGTATTTTTCATACAATTTGATGTCTTTTTCGGGAGCACCCATCATTTGGATTCGGCTTCCCTCAGCTACCGACAAATACATTTTAAAACCTTCGATCTTGTCCATCATTTCCCGGCCATATAGTGTCGGTGCTTTCATCCATTCATAAAAAAGTATATTCATTACCAGAATGGTCATGATCAACAGAACGGATAAGAAACCAATTTCCAGGCCTATCATGGTGAGTACAAATAATTGGGCTCCAAAAAACGGAAGAGAAAACAGGCTCATAAAAACCGCGTTTCCAAATCCTGTTCTGTCATTTACGACATTTTTCCAGGCTCCGAAAACATTTATGGCAAGGGCGGTGCAACCAAGGGTCCATATACTGATCCAGACACCGAAAAACAACATTGATTCATCGGGCTCAGAAAGCAGAAAAATTCCCGCAACCGTCACTAAACTGAGCAATGTCCCGGGGATCAGATACTTTCCGTTCAGATTGAAATGAGTCTTCTCAAAATCTTTTTTCAGGGTTGATTCAAGGGCTTTTTTAGTGGTTTGAAAGGTGTCGCGGTTGGACTGACTGATTTCAATCACGTCACTTTTGGCAAAAAGCCTGTCAAAGACTTTCTGTTCGCCTTTGGACAGTTCCGAACGACCATCGGCAACCTTTTCGAGAATAAATTTGCGGTTGGTTTCCCTGATAATCAGACGGCCTTTGACGGCAAGACTCACCAGAGCGGCGGAAAAGGATTTATCATCAAAACCCATTTTCATCACAAAACGCACTGCCGCAGGCGAAAAACCTTCCGGTACCTTATAAAGAGGAATAATCAATCCTTTTTCCGGATCACGACCAACCTTGTTCCATGCAAAAAAATAGTAAAAAAAGACCAACAGCATGCCCAGCAAACCGGTTAACGCCCCCTTGTTATCAACAAAAAGAGCATTCAATTTTTCCTCGGTCGTCGGTTCCGGAATCAGGCCTTTGGGCCATCCTGCCGCTACGGTCAACCCCCGGCCAGGTGGAAGCATATCATTTGCCATAAAATGGATGGATCCGTCAGGACGGTTATACACATGACATCGTGATTCCGTATCGCCGGTCAATCCGGTATAACATGCGACATGAAGCACTTCAAAACCATTGGGAAAAGTGATATCGGCACTAGCCTCCCGGATTAAAAATGACCATTCATTGCCGGTGACATTCCAGTACAGCTCGTCAAAATCATCGAAAAAACCGACCACGCGGCTCATTTTATAGGTAAGAGCGTAGGTATGTTCCCCCGGTGAAAGGAAAGAGTCATCACCAAAATTGACGATAACATTTCCCATTTTTCTTTCAATAAAAAAAGGTTCTTTCATCCCGTTTCTCAATAGTCCGAGAACCTCAAAATCCATCTTGATCCGGTTTCGGAACCGGTCGCGATAATAGGTGGGAATGGTACGATAAATTCCCCTGCGTATTTCCCGTCCTAAAGCACGAACCCGGATAGATTCGGTAACCAGTATTTCTCCTCTTTCAAGAAGTTCTATATTGCTGTGGAAACGAATAATTTCTTCGGATCCGGATGACTGCGCCTGAGCTGAGCCGGGAGATATCACCCATGGCAAGAATATGAAAAGCAGTGTTAATGACCATGCCAAAACAAGTACGAATTTTTTGGAGTGGCCTTTTTGAAAAAATGGTCCTGAAGGCAAAATCAGTAAATTCATAGTCCACTCATCATACCGATATGGTTAATGGCCGAAATCCACATTCGGAACCATTCTGTCTGCCGGGTTTTCCAGTTCGAAATAGTCCTTCTTTTTGAATTTGAAAGCTGATGCAACAATCATATCCGGGAAGGATTCCACCTGAATGTTGTAATTTCGCACACTGCCGTTGTAATACCGGCGGGCCATTTGGATGTGTTCTTCCAGTTCGGAAAGTTGATTCTGAAGTTGTAAGAAATTCTGGTTGGCTTTCAAGTCCGGATAGTTCTCAGCGATCGCGAAGAGCTGCCCAAGAGAGCGGCTTAGTTCTCCTTCCGCCTTTGACTGGTCACTTACTAGTCTGGCAGCGATACTCTGGCTTCGGAGTTCGGATATACGGCTTAGCAGACCTTCTTCATGCTTCATATAAGCTTTGACCGTTTGAATCAGATTGGGGATAAGGTCGGCTCGGCGTTTGAGTTGAACATCGATGCTGCTCCACCCTTCATCGGCCATATTCCGGTTGGAAACCAGTTTGTTGTAGATCGTAATTGCCCAAACAAAAAGAATAATCAGAATCAACGCAGTAGCAATAAAAGTCATGGCATTATGTGAAGTATAAAGTTGTTAAAAAAATTAATGCTAACCAGTAACCGGCCGGTGGGAATTTTTACTATGAGAAAAGATATACATAAGTCGGAATGTTCCATCAAGTATTTTTTTCTGATGAACCAATCGGAAATAAATTTCAAAAAAATATCATTGCGGTCCAAAGGTTATGCGACAATATCACCTGTCATGGTTCTGTCGCAAACACGATAGAGGTTTTAGCAGGCTCGCAACGTTCTATGGATCTGCAGGCAAACAGCTTCTTTGTTAAGGCAACTCTTTCAGAAGGTTCCTCAGGAATTTCCTTGATGTTTTGAATCATTTCAAGCCTGGGTAAGAGGCCGCAATGGTTTGCCAGCTGAATGGCAAGGCCGGGTCGGGCATTGAATTCAAGGATCATAGGGCCGAGATCCTGATCCAGCACAATGTCTACCCCCAGGTAATCCAGGCCGACAATTTCACGGGATTTGGCCGCATTGGTCAGAATTTCATCCCAACCAGGAACGCGGAGAGCTTCGATGGGAGCGGCAGTATCAGGATGGCGCCTTATGGGTTTGTTTCGCCACACTGCCCGGAGGGTTATTCCCGTGCAAATATCAAGACCGACTCCAATGGCACCCTGGTGCAAATTGGCCCTGCCGGACGATAATTTGGTGGGAAGCCTGAGCATGCTCATTACTGGAACGCCTTTGAAAACAATGACCCTGATGTCGGGGACCCCCTGAAAGCTTAAGTCTTTAAAAATCGGATCGAATTTCACTTTATATTCGATCATGGCTTTATCCATGATTGCCCCAAGGCTGTACATCCCACTGAGGATATTGGCGGTGTGATATTTTATATGGTTCATATCCAACACACTTCCATCAGGCTTGAAAAAAAGATCATTTCTTCGGGACTCGGCCACAAGGATTCCATTGCCGCCGCTTCCTCTGGAAGGCTTTATCACAAATCCGTCCAATTTGTTAAGAAGGCCCGTCAGTCCGTTGATCTTATAATTGGTGTCTATGACTCCAAAAAGTTCTGGGACTGCCATCCCGGCTTTTTCTGCCAGCTTTTTTGTCAATACCTTGTCATCGACAAGAGGATAGTTTTTTCTGGGATTATAAGGCATGATAAAATCAGCGTTTCGTTTGTTCATCCCAAGGATCCCTTTATTTTTCAGCTTGCTTATGAAAGCAATCATCAGACACCATTCCCTTTCTAAGCGGTCCTGAAGCGAATCAACTCAGACGCCCGATACCCCGTATATCTTCCCAGAAGGATACACATTGCCAGAACGACAAGGATCAGTTCCGGAAAAACAAAAAACAAATGTTCAAATAAGTCGTTTTTGAACATTCCAAATGCCACAACTGCCACGGCAAGACTTCCCAATCCCTGTCCGACAGCATCCCATGGACCGCTTTCCTCCCAGACCACAGACATTCTTTCGATGGTCATGGTCAAAATGACCATGGGAAACATGGCCACTGATAGGCCGCTCGGGATTCCCAATTGATGAGAAATTATGCTTATCCCCGCCATGGACATGATTACCAGAATAAGAACTGATGCAAGCCTTGGGACTAAAAGAAGTCTCATCTTGTCCAGCACGGACCGCAAAAAAAGGCCCATGGTCACAATCACCAGAAAAAGGATGATCCCCACTCCCAGGTTTGTTTCCTTGAATGACAGGGCGATTAGAACGGGCATGAAGGTACCAAAGGTAGGAATACCGATCACATTGCGGGAAAACACTACCAGCAGGGCTCCAATGGGAATGATCAGCAGTATCTTGTAAAGATTCTGAGTGTGCAACGGCAAGTTGAGAAAAGAATATTTTAATAGAGAGGAACTGCTCTGGTCAGGTAATTCAGCAGCCAGCGTGAGCATGCTCTCGGATAATATGGATGAGGAAAAATTGATATTGAGGTTGTCGACGCCCTGAGCGGTTAACAGAGCATCCTGGCCGATACTCCAGACCAGGAAGTTTTCAGGAAGACCCTGTTTGCCTGTATCAGGGTTGAAACTAAGCCAACGGGTTCCGTTGTGGACCTGGAGCCAGGGGATAATTTCCAGCGACCTTTTCCCGTCCACAAGCATTACCCCCTGAATGACCCTGGATGGGACCCTTGCTCCGGCCAGGATATGCATTTGCATGTTGATTTTTTCCATGGGAGTGGAGATCTGTCTGAGAAAAAAACGATAATTTTCCGATGGATTGGGATCGTTGAATCTATTTAGAAATTGAACAACAAAAGTGGCGACATCAGCCGATGATCTTCTGGCCTCTTCAAGAATTGCCATGGCTGCAGCCTTTTCCATTTCACCGTAATCAGGCACCATCGGTGGAATGGGCAAATCTTCCTTATGGAGCATTGAGTCCTTTTCAACGCTTCTGAGTTGAACTCTGTAATACAGGGCCTGTGAACCCCGAATTCTTCGAACCGTCCAATGAGCGTATCGGTTCTGCTCGTCAGACTGGACACTCAGCCCATAGTTTCCGGAAATAAAATCTTCCCCCGCGATCTGAAATCCGAAAGGTCTATGGGGAATTGTCACCTTTACCTGTGCTGGACCTGGTGGTGAGTCAAAGGTGATTCTTGCTTCAACATTCCACAGTTCAACTTGTTTGTCGGGATTCAGAGGAAGCTCAAGATACTTGATTTTGTAAAAAAAAATAACTCCTGCCAGTGATGTGATCAAAATGGCAATGATTATGGTCCCGCGATTATTGCGAATCATATTATCTCCGATTTTTTTTTGTGAAATGACTATGGTTCAGGACAAACTTTGGACATCAGAAAGGAGTGACCGGAATCAACCAGGATACGGTCTTTCAGAAAATCTCGGCCCAAAAGAACCGGATAATTAAATTTGGAACGGGGCGTTAGAGAAAATGGTGTCGAATATTCTTTTCCGCCTATGCAAAGATCCAGGATGACCACCGGCCGGCGCATGGACTCGCTCTGATGTTGCCTTATACGCACATTTCTTTTAAGCGGTTTTTCAAAAATGATTTCGGTCTTCTCACCGGATCTGACACACTCTGCATCCAGAACAAAACGGACCATTTTTTTGTTATTTTTTTTAAAATATTCGATATTCCTGGCATCCAGAGATGAAGTCAATGCACCTGTATCCAATTTGGCTTTTAAATAAGGGCCGTTCGGCAAAATTCGAATAATTTCCACCCATCCCATTATCGTCATGGGCTCTTTTACTTCAGCATTGCAGGCAAACCCCCACGCAAAAATAATCACCATCACGATCCCTAACGTATTTAGAACCGGTCTCCTTTTCATATTCTGTCCAAGGCAATTTTATTAAAAAACGTAGATAGATAATCAATTAAACTGATCATTTCAAAGGTATGATATGCTAACCATCAACCAAAAAGTTAAAACTTAATAGATGGCCGTTTGTTCTGTCAATAAAAATATCTGATTTCTGCGCCATCCGATCCATCAGGTTTTTGCCTATTTGACAAGAAAGGTTTCTTCGGATAATTTTCAAACCAACCTCCAGTTTCAGCCGGATATTTTAAAGGTCAAAGGAGATTGAATCAAATGAAATTCAGACCGTGCATTGATTTACACAACGGAGTTGTCAAGCAGATTGTCGGTTCAACACTCTCCGACCAGTCAAGCCAAGGGCCGGTGACAAATTTTACGTCGGAAAAACCTCCCGAATGGTATGCGCTGAAATATAAAGAAGACCATCTGACCGGCGGACATGTGATTCAGTTGGGCAAAGGAAACGAATCGGCGGCAAAAGCGGCACTGGGTGCATGGCCGGGGGGAATGCAGATCGGAGGAGGCATTACCATCGACAATGCCGTTTTTTGGCTCGAACAAGGAGCTTCAGCAGTTATCGTTACATCCTGGGTGTTCCATGGCGGGATCATCAATATGGATCGTCTTGAAAAACTGGTTAAAACCATTGGAAAAGAGCACCTGGTTCTCGATCTGAGCTGCCGCAAAAAAGAAAACGATTACATGATCGTCACCGATCGATGGCAAACCTTCACCCGGGAAGCTGTGACTTACCAGCTTCTGGACAGACTTTCCGCATATTGTTCCGAATATCTGATCCATGCAGTCGATGTTGAAGGCAAATGCTCGGGAATCGAGACCGGACTGGTCGAAATGCTCGGTGCATGGGGAAAAATTCCTGTCACTTATGCGGGCGGAATTCATACCATGGAAGACATCAAGACGATTGAAGATATAGGAAAAGGCCTTATCGACTTTACTGTGGGAAGTGCACTCGATATTTTCGGCGGCAAAGGACTTGCCTATCGGGATCTGGCGAATCTTTATGGTGGGGTCAGGTAGATGAAAATGGGATGCAGGTAAGCGAATCTCTCAGAATGGTAGAATCAATCGGTCCGTAAGGGATCCGGCAATTACCTGGAATTAATTGTTATCGATTTTAATTGTATCGACATTCCGGCGAAGGCCCATTGGGGTCAGGTTAAGGAATCGTCAGGGTTTTAAAGATTGTCATTCTGAGGAGGCCAACATCGTAAAAGGTTATATGGCACGGACTCAATGGCCGACGAAGAATCCTTCCTTCATTCCGGCACGGTCTTTCTTTTTTCAACTCCAAATCAGACTGATGATCTATTCAGCCTCGGAAACAGAGATTTTTCGGTCGCCGTGGTTTCAATCAACCTATCAGGAAATATTTTCCTTTCAAGCATCAAGCCGTTGCGAGTTACTTCCTCAGAATGACATGCAAGAGACTGCTTCGGACCATGATAACGGTATCAGATAGTACCTTAACTTGACGCAAATGGGCAAAGCTTGTCCCGGGCTTTGAACCGGGAGCCGGGCACGAAGGGAAGTTTTCCAGCGCTATCCAGGTGGATTCAGGAAGCTGGTTTTTCTGGATGCCGGATCAAGTCCGGCATGACGGAGAACTTTGTACTGTCATGATAAAGATGCTATTTTGTATAAATCTAGTCCCTGGCGTGATTGACACAAATTATCGCGGTGATAAATAAAAAAATTCCGATTCCTGCAAGAACAAGAAAGTTCAACCACCTGGGAGGTTGACCGAATGATGCGGCACGGATGGCTTCCGCTGCATGAGTCAGTGGAACAAAATAAAGAATTTGTTGAGCCCACTCAGGAAGATGTTCCAGGGGAAAGAAAGTACCGCCCAGAAATGCCATGGGAGTGATCACAAAATTGTTCAAGAGGGCCTGGTCTGCGTGGGATTTGACCAGCATGGCCACAGCCACTGCCAAGGATGAAAATACAAAGCTGTTGAGCAAAAGCGCAAGAAAAAAATAACCATTAAATTGTAACACCACTCCGAAAACAACCCCCAGAAAAACAATCACGCCCACAGCAAGCAAGGCACGGGTGATACCGGCGAGAACTTCACCCAGTACATACGAGAAATTGCTGATGGGAGCCACCTGAAATTCTTCGAAAATATGCCAGTAGAACCTGGCGATGTTGATTTCCCCGGCGATAGCATAGGACTGGGTCATGGAACTCATGGCCACAAGGCCGGGGATCAGAAATTCCAGGTAACTGTGGTCGCCCACCTGAACATGGCGGCCCATGGCATATCCGAATGCGATAAGATACAAGACGGGCATGACGGACCATGACAGGGTCTGTCTGAAAATCCGTCGTTTGAGAATTAAAATTTCCCTGAGATAGACCGCGCAGAACCCCCGGATCATTTGACCCTCTTTCCGGTCAAAGCAAGGAAGGCATCTTCCAGGTTCACCCGTCGCAGGGTGTATTGTTCCTGACGATCCCGGTTATACTGGTCGGCTTGTTCCCGGTTATTGAAATAGATGGTTTCCAGATTGTTTTCAGAAAAACGGTCGATAGCCCACTCTCCCTGGCGGGCCATAAGATTTTCAGGAGTATCGGTCACGATGATTCTTCCTTCATCCAGAAATGCCACCCGGTCGGCCAGAAATTCAGCTTCCTCAATATAGTGAGTGGTCAGAAAAACCGTGGTGCCGTTTTGTTGAATCCGTTTGATCAGGCTCCAGATTTTCCGACGGATATTGGCATCCAGCCCCACCGTTGGTTCATCCATAAACAGAATCATGGGCTGGTGAAGCATTGCCCTGGCGATCATCAAACGTCGCTGAAGTCCCCCCGATAGTTCCTTGACCAGACTTTCACTTCGGTCCGAGAGTCCCACATATTCCAGAAGTTCCTCTGTTCTCTGGTTTATGGATGCGCGGCTCATATCATACAGAAGTCCATGAAGAAGAAGGTTTTCGCAGACGGAAAGCTCCCGGTCCAGATTTACGGACTGGGGAACCAGTCCGAATTGCTGCTTGGCCGATAAAGACTGTTTTTGGATAGAAAATCCATTTAAATAAGCGGAACCGGAATCCGGACGGGTCTGACCCGTAAGAATTTTGATAGTGGTTGTCTTGCCGGCACCGTTGGGTCCGAGATAGGCAAACAGCTCGCCGGATTTGACGTGAAGGTCTATCTCGTGCAACACCTGAACATCTTTATATTTTTTGACAAGCCGGTCAATTCGAATCATTTTTCCTCCGGGCAAATCCTCATTCGATAATAAAATTCAAGTATCAATTATCATAATTGAAAAAGTTATGATTATTGGTTGAATGAAAATTCCCCTCCCGCCGGGAGGGACCGGGGTAAAGAGGATAACCCATTCATATGTTTAGCCCCCACCCCTGGACCTCACGATAGGAGAGGAAATAAGGGACTTTTCATTCCGCCCATAATTATAAGGGTAAAGAAGTCTGCGTCAACATTAATTCCCATGAATGTTACCTGCTTTTGATTAAGACTCTGATCAACAATTTGACGGTCTTAGATTCTCATATCTGCTTGGAATTAATTGTGATCAGTTTTATTGTATCGTCATTCCAGCGAAAGCTGGAATCCATTTTTATAGGTGCACCCCATGGATAGCGCCTGAAGGCTTCATTTCGTGCCCGTCTTTCGCCCATTGGCATCAAGTCAAGCTCCTATCTATTGACTGAACAAAAATTTTTTATTCCCTCTCCCATCGGGGAAGGGTTGGGGTGGTGGGGGAATAATATCAGAGGGTTATTCTCGGAATTTAATTTGTTTCGTAACTTTAACCATACAAGAGACGACATATGTGATGCCTGTGCTATCCATAGGTTCTGCTCTTTTTTATTTCGTCTCTGCGAGACTTCATTTTTTTGTGTTCGGATCGGCTGAAAATATGTCATCCCGGAATTATCCGAAGGTCAATCCTATAATTTCAATACCGATAGCTCCATTGATAATAGAAGAAATTGTGAACTTGCCTTTTTTCCCACCCACGATGTTAAGTGTGTATAAAGATCATCACGGCGGGAGGGGAGTTTTCGTTCAACTACTATCTAATACGAGCATCAGAAGCCGAAAACGGTTTCCAGCATGTCATTCTGAGGGAGCGACTGGCAACGGATTGATGTTTGAAAAAAAGTATTTCCCATTAAGGGGATTGAAACCACGGCGACCGAAGAATCTCTCTTCCCGTTCTTGGACCGATCATCCAATCTGACCCGGAGTATAAACAAAAGAGACTGTCCCGGCGTGAAGAAAAGATTCTTCGTCGGCCATTAGGTTCTTGCTATTTCCCCATTTACGATATCGGCCTCCTCAGAATGACAATCTTTAATACCTTGTCAATGCCTTAACTTGACGATAATGGGCAGAGGCCGGGCACGTAGTCAAGCGTAGAGCTATCCAGGTGGATTAACGAGGATGGTTTTTCTGGATGCCGGATCAAGTCTGGCATGACAGAGAACTTTGTACTGTCAAGTTAACAATAGGAAAGCGATTGATGCAAAATATGCAATAATACGAAAGAGATACCCTTCACAAAACCTGCATAACCGGCTAAAATCAAGCCTTGATCTTTAAAATTGTCATTATGCAGAAGCCGTATCTTTTTCCGGTTTTTGATGCCGGAGCATATCTGCCAAATCCGATAAAGGGAGAAAACGATCATGAAACTGAAAACCGCTTTGATCCTCCTGAGTATTATGTTGATCACCCTCCTCTGGAACCGCGATGTCGGGGCCTATAACATCATTTCCTGGCTGAAAGCCCGGCTGGTCTCCCAAGAGATTCCTTTTCTCGACAGTGAAGGCGAATCATTCAGAGTGGAAACCGTGGTATCCGGGCTTGAAAGTCCATGGGCTGTTGTATTCTCACCTGACGGAAACCTTTTTATCACAGAACGACCAGGTCGCCTCCGAATCGTTCAGGATGGCAAGCTCGATCCCAGGCCTGTTCCCGGAGTACCACCCGTTTATGATGAAGGTCAGGGCGGTCTGTTGGATATGACTTTCCACCCGGAATTTTCCCAAAACCGATGGGTTTACCTTGCTTATACGGTCAGAAACGAAAAAGGCGGAATGACAAGAGTTTCCCGTTTTTCTCTCACTCCGGAGGGACTTGTCGATATGAGGGTGATTTTCTCCGGATTTCCCGAAGGTGATAAACCCAAGCACTTTGGATGCCGAATCCGTTTCGGCCTTGACGGAAAGCTTTACATCACTTTAGGGGAACGCGGAGAAGGCTATCGCGCCCAGGATCTAACGGACCTCAACGGCAAAACCCTCAGGCTGAATGATGACGGAATCATACCCGAAGATAATCCGTTTATTCACAGGAAAGATGCACGCCCTGAAATTTTTAGCTATGGCAACAGAAATTCACAGGGAATGGCCATACAACCGGAAACCGGTGTGATTTTTCAGACTGAACATGGTCCATCCTGGAATGACGCGCCCGGTGGAGGTGACGAAATCAATATCATTGTTGCCGGCGGCAATTACGGGTGGCCATTGGTTCACCACCGAAAAACAAAGGAAGGCATGATCTCTCCGTTATTGGAATACACCCCGGCTATCGCTCCGGCCGGAGCCATGTTCTACACGAGTGATGTCTTTTCCGCCTGGAAAGGAAACTTTTTTTTCACCAACCTGGTCGGGAGGATGCTGGTCAGGGTTAAGCTGGATGGCCAAAAACCGGTGGGTCAGCAGTTTCTTCTTAAAGGAGAGTTCGGACGTCTTCGGGATGTGGCCCAGGGACCCGATGGATTCATCTATGTGATCACATCGGATACGGATGCTTACGGCCCGGGACGTCCTGAGGGCGACCGTCTGATCCGCCTGGTTCCTGAAAAACTGTAATTGGAGGTAAAACAGGGTCATTTTGACCTTTTCTTTTCATGTTTAATTTTAGGAATGGCAGAATAAATTTGCCGCATGATGTCAAGAAAGGAGAACAGCAAAATGACCACGTTAAAATATGTTGGCAATCTAATCATTGATTCCACGGGGCCCTTGAGAAAAATTCGGCTTCCCGACGGGCTCTATGTCGTGGGGGAACAAATGCTGATTGCCGTGGATAGCGACCAGGAGGCCGAAGAAGTCATAACGCAATTAAAGAAGGATCTGAGCCGGGAATAAATTTCACTTAAAAACGTTCTAAAAAATCAACCTGTATTATCCGATAAATGAAAAAACCTCCCGGCGTATCCGGTTATCCGGCACGCCAAGATCCTTTAAGTTGCCGAGTACACCCTTAACCAGGTTCGGGGGGCCGCTGACATAAAATGTCGCATTTGCAAGCTTATTTTGGCAAAGTCTTTCAAGCTTGTCTCGATCCAGCTTTCCGGTTTCCCCTTGCCAATTTTGGGATGGATATTCCAGCACATGAACCAGCTTTAGGTCCGGATACGGTACATTGGCTATTTCATGGAGTTCTTTGCGAAACACGATGTTATTTTCATCAGTGTTGGCATAGATGAACAGGACTTTTTTCTTTGCTTGTGTATCGCTCATGTGCCGAAGCATGCTTCGCATTGGTGTTACCCCGATTCCGCCGGCAATAAAAACCAGATTGTCTTCATAGGGATGGTTCATGTAGGAAAATCGGCCGAAAGGTCCATGGATTGTTGCCGTATGCCCTATCCTTGTTTTTCCAATGGTGGATGTAAAATCCCCCAGGTTTTTGATCGTGGATGAAATAATACCATCTTCGGTGGGGCTTGAAGAGATTGTCCAATGGTGTTCCTCGTCTGGAAAATCCCTTCCGCGATGGAAAGTGATAAAATGAAACTGCCCCGGAAAATAATCATAGACCTTTTTTGTTCCAACGGGTGGCACCAGGGTTATGGTCCAAACATTTTCTGTCTCGTTTTTTACCTTCAATACCCGATATGGATTGCAAGCTAGACTGAGGGGGCGAAAAATCCGATGGTAAAAGAATATTCCAAGGGCAAAAATAAGAATCACTGGCCAGAGGACTTTCAAGGGGTAATTTTGAAGATCCTGCCCTGCAAACCAGCTGTGGCAAAAGACCATCAGAAAAATCACCAAAGCAAGAATATTATGAAAGTGTCGCCATTTTTCGAATTTGATTCCAAGGGGTTTTTGAAAAAGGCTAATAAAAATATGGACCACTACCAGTACCAAAGCAATTTTTCCGGCCCAGATGTACCAGGGAAGATCTAAGCCGACAAGCAGTTTCCATCCGATACCTCCGCCTGCCAGCAGCACAGGATGCAACACCAGAAGAAATAATGCGAACAAAGCCATATGTCTGTGAAACTGGATCAGTAAATCAAGTCCGAAAGGTTTTTCTATCCATTTGAAACGGCCTGCGATCAAAGGCTGAAGCATTAAAATCATAAAGGCTGTCAGGCCGAAGTTTTTGCCGATTCCATAAACGGTGATATTTTTATGAAAAATGATCGGGTTTAATTGGCTGACAATGAGCAATGGGGATAATATGACGAGCAAATACAAAAGAATACGTGCCAGAGCCTTGGGCATGATTTTTCCTCCTGGTTTGATTATCAACTGGAAGAGACTTACTATATTTTACATGGAAAGAAAAAATACAAGAATAGGGTAAAATGCGTATTTGAGGCCTATTTTTTGAGTATAAATTTCGGCAATAGCACAGGTCTCTTATCGATAGAACATCTCATCTTTTCCGAATGTACGATGATGGATAAAATGGATTTTTCCTCATGTTTCCCTTGAAAATCGAGTTGTGAGATTCTATGATATAACTAAACCCCTATTGTCAGCAACTACTTCATTGAGTCTTCATTGAGTCTTTTTACAGCCTGGAATCGATAGATACCGTCTAAACCTTTGACTTCATCGGGAGCTACTCATGGCCGATAACCAATTGAAACCGTTTGATCCTTTTATATTTTGGGTGTCCGCATCCGTAACCATTTTGTTTATTCTCAGTTCCATCATTTTTCCGGAAACCATGAACCGGATCATCGAGACCGTATTCAGTTGGACCACGCAAAAATGGGGATGGTTGTATCTGCTGACGGTTTTTTTACTGGTCATGGGATGTTTTACGCTCATGGGACGTACCTACGGCAACATCAAGTTGGGTCATGAGGATGACCAACCGGAGTTTAGCGATTTTTCCTGGTTTGCCATGCTGTTCGGATCGGCCATAGCCGCAGGTATTGTTTTCTGGGGACCGGCTGAGCCGGCATATCATTATATGTCTGTCCCGCCGTTTTTCGGGGGCGAGGCAAAGACAGCAGTGGCAGGGGCCAATGCCATGACTTATTCCTTTTTTCATTGGGGTCTTTCCGCATGGGCCATTTTCGCCATTCTGACCATTCCCCTTGCACATGCCTGTTATACCAAAGGGTTGCCTTTCAGGTTTTCAAGCGCCTTCTATTATGTCCTGGGAGATCGGATTTTCGGGATATGGGGAAAGGTATTGGATATTTTTGCCGTTTTCGCCACGCTGGGAGGTCTGGCGACCACCACAGGTCTGGTGGCGCTTCAGTTGTCCAGCGGGTTTAAATATTATTACGGTTTGGAAATGGGGCCTGCCGGGATGTACATCATTATCGGAGTGCTGACAGCCATTTTTACCTTTGCGGTGTATTCCGGCCTGGAAAAAGGGGTCAAGGTGATCGGTAACATCAATATGTACGTATTTGTGGGAATATGGTTTTTTGTGTTGATTTTTGGCCCCACCCTTTTTCTAATCAATTTAACCACCAATTCGCTCGGGCAATATTTACTCTATTTTATCCCCATGAGCCTTTATACGGCTCCTGGTGTCGAAGGCAACTGGATCGGTGCATGGACCGTTTTTTACTGGGCCTGGTGGATGAGTTGGGCCCCGTTTGTGGCGATATTCATCGCCCGCATTTCCAAGGGGAGGACCGTACGTGAAACCATAGCAGCCACCCTTATCCTGCCTACCCTTGGCAATTTTTTATGGTACGGGGTCATTGGCGGAGCCGGCATCCAATTCGATGTCACCGACACCTTGAACAACCATGGTGTGGAAAGCGCTATTTTCGCCATTGCCCAGAACCTTCCCGTGACCGGCATTCTGGTTGTTTTTCTTATCTTTCTGATCGCCACTTTCTTTTTAACCAGTGCCAACTCAGCCGCTATGGCCCTTGCCATGTTTGTATCCGGTCGTGATAATCCGAACCGCACCCTTCGAGCTTTCTGGGGGGTTGCCCTTGGTGTGGTGGCTGCGGTGCTGGCCGGGGCCGGAAACCTTAAAGCCATTCAGACAGCCTCCATTGCCACGGCGTTTCCCCTGATTTTTCTGCTGCTGATGGTGATGTACGGTACCTTCAAGGGGCTGAATTCCAAAACGGACCATTCATCAGTCAAGAAATTTTAACCGTCGCAAGTTCACCCATGCGGCATGATCATATCTGAAAGGAGGTAAAAAATGACTGCACAGGAAACCTTTACCACAGCCATGAACCTCGAAAAAAGTTACGATTTTACCGGAGCCAAAAAACTGTATGCAGATCTGGTGGCCAATGTTGAGGATAAGACAATTCTTGAAAAAGCTCAAAACCGCTTGGAGGACATGGATGATCTTATCAGGGAGAAAGATATTTATGAGCGGATAGATGAAAACGGCAAGTGCGTGTTGTCTGAAATAGGCATCAACATTGCTGAAAATCAAGTTCTGATGGATATTTTGATAGAAGCCGATGCTATCGATTTTGATAATGAAACGGCCATCTTTATTCCCATTAAAAGAGATTATATCGACCAAAGCCTCGAAAAGTGTCCCCGCCAGTGGAGTGGCGATCCCGGTCTCAATACGTTTGGAACCGGTGCCACACCTCCGTTTCTAAAACGCCCCTGGAGTGACGATCTTCGTCAGGCCAACCGGGATGAATTTGAAGAAATTGTTCGGACAGTGGCGGAAAATAACGATGTCATCGGTATCTTCAGCCTTCCGGTGTCTACCGACAAGAGCATTACCGCTTACGAAGTGGCCCGGATGATGGAACAATATTTTCCGGGCCTTAAAATGACCGCCACCAAAAGTATGAATGATAATGAGGTGGATTTTCTGAAAGGCAAGGATCACTGGGTGGATGGCACCAGCCTTATTACATCTCTCTCACCGATGAGTACCATGGTTCAGCCCTTTTTGAGGAGTTGCCGTTCCGGAGCAAACCTGCTATTACTCGACCTGACCATCGCCGGCTCATCCGGCCCTGGGAGCCCTGAAGCATTATTGACCCAGATACATGCCCAGGTTTTATTTATGATGGTTCTTGCCCAGACCATAAATCCGGGTGTTTTATGCATGCACGGTGGGATTCCCGGTGTCACTGAAGCCGGAGGGGATCTTTCCTACAGCAGTTGCCACCAGCCTCTGACCAATGCAGCCATGGCCCGGGTCAACACCTGGATCACCAAACTTCCCTCTGCCCAATCCGGAGGAAGCACCAGTCTTGTTGATGTTTCTCAGGAAGCTGTTATTGAATCCGAACTCAGCAGGAACCTGCTTCGCAAGTATGGTGTCCATGTGGTTCGTCATGCCATGGGGGCCCTTGGAAGCCTGACGTTTTTCAGCCTGGAAAAGTTTCTGGCGGACTGTGAGCGGGAACGTAAGGCCCTGAAGCTATTCAGGGAAGCTCCCAAAGACAAGGGAATCATTCCTTTGTATTTTCCATCCGATCCCGGGGCCATGGAGGGTATCCGTGAAATTGCCGAAAAAGGAAATCCCAAAAATGCCGACCATACTCTTCAGAATGTAGATTCATTCATGAAATGGGAAAAAACCATCAACGATGCTGCCCGTAAAAAGCTCTATTATCCCAATATCAACGACAGCATTATCGAATTGATTACTAAGGGAGAAGTGATTCCATAATAATATCGTATCTAAAAAAGACTTGAATCAGCATGGAGGGGGCAGTCGGGGGAGATGGCGCATGACGGAAATTCCTAAACAAAGGTTGCTGAATCGAATTCTGGGAGATCAACTCGATATATGGATATTTTCCGGTGCCGCGGTTCTGGCCGTTCCCTTTTTGGTGCTCGGTTTTTTTGCACCGGAAACATTAGGAAGATTAAGCACCGCTGCCCTGAATCACCTGACCGGTTGGTGGAGCTGGTTTTATTTGATCAGTTGCTCCTTTTTCGTCTTGGTCTCTATACTCGTTGCTCTGTCCCCCCTGGGACGGATTCGCCTGGGACCGGATCACCAGAAACCTGAATTCAGTTTTTTCAGTTGGTTTTCCATGCTTTTTTCCGCCGGTATGGGGATCGGCCTGGTCTTTTGGGGCAGTGCCGAGCCCTTGTACCATTACATGAGTCCACCTGTGGGTGAAGGCAGAACTGCTGAATCGGCACGGTTGGCATTTGAGATCTTCTTTTTCCACTGGGGGGTGCATGCATGGGGTACCTATGTGGTAGTGGGACTATCCATGAGCTATTGCATTTTTCGAAAAGGACGGATGGCCATTGTATCTAGCTGTTTAAACCCATTATTCGGTGACCGTGTCAGCGAGTCTGCCGGCGGAAAACTCGTGGATGTAATGGCTATATGGGCCACTGTCATGGGTGTTGTCACCTCCCTGGGTATGGGTGCTTTGCAGATAAACAGCGGCCTTGGTCATTCCATCGGCATGCCTTCAGGAGCCGGTACCGCATCCATGATCATTATTGTCATCACCTTCCTATTTCTCCTGTCAACCATATCCGGTGTCAATAAAGGAATCAAATTTCTCTCCCAGATTAATGCGGGGCTCATGGTATTGATGGTGATCTTTTTCTACACGTTAGGCCCATTTAAACTGAAGTTCCTACCACAATTTATACCTTGAACTAGGATATCTTATTGAT
>CAYZJH010000029.1:0-42666 GCA_964478625.1 uncultured Desulfobacteraceae bacterium
CATGGGCAAACTCCGGACATTTTCCTGATGATTCCGAAGTTCCGGCGGCTACATAACCAGCGATTTGAATTTGAACCGGCTGGAAATCCAGCGCAAGAATGATCGATTCTGTATTGCCGCGCTGACCGGCCCAAGCTGTGCCGCGAAGATTTCCCAGAATCAGGATATCCCCACCGGCGATTACCTCTGCCCCGGGGTTGACATCGCCCATGAGAAGCAGATGTTTTCTGGCATTGATTTTCTGGCCCGATCGCACACGCCCCGTCAGCATGAGCACATCACTGCTATGTTGATACCAGGAGCGTTCCAGATCTCTTTGACGAAGTCTTATTTCCGCATTTGAAACATGTTCGGGTGGCAACGAAATCGAACCCACCTGATAATTTTCTTTTAGAAATTGTCCAAGGACCTCCACCAGTTGATCACTTTCTCCCTTTCTACCGGTGTCAATGACCACACGGGCTCCTTTTGACAGATGATCCAGTTTGCCAAAAGCACTATCGAGTCCTTCCTTGAGTTCTTCCATGGATCTTCCGGGGTCGATGGTAACCCAAAGGCTATCGCCTATTCCCCTCAACTTTGCAGCAGGATTTTTTTTCTCATCTGTTTGCGAATTTGAATCTTCCATATTAAAAAAACAAATGATTCTGAAATGTTAGGTTTGGGCTTGATATTTATCTCGTATTCATGGGCGATAAGATAACAGCATCTTTGACGGCCAAGTATAAAGAAGGTCGATTTGTGTGTCAAGAGAGAAAAATACGCTATATATAGTTATCAGAAAACAGTTTTTTTACCCAAACCCGACTTTATATTTTGTTCCCCAATTCATCCGCGATGTTTCGGACATTTTCCATCACTTTATCCATATCCAAAAAAGTCAGTTTTCCATTTTCCAGCAGGATTTTCCCATTGACCATAACTGTATCGACATCACTTCCCCTGACCGCATAGACCAAATGGGATTCGGGATGATACATGGGTGTCAGGTGAGGCTTTTTCATGTTGATGACAATCAGATCGGCTTTTTTGCCAGGCTCAAGGGAGCCGATCCTGTCTGAAAGTCCTAATGCGCGGGCCGAATCGATGGTACACATTTTGAGCACGGTTTTGGCATCCATGACCGTGGGATCGCCGGTAATTACTTTATGAAGTTTTGCAGCCGTATCCATCTCGAGAAACATGTCAAGATTGTTGTTGCTGGCGCAGCCATCCGTTCCGATGCTGATGCAAACTCCCTTTTCCAGGAGCCTTGGAATGGGTGCTACACCGGAAGCCAGTTTCATGTTGCTTTCAGGATTGTGGACAACCTTGACGTCAAATTGGTGCAAAAGATCCATGTCTTCCTCGGTGAGCATAACGCAATGGCACGCCAGAAGATTGGGTGTGAGTACACCGAGATTGGCCAGGTGGGCTGTGGGAGTTTTTCCAAAGCGTTCCTGGATTTGGTTTACCTCATTTTCGGTTTCAGACAGATGCATAATAAGCGGAATTCGGTGATCAAGAGCCAATCCGGAAGCTTTTTTCAATAGATCCGGTGAACAAAGATAAGGTGAGTGGGGTTCAACCGCGATCGTCACCAAAGGATCGTCTTTCCATTTTTGGATGAGCATTTCCGTGTATTCGAACCCCTTTTCAATCGGGCCGTAGTTCGGGGATGGAAAATCGTAAAGGACTTCTCCGACTACTGCACGAATGCCTGATTTTTTGGCGGCCATGGCCACGGCATCTTCGAAAAGGTACATGTCGCTAAAACATGTGGTTCCGGACAAAATCATCTCCACACAAGCAAGAAGGGATCCGTAAAATACCTTGTTATGATTTAGTTTCGCTTCAGCGGGGAAAATATGCTCGTTGAGCCAGGTCATTAAAGGAAGATCATCGGCCATACCCCTGAAACAAGTCATCGCAGCATGGGTGTGGGCATTGACCAGGCCGGGCATAACAATACTCCCACGGGCATCGATAATCTTTTTGGAGGAATCCGTGGGTGAAAGACTATCCATGGGACCTAAAGCAACTATGTGATCATCTTTTATGGTCACAAAACCGGGATTAAATTGTTGTTCACCGGAATTCATGGTCAACACGATTCCATTGATGATGCGAATATCAGCTGAGTTCTCGGTCGTCAATTTGGTTAATCACCTTTCTTATGATAGTGTTCAGTTTCGGAGCAGAATTTTCCGCAACGGCGATAATTTCCTCCACCGTAGAAGGCGAAGGGGCTTTGGGGTTGTGAACGTTGGTAATGATTGAGAGTCCCAAAACACGTATTCCCCCGTGTACAGATGCGATAACTTCTTGAACGGTTGAAAATCCGACGGCTTCTGCACCAATCAGCTGTAAAAAGTGAACTTCGGCCGGAGTTTCCAAAGAAGGTCCTTTAAGCCCTGCATAAACTCCTGTTTGGGTGATTAATTTATCATGGTCGGCAATTTTTTGGGCAAGGGCTAAAAGCTTCCGGTCGTAAGCACAAGACATATCCGGAAAACGCATCCCCCAGCTTTCCTCATTGTTGCCGATCAATGGGTTATCTCCCGTGAGATTGATATGATCCGATATCATCATGATGTCTCCGGCTGAAAATGAAGCATTGAGACCCCCGGAGGCATTGGATAAGATCAGGACCTTTACACCCAACTCCTGCATCACACGAACAGGAAATACCACTTCCTGGGCGGAATATCCTTCATAGAGGTGAAATCGTCCTTGAAAGGCCATTATCTCTTTTGATCCGTAACTGCCGATCAAAAGCCGGCCCAAATGGCCTTGGACTGTTGAAACCGGAAAATGGGGTAAACGGGTATATGCAAACGAGTAAGAGACGTTCAAAAATGAAACACTGTCTTTCAGTCCGGTTCCGGTTAAAATGGCTATTTTTGGGAGCTTACCTGATTGTTCCAGTATAAACCGTGCGGTTTCGGTTGCTTTGAGTTTATAGTCGGTCACGATACCCTTTCCGTTACATTTATGAAATTTAACCTGCATGATGAAAACATCATGTTCTCAAGTCGATTCTTGCCTCATATTTTGAATTACCGCTATATGCTGATTGAAACCCAAATGGAAGATAAACGCATTCATAAACCACGCGGATCCGAGAGTCAAGCAGGTAAATTATTTGATTTTTTGCCTGATGTTTGATTGACTTTTCCAACAGTTTATGGAATAGTCCCCGATGGTTTTATCTTGTAAAAGTGTATTTTTGCATTGGGTAAAACGAGCAGGCTTAAGGATATTCCAGTTGGTTTAATGGTGCTCTCCATTGAATTCACAAAGAATTTTGAAACAATGGTGAGAAAATATTAAATTAGAGCGGGATCGACCGATCTTGCAACAGCACAATGGAGATTGCATATGGCATTGAGTGTAAGGCCAGAACATCCGGACATAACAGAACAAATGTGGGTTGATATCGATAAAATCATTGGTGACCATCGAAACGTTCCCGGGGCCGTGATTACCGTTTTAAGGATGACTCAGGATGTTGTCGGGTATCTTCCTCTGGAATTGATCGACTATATCAGTTACGGGCTGAATCTTCCCAGAAGCAATGTTTACGGAGTTGCCTCCTTTTATTCTCTTTTCTCATTTGTACCCAAAGGCAGGCATGTGATCAAAATTTGCATGGGTACCGCCTGTTATGTCAAGGGCATTAAAGAAGTCATGGATCGCATCAGTTATACTTATAATGTCCCGGAAGGTGGAACCTCCGAAGATCGGAGATTTTCCCTGGAATCCGTACGATGCCTGGGGGCATGTGGTTTGGCTCCCGTGATGGTCATAGGCCATGACACCCATGGGGATGTGACTTCGGACAAAATTATTGACATTCTAGAAAATTATCAATAGGCAAAAAGGCGGGGCATTTTCTAATTAGGTATCTGCGCGAACAGCAGGGGGCTGGTATGCAATTATCTGAAATAAGAGATGAACTGAGAGCTGAAGTTTTCTATGGTGCAGACCAGTTGAACAAAAATATAACCATCGCAGGTGGCGCTGATTTGATTGATGATATTTTGAGGTTGAAAACCAAGGGGGCTGTTCTGCTGACAGGTTTGAATCATGTCGAAGTCATTCATGCCGCCAAGAAAGCCGGGGTAGAGGCGATTGTTTTGGTGAGAGGGAAAAAGCCTGAAGAACATGTCATTGAAGCTGCCAAAGAACATAACATGCCTCTTTTAAGCACTCATTTTTCCCTGTTTGTAGCTTGTGGACGATTATATATGACCGGCCTTAGGGGACTGGATGGATCCTGGTAATATCGAAGGAGAGAAAATATGGTGAAATTATCCGTGGATGGCCTTAAAAAACTTCAGGAAAAAGCAGCTAAAGAGCTGAAAAAAGAGGGCAGGACCGATCTGCTGATTTGTGGCGGTACCGGATGTCATGCAACAGGAAGTATCAAGGTCATAGATGTCGCTAGACACGAAGTAAAAGCAAGGGGGTTGGAAGACACGGTAAAAGTGGTGGAAACAGGATGTAACGGCTTTTGTGCTCTAGGGCCTATCATGGTGGTTCAGCCCGAGGGCATTTTTTATGAAAAGATAAAGCCCGAGGATATTCCTGAACTGATTGAATCCCAGGTGATCAATAAGAAGCCGCTGGAAAGGCTTCTTTACAAAGATCCGATAAGCAAAAAGCGTATCTCACGACAGGACGATATTCCTTTCTTCCACAATCAGTTACCCAGAGCACTTCGAAACAAAGGCATCATCAATCCTGAATCCATAGAGGACTATATTGCAAGGGATGGCTATAAAGGTCTTGCTAAAGCGCTCATGGAAATGGCCCCGGAAGACATTATCGAACAGATGAAAATATCCGGATTGAGGGGACGGGGTGGGGCAGGATTTCCCACCGGAATTAAGTGGGGTTTTGCAAGGCAAAGTCCTGGAGATATCAAGTATGTCCTGTGTAATGCAGATGAAGGTGATCCGGGAGCCTTCATGGACAGAAGTATCCTCGAAGCCGACCCCCATGCTGTTGTAGAGGGCATGGTCATCGCCGCCAAAGCTATTGATTCCCATAAAGGATATGTTTACTGCCGCACCGAATATCCTTTGGCGGTCAAGAGACTGGGAATCGCCATTGAACAGGCCAAAGAATACGGCCTGTTGGGAAAAGATATTTTAGGTTCGGGATTTGATTTTGACGTGGAGATTTACCAGGGAGCAGGGGCATTTGTGTGCGGAGAAGAGACCGCACTCATGCGTTCGATCGAGGGAAAACGGGGAATGCCCCGTCCCCGTCCGCCTTTCCCTGCCCATAAAGGCCTTTGGGAAAAACCTACCATTTTAAACAACGTGGAAACCTTTGCCAATGTTCCCCAGATTATGATCAAAGGGGGGGCATGGTATGCAAGTGTGGGAACGGAAACCAGCAAAGGGACCAAAGTGTTTGCCATTTCCGGTGATGTTAACAACATCGGATTGGTAGAGGTTCCCATGGGAACTCCTCTCAGAGAGCTTATCTATGATGTGGGCGGAGGGATTCCCAAAAAACGCAAATTCAAGGCGGTTCAGTTGGGCGGACCTTCCGGCGGATGTGTACCTGAAGAGCACCTGGATACGCCTGTTGATTTTGAGGAAATTGCCAAGGTCGGAGCCATCATGGGCTCCGGAGGTGTCATTGTTATGGATGACCATACCTGTATGGTGGACATGGCACGGTTTTTTATGGACTTTATTCAGGATGAATCCTGCGGCAAGTGCACACCTTGCAGAGAGGGAACCAGAAGACTTCAGGAATTGCTGGTAAAAATTTGTGAAGGAAGGGGAGAGGCGGAAGACATTCACAAGATGGAGGAACTTTCCTATATGATCAAGGAAGCTTCCCTTTGCGGTCTGGGCCAGACCGGTCCTAACCCGGTGCTTTCCACGCTTCGTTATTTTCGTGATGAATATGAAGCTCATATTTATGATAAAAAATGTCCTGCCAAGCGATGCGTAAATCTTCTTGATTTTGAAGTTAATCCCGAGCTGTGCACAATGTGCGGACTGTGTTTTAAGGCTTGTCCTGTAGATGCTATTGCCTGGAAAAAGAAAGAGGTGGCCGTCATCGATAAGGAAAAGTGCATTAAATGTCTGACCTGCTTTGATAAATGCAAGTTCGGTGCGATCTTTTAATTGATAAAGTGGCGTTCATCCGGGTTTATTGGTTGATATCAGTCAAAAAAGGTTTTTAAGAACCTTATCAATAAAGTGCCTTGAACAGGCACCGGAACAATAGAATAAACAGGAGTGTAAAACATGTTATCAGCGGTTTTCATGATTGGAGGCTTGGGACTGATCGTAGGTATCGGTTTGGCTGTGGCGTCAAAGGTTTTTTATGTGTATGTCGACCCCAAAATACTGGCGGTGGAAGACGCACTGCCCGGAGCCAACTGCGGCGGTTGCGGTCTTCCGGGCTGCAGTTCCAATGCCGAGGCTATCGTAGCAGGCAAAGCCGCTCCCAATTCGTGCGTGGCTGCAGGGCCTGATGTGGCTGAGGCCATTGCCGCCATTTTAGGAGTTTCCATAGAAGCAAAAGAACCTGACATCGCCCGACCGGGATGTACTTACGGATATCAGGATGCTGATACCAAATACATCTATGATGGTCTATCAAACTGCAGGGCCGCCGCTCTTTTGGGAGGCGGAATGAAAGTCTGCACCATCGGTTGTCTGGGCTTGGGAAGTTGTGCGAGGGCATGCCCGTTCGATGCAATTGTCATGGGGGAAGACAACCTTCCCAAGGTAGACGAAAAAAAATGCACCGGATGCGGCACATGTGAACGTGTATGTCCTAAACATATCATTAACCTTTCATCGGTAACGCGAAGAATTCTGAAAGAATATACAACGGATGATTGCACTACCCCTTGCCAAAGAGCCTGCCCCGCAGGAATCAATATTTGTGAATATATTCGTCAGATTTCTTTGGGCAATTACCACCAGGCGGTTCAGGTCATCAAGGAACGAAATCCGTTTCCATCCGTGATCGGGCGAATCTGTCCCCGCCCCTGTGAATTGGAATGCCGAAGAGGCCTTCTTGATGAACCTGTCGCGATCAATTTTCTGAAACGATATGTGGCTGATTATGAAAAACAGATCGGTCAGCGTTCTTTGCCGTTCAAAGCACCGGATACGGGCCATAAGGTGGCCGTTGTCGGAGGTGGTGTTTCAGGTCTTTCAGCAGCTTTTTTTACCTCACGGCTTGGCCATGAAGCTACGGTTTATGAGGCGACTTCTGAACTGGGTGGGCTATTGAGAAGCGCCATCGCATTTAACAGGCTTCCCCGTGAAATACTGGACTACGATATCGAAGGCATCTTTGAGATGGGAGTGAAGGCTGAGACCAATATGGCTCTTGGGAAAGATTTTAATATCGAATCCCTATTAACCGATGGTTTTAAGGCCGTATTGTTGACAACAGGTGGATGGGACAGCCGATTGGCGCGAGGAGCACTGGATAAGGTTGAACAGCCGGTACCCGGAACATATTTACTGGTGGATCTGATCCGGTATGGGCAAAAATCAGGTGCCCTGACCATAGGTTCCAATGTGGTGGTTTCCGGTGGAGATAAAGCAGCCATTGACAGCGTTGGGCTTTTGAAAAGTCTCGGAGCCAAAAATATAACAATCCTGTTCAGGGAAGCCGAAGATCAGATGCCGGCAGGAATTGTCGATGCTTCGAAGCTCGAAAAAGAAGGGGTTCACATCAAATTCAAAACGGCTGTGAAACGGATTTTTGGCGAAAAGAGCAAAATGACAGGAATAGAGACTGTTGATTTGGAAACGAAAGCTACTGAGACTGTGAATGCTCAAACACTTTTTTTGGGTGCCGGAAGATTCCCCGAACTTATTTTTACCAAGGTGAAACGCGAGACAGATCAGGGATCAGGGGAGAGTCAGGAAGATATTGAACTTGCGGATTTTGGGCCTTTAAAATGGGTTGCCCAGGAACCTTATAAACGCCCGGCATTTAAAGATGAAAGCGGATTTTTTTCCAAGGCGGATGTCATGTCCGATTATCAGGCAGCCATTAAAGCGATCGGTGCAGGCCGACGAGTGGCGGCATCCATTCACCAGATGATGTTTAATGTCGATCCCTTCCTGGATGAAAAAGTTCTTACCGAAAATTCAATAGTTCAAAACATATATGAACTCACGGAAGAAGATGTCAAAATCTCTTCCAGAACCATCATGCCGTTACGAAGTCCCAAAGAGGCCGGAGATGTTTTGGAACTGGAGAAAGGATTTGACGAACATATGGCGAGAAAAGAGGCCGGAAGATGCCTCCGGTGTGGTCTGATCTGCTATATGCATACTGGAAAGAAAAAAGGAACAAAAGCGGCTTAAGACCCAAAAACTTTTGGTATATCCCCTCCCTCAAACCCTCCCAGTCGGGAGGGGAGTTAGTTCTGGCAATAAGGATTTTCAATTTTGGTTTGTAATCGATGCAGGATGAAATGACCACCCGGTGTTCATCCTGCATCTTGTTTTATAACAGACGGCCGCACCTGTGTGAAATTAATCTCCATACCCATGGCGCAGGGCAATTGGGATTAGATCCGAACCTGGCTTGGATCAATGATATGGAATAGATATTGAACCAGGAAAAAACCGAATGATTAAAAATTAGAAAAAGCAGGTAGTGGGAAAATATTATGGCTACTGAAGAAGGAATTGTCACGAAAATTTCGGCACCAGGCAAGGCCTTGGTTTCCACTGTTCGAAGTGGTGCCTGTGCTGCCTGTTCCGCCAAAGGAATGTGTCAAAGCATTGGAGGAGGTGGTGGTGATGAGGCGGAAGTGATTGTCAATAATGCAGTTGATGCGCGTGTTGGGGATCGGGTCGTGATCAGTTTCCGAACCGGGTCATTAATGAAGGCCATGTTTCTGTTATATTTGTTTCCCATTCTGTGTTTACTTGCAGGAGCCCTGATTGGAAATCATTATGCGCAAACGCTGCATATGGATTCTTCCAAATTTTCAGCGTTGGTCGGGTTTTTGTTTTTGGCCGGGGCCATAGTTTTTGTAAAAACCAAGGGAAACAAGATGGCAGAAAAAAAAGAATATCAGCCGAAAATTGTTCGGGTTCTTAAAAGATGCGAGGGTGAATACTCTGAACCGGTAGAGGCCAGGGAAAGTGAAAAACCCTCTGGATAAGCCTTGGTAAATTCTGTTGATATAGTGTGATTAGCGAATGCGAAGCTTTTGCCCTGGATGGACCACATCCCCTTTGATTCCGTTCAGCGTTTTAAGCTGAGAGACGGAAACCCCCGTTTTTCTCGATATTATTGAAAGATTATCCCCGCTGACGACCGTATAAAAGTTGACCATTTCACGGGGTTTTTCCGCGGCAATCGCAGAGTGTTTTGCGATAGCTCCATATAATTTTGATCCCTTGCCCGGTGGGACTTGAAGCATATATTCACCTGAAGGTAGATAATTTCCGGTAATATGGGGATTCAGCTCCCGGATCATCTTAAAGTCCGTGCCCAACTCTGTTGCAATATCGGTTATGTGTAGGGGAAACTGCAAATACACTTTTAACATGTCTGCGGCAACAGGTTGGTAAACATGTTCAGGGAGAAGGTGGTAGCCGAAGCTTTCGGGGCTTTCAAGAATAAGTTTAATGGCCGCAATTCGAAAAACAAATCGTTCGGTCTCTCGCGGAAGACTGAGACGATAGTAGTTATAGACCTTTTGTTCCTGGATCGCATTTTCTACACATTTTTCCCCGCAATTGTAAGCAGCCATGGCTAAACTCCAGGAACCAAACTGACGATAGAGTTGGGTCAGTAAATTGATGGCCGCTTTGGTGGACTGCTCGAAGTGACGCCTTTCATCCAGATTGGAGGTGCTCTGAAGACCGAATCTCTCTCCGGTTGTGGGCATAAACTGCCAGACTCCAAGTGCGCCGGCATTTGACCGAATGTAGGGTATCAAGGAACTTTCAGCGACTGCCAGGTATTTAAGGTCATTGGGCAGACCTGCTTTTGAAAGTTCATTTTCAATGTAAGGAAAATATCTACCTGACCGTTTTAGCCACATAAAGACCTGTGCTTGATCCCAAACCGAAATGGTCAGTTCACGGTCAAGCATTTCCCTTGCGTGCTGATCTTCCAGTGGAATGGGTTCTCCGCAAAGGCTTAGGCTTTGGGGAATCGGATAATTATAAAAGGTGGAAAGGGAATTGGCGGCTGAGGCAAATGAAAAGGATGACCCCGTAAAATTGCCTGCAAATAGGATGAATATCAATAGAAAGGTCTTTAAAATCTGACGGACTTTGGTCATAAAAAGAATGTTAAAATGGGGTTTTAAGGGGATAACCACGTTATTCCTGATTCATCTTTTTTCGCAGCACCTGCGAACATTTGAAAGTAATCACCTTTCTTTTTTCCAACATCATGTCATCACCTGTTGCAGGATTTCGACCACGCCTGGCCCGTTTTTCATTCACGCAGAACTTTCCAAAACCACTGATGAGTATATCTTCACCATTTTCCATACTTTTTTTGATGATTTCGAGAAAGGTTTCCAGAATTTCTGCACTCTGCTTTCTCGGAAACCCCAGATCGTTTCGAATGCATTCAATGATATTCGCTTTGGTAAGCGTCATCGTAAATATACTCCTTTTAACTTAAAAAATATTATGACTCAAAAACAAAAACTTTAGTTTACAGGTAATCTTTGAATTTTTGTGTCAAGACAACAACTATAGTAGAAAAGCAAAATGATATAAACAATCGTATACTATTTATATCATTGCATTTTGTCAAGATAATATGGATCTAAAAATCAAATTTGCCTGAATCGACTTATGAGATTATGTTATACCTATAGAATTTGTTGGCTGAATTTTTTAGAAGGTCATTGGTTCAGTTATTTTGCTAAAAGGAGGTAAACTATGGTACTTTATCTTGTCCAACATGGGAAAAGCCTGCCGAAAAATGTGGATATCCATCAGGGACTTTCAGAGGATGGAATTGCCGAAGTTAAAAGAATCGCTGAGGTAGCACGTCAATATGGTGTTAAAGTTTCAAAAATTATTCATAGCGGAAAGACTCGAGCACGGCAAACAGCCCAGATTTATGCTCTGGCACTTGATGTCAGAAATGAGATTGAGGAATCGGAAGGGATGAACCCCCTTGATGATGTGGTGAGCTTTGCGGAAAAATTCGAGTTGTCCGATAATATCATGCTTGTGGGTCATTTGCCTTTTATGGAGAAATTAGCCTCCTATCTGGTGGTCGGTTCCGATGAAAAACCGATTTTCAGATTCCAGAACGGTGGAATTGTTTGTCTGGACAAACAATCTGATTCGCCCTCATGGATCATCAAGTGGACCCTCATGCCCAATATTTCCTGAGAAACCTTTTTGGGTTTTTCCGCTGAATATGATTCGATATTGCCTGAAACTATGCCGTTTTCTCGCGCTCCGTCCGGGAGGATAACCCCTGGGAGCCGATTGTGTCTGCAATGAGGTCATCATTTCCGATCTTTCTCGGATAAATAAGGAAAGGATTGTTCAAACCCTAAATAGAAAGATTTGGTGAATAAATCTTGTACAAACAATGATTTATCGATAATATAACCGTTCTTGAGAATTTCAGCGGGAAAAAGCAATCTGGTTTTTTATGGTTTTCAGTAGGGAATTCCTTAATGTCTGAACGAATCTTTCCTCTTTCGGATGAGAGGGGCTGGAGCAGGGAAAACCAACTCACTGAAATGGGTTCCACCCCCTAGCCTTGCCCCTTCAAGGAAAAAGAATGAATTTCTACTGGTTCGGACATTAATTTAATACCTGATGGTAATGGTTAAGGCATCCTTGAAATGATAAAAGCGATTCGACTTATTTTTAGCGCATTAAGCCTGTTTTTCCTTTTTTCATGCATCCCTGAAATCATTCCTCAGGAAGCCCTCCTGGATGTCCCCTTAAGGCATTACAATAATGGCATGAAACTGCTTCAGGCTGGTAAAATAGATGCTTCATATACCGAGTTCAAAAGAGCGCTTGACTTGGATCGGGAATATGCACCCGCTTATGTTGGGCTTGGATTGGTTGCAGGACTCAGGGGTGAATATTCCGATGCGCTGGAAAAAATTGCCATCGCCGATTTATATACCAGAAACAGGAAAGAAATCGTGATGGTTCATGTCGGGTTTATGCGGGTGCATATCATGGGGCGGGAAAAAATCAGCGAAAACTGGCTGGAAAAAGTTGAAACCAGATATGACAGATTAATTACTGCGGCACCTGAATTTCCGGAACCTTATTATGTCATGGGGATTGCTTACAGAATATCGTGGATGCCTCAAAAGGCATTGGAGCAGTTCATTCGGGTTATAGAGATTAACGGGGAATTTGTTGAGGAAGCATCGGAGGAAATTCGGAAAATTCAAACCATGGAGTCAATCCATTGAAAATTCCATTCGCCCACACATGGATACATTATCGTTGGAATATGAACTGACCTTTCATCGGGAATCACCCCATATCCTTCTGATTCGGCTGGAGGGTGGCTGGAAAATCGGAAACGGTCTCCCTAAGCAGGAAAGAGTTTTGGAAGAGCTGAAAAAGAACTCCGAAGTTCGGGAAATTAAATTCGATACCGGCAATGTTACGCAATGGGATAGTGGTTTGCTGGTGTTTTTGGTTGAAACGAACCGCCTTGCTGAAAAAAGAGATATCAAGGTTTGTAAAGACGGCCTTCCCAATGGAGTCAGGCGACTGTTTGAACTGGCGGCGGCAGTACCTGAAAAGACAGATATCGGAAATAAAAAAGAGCCTTCATTTTGGATTGCCTCACTGGGAATTCGGGCTCAGGAACTGGGACGCGATACGGTTGGATTTTTTGAATTTATAGGCAACGTCTTTCTTTCTTTTGGGAGGCTGTTGAGGGGAAAGGTGCGGTTGCAGCGCACCGATTTTTTTTTGATACTCCAGAACTGCGGTCCAAGAGCCTTGCCTATCATCACCCTCATCAGTATTCTAGTGGGATTGATTTTGGCTTTTGTCGGCGCGATCCAGCTTAAGATGTTCGGGGCCCAGATCTATGTGGCCAACCTGGTGGGACTTGGCATGGCCAGGGAAATGGGGGCCATGATGGCTGCGATTATTATGGCCGGGCGCACCGGTGCAGCTTTTGCTGCACAATTGGGCACCATGAAAGTCAATGAAGAAATCGATGCACTCACTACCGTGGGAATTTCCCCCATGGATTTTCTGGTGCTTCCGAGAATCATATCCCTTACGGTCATGATGCCCTTGCTTTGCATCTATGCAAATTTGATGGGAATAGTGGGAGGGGCTATTGTCGGAGTCTTTATGCTCGATATCAGTCCGACAGCCTATTTTATCCAGACCCGGGAGGCAGTCCCATTGATACACTTTGCTGTCGGGCTCATCAAGAGCGGCGTTTTCGGAGTGTTGGTGGCTGTTGCCGGATGCATGAGAGGTATGCAGTGCGGCCAAAGCGCAGGTGCCGTAGGCGATGCAACCACAAAAGCCGTAGTGACGGCCATTGTGTGGATTATTGTTTCGGATGCGCTGTTGACCGTCATGTTCAGTATCCTGGATATTTAGGAAAAGCTTGTTATGGCCCTGAATCGTTCACCGCACATCATCGTTGAAAACCTTACCATGGCCTATGGTGATTTTATCATTCAGCGGGATCTCAACTTTACGATCAACCGTGGGGACATCTTTATCATCATGGGGGGAAGCGGGTGCGGCAAAAGCACCCTCATGCGGCATCTGATCGGGCTTAAAAAACCGGCAGAGGGAAAGGTTTATTACGGAGATACAAGTTTGTGGGAAATCGACTCTGGGAAACGGCGGGAGATCATGAAAGGGTTCGGAGTTCTTTATCAGAGAGGAGCGCTCTGGAGTTCCATGACTTTGGCTGAAAATATTGCCCTTCCTTTAAGGGAATATACCGATCTTGATCAGGATCAGATCCGGAGAGTGGTGTCATTGAAGCTGGCATTGGTGGGGCTTGCCGGTTTTGATGAATTCTATCCTTCCGAAATCAGCGGAGGAATGCAAAAACGTGCCGGACTTGCCAGAGCCATGGCCATGGACCCTGAAGTCCTGTTTTTTGATGAGCCATCGGCCGGTCTTGACCCCATCAGTGCTCACCGGCTTGATAAACTGATACTGGAACTCCGGGACAGCCTCGGAGCCACCATCGTGGTGGTTACCCATGAACTGGCCAGCATTTTCGAAATTGGTAACAATTCGGTTTTTCTGGATGCGGAAACCAGAACCATGATTGCAAACGGTGATCCAAATAAGTTGTTAATGGAATCGGGTGATCCCAAAGTGCAGCAGTTTCTGACCCGGGGGATGTCCGAGGGCAAAGGAAAACCTTATTGAAATGACACAATACACGATTCTGGTCAGAGTACTATCTAAAAAATATCAAACAGGAAAAGGAAAATATGAGTAAAAAGGCCAGTCCCACTGTGATTGGTATCTTCGTGCTGGGGGCGGCAGCCCTTTTTTTTATCGGTATTATGGTGTTTGGTTCCGGCAAATTTTTTTCCGATCGGGTTAAATACGTCCTTTATTTCGAAGGAAGGGTCAAGGGGTTGCAGGTGGGAGCCCCGGTCGCCTTTCGAGGCGTTCAGATCGGCAATGTGACGGATATCCACATGTATTTTCATCCGGACAACCTGAGCATTCGCATTCCGGTTGTCATTGAGGTCGATTTGAGAAAAATCACCCGCCTTCCGGACAAATTCAAAAGCTCCGAAGAAACCGAAAGAATCATTTCCCAACTGGTCAATAATGGGCTCAGGGCACAATTGAAGCTTCACAGCCTGGTGACGGGTCAACTTTATGTGGATTTTGATTTTCATCCCGACCGGGAAGCCAAATTTTTTAGGGCGGAAATGGCAGAAAGTGATATGGGGTATCCGGAAGTGCCGACTATTCCCTCGGAAATGGAAGAAATCGCCAAAGTGCTCGGAAAACTCCCCATTGAAGCGCTCGCCTACAAAGCACTGGATGCTATCGAAGGGATTGAAAAGATGATCAACTCCACCGAGATGAAAGAGGGATTTTCGGCCCTTACCCAAACCATGAAGCATATCGAAGAACTTGCGGTCAATATCAATCAGGAGATTGTTCCCCTGGCAGCAGATATGCGGCACCTGATTCACAACCTGGAGAATCTTGCCGGAAATACCAATAAAGTTGTGCAAGGGGCAGGTGAAGACATTGTCCTGGCTGTTACCGGAACTAAAAAACTGGTCGAAAATATGGAAACGATGCTTGGAAATCTCAATGGACTGATTGTGCCCATGACCGGTGAAATCAAAATCGCAGCAGAAGCGGCTCAAACGGCTCTGGATCAGGCGAACAAAACGTTTATGGCCCTTGAAAATATTGCAAGGAGAGAAACTCCCATGGGATATCAGGTTCACAATGCCATTGATGAATTTGCCGCAGCAGCCCGTTCCATGCGAATTCTGGCCGAATATCTTGAACGGCATCCGGAAGCACTGATTAAAGGAAAGGGGGGAGTCAAATGATTTCAAACCGTGCCTTTTGCTTTGGTGGTCTTTTTCTGGCTCTGGTCGTCTTGTTGTCAAATGCCGGATGTGCCAGGACTCAACCGTCCCGATTCTACGCATTGACCCCTGTTTTGGAATCCAGGCCTTTAACCGATGAGGAATTATTTGCAGAGGGTGATAGGATCGGTGTTGGTCCTGTGGAGATTCCCTCATATCTTGACCGCCCTCAGATCGTGACCCAGAAGGGATTTCATCAGGTCCATCTGGCGGAGTATGACCGATGGGCGGGGTCTTTAAAAGAAAATATCAATACAGTGATCGCTGAAAATTTGTCTGCGCTGCTTCCGGGCCGTCAGGTTTTCATTTTCCCATGGAAATCGGCAACTGAGGTCCGATATCAAATTGTGGTTCGAATTATACGCTTTGACCCCAAGCCGGATGAACAAGTCGGGCTGGATGCCTATTGGGCTGTTTTGGGAGGGGAGAGCCAAAAAATGTTGTTTGACAAAACAACCCACATCCGGCTACCTCTTTCAGGAAAAAGCTACAATGATATTGTCGGAGTCCAAAGCATGGCTTTAGGTGAGTTAAGCCGGGAAATTGCAGAAGCGATCATGACCCTGCCGGTTTCTTCGTAAGGACACCAAGGTGTTAAGGCTTTTAGTAGTTCCGGTTAAAAAAATCTCCCTGAGTCCCCCTTTTCAAAGCATGTTCTTTGTACACACTTGACACCAGGGGTATTTTTAGCGCTTGAATCCTGGTGGTCGAGTTTTTTTTTCTTCACTCCTGCGAAAGCAGAAATCCACAGGGTTTCAGAGGCTGACTGGATTATTGAACGTTTTTAAATTTGGCCAGAGCCCTTGCCAGTTCCTTTAAAAGGTCGCCATCATCCGGCATGATTTCCCTGGCTTTAGATAAGTGAAACACCGCTTGCTCAAAATTTCCCTGGCGCAATTTTGCCATGCCCATGTATTTCTGAGCCTGGGCGTTCGAAGGGGAAATCTTTAAGGTCGTTGAAAAATGGTAAGTGGCTTTTTCCATATCTCCTTGTTCGGCCATCAGCAAACCCATCGCCATGTGGCCATCCATATGCAAAGGATCCATGGTGATTGTGGTCTCTAAATGTCCAACAGCTTCTTTAGAACGTCCCGCTGCGATGAATGCCAGCCCCAGATTGTAATGGTCATCGGCTTTGCAATCCCCTGAAATCATTTTTTGAGTGATTTTATGAATCTGGATTTCGGCGCACTCTTTTTTTAATGTGACATCTTTAATGATGCTATAGGAAGGTACCAGTGCATTTTCGCAGAAACGAGTCACGATACGGCGATAACGGTTTTGTGCGGAGGGTGTAAGATCGTGGTGATCGATGGAATTAAAAAGGGGAATATTAACGGATGCGGTAAATTCAATGAGATCTAAAAGCTGGTCCACACTATCAGGACCCTGCATGAAATTCAGGGTGTCAAAAGATAAAAGACGCCGATTTTCTATGGCCTGATCGATATTCTGATCAGGATCGGAACCGGCCATGTAAAGTTTTTGGGGTGCTGAAAACTCCAGGAGCGGGAAATTGTCCGTATGCAAAGGCCCTTCACCAAAAAAATGATCCAGATCTTCCGAAACCACCAACCAGGCCAGAAACTTAAAGTTTTCTATGGATGCGTTGGAAGACCGGCGGGCATGATGGATATTTTTTTCGGGGTTTTCCCAATTAAGCCCCTTTTGACCGACGAAACCCATCAGCATGTAATCGCCGGGGCCAAGCCTGATCAGAACGCCTTCCGGAAACGCTTTCTTGAAAGTTCTGCCCATTAACAAAAAGGTTTCCCAGTCGATTTCATAGGATTGAATCCATTGGGCAAAGATGCCGTTGTGATTCAGGCGGCTTCTGACCAATCGGAAAAAGTCCAGGGAGTAAAGATTTGCAAGGCCCGACATCCATGGATTTGAGGGTTCTGAGATGATGACATCATAGGTTTCGCGGGTCAGGGCCAGATGGTTTCGTCCATCCTGAACCACCAGACGGGTTCGTGGGTCGTTTAAACAGTCATTGTTGAAAGGGGTAAAAAACAATCGGCAAGCTTCAACCACCTGATCATTGATTTCCAGAACATCGATCCGTTCTAAAGGATAAAGCAACATTTCACCGATAGTCATTCCGCTTGCAAGGCCTATAACCATAGCCTTTTGGGGGTTCGGGTGAAACAGAAGGGGAAAATGTCCGGACAACGTCTGGGTCAGTCGGTCTCCGTGAGAAGATGCATCAGGTTTTCCGCTGTTGTTCAATGCATATTCGACTGTTCCCATACTTGTGGTTTCCTTTTCAACCGTTGTAAAACCTCCGATGCCGTCTCCATAGAACACCAGTTCGAGATTGTCACGCTGTTGATCCAGTAATTCAGGACCAAATCGCAAAGCATCTGCCCAGGAGGTCTGCTCCAATATTAATCTGATATCCTGAAAATTCCGGTACCATCCGCGGGAAAGCACATGACGGTTCCAGGAAGGGTAATAAGAAATCACCAGGATGGCCAAAACAGCAACGGCCGGCGCGGTGATCCACCTGAACCTGTTTTTGGCCTGAAAAAAATACTCCCTGAAGCTGCAATGGAAATAGGCGATAAATGCGGTCAGAATCTGAAGCAGAATGATGATTTTTAATCCGTTTTCCTTTCCTGCCAGGGGAATAAGAATAAATCCTGCTGTAAAGGAACCGAGAATGGCTCCGATGGTATTCAGGGCATAGGCATTGCCGATCGATTTTCCCAGCATGGATAGAGATCGGGCATATATTCTGCTGACCAGGGGAAATGAAGCTCCCAGAAAAAGAGTGGGCGTGAACAGAATGGCAGAGATAACCAGAGATTGGATCAGAATCATGGTTCCGAACCTGTCCTGGAACAGATAAATCAGTTTGGCAAAGAGAAATTGACTGTTTCCCAAAAAGTGACTGACCGCCAGGGCGGAACCTGCCGCAGCAATCTGGGTGGCCGCCAGGAGCCGGAAAATCTTTTGGGTTTTGTCCCCAAGACGGCCAAACAGGATACTTCCCGCCGATAACCCGATGATAAATGTCGAAACCACCAGAGTAAAAGAATACGTGGTGGGACCTATCAGTAAAGTGATCAGACGGGTCCAGAAAACTTGATAAGCCATCGCACAGAAACCGGAAACGGCAAAGAGCCATAAGGCCCATGCTGATGTTCGTTCAGAACTTTTTGGGCTTTTTGAAATATCCTTTTTTTGTTGTTTCCTTGAATCTTTTCTGCGGGTGATCCATTCATCCGGTACCCCATAAAAGTACCTTCCTTTTTGCCATGACACCAGAATACAGGTCATTCCAACAAAAAAATTGATTCCGGCTGCCAGATAAATAGTTTTTTGTACGCCAAAGCTGCTGATCAATATAAATCCGCAAATTATGGCACCGAATGCTGCGCCGATACTGTTTAATCCATATAGCCGTCCTGTACGGGTACC
The DNA here is from genome assembly GCA_964478625.1 of uncultured Desulfobacteraceae bacterium. Classification (GTDB taxonomy): domain Bacteria; phylum Desulfobacterota; class Desulfobacteria; order Desulfobacterales; family SKZT01; genus SKZT01. Next base: position 18,995 of record CAYZJH010000029.1, read on the forward strand.
CAAATGATCCACTCGTGAGATATAAAATTGGCAAAGCACAGGCATGGTTGCGCCCATCAGGCTTGCAGGCAAGATCAACAATGTAAAGGTGCCCATGAAAGCAAAAAGCTGATAAAACCAGAAATATTCAAACAGATAATGATAGGTGAAAGAATAAAATGGTGTGATGGTTTTGATCAGAAAAGGAAGAAACAATGCATAGATGCCGACAGCAATTTCGAGTTTCCCGTAAATGGCCAATAAAGCTCTTTTTGAAGATAAACGGTTGATGTAGCAGCCCATGGCCCAGCTCCCCAGAGCAAGGCCTCCCATGAACACCGATAGGACCGTGGCCACAGCAAAAGGAGCGCTTCCAACAACCTTGTCGATCATCCTTACCCATAAGATCTCATAAATCAACCCTGCCGCTCCGGACAAAAAAAAGCAGCAAAGCACAAGCCAGAACAAGAAACGTTGGTAAATAACCGAATGACTCAAATGAACTCCTTTTGTTGCACAGACTTCCTTTTCCAGTAGATAAAAAACGGGATACCGATCACCACAATTGCCATGCCGATCAGGGCATTTCCGGGATTGTGAAGAAAAACCCTGATCGCAATCCATGAGTAAGCAAGAACAAAAACCAATGGGGTGAGAGGATACCCCCATACTTTGTATGGCCTTGCCAAATCAGGTTTTCGTACTCTCAGGACAAACACGCCGATGGCTGTTGCAATACAGGTCAAAAGCATGAAAAAAACCGTATAAGACAACAGTTGATAGAAATTGCCTGCGAACACCATCAGGATAGCAATCACTGCCTGTATTCCAATGGAATAATGAGGTGTTCTGAACCTGGGATGCACCATCCCGAGTCTTTTGGGAAAGAGGCCGTCATTGGCCATGGCATAATAGATTCTCGGAGCCGTGAGAGTCACCGAATTCAGACTGCCCAGAATCGCAAAGATGATCATGATGGAAAACAAGACCGCGGCGTTGCTTCCCAGAAGCGATTCCGATGCCCGCCTGGCAATGTCCACCACACCATCCATTACCGGTATGGGAAGCGCATAGATATAAAAAAGGTTCATCACAATATAGACAATTGTTACCACAAGGCTGCTGATAATCAGAGAGAAGGGAAGTGATTTTTGAGGGTCTTTCATTTCACTTGCCACATAGGCTGAAACAAACCAGCCGCTGTAGGTGAAAAATACGGAAATCATGGCCGGGCCGAACAGATCGCCAGTTGAAACGGTATCCGACTGATACCTGAAATTTTCCCAATCACCCGAACCCAGGATAAAGCCGGCAGTCACAATGATGACGATTGTCAGAAGGTTGAATCCGCTCAGAAGGTTCTGAGTGCGGCTTGCCCAGGAAACACTGATATAATTAATGCCGGTAAAGATCAGAATTACCAGAATGGCCGTTATTTTCGGAATGGCCGGGGAAGTTCCGGCCATATCACCTGTGATCAGCGGGATGAGATATTCGGTTAATCCCAGAGCCAGGGCGGCGATGGAGCCCGGATTGATAATAAAAAAGCCCACCCATCCCACCATGAAACCGGCAATGGGTCCATAGGCCTCTTTAAGATAGACATAATCGCCCCCGGCTTTGGGAAATACAGCCCCAAGCTCCCCGTAGGAAAGTGCTCCCAAAAGGGTCAGCACTCCCCCCAGGACCCAGACGGTCATGATCAGAGTTGCATCCGGAAGATCCCCGGCGATAAATCCTGTTGTGGTGAATATGCCGACTCCGATGACATTGCCTACCACAATCATTACCGCATCAGCCGGGCGCAATGTTTTTTTCAGTTCGTGGTTTTTTTCTGCCATTTTCGGGCTCCTACAGCCGCTGGAATTATTTGATCTCAAAAGTAAATGCTGCATTGTACATATATTCATCACAGGTTTCGGTATCAGGATAGGGAGTTCTGTGAGAAAGCTGAATCATCCAGAAACCCTCCGTGTCTAATTTGAGGGTAGCTTCTCCATTATTATCCGTTGTTGTTTCCACCGGATAAGCTTTTTGAGCGGGTCCATGACCATGATCCGAAGAGTCCTGATCAAACCCGGCATATTTGGCTTTGACTTCGATTCCCTCTAAGGCTTTTCCTTCAAAGAGCACTTTGATTGGTAAAGAATCTCCTTTTTTCAGAGTTGATGGGTCTTTAAGCAGAATCACTTCAAGTGGCTGATCGGTAGAAGCTGAAAGATTCCGGTCACTGCCTCCGGCCACAATCAGGGTTTTGGCAATAATATTGTAAGCGGTGCACTTGAGCGGATTCCGCACCTCTTTTTTATCGGCCCACTTTCTTCCTTCCGGTGTTGTTGTAAATATTCCCGGCTTGATTCCGGCAGTCACTGCATACACCCCGGGCTTTTCAATGTTGAGCTGAAAAAGGGAAGGGGATTTCCGTTCAGGTTCCACAATCTTCCCATCTGGATCAAGGGCTGAGATCACTTTAACGGTTTCTTCCTTTACTTCCTGATCCGTTCTGCTCTCAACATATTTATGCCCCCAACCAATAACAATGTCGACCGTTTCTCCGGCTTTGGGGTAATGATTGGAAGGATTGAGCCAGAGATTGTGTGCAAATCCGTTGGGAGAAATTAAAAAAATTGCCAGGGTGATCCAGAACCATCTAAGAAAATTTCTGTTTTTCATTTTATGACCTCCAGTTCATATTGGATTGTTTTTAGTGGCCCGCTCATCAGGTCGGGTCCAAACCGGTAGTTGATTGTTCTTCTGAAAAGCAGGAGCGATTCTTTCCGCCCTTTTGAAAGCGTGGCCCCGGGATTTAAAATCCCCCGGACTCCCCCTTTTTCAAAGGAAGACTTGGTATTGATCCGTCCTTTTTCAAAGGGGAAACCAGGGAGTGATCCGTCCTTTTCAAAGAGGGAATAGGGATGAATCCATGCCTTTCAAAGATGGACCAGGGGATTGCTTTTATTTTTCAGCCAGAAAATCTCCCACATAGAGCAGGTATTCAAACGGGAGTTTATCTTCTCCGAGTTGCTCCAGAACCGTTCCCAATGTTGAATGCAAAACCTTTTCCTTTTGAGCATAACCGGCGCTGACCACAATTGCCACAGGACTTTCAGGCGGGTAATGGTTTGAAAGGCTGTCGATAAATTTTTTGAATTCGGTTCGCATGGTAAACAAAACCATGGTAGCCTGATGGACCGCCATCTCCTCCACGGACCATCCCGATGCCAGAATCACTGAACTGGATTCTGTTCCCTCGGTCACTCCGGCACCAAGTGCCGCATTTGCGGCATTGAAAGCACTCAGACCCGGTACCACTTCGGTATCCAGATCCTTCAGTTCAATCAGTGACCAGGAACAAGGACCATAGATCAACGGATCGCCATTGTCGAGCATTGCCACGGTCTTTCCCTGAGCTACGGCTTCTCTTACCAGGGCTGCAAATTCTCTTTGTTTTTCCTGATATTCTTCACAGCTCATCTGTTCTCTTGCACGTTCCTCATCGGTAACTTTCGAGCAATCCTTGCCGTAAAAAGGAAATAGACGGCCGTAACCCTCCAGAACGGTTTTTCCATCAAAGGATGATTCAAACCTGTCGGTGATTCTAGATCCGGCAAATATCAGGTCTGCCTTTTCAATGACTTTTATTGCTCGGAGAGTGGCCAGATCAGGATCACCCGGGCCGATTCCAACCAGGTAAAATTTTCCTTTTTTACCACCAGAATCTTTCCGGTTGTGATTCAACTGAGCTTTCTCCAGAGCTTGTCCCACATAAATCAGAGACATGCCGACTTCCAGTTCCTCTGTTTTTTCTCCAATATCTTCAAGGGTGCCGATTACCGGCTTTTCCTTATCACTGTGTCCGGCATAGGAGACCACAGCCACGGGGGTATCTTTCGGATAGACCGCTGAAAGCCTTTCAAATACATCCTTAAAATCGCGCGGCATGAAAATAACCATGGTGGCCCGATCATGACCGGCAAGACTTTCGATAGTATCCCTACGCCCTTCCTTTTTGAATGGAGCCGTGATAATCACTTCGCCCAGGCTGACTTTCAGAGCTGCATGGGCCGCGTTGAACGCACTCAATCCCGGCACAACCACGGGGTTGATATCGGCCAGTTCTTTGACGGTCCAAATACTCGGACCGAATAGGGTCGGATCTCCTTCGGTGAGCATGACCACATTTTTGCCCTCAGCCACGGCTTTTCTGACCAGGGTTGCATATTCTGTCTGTTTCTGATGATATTCCTCGCAACTCATCTGTTCTCTGGATTTTTCCTGTTCGCTCAGTTGCGAACAATCTTTTCCATAAAATGGGAATAATCTTCCGTATCCGTCCAGAATTTTCTTACCGTCAAACTTAATGAGTCCCTCCAGACGTTCTTGGGTTTTAGAGTCAGAAAAAATCACATCTGCGGCATTGATGATTTTAAGTGCGCGTAAGGTCAGAAGATCGGCATCTCCCGGACCGGTTCCCACCAAATGATAGGAACCCCTGGTCTCGGCTGAAACCAGGGAATTTGTGAAGGGGACCAGGAAAAACAAAAGGATGAATGCACATTGAAGTAAACCTGATGTCAGGTTTTTTACCGTTAATTTTTGTTTCATGATGTTGAATCTCCGTTTTTTTAATTTTGTTTTTATTTTTCGCCTGACAGCACAAAGTCTTCCGTCATGCCGGACTTGATCCGGCATCCGGAAAAACCACCTTCCTTAATGTACTTGGATAACGCTGAAACCGTTACATCGTGAAACTGAAACCGATTCCGAAAGTTCTGTCCGTGGCCGGAAATCCGCTGCTGTCCGTATAGGTCTCATCAAAGACATTGTTGACAAAGACTCTCAAAACACCGTTGCTGAATGGTCCCCATTTTTGAAAAAGGTTCTGTCGGATACCGAAATCCACCAGGTGGAACGAATCGATTTCAACTTCCCGGATCACCCATTCATCCGGGCCAAGCTCCTCCGGAATTTCACTGGTCTGGTCATCCTGATATTTATAATCCAGAAGAAGTGTGGTGTTTTCAAACAAGTTGTATCTCAGGCCGGCATTAACCCGATGTTTGGATCGATTGGAGGCCTCCCTTACGCCGGCAGGTTCCTCTCCTTTGCTGTCAAGATCCGAGTAGGCATACCCAAGATAAAAAGAGAGGTCCCGCATAAGATGTCCGGTGAACTCAAGTTCAACACCCTGCCGCACGACTTTTTCCAGGTTGATTTTGTAATCCATGAATTCCATACCGGGGGGCACCGGGTTTCGGGGGCTGGGTGTAAATTCTGCGTAAGCGCTGTTGGATGCGATATAATCCTTGATTTCATAATAGGAATAGGCCAGCTTCATATGGATGTCATTCCATAACCGTCGTGTCAGCACGGTATCCATGCCCACTCCATGTTCCGGATCCAGCCATGCACCGGCGGATCTTCCCTGGGGATTATAATCTCCGTGATAATCCGGAGCACGCCATATCCGGCTGACTCCCAAAGATAAGGAAGTGTCCCGCAAAATGGCCGCCAGGTCATCCAGTTCATAGGTGATAAACGATTTGGGAAGCCATTCATCCCATTTCCGTTCTATCCATGGCGGCTTTCCAGTAATACCTGAATTACTCACCCAGATATTGACGTCTTCATATCGCAGACCGCCGGTTAAGCTCAAACGCGGAACAATCTGCCATCGATGCTGAATCCCTCCACCTCTCATCCTGATACGCCTGTCTTTGTTTTCTCCGTCATAACATTGTTCAAAATCACCTTCGATGGTAGTCAGATGATTGTCAGTCAGGCGAAATTCATTCTGAATTTTAGTGCCTTCCTGATACCAGGTAGTGTCGGATGACAATCTTTCGGTTCCCTGTGAAGGATCAGAGGGGCTTATCAGGGACAGGTAGGACCTGTTTCGTACTTCTTCACTGTAATATGCATCGGCTGATAAATTTCCGAAAGAGGTCGGCTGACGGTAGTTCAGTCGGTAGGAATGGTTGCGCCCGTTCCAGGTCGGATTCTGCCAGTCATAAAACAAAGCGTCGGATACTTTGGGATAATCGTTATCATAGTTGCTTAAAGGATTGTTGGGGTCGTTGAAGACCACAACGCCCCGGTCGGCATCCGCATAGGAAGCGCTGAGGGCAACATGTCCGCCGGAGGGAAAAACATACCCAAAACGACCGAATACCGTATCGATATCGGCGTCATTGTTGCGAAGGTATCCATCGGAAGCATATTTTTGATAACCTAAGTCGTAGGTAAAGGATTGAACACTTCCCTGAACGGAAAGGCTGTGGTTTTGAGTATCATAAGATTTGAAGCTGGTGGAAACATGAATATCCGGTTCAGGACCTTCATGAAGCCTGGGAGGACGGGTAATGAAATTGACAACACCGCCGATACTTTTGGCCGGATACAGTGCTGAGTGAGGTCCAGGTAAAATCTCGATTTTTTCAATCAAAAATGTCGGAAGATAGGCATAATCGACAATATGAGACGATTTTCGGCCTCCGGTCTTGCGAAGATTCAACCCGTCGATGGCCGTAACAAAACGGTTTGCTTCGAAAGAGCGCATCTGGAACGTGTCGTCATCGGGAATGAGTGCGCTTTCTCCCCGAAAATCAAAAATAATCAGGTCCTTGAGAATATCTCCCACATTCTGGGGTATATCGATGGTCTCATAGCTGTCCAAATCGATGGTGGTTGATTCGGGTTTATAAGAAAATGCCTCCCCCTGAGTTTTTGCACGAACCGTCAGTTCCTCCAATCGATGGATCCGCTCCTTTTCCGTACTATCATCGGATATGGCTGCCGAAGGTGTTAAAAACACCATCCACAGCAGAAAAATTGACAAACAGACTCCCTTTTTCATTTGATGTCCTCCTGTGCCAAACTGAGTTAAGATTTTAATAATCCCACTCGAATCAGGAACCCAAAATGAGCGATTTGAATCGGGAGATACCTTAACAAGTCTGTCCCGGATTTGAACCGAACCGGTATCCATTGCTGACTCTGGAGCCAATGGTCTTTTGTCGGAATGGATAAAAATTCCCGATAAAATGGGCTCAGCCTGGGAGGAAGAGACCATTGAAAAATTGCCAAACAGTCTGTTTCATGGTAACATAATCCTGATTCCCTGATTTCGAGGGCGTCTATCAACACGGGGGCAGCCGCTAATCTCTTGGTCGAGTTCGGTTGCTCCCATTTTTTTTGCAAACCCAAAAAAGATACTTCCGGATTGCCGGGACAAAAAAAAAGACCACAAAAGCCTCTTCATTTCATGAAGATATGACCTTCGTGGTCTTTTTTTTTCAGATGATTACTAATTACCGCATTGTACCGGCGGTAGGTGAACATTTAACGGACTTATTCAATTCGACAGTCCAAGGTTCAGTCATGCCGGATAATTTGATCCGGCATCCAGAAAAACCAGCTTCCTTAATCCACCAAGATAACGCTACGTTTCATTTCAGGCCCGGCCTTCGGCCATTGGTGTCAAGTTAAGGAATCGACAAGGTACCATTGTCATTCTGAGGAGGCCGCCATCGAAAACCGTTATATGCCATGCGCTCAGTGGTCGACGAAGAATCTTTCCTCCATGCCGGCTCAGTCTTCTTTTTTAGCGTGTTACTTACTGGTTTAATCCCAATCAGCAGCTTCTGCCGCAAAAATTATTAAAAATGGATTTCTATCTATAGATGAAATAAATGTCAAGTTGTTTTGAAACAATGATCAAAACAAGTTTTCGGAAATTTAAAAATCGCCTGCACCAACAGTCCTTTATTTCCTTTTCCATTAGAAAAGTTCCAGGCTTAAATCCGTTATGATCATGCCGGTAACAGGGATTACAGCTTTTCGGACTTCATCGGAAAGAGCGGCTCCAATGCTGAAATCTTTGCCTTCCACCCCGTAGACAATCAATTTTTCGGGAATCATCTCCAGTGTTTGGGCCAGGGCGATTGTTTCCGATATGTTAATATCATGGGTGGAGTTATGGGTAAAAAAGTGTTGGGGAAATGGTTTACTGAGGGCATCAAACCGATGGGCCCGACCTGGTGTCCGGCCAGAGCTGACCGCATCGATGATATAAACATGATCATATCCTTTCCACAATTGGATCAGAGCAAACCCGTCCCGGATATGGGAACGCACATCCACCTGTCCGGGAACCATTTTCTGAATCTGTTCGGCAATGATCGGACCGATGCCGTCATCGCCACGAAAAGAATTTCCGATACCGATCACAAGGATGGATTTCCGGGGAGCCATGGGACCGTTAATTTTCCTGATGGATATGGAGTTTCAGGAAATGGCATGAGCAGGAAATACACGGATCATAATTGCGAACGGCCTGTTCGCATTGCCAGGTCAGTTGGTCATTTGGAAGATTCAGGATTTGGGGAACAAAAGCGGCCAGGTCATTTTCAATGACTTTCTGATTCTGTGACGTCGGGGCTATAATCCGGGCGTTTCGGATCACGCCTTCACTGTCGATTTCGTACCGGTGGTAGAGCAGTCCCCGGGGCGCTTCGGTGGCCCCGTGCCCGGTTCCTGCTTTCGGGCTGATTTCCATGTGTGCAATGTCTGGCATTTCATAATGTTCGATGATTCGAATGGCTTCCTCACAGGCAAAAACCAGCTCTACCGCCCTGACAATAATGCTTTTGAAGGGATTGTTGCATTTTTCCCCCAAACCGCATTCCATGGCCGCCTGTTGAGCCATGGGGGTGAGTTTGTCGAAATTGAGGTTATACCGGGCCATGGGTCCCACATGATAGGCATTTCGCTGTTTGACTTCGGCGTGCAATGAGGTGGAATGCCTCACCTGATGTTCCTCGAAAACATTCAGAAAATCTTCAACCGGAATGTCCACCCCTTTGTTCGATTTAACCCGGCCCTCATTGATCGGATATTCCCTGTCATGGCAAACAGATACAAATTCATAATCCTGCTCGAAATCGGGAAATTTCAGGGTGGAAACGAATCTGACGGTTTCCATGGAAGCCTCCAGGGCCCATTGAAGGGGTTTGAGCATTAGGTTAAGTTCTTTTGGTGTGGGGACTTTGTAAAATCCGCCGACACACACATTGACCGGGTGAATCTCCCGTCCACCCAGCAAAATCATCAGGTCATTGCCGATTTTTTTTAGTTTCAGACCCTGCTTGACCAAGTCGGGGTGATCTGATGCCATGCGGAGGACATCATCATATCCCATAAAATCAGGGGCGTGGAGCATATACACATGCAATGCATGGCTTTCAATCCATTCTCCGCAATAGACCAGCCGCCGCAATGCCCGAAGCGGACCTTCAATGGTCACTCCGCAGGCCATTTCCATGGCATGGGAAGCACTCATCTGGTAGGCGATCGGGCAGATGCCGCAAATTCGGGCAGTGATATCAGGAGCCTCGGTAAATTTACGGCCTCTCAGGAACGCTTCAAAAAACCGCGGGGGCTCGAATATATTGAATTGAACATCAGCCACCTTATTGTCCCTGATTCTGATATGCAGGCCGCCTTCACCCTCCACGCGGGCCAGGGCATCAACTTTGACGGATTTACTTTTCATGAGCTTCACTCTCTTTCCGGAAAGGATCCGCATAGGCGTTGAATCCGCGAAAAGCCCTCACCAGGTCCTCTTTCGGGACATTCAGAGTTTTTAGCCATCCGGCCAGAGAAGCGGTATTGACCGCTTCTTTTGGGCCAAAACATCCATAACATCCCCGATGGTATGAGGGACAGATCGCCCCGCATCCTGCCTGTGTGACAGGTCCCAAGCAGGGGGTGCCCCGCGCCGCCATTACACAGGTATTTCCCAATCGCTTGCATTCCATGCAAACACTGTAGGGGGGTATTACCGGCTTTCTCTTGTTCAAAACGGCGTTGATCAGTTCCAGAAGCTGATATTTATTGATGGGACATCCGCGAAGTTCAAAATCGACAAAAACATGATCCGATATGGGCGTGGATTTATTGAGGGTTTCGATATGTTGCGGCGAGGCATACACAATCGAGATAAATTCTTTGACATCCTTGAAATTTCGAATGGCCTGGATTCCTCCGGCAGTGGCACAGGCTCCGATGGTGACCAATATTTTGGAATGGCGTCGCACCCTATGTATCCGTTCCGCATCATGGGGTGTGGAAATGGAGCCTTCCACAAGGGATAAGTCATAAGGACCTTTCATCGCTGCCCGGGATGCTTTCTGAAAACTGGCGATTTCCACCCTCTCGGCAATTTCCAGAAGTTCGTTTTCACAATCGAGAAGAGCCAGTTGACAGCCGGAGCAGGAAGCAAATTTCCACACGGCAAGTTTCGGTTTTTGTGTTTGGGTCATATCAGAGTTCCCTTTTGGCGAATATCTCCTGGATATCACCATAGCAGAAGACCGGACCGTCCTTGCAGACAAACAGCGGACCGATCTGGCAATGACCGCACAGGCCGATTCCGCATTTCATATTTCTTTCCATGGAAACATAGATGTTTTTGGCATCCACCCCCCGTTTTTGAAGTTCCAGGATTGTAAAACGCATCATGACTTCGGGACCGCAGACCATGGCCAGGCATTTCAAATGATTAAACGGGGCTTTACCGATCAACGTAGTGACCACTCCCACGTTACCTCGCCAGGATGATGTGGCGCGATCCACCGTAATGTGGACCTCCATATCCAGACGGGAACGCCAATGGCTCAATTCCTTGCGGTAAATCAGATCATTGGGGGTACGGGTGCCGTAGAGCAGGACAACTTTTCCAAATTGATCACGATGGGTGATGATATGGTAAATCACCGGGCGAAGTGGGGCCAGGCCGATTCCTCCGGTAGCGATCACCACATCCCTGCCTTCGGCTTCACTAACCGGCCAGCTTTTGCCTAAAGGTCCGCGCACGCCGATGGTATCCCCGACCTTCAGATTTTTCATCGCTTTAGTGACATTGCCCACCGCACGGGTGGTGTGGGTCAGCACTTCCGGGCAGGTGGGATCTCCGCTGATGGAAATGGGAATTTCTCCCACCCCGAAAATATAGAGCATGTTGAATTGACCGGGCTCAAAATGAAAGGAACCGTCCCCTGAAACCGGTTCAAATTCCATGGAAAAGGTATCGCTGGTTTCTTTTTTGAACCGGGTGATCCTGAACTGACGGGGCAGCATGGGATCGGATACGGTTATGGGAATATTTTTATTTTTTCGCGCTGTCGCCATAGATATCCAAAAGTTGAATTCGGGTTGCTTCCAAACGCTCGGCAATCACCTTTGCGAAACGCTTTAAAAGGGCGAAGCCGAGATCATGGTCTGTTTCCATTTTTTCCCGAAGGCATTTGCCGTCCAGGACAATCGCCCGGGTCGGTTCAACCGCCCTGGCATCAAAATGCCATCGGTATGGAGGGATCAGCCAGGACCATCCGGTCACATCGCCTTCCCCACGGGACTGAATTTCAATCGGTCCCTTTCCTGGGATATAGGTTTCGATCACCACCCGGCCTTTTCTGATAAAATAAAAAAGGTTGGCAGGATCTCCCGCATGAAACAAAAACTCATTTTTTTTGAACACTGCATTGGCGGCACACCCGGTGATCAAATCCAGGTGACGGTCTTCCAATCCCTCCAGGAAAGGATGTTCTCGTAAGATTTTATCCAGAAGTTCCATAGGGTTATCCTTGAGTTGAAGGTTTCACCAGTGTCCATGGTTTTCCTTTTCAAACGGTGCCCCTGGAAGCATCACTTTCCCGAATCGCACCGGCTTCTTCGGTAATGTCAATGCCCACCGGACACCAGGTAATACATCGACCGCAGCCGACACATCCCGAAATGCCGAACTGTTCTATCCAGTTGCCCAGTTTATGGGTCAGCCACTGACGGTAACGGGCTTTGGCTGAAGTGCGGATACTTCCGCCGGAAATATAGGAATGCTCCACGGTGAAGCAGGAATCCCATTCCTGAATACGATAAGCAGTCTTACCGTCCAGTGTGGTAATATCCTTGATTTGGGTACAAAAACACGTGGGACAAACCAGGGTGCAATTGCCGCAGCCAAGGCATCTTTGGGCCGTCATGTCCCATCTCAGATTTTCAAATTGACGACTCAGAATATCCTGAAGGTTTTCCGTATTAAGTTTTCGTCCCATTTTTCCGGCGGCCTTGCGTAAAAGGCTCTGTGCCTTTTCCAAATGGGAAGAAGTCGCTTCAAAAAGCGGCAATTCTTTTAACAGTTCCTCCCCCTGGGAGGATCCTGCCTCCACGGCATAGTAATGCTGATTATTTCCCAGGATTTCGGTCAGGGCAAGATCAAAACCGGATTCCGCTTTCGGGCCGGTGTTCATGGAACTGCAAAAACAGGTTCCTGACGGGCGGGTACAGTTGACCACTATAATAAACAGGTTTTCGCGTTTGCGTTTGTAGAAAAGATCCTGATACGGACCCTCCAGCATAGTCTTATCCAGGACAGCCATGGCGGAAAGGTCACATGGCCGAACACCGATAAATGCCAAATGCGATGGATCTTCTTCGATTTTACAAACGTCAAAACCGCCAGGCTCCCGGCGGACTTCAAAGAGAGTTCTTTCGGGCGGGAAAAGGAACTTTTTCCAGGAATCCTGGCCGACCACATAATCAAAACGGGCCGGACTATCGCTTTTCACAAGCCGATAGGTTCCGCCGGCCTGCTCATCACTGTAGCCTTGCGGAATATCCTCAGCTTTTTCGATGTCATCATACCCAATGGCGAAATCCTTGAGAACAGGACCCAGCAAGCGGTAATGCCTTTGCTTGAGACTATCCAAAAGGCTTTGAAGGTTTTTGTCTTCAAGAACCATAATTCACCGGTGTGTTTGATTTAAGGTTGAACCTCACCCTATCATTTTCCTGTCTGAATATCAAGATCGTTAAATCCTAAGGCTCCTTTTTATGTTGACTTTTGGTTTTGCACCTTATAAGCACCCTTGATATAAGGAATTACGTGAAACAGAATCTCTCACAATGGAACAACTTCCCTTGCAAGAACATTTATCTGACAGCCGTTTGGCCAATATGGGTTCTCAGTGTATATTAGAGGCCTTTGATAATTTTCATTCGCTTTTTCGATTCATTACCCGAAGAGCTAAAATTCATTTTGAGCAGCGGCATTGGGCTGCCATGCAGGAAGATACGGCAGCAAGACTCGATCTTTATACTTCATCCATAGATCAGTTGGTCACTGGGCTGAATGAGCTTTTAAAAGAACGGATTGCCGACAAGCTGATCTGGATGGCTATCAAAGCGGTTTATTCAGGTAAAATCGCTGACCGAGATGATTGGGAACTGGCGGAAACCTTTTTTAATTCGGTGACCCGAAGAATTTTCTCCACCGTGGGCGTAGATCCGCAAATTGAATTTGTCGACACTGATTTCACCTATCCACCGAAACCCAATCATAAAAGCGCCTATCACACTTTTCAACCGGTGGGGTCGGCCGCCGGGCTTATCCGGGATGTGATCGATTCGTATGCTCTGAATGCCTCTTTTCAAAATCTTGAGGAGGACTCAAAACTGGTTGGGTCCGAAGTGGCAAATCAGCTTAAAAGTCGCGGGCTTTCATCTTTGCCGGACCGGATCGAGATGCTGAAATATCCTTTTTTCAGAGGTGTCGGTGTCTATTTGGTCGGTCGGATGATCAGCGATTCCGCTGTTGTGCCGTTGGTCATATCTCTTTTAAATGATTCCAAAGGGATTTATGTTGATGGGCTTTTGATGAATGAAGATCAGGTGAGTATTTTATTCAGTTTCACCCGTTCTTACTTTCTGGTCGATATCGATCGCCCCTATGATGGGGTCGCCTTTTTAAAAACACTGATTCCCCATAAACGGATTGCGGAAATCTATACGTCCATCGGTTACAACAAGCATGGTAAAACAGAATCTTTCCGTGATCTGCAACATCACATTGTGACGTGTTGTTTGGATCGCTTTGAAATTTCCAGGGGTAAAAAAGGGATGGTGATGATTGTTTTCAACATGCCCAATGACAATCAGGTCTTTAAAGTGATCCGTGACACCTTTACCCCCCCCAAAAAAACAACCCGCGAAAAGGTTATGGAAAAATATGATTTTGTTTTCAAGCATGATCGCGCAGGTCGCATGGTCGAGGCTCAAACCTTTGAACATCTGAAATTCAACCTGTGTTGTTTTACCCCGGAACTTATGGACGAGTTGAAAATGTGCGCGGCAAAAACGATCCGGTTTGAGGGGGATAGTTTAATTTTAAAGCATGCTTATGTTGAACGAAGGGTGACGCCTCTGGATATCTATTTGTGGGAGGCGGATGAAGATGCTGTAAAATCGGCTGTTTTAGACTACGGGAATGCCATTAAGGATCTTGCTTTCAGCAACATCTTTCCTGGGGATATGCTCATTAAAAACTTCGGCGTAACCCAGAAAGGCAGGGTGGTGTTTTATGATTATGATGAAATCTGTCCCCTTACGGAGTGCAATTTTCGCCAAATTCCAAGGTCCAGAAGATATGATGATGAAATTTCTCCTGAGCCCTGGTTTCATGTGGGAGAAAATGATGTGTTTCCTGAGGAATGGACCAGATTTCTTGGCCTTCCAAAAAAGTATGCCGATTTTCTTATTGAGAATCATCCTGACCTTTTTCAAGTGGATTTCTGGCAAAAAACCCAGGAAAGAATTAAAAACGGACGAATAATTCACATATTCCCATATTCAAACAAGCAAAAGCTGCGCCGATCCGAGAACAAAGAATTTTCGTTTAAAATTATGAGCACGGAATAAGCTGTTATTGAAAAAAAGAAAGGACAACGCCGATGAAACCCGTATCAACACACACCCCTATTCAGATCACGGCCCCGGTCCAGAATGAATACAGGCAAATCCTGACACCCGAGGCACTCGATTTTATCACAAAACTTGCTCGGGAATTCGAACCTCGCCGAAAAGAACTTCTGGCCAATCGCAAAAAAGCCAAAGCAGCAGTGGACAGGGGACAATTACCGGATTTTTTGTCAGAAACGACCCATATCCGCCAGAGTGAATGGAAAATTTCGCCGATTCCGGATGATCTTAAAGACCGAAGGGTTGAAATCACCGGTCCGGTGGATCGAAAAATGATCATAAACGCCCTCAATTCCGGGGCCAGCACATTTATGGCTGACTTTGAAGATTCCCATTCTCCCACCTGGAACAATACCCTGCAGGGCCAAATCAACCTGTGCGATGCCGTTAACCGGACCATTACCTATGATTCTCCGGAAGGAAAAAAATACCGGCTCAATGATACCATTGCCACCCTGATTGTCCGTCCGCGAGGATGGCATCTGGTGGAAAAACATGTGACCGTGGACAATGACCCCATTTCTGCCGGCGTTTTTGATTTTGGACTCTATTTTTTTCATAATGTGCGACAGTTGTTAGACAGAGGCACCGGTCCTTATTTTTATCTTCCAAAAATGGAAAGCCACCTGGAAGCCAGGCTGTGGAATGACATCTTTATTATGGCCCAGGACTTATTGGGGATTCCGCAAAAGACCATCAAAGCCACGGTGCTGATCGAAACCATTCCGGCAGCTTTTGAAATGGATGAGATCATTTTTGAACTTCGAGATCACATGGCAGGACTCAATTGCGGTCGCTGGGATTATATTTTCAGTTTTATCAAAAGGTTCTGCAATATACCCTCCTATCTTTTTCCGGACAGGTCCCAGATCACCATGATCCGCCACTGCATGCACTCCTATTCACTGTTGGCCGTCAAAACCTGTCACCGTCGCGGCGCCCACGCTATCGGCGGAATGGCGGCACAAATTCCCATTAAAGATGACCCGGAGGCCAATGAAGCAGCGCTCAGGAAAGTGCGTGAGGACAAAATCCGTGAAGTCAATGACGGTCATGATGGCACCTGGGTGGCTCATCCTGGGTTGGTGGAAATTGCCAGAGAGGAATTTGACAAGAAAATGCCGGGCTCCAATCAGATCGAAAACCTTCGGGAAGATGTAAAGGTATCCTCCGCGGATCTGTTGAAATTGCCCGAAGGGACCATTACCGATCATGGGCTCTGGATCAATGTAAGTGTCGGATTACGGTATCTGGCCGCGTGGCTGAGCGGAACCGGAAGTGTTCCGATTTATCATCTGATGGAAGATGCTGCTACTGCCGAAATTTCCCGCACGCAGCTCTGGCAGTGGATCCACCATCCCGAGGGAATTTTGGAAGATGGGCGAAAAGTCACTCTCGATCTGTTTCATTCCATTATGAATCAGGATTTGAAACAGATCAAAGATGAACTCGGGGAAAAAAATTTCCAAACAGGCAATTATGAACTTGCCGCCAGGATTTTAAATGAGATCGTGTCAAAGCCCGAACTGGATGATTTCCTGACATTGCATGGCTATGAATATTTGGATTGAGGATTGAAAACATCATGGGAAGGCCGGAATCCAAATGGATTCAATGGGTTGGCTTCTCCGGGTGCCGGATTAAATCCGCCATAATGGAAAACTGTGCACGGTCAGGGGGATATGAACGGATCATTTATTGAAAGGATACAGATATGTTGACAACCGAAGAGCAGGCTATTCAAAGGGCCAAATGGATAAAGCTTCATGAAATCGATCCTTACGAAATTGAGCAATTGGAAAACAGTTGGAAAAAAGACCCTCGCTGGGAAGGGGTTATGCGACCGTATTCGGCTGAAGACGTTTTACGTCTCCGGGGGACGCTAAAAGTGGAGTATACTTTCGCCCAGGCAGGTGCTGAACGTCTTTGGCATTTGTTGCAGTTCTCGGATTATATTTCTGCACTGGGCGCTCTGACCGGAAACCAGGCAGTGCAACAGGTGGAAGCCGGACTTCAGGCCATTTATGTCAGTGGATGGCAGGTGGCGGCGGATGCCAACTTGGCCGGGGAAATGTATCCGGATCAGAGCCTTTATCCATCCAACAGCGTGCCCGAGGTGGTCAGGCGGATCAACAATGCTCTTCGCCGTGCCGATCAGATTCACGTGCTGGAATGCTGCAAAATCGGCCCCTACTGGTTCGCCCCCATCATTGCTGATGCCGAAGCCGGTTTTGGAGGGCCGCTCAACACTTTCGAACTGATGAAAGCCATGATTGAGGCCGGGGCCGCCGGAGTTCATTTTGAGGATCAGTTGTCTTCAGCCAAAAAATGCGGACACATGGGTGGCAAAGTACTGGTGCCGACCCAGGAGCATATTACCAAATTGGTAGCCGCACGGCTTGCGGCTGATATCTGTGGGGTGCCAATCGTGCTGATTGCCCGCACCGATGCCGACAGCGCCCTGTACGTCACCAGCGATATCGACGAGAGGGATCAGCCCTTTATTCTCAATGAATCCCGCTCTCCCGAGGGCTTTTATCCGGTTCGCTCCGGCGTCGATTCAGCCATTGCCAGAGGGCTGTCCTATGCACCCTATGCAGACATGATCTGGTGTGAAACCTCAAAGCCCGACCTTGAACAGGCCAGGCTCTTCGCCGAAGGCATTCGCGAAAAATACCCGGACAAGCTGTTGAGCTACAATTGTTCCCCGTCGTTCAACTGGAAAGCGAACCTGGACGATGCCACCATCGCCAGATTTCAGCGGGAACTGGCGGCTATGGGGTACAAGTTTCAGTTTGTTACCCTGGCGGGTTTTCATACCCTGAACCTGGGGATGTTCGATCTGGCCCGGCGCTATCACAAAGAAGGGATGTCCGCCTATGCGGCATTTCAACAAGAGGAGTTTGCGCATGAAAAAGAGGACGGATATATGGCCACCACCCATCAGAAATTTGTGGGAACAGGCTATTTCGATCGGGTCATGACCACGATTACCCAAGGAAAATCCGTGGTGAGTGCCATGAAAGGGTCCACCGAAGAAGAGCAGTTTCTATAATGTGCAAAATCAGATGATTTTTTTTTATAGAATTTCCAGAATCGTGTCCGGGTCCGGGTGATCTGCCGGATCCCGGGCATAATGGCTGAATTCGATTCGACCGTCGGTGTTGATTACAAAAACTCCCGGAAGCTGACGCACATCACCTTCGGGAATCCCCATGACATGACCCTTGGCCATGGTTGAGAGGCTTTTGGCAAACAAAGACGGAGAAAGAAATCCAAGGGGAGACATCTGCTTGAGCCCGAACGCTCCGTACAATATTTTTTCAGGATCTGAAATAATCGGAAACGGCACTTGAAATTTGTTTTTAAATTCTTCGGATTGCTCCGGGGTGCCTAGTCCCACAATCACCACCTGTGCACCGGCCTGATCAAATTGTTCTTTTGCCCGACGCAACTGCGCCACCTGCTCACGGCAAAAAGGTCAGCCATAATGACGAATAAACACCAGCACAAGTTTCTGCGATTTCCAGAATTCACTCAAACGTTTGCCAGACCCGTCCGACAATGTGACTTGGGTATCAGGGGCTTTTCGATTGTCCTTTTGCATTATCAGATGACTCCTTTCTTCAGTGAGTGGTTTGCAATGAGCTGTAAGGTATCACCAGGTAAATAATTGCTATCGGACATCAACACCTCGTAAAATACCAAAAAAAGGATTAAGTTTCAATCAGGTAACTGCTGTCTTTTTTGAAAAACCGGGGTTGGGGGGAGTCGGTTGGTTTGGTTACCATCACAGGAGAATCCATGAATAACGATGAACATACGACGGTAATTACCCAGCTTTCTTGGGGCCGTATAGAAGTCACCATCAACGGCAAGTCCCGCAGGTTCAAAGACTGCAAGGTCTGGCCGGGGGGTGCCGCCGGCTGGAACTGGAATGAGACCGGCACGGGTCATCAACCGGGCATTCAGCCTGCCGACATCGAAGATATTCTTGCGCACGATATCGAGGTGATGATTCTTTCCCGGGGAATGAACGGCATGCTTCAAATCCGCCCCGGGACCGAGAAATTGCTTCAGTCACGGGGGATTGAGTATCATATTGAGCAAACCCCGCGTGCCGTTGACCTGTTCAACAACCTTATGAGCAAGGGAAGGAGAGTCGGTGGGATTTTTCATTCCACCTGTTGATGCAGTCTTCCCGATACTGATTGGTTCCATGAAACCGTATACAATTTTGAGAGCAGACCCATGGTTACCCGATTTGGCCTGGTTAGAAAAATTTACCGCCGCCATGCCCCATGGTACGACAGGGTAGCTGCGCCTTTTTGGGGCTTGGCGTATCAACTGGAAGCCGTGTCTTGTTTAGGTCTTAAAGCGGGCGATATTGTGGTGGATGTGGCTTGCGGAACAGGAAGCAATTTTACGGTGATTGAACGGTTCATCGGTGAATCAGGGTATTTGATCGGAATCGATCTGAGTCCGGAGATGTTGCATCAGGCTCATTTACGGGTTGCTGCAAACGGGTGGAGCAACGTGACCCTCATCAATACTTCTGTCGAGGAAGCCCAAATTGGTGACATGGCAGATGCCTTTCTGTTCAGTTTTGCACACGATGTTCTTCAGTCGCCGGTTGCGCTTCGCAACCTGTTTCAGTATGCCGACGAGGGGACGCGTGTGGCTGCATGCGGGATCAAATGGGCTCCCTGGTGGAATTTTTCCATGAATTGTCTTGTCTTTCAAATTGCTCAGCAATACCACACGGTGCGTACGGGGATGGCAGAACCTTGGAGTCTGCTGGCAAAATTCATCCCGGATCTTCAAATTCGTGAGAGGGCGTTTGATTCTGTTTATGTGGCTTGTGGTAAGGTTACAAGGCCCCGGTTTCAAGAATCATAGGTGTCCCGGAGCTGGTCCATGGCCTTGTACCGGACTGATATGTCTTGAGCTTTCAGCGCATAGCGCTTTGTTTGGATTAAGGGATATCGGGCTATTATCGGCACAATACTCCGTTCCATCGCCCGGAAGGTGAATCATGTCCACCCCCCGGGCCTGTAGCTGAAGCCATCAGCGAATTCTAATTCCCATCTTCTCGCCAAGACAATAATCCTGCATGATGTTTTCGGCAATAGTGTCAAGTGTGATGGCTTGAAAATATCGGTCCAGCTCTTCTTGATAGTAATTGTTGTTCATGTAGAGCAGAAAAAATAAAAGATTGTGAAATGGAACAAGGCGTGTTCTGATTTAGTCACTGGGATTATGTTTGTTTCGGGAAGAAAACTCTTTTGAAAAGACTAAGGAAACGGCATTGAATATAGTATGGTATAGATATTGCTTAATTTTTTGCCTGTTAATTTAAGGGCATGAAAACTATCCAAAGTGAGTGATTTTCATGGTGTTACTCTTGTAACATCATGCCGGCGAAAGCCGGAATCCGTGCGCCTGGGAGCAGGCGCGATCTGGGAGGTGAAAGTCCTCCTCCGGGAGATGCTCGCTTCCGGTAGCCGAAGGTAACTGCGTCACCGCGAGGTGGAGGTGGAGAGCAACCGGACGGACAAGAGTCAGAGCGTCCATAGTAGCCAAGAAGCGGGGTAATGCCCGTGGAGTCAAGGGGTGCAGGGAGGTAGATGCGTGAAGACTATAATACGCGAAATTAAACCGGTGGCAGTGTCCGAGAGGACTAAACAAGCAGGAGAAGCCCAAGACCCTTGGGATGGGGTGGAACGTGCAGTATGGACCGATCGCATGCCGGCGGCCCTCGAAAAGGGGGGTGAAAGGAGACGTTTGGTTCAGTCTGATTGATAAAGTGCACCGGCCCAAAGTGCTTTTGGACGGGTGGATCAGGCGCAGGCTCAGGACCATCTTACGCGGCTACCACAAAGGTATAGGAATTAGCCGGGGCAAGGAAAACATCAGATGGCCGAACAAGAACTTTCAGGACTTTGGGTATTTTAGCCTTTACGATGCCCATTGTGCTTTACGCCGGTCCTCATGAGGTTAAACTACCGACTGGAGAGCCGGATGCGAAAGATCCTCTTGTCCGGTTCGGAGGGGGGAGAACTTGGGCAACCAAGTTTTCCCACCCCTATATCCGATGATTCTATTTCATGGATAGTGCCTGAGGGTTTCACTTCGTGCCCAGCTCCCGGTTCAAGCCCGAGAAAAGCCTTGCCGGTATGACAGAGAATTGTCAAATCAATCGCTCGAATCAGGATCTACGAAATATCATTGTGAAAATTTTGGGATCAAATAGTGACAGGGGGCGGGTGGGGATAGCTTGAATTGAGAAACGAATCCTATGGTCAATAATTTGACAGCGACCTTAAAAAACGGTGAACAGAAATTCAATGTCGGGTTACATTTTTAAACAGGTAACAGATAAGATCCTTGAGCAGCTTAAAAAAGGAAATGTCGTTTGGAAAAAACCTTGGGCTGATAATGGTCCACCGAGGAACCTGGTTTCCAAGCGGCCCTACAGCGGTATTAATTCGCTTCTTTTAGCGATGGCAGGTTATGCAGCACCCTATTGGACCACAAAGGAGGCTGTTGTCAAACTGGGAGGGAGAGTTCGGGATGATGAGTCTTCAACTCAGGTATTTTTTTGGAAAATCATAAAACCAGATGGGCCGGAAAATCAGGAGAGAGACGACAAAAAAGAAACAAGGTTGGAAATCTTTTACAAAGCCTACCATCTTTTTAATGTGGAACAGTGCGAAGGTCTTGGGAAAAAAATTCCCCTCTTTGTCTGCAAGGATTTCGATCCGATTGACAAGTGCGAAACCATTTTGAAGAACATGCCTGTTTGCCCAAAAATAATGGAAATGGAGCCAATGGCTTATTATTTGCCTGATCTTGATTTAGTGAATATGCCTTCACGGAAACTTTTCCATGAGCCTGAAAAATTCTATTCCACACTCTTTCATGAAATTGTTCACAGCACAGGCCATAAAAATCGACTCGGTCGTCACGACAGGATGCGTGAGAAGTTTGAAAGTTATGACCACAAATATTCTCATGAAGAGCTTGTAGCGGAGATAGGATCGGGGTTCTTGTGTGCTCATGCGGGCATTGATAATCAGACCATAACGAATTCAGGCGCATATATCCAATCCTGGATAAAACGTTTTGAAAGAAGGCAGCGGATGTTTTTTTTCGCCGCCGCACAGGCGCAAAGTGCGGTAAATTTTATTCTGAGACTGGGAGAAAAATTTAACTGAAGCATCTTAATTGGTTAATCAAATATGGAAAAAGGAGAATGTAAATGCCAAATGGTGGGACAGATAATTGCGGAGAATGCGTTTTGTTCAGTAAAAAATATGAATTAACTGTTTCTGATAAAGATGAAACATGAAGGCTACCACACTGCAAGCTTCGGCGCATCGCAATCACGCATCACCCATTCTATACTTATTGCGATAATTTTTTTCATGTACAAAACTCTGAAAAGGTTGAACCTGTAGGTCCTGTTTATATAGATGGCGGCACTTATCCGTATACCCGGAAGATTTGGATTACCGAGGCGCAACAAAAGCTTTTAATGAGAGAACAAGAGATTTTAGCCGCCTTCTTCAAGACGAGTTTTAATCTTGCCGATCCATTTCTTGGAGATGAATTGGGCTACCCAATCTTACCATTATGTGTCATTGATGCCGTATTTTCAATCGGGGTGCACTACAATTCTACAAAAAAAGTCATTAAAAGATTCGAAAAGATGTTTTGCAATGAAAGAGGATCAATTCCTGGCAAAGATGGAAGCCAATTGACACCAGCTTTCACCATAAGTGATTTAATATCTCTTTATAAAAAATACGGTATTGAGGAAATGGCAGATGAGGTCTACAAGAACCGGCATAGGACTTCTCCCATAAACGGAATCCTGAAAGCAGAAGCAGTTCTGAAATTCAGCAATGTGTTAGTAAATTTTGGGGTTGATAGGATGGAGGACGTCGGAAAGATCATAGGAAACTATGATTTCGAAATGGAAATTAAACAGATACCAGGCCAAAGAAGTGGAGTCTCACTCAAATACTTTTATATTTTAGCTGGACTTAAAGATTACGTGGTACCTGGCAGAATGGTTAAAAGATTTGTTGAAGAAATACTTGGCAGAAAGGTTAAAGAACATGAATTTCAACCTCTGATATTTGGTGCATCCCTCATACTTGAAAAAGAATACCCAGGAATTAGAGCATGCATTTTGGATCATCTAATTTGGAAATATCAAAGAGAGTTTGGCAACTGATAAGCGTCTGGTTTTTGAGTGGGAAAAGAAGATCTTGTTCCAATTTCCGGGCGCAAAACACAAAAGAGCATCTGGGGTGGCAGAAGATGCTGGGATTACAGCAAATTAGTGCTGATGGTACTTGATGGCGCACCGTCTCATTGATACCATGAATTGCAGGTTCCGGAAAACATGGCCTTGATTCGCTTGCCATCCTATTCACCGGAATTAAATACTGTGGAACGCCTTTGGGGGGAGCTTCGTGAAAAAGAGTTCGCCGACCGAGTATTTGACTCGCTGGGTCCAGCCATTGCACAGGATGCAAAAGGGATGAAAAGGCTTGAAGAATGTTCCGAGTATCTTCGTTTTTTTAACTGGATGGCCTTGGATATTTTTATCATCTTGATTGCAACTTGTAATAAGAAATGTAATTAAATTTAAAAACAATAAAACTGAGGTAATGGCAAGATGATCGAAAAGAAAAATGATGATGATAACTACGTTGATCCATCTTTGTCCAAAGCAAGCTATTATGAAAAGCTTTACCAGATTGCAGACGCCTGTGGATTGAAAGCTTCCATTGAAGTTGAAACCACTGCGTTAAAGCTAAGTACACGTTGGCATAAATATTATGACGTATTAATGTTGATTTAATGAC
>CAYZJH010000030.1:0-38952 GCA_964478625.1 uncultured Desulfobacteraceae bacterium
AAACAAAAATCAATAAATATTTAAACGTCATTTTTCAAAAAGCGAAATCAAAGTTTAAAGAAGCGTAAATTAATTCAACCCTAATCTGATTTTCAGTCAAGCAAACTCTCGGTTTTAATGTTCGATAATCGGATGGGATCCTGCGGACTCTCAGTAGGTCTCAGGAAATTGCATAAAGACCCTCGAAATATTTGCGAAAATACCATAAGTGAAGGAGAATTTGAATGGTGGGCGGTACAGGATTTGAACCTGTGACTTCTACCGTGTGAAGGTAGCACTCTCCCGCTGAGTTAACCGCCCTGTTGAGGATTTGAACTAACCTTATAGATTCGGGTGGTGTTCAAGTCAAGAGTTTTTTTCATTCCTCACTCACTGTTTCAGGAGGCGATTCCTTTTCTTCGAATTCAGAAAGATTTTCCATCCCCTCAATTTCTTTAGGAGTTGGAAGGTCTTTTAAATCCTTTAGATTAAAAAATTCGAGAAAATATTGGGTGGTGGCATAGATCAAGGGCCTTCCCGGAATTTCTTTTCGGCCAAGAATTCTGACAAGTTTTCGTTCCAACAGTGTTCTGATTATTCCTCCGCAGTCCACACCTCGAATATGTTCAATGTCATTGCGTATGATGGGTTGTTTATAGGCGATCACGGCAAGGGTTTCAAGCGCTGCTTTGCTGAGGCGCACAGGATTTGGCTGAATCAGATTTTTGATCCATTCATGATATTCAGGGTTGGTTCTGAATTGGTAGCCTCCGGCGACTTCCTTTAAAAAAAAACCACCTTTTCGTGATCGGTATTCCTGCATGAGTGTTTCGATGGCAGAGCGTATCTCGCCGATATCGGCATGGGGAACCGTTTTTTGAATCCGCTCGATATTCAGTGGGGTTTCAGAGACAAAAATCAGGCTTTCGATGATATTTTTCAAATTATCAGTCATATGTAAAAAAGTCTGATGGAACCGGTATGGGTATTTTGAACCACACGCACAATAGAGGATTTGACCATTTCCAGCATTGCCAGAAATGTAATGACGATCATGCTCCGGTTGTTATGTGGAAAAAAAAGTTCCCCAAAAGTTATGGAACCTTTTTTTTCGAGAGTCTCAATAATTTCAGCGATACGATCTTTTACTGAAATCAGGTCATCGGAAAAATCAACCTGATGAGTGGTTGAAGTAGAGTCCAAAAGCCGTTTAAAGGCCTCTAAAAGTTCAAAAAGACCGACCTGAACAAAAGTATCCCGCGATTTTGAATTAAAACCGGATTCACCTGTTTTCCGGGTAAAAATATGTTCTCCGAGCAAAGGACGTCCTGCCAGCTCTTCGGCAGCGGATTTCATTTTCATATATTCCAGCAGGGGCCGGGTGAGTTCCATCCGGGGATCTTCCTCATCATCCTCCTGTCCGTGTATCGGCAGGAGCATTCTCGATTTGATATGAGCCAAGGTAGAGGCCATCAGAAGAAAATCACCAGCCAAATCTAGGTTCATGGCCTGCATCCACTCCAGATATTCCAGGTACTGGTCCGTGATCAGGGCGATGGGAATGTCATAAATATCCACTTCATGTTTTTTGATCAGGTGGATCAGAAGATCCATCGGACCCTCGAAAATATTTTCCACCTTAACTTTGTATACATCATCGACCATAGTCTTTTCGGTTCATATTTTAATGGCTTCACGAACTTCATTCATGGTTTGGGAGGCGACCGACCGTGCTTTGTCACTTCCGGTATTGATAATATCCTCTACAAGTTTTGGTTGCTGAAGGTAGTAGGCACGTTTTTCCCTGATAGGTTCCAGAGCTTTGATCAGGTTTTCCGCCATAATTTTTTTACATTCCACACAACCGATTTGCGCTAAACGGCATTGCTTATTGATTCTATGCTGTGTTTCCATGTCCGTGTATATTTTATGAAATTCAAAAACATTGCACACGTCCGGATTTCCAGGATCCGATTTTCTAGCTCTTTGGGGGTCCGTGATCATCGTGGCAACTATTTTCCTGATATTGTCAGGGCTGTCCCCCAGATATATGGCATTATTGTAACTTTTGCTCATTTTTCGTCGGTCGGTACCCAGGATTTTGGGAGTTTTTGTCAGGATTGCATCGGGCTCAGGGAAAACCTCACCGTAAAGGTAATTGAACCTTCGGGCAATTTCCCGGGTGATTTCCACATGAGGTACCTGGTCGATGCCCACGGGAACCCCGTTAGCCTTGTACATGATGATATCTGCAGCCTGAAGCACCGGATACCCCAAAAAACCGAATGTGGACAAGTCCTTGTTGGAAAGCTGGAGGATCTGATCTTTATAGGTCGGATTTCTTTCCAGCCATGGGACCGGTGTTATCATGGAAAGCAGAAGAAAAAGCTCAGCGTGTTCTTTGATATGCGATTGAACAAACAAAGTACTTTTTTCAGGTGAGAGACCTACGCTGAGCCAGTCGATCATCATTTCCCTGACATAACCGATGATTTTACCCGTATTTTCATAATCACTGGTCAGTGCATGCCAGTCGGCGATAAAAAAGAAACAATCGTATTCATCCTGCATTTGAACCCAGTTTAAAAGAGCGCCGTGAAGGTTTCCGAGGTGTAATGGCCCGGTGGGCCGCATTCCGCTGAGAATTCTTTTTTTATCAGCCATTTAAAATCTCCTGTCTATTTTGATTCAATTCATATGTCAGATTCGGAAAAACATCATAGAGTCATTGCTCTATCTTGTCATGGATTATTCCGGGATCCCTTTTCAGATTCCGGGAAAAGTTTTTTGCAAAATGAATTTCACCCTCCCGATCTTTGATCTGTCCATCCAGTTTTGCATCCCGAACTGCTTCGAAAATTTCCCTGAAAACAGGACCGGGTTGAAGGCCCATCTGTATCAGATCATCCCCTTTTATAGAAGTCTGAATATAACGTAATTTTGTAAAAAAATGGGATATGGCCTTTTTGACCTTTTCCTGTTCGGATGCCGCCATCATGTAAAGGATTAATTCGGTTCTAAATTCCCAAAGGCGCTTGAACAAGATGCTATTGGGAATCGGAAGATGATGTTCAAGCCAGAAAATGCATTTGTCGGCTTCAAAACGATCATTGCAGAATATTTTGCTGTATCGGGGCGGAAGTTCGAGACGCTTGCAAACCTCATTGGAAATTTGTTTATCCGCATGACGGGTTAAAATCAGAAAATATACGATCCATTTCATATAAGATTCTTCTAAAAAGAGCAAATCAAACCAGTCAATCACCTTTTTGGCGGATTCAAGAAGGTTGGTCAAATTCTTATCAAGAACCAGAGATGGGTGGATGACCTTAAGAAGATTGTAGTCATTCATGCGAATAATCGCAGGTGCGGGGGTTTCTTCCTCTAAAATCGACCTGATTTCATTAAACACCCTTCTTCCGCTCAACCGTTTGAAAAATTCCATTTTTACGGCATTTTTGATCAAGCCTTCAGTGAGTTTTCCAATAGTGAAATCGAAACGCTGTTCAAAGCGAATGGCTCTGAATACTCTTGTAGGGTCTTCAACAAAACTTAAGTTATGCAGTACGCGAATGGTTTTTTCCTTGATGTCCTTGAGACCGATAAAAAAATCGATCAGGGTGCCGAAATTCTCCGGATTTAAATGAATGGCCAGTGTATTGATGGTAAAATCCCGCCGAAACAAGTCGAGTTTGAGAGAACTCATTTCCACAGTGGGAAGATCTGCAGGAAAACGGTAATACTCCATCCTTGCCGCAGCAATATCGACTTTGAAGTTATCCTCAAAAATCACGACAGCTGTGCCGAATTTTCGATATGTATGGACCCTTGCGTTAACCTTTTCGGCATATTTTTTTGCAAATTCGATGGCGTCGCCTTCGATAACAATGTCTATGTCTTCATTGGAACGGTAGAGAAAAAGGTCCCGAACAAATCCTCCGATCGCATAGGCATTGACCTGCATTTCACCAGCGGTTTCACCGATGCTTTTTAAAATGTGCATAATCCTTGGCGAGTGACGTTCCTGAAGGAATTTTTTCACATTTCGGGTTCGAGCACGAATATCGTTTTTAATAGGATCAGGCATATTGTTGGCGGTCAATTGGGATTTTCTTACCAGATGGTTGAGAAGATCGGTTCGTGTAATGACTCCGCAGATAACACCTTTTTCAACAACCGGAAGTACTCTCTGCTTATTTTCGATAATTTTTTCCTGAATTTCGAAGATATCCGACTCAGGCGTAACGTATTTCACCTCCGTGGTCATATATTCCTTGATCTGAACATGGTCCAGTTTGTGATATAGAGCCTTTTCGATGACCTGACGCGTAATGTAGCCTTCCAGCTGATCTTTGCCCTTGACATTGCGCGCTACAACCAGAGCATTGATGTTATAACGGGTGAGAAGGTCATTGGCTTCCCGGCAGGTGATATCGGCTGGTGCAATAATGGCCGGAGAGGTCATCAGGTCGCCGGCCAAATGGCGGGATCGAACTTTTTTATAGAGAATGTCAACGAGTTCATGCTGGGCCTGAACGAGGGTTTTACCTCGAATCGTACCGGCAGCGGCAAATGAATGCCCTCCTCCTCCCATGGTTTTCAGAATATCTCCGACATCGACTTCGGGAATACGGCTTCGGGCAACGACGTATATTTTATTCCCCATACCGGCCAGGGCGAAAATGGCATTGAGATTTTCCATGCGGACCATCTTGTGAACAAGGAAAGCAAAATCCGAAACATAGTTGTCCGTATTGACTGTGGTGACGACAACATCTATGCCATGTACATTAAAATGTATGGCACCCTGTATCATATCGTTTAAAAGTCCCACTTGTTCAGGGCTGATTTCTCTTGCGATCAGGTCGGAAACCGTATTTAAATTTGCTCCTTTAGACAGCAGAAGAGCAGCGGCATTAAAATCCTGTCCGGTGGTTGACGGAAAAGTGAAGGAACCCGTATCTTCATAAATTCCCAAAATCATGATTGTGGCTTCATCCGGTCCGATATCGATTCCCTTTTCTTCGAGAATTTCCGTTAAAAGGGTCACCGTTGCCCCTGTGGATGAAAGTACCTCCAAATGCCCTTTAATGTCGTTGGGCATGGAGGGATGGTGGTCATATATGTGGATCTCAACATCTTGTCTGTCTGCTAAAGATGCCAGTTTCCCGATTCTTCCCGGTTGCCGGGTATCTACTAAAACCAGTCGGCGGATTTTTGAAAAATCGATGGAATTCATATCAGCCATGTTGAACAAATACACCATGGAGCTGATAAAAAAATTTCGCAATGTTTGTTCCTGAGAGCCGGGAAAAACCACCACTGAATCCGGATACAGCTTTTGTGCTGCCAATAAAGAGGCTACTGCATCGAAATCAGCATTGATATGGGTGGTAATGACAGTTACATCTTTTTTTTGATAAATATCAGAACTTGTCAATTTTTTTCCTATATTTTAAAATGCTTTTGCCGATATTTTGAAAGGATCCGACCGATGCTCAAAAAATTGAATTATTAAAGGGCCAACCGAAATTTGGCACAGATTCAAACCATTGGCAAGGCTTTAGATAACCCATTTAATTGGCCGGCTGATCAGGAACTCGGGTGGATAGATTTCATTTGCCCGCTTTTTTAAATTAACCATATGATCTTTCTATACAGAATTTGTATTTGGACATACATTTGGCGTTACTTAGTTCGTATTCATAGATAAAAAGCCGATACCCCCGATGTTACCCCTGTTTATGGACATTAAATTCACAAAGATCCGGGCTTCAAAGAGTATTAAAAAAATGAAAGAATATCCCATCTGTAATTTTTGAAAATAAATGATTGTAGCATAATATTTGCATGCTTAAGAGCAGATTCTGAAAGCATAAGGATTGGATCATGCATGGGGGAGTGTTTTCCTAACGATTTTGAGAGTGTTTTTGATAAAAAAACTTGGCGAAAATTTAATTTTAACATATTTAACCCAAGAAAAATTTTTTATGGGGGATATGGGATAATGGAGGAACTCTGATGCCGGTTTATCTATGGGAAGGAAAAAACAGAATGGGTGAGGTTCAGAAAGGAGAGATGGAAGCTGCAAGTGATGCCATCATCCGAGCAACCTTGGCCAGATTAAGAATTTCACCTACAAAAATTAAGAAAAAGCCCAAAGATCTTTTGGAAAATGTCTCCTTTCTCCAGCCGAAAGTCAAAGAGGCGGATATCATCCTGTTTTGCCGCCAATTTTCAACAATGATTGATGCCGGGCTTCCTATCATCCAATGTCTTGACATTCTTTATACTCAGCAGGAGAATAAGACATTCAAAAAAATGCTGAAGGATATTAAAGATTCCGTGGAAAGTGGTTCAACCCTTGCAGAGGCTTTGAAAAAATATCCGGATCATTTCAATAATCTGTTTGTCAACATGGTCTCTGCGGGTGAGGCGGGTGGTATTTTGGATACCATCCTGAAACGACTTTCAAATTACCTGGAAAAAGCCGCAAAGTTAAAAGCCCGGGTTAAAGGGGCAATGACCTACCCCATTGTCACAATGGTTATTGCAGTCATTGTCGTAGCGGTGATTCTTGTATTTGTTATTCCGGTGTTTCAGGAAATGTTTGCGGATTTTGGAAGTGAACTTCCTATATTCACTCAATTTGTTGTTAATTTGAGTAACTTTGTAAAATCCAATATTCTTTATATTATCGGTGCACTGGTGCTGTTATTTTATGCGGTTAAGCGCTTTTACAAGACTGAAAAAGGCCGCGCTCTCATTGACCGAAATGTTTTAAAACTGCCTGTCTTTGGAATATTGCTTCGTAAAGTGGCTGTGGCAAAATTTACCCGGACAATGGGCACCATGCTGGCTAGTGGTGTGGCCATTTTGGAGGCGTTGGACATTGTTGCCAGAACCGCCGGCAACATGACTATTGAAAAAGCCATTTACAATGTGAGGACAGCCATCGCTGAAGGACGGACCATGTCGGACCCGTTGTCTGAAAGTGGCGTTTTCCCGGCAATGGTATGCCAGATGATTGCGGTAGGAGAATCTACCGGAGCATTGGATGCCATGCTGGAAAAAATTGCTGACTTTTATGAAGAGCAGGTGGATCAGGCTGTTGACAACCTGACATCGTTAATAGAGCCTTTTATGCTAGTTTTTTTGGGTGTGACTATTGGTGGTCTGGTTGTAGCCATGTATTTGCCGATATTTAAAATGGCAGGAGCCATTTCAGGATAGGTGCTGTCATTGAAAAAGGCGGAGCTGGAATCTTTCCGGAGTCTAAAATGGCTCATGTTTCTTAGGGTCATTTTTACCACACTACTTCTAGGCTCCGCCATAATGATTCAATTCGATGAAACCTCATTTCAAACATATCCGATTCTTTTTCTCTATGGTATCATCATTTTCGTATTTTTCCTTTCCGTAGTATATGCGCTACTTATCCGATGGGTAAAGCGTTATCACCCATTTGCATATTTCCAGATCGGTGCCGATACATTGGTGGTGACGATGATTATTTTTGTCACCGGAAGCTTTTCAAGCATTTTTTCTTTTCTGTATCTTCTTGTAATTATTTACTCCAGTATTCTTTTATCCAGAAAAGGCAGTATGATTATTGCCACGCTTTGCAGTGTCCAATACGGATTGTTGATAACTCTTGAATATTATGGCATTTTAAGCCCATTGAATGCAAAATCCGATATTTTAATTCTTCAGAATAATTGGAGCCATGTCTTTTACAAGATTGTGATTACAGCGGTGGCATGTTTTGCCGTAGCCTTCCTTAGTAGTCTTCTTTCTGAAAGGGAGCGAAAAACTAAAAAAGAGCTTCAGACCATGGAAGATCATTTCAAAAGAGTTGAAAAATTGGCAGCTATCGGGGAAATGGCTGCCGGGCTTGCCCATGAGATTAAAAACCCCTTGGCTTCCCTGTCAGGGTCAATTCAGATTTTGCGCGAAGAAATCCGATATGATCCTGTGCACGACAAGCTGATGCAGATTGTTCTCAGGGAGACTGATCGATTAAGTTCGCTTGTCGGGGATTTTCTTATGTTTGCGAAGCCACCGGCGGGGAAAGCTCTGTCTCTGGAGCTTGAGCGGGCGGTACAGGATACGGTTTCACTTTTTGAAAAAGGAAAAACTTGTCAGGATCGCATTTCCATTACTAGGCATTATTCATCCGGTCTATGGGTTCAAATGGATCCGATGCATTTAAGGCAGGTTTTGTGGAATCTTTTGTTAAATGCCGCAGAAGCAATCGAAGGTTCGGGTGATATCCATATCCGAACATATCCTAACAAAAACGCCCATGCTGTTGTGGAAATATACGACACTGGGTGTGGAATGACAACCGGGCAGATAAAATCAATCTTTGATCCGTTTTACACCACCAAACCTAATGGTACCGGTTTGGGCCTTTCTATTGTCCACAGCATTTTAAAGTCTTATGAAAGCAGACTCGACGTGGAGAGTGAAAAAGGCAAAGGCACCAAAATGACCTTGAGTCTAAAGAAATTAGACCCCCCCACTTAAGCCCTCAACTTAGGCTTGACACCTTCCATTAAATACGTTAGCAAATTCAGTTTGATCCTATATTTTGAAAAAACAGACAGTTTTTATCTTCGCGCTTGAATTATGGCCTGTCGGTATGTCAGTAGGGCAGCTTATTCAGGTTTGAACAGAAAGTTGAGTTGAAAATGGAAAAAGAAGGCACGATTTTAGAAAAACGAAAAGAGAAAATTCAGCAGTTAAAAGCTCAAAATATTAAGCTGTTTCCGAATGATTTTAAAGTGAGTCATACCATAAAAGAGATTTTAGACATGGTGGAATCATCACCTGGAACCATCTCGGTAAAACCTGAGGAATCTTTTGCAGTGGCAGGACGAATGATGGCCGTCAATCGTTTTGGGAAAGCCTCATTTATTCGGTTCAGAGACCGTACAGGCCAGCTTCAGGCATATATTCGAAAAGATTTGGTCGGAGAAGATGCTTATGCATTGTTCAAGCAGCTTGATGTCGGAGATTTTATCGGGTTAACCGGTGAAATGTTTCAGACTAAGACCGGCGAATGGACCCTGCTGGCACAAAATTTTCGTCTATTGAGCAAATCATACAGGCCTCTTCCGGAAAAATTTCACGGCCTTCGGGATCCTGAAAAGCGCTACCGTCAGCGATATTTGGATCTGATTATGAATGGTGACGTCCGGGATAAATTTCTGCTTCGGACAAAAATCGTTGGTGCTATCCGAGAATTTTTAAAAGCAAGAGATTTTTTGGAAGTCGAAACCCCCATGATGCAACTGATTCCGGGGGGTGCGGATGCCACCCCCTTTAAAACTCATCACAATGCATTGGATATTGACCTTTATCTTCGAATTGCACCCGAGCTTTATCTGAAGCGATTGGTCGTGGGCGGTTTTGAACGGGTGTTTGAAATCAACAGAAATTTCAGAAATGAAGGAGTTTCCACGCAGCATAATCCGGAATTTACCATGCTTGAGTTTTACCAGGCATATGCTGATTATCGGGATTTGATGGACCTGACGGAAAAAATGATCCGATCCATTGCAGAAGACATTAACGGTGCGGAACAGATCCATTATCAGGGAAATTCTATCGACTTTTCCGGTCCCTGGCGTCGATTGACGCTGGCACAGGCCTTAGAAGAATTAGGCGGGGTTAAACCGGAGATGCTCAGGGATAAGCAGGCGTTGTTGGATTTTGCTGCTGAAAAAGGGGTTAAAATAACCAAAACAGGGAGATTGGGGAAAGTCATCACGAAACTGTTTGATGCCCTTGTGGAGCCGAAACTGATCCAACCGACGTTCATAACCGGGTATCCTGTGGAGGTTTCACCCCTTTCAAGAAAAAGTGATCAAAACCCCGATTTGACCGACCGTTTCGAGTTGTTTATAGCCGGGCGTGAGTTGGCAAATGGTTTTTCAGAATTAAACGATCCTGAAGACCAACGGGAGCGATTTGTTCAGCAAGTGGCAGACAGGGAAGCCGGGGATCAGGAGGCCCATTTTATGGATGAAGACTATTTAGAGGCTCTGGAATATGGAATGCCCCCCACGGCCGGCGAAGGGATTGGCATTGATCGGCTAGTGATGCTTTTTACCGATTCCGCAAGTATTCGGGAGGTCATTTTTTTCCCCCATATGAAATCCATTGATAGGTCCTGATATCATGTCTTTCGAACTTTTCGTCGGAACCCGTTATCTGAGGGCCAAGCAAAAAGAGACTTTTATTTCTCTGATCACCATTCTTTCTATAGCGGGTGTAACTGTCGGAGTGATGGCTTTGATCGTGGTCATTGCAGTGATGGCCGGATTCGAATCGGATCTGAAATCCCGTATTCTGGGTATAGAGTCTCATTTGGTAATTATGAGGCACGGTGGTCATATGGAAGATTACCAACAAACCCTTAATAAGGTCGGTTCTCACGAGGGAGTCATCGCCGCCACTCCTTTTATTTATACCCAAACTATGCTACGTTCTGCTTCAGGTGTGTCCGGTGCTGTTTTACGGGGAATCGATCCGGATTCTGTCAAGGATGTCATCAACGTGTTCAACGATGTTATGCCTCCGGAAAAACACGCCAGGTCAGAGACGGATTCGGACAATGAAGTGCCTTCCATAGTGTTGGGAAAGGAACTTGCCAGGCGGTTGGGAGTTGTTAGGCATGATACGGTTTATCTGATATCACCTGCCGGTATTCTATCTCCGATCGGTCATGTTCCAGCCATGAAACGGTTTCAGGTGTCTGATATTTTCGAATCAGGTATGTATGAATACGACGGTTCTTTGGCATTTATACATTTGGAAGAAGCTCAAAAAATTCTTCGAATGGAAGCCTCCGTGACTGGCATTGAAGTGCGTGTTCAAGACATTTATAAGGCGGGAAATATCGCCGAAAGAATTGTTGCTACACTGGGGTTTCCCTATTGGGCCAGAGATTGGACCCAAATGAACCAGAACCTGTTTGCGGCTTTAAAACTTGAAAAGACGGTCATGTTTATTATTCTGGCGCTGATTATTCTTGTGGCGGCATTTAATATTGCCAGTACCCTGATTATGATGGTCATGGAAAAAACCCGAGATATTGCGATCCTGAAAGCGATGGGGGCAACCAATAAAAGTATCGGGAAAATTTTTGTAATCAAAGGAGTGGTTATTGGTGTTATTGGAACATTTATCGGGGTCATATTCGGCTTTGTTCTATGTAAGCTTTTGGAAAAATACAAGTTTATAGAACTTCCGGGTGATGTCTATTATATAACGACACTACCGGTGAGAATGGAACTTTTAGATATTGTTCTGATCGCCTCAGCAGCGGTGGTCATTTGTTTTCTGGCCACGCTTTACCCGGCTCGCCAGGCCTCAAAGCTCAACCCGGTAGAGGCTATACGTTATGGTTGATGGACATGAAAGACATGCAGAATTGGACATTGAGAAAAGAGATGGTAAGGATCTTTCCCGAATTTTTATTGAAATAAAAGATCTTTGGAAAGGTTTTGACGACACAAAAGTCCGCATAGAAATTCTTAAAGGTGCTGATTTTCAAATTGCCCCGGCAGAAACTTTGGCCATTGTCGGTCCCTCCGGTATTGGCAAATCGACTCTTTTAAACCTTTTGGGTACGCTGGATCGCCCGGACAAAGGCAGTGTTTTATTTCAGGGTGAGAATGTTTTTCTGTTCGACAATGAAAAGCTTGCCAGATTCCGAAACGAATTTATCGGTTTTGTTTTCCAGTTTCATCATCTTCTGCCGGAATTCAGTGCCTTGGAAAATGCCATGATGCCTTGTCTGATTAAAGGGATAACCAAAGAAAAGGCAATGGAGGCTGCGGAACAAATTCTGGTTCGCGTTGGATTGGAAAACCGGTTGCATCATCGGGTTACCGATCTTTCCGGAGGGGAACAACAGAGGGTTGCGCTTGCACGGGCGTTGGTTCTTAAACCTCTGGTTCTTCTGGCCGATGAACCTACCGGTAACCTGGATAAAAAAAACAGCGAACAGGTTCATGATCTTCTTATTTCGCTGAATGAGGAGTTCGGAATGGTCCTGGTTGTTGTCACGCACAACATGGAGCTTGCATACTTGATGTCCAGGCGTGTAACTATTTTGGATGGACTAATGGCTGAAATGGATTGAGGTTTTTTATGAAAAGATCTTTAGTGCCCTTTATACTGGTTCTGATGTTAATTTTTCCATCATTGACTTATTCTTTGGAAAAAACACAGGTATTGATTTTCCCATTTGAGATTTTTTCCATCCAGCCTCGGTCTCAACTTAAAGATGAGATTCCTGCCCTTGTTGGAAAGCAATTGTCAGAAGCAGGAGCTGAAATTGTCCAATTGCCAGATGGGGTTTCTTTTCCTGAACACATTGGAAGAATGGACCAAATTCGGGAATTGAGTTCGGTCAGTGGAGCTGATTACGCAATATGGGGCAGTTTGACATGGATTGGAAATAAATTCAGTCTGGATGTGAAAATGCTGGAAACCTTTTCAGAGAAACCCCCTGAAATTTTTTATCAAGAAGGAGAAGGCCCTGCTGATCTGTCTCTGAAGTTACAGAAACTATCGGAGGAAATTAATGCAAAACTGTTCAAGCAGGAAAGAGTTGCTGATGTTATTGTGGAAGGAAACAGCCGTATTGAAGCAGATGCGATTAAAAGACAGATTACAACCAAACCCGGAGATATTTTTTTAGCCAAAAACCTTTCCCAAGATATCAAAAGGGTCTTCGACATGGGTTTTTTCGAAGATGTGCGTGTGGAGGCTGAAGATCGAGCCGAAGGCAAGGTTGTGATATTCAAGGTTCGGGAAAAGTCTACGATACGGATCATCAAGGTCAAAGGAAACACTGTTTTCAATGATGATGAAATTCGAGATAATCTGGACATTCGTACCGGGGCCATACTCAATATTTTTAGAATTAACAGCAATGTCGATCGCATTGAAACGATCTATAAAGAGAAAAACTACCACAACGTCAAAGTCACCTATGCCATCGAAGAGTTGGATAACAACCAGGCGGATTTGACCTTTAATATCGACGAAGGTGATAAAATCAGAATCAGGAGCATCGTTTTTGAAGGAAACTATACCTACAACGATAAAAAACTGAAAAGTTTGATGAAAACTTCCGAAAAGGGATTTTTTTCATGGCTGACATCTTCCGGGGATTTGAAAAGGGATGATTTGAATCAGGACATCGCAAGGCTTCAGGGGTTTTACCAGAACAATGGATTCATTCACGCAAGAGTCGGTGAACCCCAGGTTGAGTTTATGGAAGATCAGATTAAGATTGCGATTAAAATTGATGAAGGGCCCCAGTTTAAGGTTGGAACGGTGGATATGAAAGGCGATCTGGTGCTTTCCAGAGAACAACTCATGGAAAAAATTCAGATAACAAAAGAAACATTTTATAATCGTGAAGTCGTTCGAAACGATGTATTGGCGCTTACGGATCTTTATTCCGATGAAGGGTATGCTTATGCAGATATTTCTCCGCTTATCGAACAGAATGCTGAAACACTCACTGTAGATATCACTTATACTATTGATAAAGGTCAGCAGGTTCACTTCGAAAAAATAATTATTACAGGCAATACCAGAACCAGGGATAAGGTAATCCGGCGTGAATTAAAAGTTCATGAATACGAGACTTACAGTGGCCAGTTGCTGAAGCGAGGAGTCAGAAACCTTTTTCGGCTCGATTACTTTGAAGATGTCAAGGTGGATACGCAGAAAGGAAGCACTGACGACTCCATGATTCTGAGAGTTGATGTCAAGGAAAAACCCACAGGCGCATTCAGCTTTGGTGGTGGTTACAGCAGTGTCGATAATATGTTTGTCATAGGATCTGTCTCCCAAAAAAATCTTTTTGGTCGCGGTCAAATTTTAGAACTGAAAGCATCTTTAGGTGGGGCATCCACAAGGTATACGCTCAGTTTTACCGAGCCCTGGCTTTTCGATATTCCACTTTCTTCCGGTTTTGATTTGTTTGACTGGAAAATGGATTATGACGAATATGACAAGGATGCCAGGGGGGGCGTGCTCCGGTTTTCTTATCCGATATTTGATTATACCCGAATTTTCACAGCCTATAAATATGAAACGGCAAAAATCGACAACATTGATGCGAATGCGTCCAATACTATTTTTGAATTAGAGGGCACCAACACTGAAAGCACGATCACTGCGGGTATTCGATATGATTCGAGAGATAAGCTCTTTAATCCGACAGAAGGACAAAATCATGCCTTAACGGTTCAATATTCAGGACTTGGTGGAGATATCGGGTTTACCAAATATAAGGCCGAGGTTGGGGTTTATATTCCTCTGTTCTGGGAGACGACGGGTTTTATCCACAGCGAAGGTGGTTATATCAATGATGTTTCAGGAAAATTGCTTCCGGATTATGAAAAATTTTATCTGGGAGGGATTAATTCTCTCAGGGGTTTTGATTGGCGGGATATTTTTGTTCCGGATGAAGACGGTGCCAAAACGGGTGGCTACAAATATGTCCAATTAAACTTAGAGTATATATTCCCACTGGTTAAAAAAGCAGGGCTAGTGGGTGTAATATTTTATGATACCGGAAATGTTTACGGTAAGGATGAAAATATCGACCTTGGCAATTTAAGGCAGAGTGCCGGAGGAGGGTTTAGGTGGTATTCACCCTTAGGACCTATTCGCATTGAATATGGCTATATACTGGACAGAAAGGATACGGATGATTCCAGCGGCCAGTGGGAATTTTCCATGGGTGCAGCTTTTTAACATCGAAATAAATCCGTTGATTGGTATGAATGTTTTTCGAAACCTAAAAAATATCCGATAATTCAAGAGGAATCGTATGAAAGACTATCTAAAAATTACCCTTATTTCCGTGTTTTTTATTCTATGTCATTTCCCTTGTCTTCAGGCGGCTGATGCTTCCAAGATCGGCCTTGTGGATTTTCAAAAAGTGCTGGACACTTCAAATGCCGGAAAAGCAGCACAAGCGGAGATGAATAAAAAAGGTGAAACGATGGAAGCGGAAATTAAGAAGCTGGGAACGGAAGTTGAGACGCTTAAAGAGAACCTGGAGCGGGAAGCACTTGTGATGAGCCGGGAGGCCAGAGAAGAAAAAGAACGTGAGCTGAGAATCAAAATCACTGATTTGAGAGCCCTTCAGAATAAACATGTGCAAACTTTCAAGGAAACCGAACGAGATTTGATCCAAAAAATTCAAAAAGAGGTTGTAGACTTGGTAAAGGAAATAGGTGCCAAGGAAGGGTATCAATTAATCCTTGAAAAACGTGAGAGTGGTGCCGTGTATTATCTCAATGCAATGGACATAACCGATAAAATCATAGATGCTTACAACAAAAAATCCCGTTAAAGTCAACCATGAAGATTCAATGACTTAACTTGAGCGATTAAGTTGCCCAATATCCGTCATTCCGGCGAAAGCCGGGCACGAAGTGAAGCCTTCAGTCGCTATCCATAAGGTGAAACCATTCGACTGGATACTGGCTTCTGGTTCAAGCCCGGAACAGGCTCCGCCGGTATGACGTTAAAAGGTTTCTGCAATTTAAATCGATCAATTCAAGTATGAATGAAAACCGGTTTCGTTACCGGATTAACAACACAAAGACCAAAAGAAGTTTACCATGAAAAGCACGATAAGAAAATCGACGGCACAGATCGCTCAGCACATTGGATGTGATCTTTTGGGTGATACCGAAAAAATCATTTCAGGTGTTGCGCCATTTGAAAATTCAACCCCCAATGACATCACGTTTGCCAGTGATGCCGATTATTTGAAAAAACTGGATAAAACCCAGGCCGGGGCGATTATTGTTCCTGAATCGTTTAAAGGTGCCGAAGATATTGTTGCCAAGGGGGTCAGCCTTTTTTCCGCTAAAAATCCAAGACTTGCCTGGGCCAGGGTGATGCAGCTTTTTTATCCCCCATCTCACCCTCAATGGGCAATGAGTTCCTCAACGATTACCGGTAAAAATTTTGTATGCGGAAAAAATTCCAATATTGGACCTTTTGTAGTGATTGGCGACGATGTAACCATTGGTGATAGAGTTGTGATATATCCTCATGTTTACATCGGAAAGGGGGCGGTTTTAGGAGATGACGTCACTATCTATGCAAACGTAACGATTGGAAACGGGACCATAATCGGAAATCGGGTTATCATTCAGCCGGGAGCGGTTTTGGGCAGTGATGGTTTTGGTTTTGCACCCGATGGTGAGAAATGGGAAAAAATACCCCAGGTGGGAATTGTTCAGATCGGTGATGATGTTGAAATCGGTGCTTCAAACACCATTGACAGGGCTACATTCGGAAAAACCCGGATCGGTTCCGGAGTGAAAACAGACAACCAGGTTCATATTGCTCATAATGTTACCGTGGGTGAAAACAGTGTTCTGGTGGCTCAGGTGGGTATATCCGGAAGTGTGAATATCGGCAGGCATGCTATCCTGGCTGGACAGGCAGGAGTTGCGGAACATCTGACCATTGGTGACGGGGCAATTATCGGGCCTGCTTCAGGTGTTGCCAAAAATGTTCCGGACCATGCGGTCTATTCAGGTGCTCCTGCACAACCTCACCGTCATTGGCTCAGGGTCCAGAATGTGGTAGCGTCACTCCCTGAATTGAAAAAAAGAATTCTAAAACTCGAAAGTCTGATAACTGAAATGACCGACTCGCAAAAATCTCTAAAAGATTAACGCGAAAAGCGGTCAAAAAATAATTTTGATTCAGAAGGATAAAACAGGCATGGAAAAAAATCTGGATATAACTGAAATCATCAATTATTTACCTCACCGTTACCCTTTTCTTCTGGTGGATCGGGTATTGGATATCACCGTAGGAAAAAAAATCATAGCCCTCAAAAATGTTACTTTCAATGAACCCTTCTTTCAAGGGCATTTTCCTAATGCTCCGATTATGCCGGGTGTATTGATTGTGGAAGCTATGGCTCAGGCGGGAGGGGTATTGTTCTTCGACGCTCTTCCACCGGAAAAAAGAGGAGCATTAATATATTTCATGGGAATCGACAAAGTCAAATTTAGAAAACCTGTTGTACCCGGAGACCAATTGATTTTAACCGTGGAAATTTTAAAACAAAGAAGCAACGCTGTTAAAATGAAAGCGACTGCTTCGGTAAATGATGTCACAGTGACCGAGGCCGAGTTGATGGCCACTATTGGAGAAAAAATATGAGCATTCACCCAACAGCGATAGTTGATCCGAAAGCGGAGTTAGACAGTGATGTCCAGGTCGGACCCTATGCGATTATCAGGGAAGAGGTTTTTATCGGATCAGGCACTCAAATTGGTCCTCATGCGGTTATTGAACCTTTTGTTTCCATAGGAAGAGATTGCCGGATTTTCCATTTCGCATCCATTGGTGCTGCACCCCAATCGCTGAAATTCGAGGGGGAAAAAACTTATGTAAAAATAGGAAAAGGGACTATTATCCGTGAATTTGTCACGATTCATCGCGGCACGGGTTTTGGAGGAGGGATTACGGAAATTGGTGAGCAGAACTTTTTGATGGCTTATACTCATATAGCTCATGATTGTAAGACAGGGCGTATGGTGGTGATGGCCAACAATGCCACATTGGCGGGTCATATTACCATCGGAGATTATGCCACGGTGGGTGGATTGACCGCTATTCACCAGTTTGTGAAAGTGGGTGACTATGCTTTTATTGGTGGAAAATCCGCTGTGGTTAAAGATATCCCCCCTTATGTGATAGCTGCCGGAGACCGGGCCCGACTTCATGGAATGAATACGGTTGGACTCAAACGCCATGGGTTTTCACAAAGCACTCTGAATGAACTGAAAAAAGTCTACCGAATTATTTTCAGAATCGGCCTCACACGAAATGAGGCCATGGAAAGAGTGAAAGCCGAGGTTGAGCAAATTCCAGAGGTGGTTAAATTCCTGGAATTTATTCAGTCATCCCAAAGAGGGATCACTCGATAACATTTGGCCATTGGGATGGCCTTTTTAAAAACCTACTTGATGTTTTAATCATGAGACAACGGATAGGACTTATTGCGGGGAGCGGCCAGTTCCCCATTATTTTTTCGGAAAAAGCCCGTTTGAAAGGCTATGATATTTATGCCGCAGCATACATAAAAGAAGCGGATCCAGATATCAAAAACCATGTGGATATCATTGAGTGGTTGCATCTTGGCCAACTGAATAAATTGATCAGGTTTTTCAAAGTCCACGGGATCACCGAGGCAGTTATGATGGGTGGGATCCAAAAAACTCGTATTTTTAAAGATATAAAACCGGATTTTAAGGCCATATCCATGATGATTGGCATGAAACACAGCCATGATGATGCAGTGTTACGAAAATTTGCCAATGTTTTGGAAAAAGAAGGGATCAGAATTTTGGAATCCACGTTTCTTCTTCCTGAACTTTTGGCTCCTGAAGGGTGTTGGACGCGGAAAAAACCCAGCCGTTCTCAACGTGAAGATATGGTTTTAGGATGGAGAATAGCCAAAGAAATCGGACGGTTGGATATTGGGCAGTGTGTTGTTGTCGGAGGGGGATCTGTGCTTGCAGTTGAGGCCATCGATGGTACTGATTCAACCATTCGAAGAGGGGCATCCTTGGGGAAAGACGCTGTTGTGGTTAAAGTGTGCAAACCGAATCAGGACTTTCGATTTGACATTCCGGCCACAGGGGCACAAACCATTGAGGTGATGATTGAGTCGGGTGCCGGGGCTCTTCTTTTGGAAGCAGGAAAAGCAGTTGTTTTCGACCGCGAAAAAATGATATCTTTGGCCGATGAAAAAGGAATCACCATTGTGGCATCCAGGGATTTTTAAGTGACTTGAATTGAGTGGTTCCATTTTGCGGGAATACCTGGTTTCATGCCGGTAAATACCGGTATCCGGCTTGACGGCTTTTTCCTTTGGATAACAAAGGAAAGGAGGCTGGCTGACTGGTTATTGGCGGGTTGAAAAAAAAATTATGATTTCATCAGGAACAATTGAGAGCACGAAGAGCTGAAATGAAAAAATTAAGGGTAGGTGTCGTTGGTACAGGTTATCTGGGAAAATTTCATGCAGAAAAATACGCCGATATGGAAGACGCTGAACTGGTTGGTGTCGTGGATATTAATCGGAAACAAGCTGCGGAAATTGCACAAAAACATGGGGTGACGGCCTATTTCAGCCCTGATGAAATTTTGGGTAAAGTGGATGCGGTCAGTATCGCCGTTCCTACACCGCTTCATTATCAGATCGCTAGAAAATTTTTGGAAAACGACATAGATGTTCTCATCGAAAAACCCATTACAACTACATTGCAGGAGGCAGACAGCCTTATCGATCTGGCGGAATCCAGGGGATTGATAATCCAGGTTGGGCATCTGGAACGTTTCAACCCGGCAGTCATTGCACTTGAAGATGTTTTAAAAACCCCAATGTTTATAGAAAGTCACAGGTTGAGCATATTTCAGCCCAGGGGCACTGATGTGGATGTCGTATTGGATCTTATGATTCATGACATCGATATTATATTAAACCTGGTTAAATCAGAGATCACGAATATTCAGGCAGCCGGTATTCCCGTCATAACCAAGCATGGTGATATTGCCAATGCCCGGCTTGAATTTGCCAGTGGATGTGTGGCGAATGTGACGGCCAGCAGGATTTCGCTGAAAAATGAAAGAAAGCTCAGACTTTTTCAACGGGATGCATACATTTCTGTAGATTTTGCCAACAGAGAAATCACCGTGATCCGTCAAAATGAAAAGACACAGGACAGTGTCATTCCTGGTACGGAAATCAACAGTCGATGCTTTACAAAAAGTGATGCCCTCCGGTCCGAATTGGTGTCCTTTGTTCAAGCGGTTAAGGATAGAGTTTCCCCTGAAGTGACCGGCAAAATGGGTCGCGATGCACTACAGGTGGCGTTGAGCATTGTGGAGAAGACTCAAAGAAGCCAAAGGAAATTTTTTGGATCGTAAAAATATGACTCAATCATATTCAGACAGATACGTGATGATTATTGCCGGGGAAGCTTCCGGAGACATCCATGCGGCCAACGTGGTCAGGGCATTAAAAAAAAAAACCGAGCTGAATTTTATCGGAATCGGGAGTACGGCTCTCAAAGAACAAGGTGTCCGAATCGTGCAAGACTCCCGCGCATTGGCTGTGGTGGGAATCACCGAGGTTTTTTCGAAATTGCCCCATATCCTAAAAGGAATCAGGTCGGCAAAATGGGCCCTGCGAAAATTTAAGCCGGCTTTGCTGATTCTTGTGGATTTCCCTGATTTTAATCTTTTTATAGCCGGTATCGCCAAACGGTTGGGAATTCCCGTTCTTTATTACATCAGTCCTCAGGTTTGGGCATGGCGGTCGGGGCGTGTAAAAAAAATCCGTCGTCTGGTGGATCACATGGCGGTCATTTTGCCTTTTGAAGCAGATTTTTATCGCAAACACGGTATTTCAGCGTCATTTGTAGGTCACCCTCTCCTGGACACTATTCGACCGGTTTCCCAGACCGCTTTTGATAAAAATATGTCAGATTCGCCTGTTTTAGGTCTATTGCCCGGGTCCAGGGATAAAGAAATTTTCAATCACCTGCCGATCATGATAGATGCTGCTAAGCGTTTGAAAGATCAATTCCCCGATCTTAAGGTGCTGGTTTCTCTGGCTTCTTCCCTGGATCGGGATGTTGTTCAAAAAGTGATTGAACAACATCGGGATTCTTTAAACGTGGAGCTGATAGACGGAGGGGCGTACAACATTTTTAAACGGTCTACAGTTCTTGTGGCGGTATCGGGCACAGTCACTTTGGAGGCAGCACTTGCCGGTATCCCGATGGTGATTGTTTACCGTGTAAGCCCCATGAGTTATCAATTGGGTAAAGCGTTGATCAGGGTAAAGTACATCAGTCTTGTTAACCTCATTGCCCGCAGGGAAATTTTACCCGAACTGATTCAGGAACAGGTATCGTCTGAAAA
This sequence comes from uncultured Desulfobacteraceae bacterium, assembly GCA_964478625.1. GTDB lineage: Bacteria > Desulfobacterota > Desulfobacteria > Desulfobacterales > SKZT01 > SKZT01. The sequence goes on from CAYZJH010000030.1 coordinate 20,986, forward strand.
CATATTTTTCCGGGTAAAAAATATGATCGAAAACCCTTTGCGACTGGCCATGATTCGCAAAAACCTATTATGGATCCGCAATGCTTTTGGAGGCCCGGGAGCATCCGACCGGGTGGCCGATATTGCATTAAGGATGCTTAAAGAAAAAGAATTATGCTGACTCCGGACCAAAAAAAGCGGTTTATCGAACTAAAATGGAAATTGGTCGGAGTACTGGGAAAACTGCTTGTGGATTTTATTTTCAAAACAGGATTCATTGAGATTATGGACCCGGAAATCTTAAAGAATATCCAAAAAAATCCCAAGTATATCATGGCCATATGGCATTCCCGCATTTTGCTTTTCAGCTATTTTTTCAAAGGGATGAAAGCATCCATTTTGGTAAGCCGATCTGATGATGGTGAAATCATTGCTCGAATTCTTCAGGCGCAGGGTCAGGAAACAGTGCGGGGATCCACAAAAAAAGGGGGGTTAAGGGCTATGGCCAGATTAATCAAAGACCTGAAAAACAAGGGGCGGCCAGGTGCTATTATCCCTGATGGGCCACAAGGTCCTCGTTTCCAGGTGCAACCCGGCGTGATCCTGTTGGCCAAAAAAACCGGATATCCTATTATACCGGTCAGCTATAGCGCAAAAAAAATAAAGGTCTTTTCCTCCTGGGACAGGTTTATCCTCCCGTATCCTTTTACCCGATCCAGGATGGTTTTTGGAAAACCCATTCGGGTTCCCTCGGATGCTGATCCGGTTAGCCTGGAAAAAAGCCGTAAAGCCCTTGAAAATGAGCTTAATCGTATCACAAAATCAGCAGACCGATATTTTGGGCATCAAATTGATTGATCCTGTGAAGTGCCGGTTTTTGCAAATAATGTTTGAATACTTGAAATCATTGCGTTTATAGGCAATTGAGATACCAACAGATTTATGAGGCAAATTTTTAAATTCAAGTTGAGAAATCGCCACAGACGGATTCTGGCCTTGGTCAAAGAAAACCAGTTCCGACTTTTATTGGCGATGGCTTTTATGCTTCTGGTGGGCGCGTCAACAGGGGCCGTGGCCTTTATGATCAAGCCGGTTCTGGATGATATATTTTTTAAACAGGACCGGCGTATGCTCACACTCATCCCTATTGCGGTTATTGTGGTTTATTTTATAAGGGGTGCCGCCGAGTATGGTCATTCCTATCTGATGAACTATGTGGGACAGAACGTGATTAAGAAACTCCGGGATGAACTTTATGCCAATATTTCAGATCTGCCGCTTTCTTTTTTTTACCGGGAGAAAACCGGAAGGCTTATGTCGAGGGTTACCAATGATGTGAGCATCGTCAAGGGAATGGTTTCCACTGCCGTCACCGGTGCACTTCGGGATTGTTTTACCATCGTCAGTCTGACATTCGTTATTTTCTACAGAGACTGGCAACTGGCAAGTTATGCTCTGGTCGTTTTGCCTCTGGCTTTTTATCCGGTGTATGTCTTTGGCCGGAGAGTCCGAAAAGTCAGCACCGGATGTCAGGAATGCATAGCCGATTTAAATTCCTTTTTGCATGAAACTTTTTCCGGCAACAAGATCGTCAAAGCCTTTGGCATGGAAGACTATGAAAAAAAGCGATTTTATGAAAAAACCAAAAAGCTCTTTAAAATCGAAATGTCCCAGGTAGTTGCAAAAAGCCTTTCATCGCCGGTGATGGAATTTCTGGGTGGATTGGGTATCGGTTTTATTATTTGGTACGGAGGATATCGCGTAATGAGCGGAACTTCCACCGCCGGCACGTTTTTTTCTTTTATGGCCGGGGTTCTCATGCTCTATGAGCCTGTCAAGAAACTTGCAAAACTAAATAACAATATTCAGGAAGGATTGGCAGCCGCGGACCGAATATTTGATATTATCGAGTATGAATCGGATATCAAGGAGGTAAAATATCCGATTCATATGGTGCGCAGACCTCACTCTGTCAGGTTTGAAAATGTTTATTTTCGCTATGAAAATGAATGGATATTAAAAAATATCAATCTCAGAGTTGATGCCGGGGAAATCATTGCACTGGTAGGAATGAGCGGGGGAGGTAAAACCTCATTGGTCAACCTGATTCCTCGATTCTACGATGTGACCAAAGGCACGATTTTTATTGATGATATCGATATCCGAAAGTTATCCATCTCCTCGTTACGGGATCAGATTGCCATTGTCACCCAGGAACCGATCCTTTTTAACGACACCATCCGCAATAATATTGCTTATGGAAATCGAAAAGCCACCGAAGAAGACATTTTCCAGGCAGCTAAGGCGGCATACGCTTATGATTTTGTGGTAGGCTTTCCAAAAGGTTTTGATACTACCATCGGAGAACTGGGAAGCCGCCTTTCCGGTGGTGAAAAACAGCGTATTTGCATCGCCCGAGCATTGCTCAAAGATGCTCCCATTTTGATTCTCGATGAAGCCACCTCCGCACTGGACGCCGAGGCGGAAAACCTCGTTCAGAAAGCCTTGGAGAATCTGATGAAAGGGCGTACCACCTTTGTAATCGCGCACCGTCTTTCCACAATTGCCTATGCGAACAGAATCATTGTGCTGGTTAACGGAACGATCGTGGAAGAGGGGAAACCCCACGAACTCATGCATAAACAGGGCGAGTATTACAAACTCGTTCAAATGCAGTTTAACAAATAGAAAGTGATGGTCTTTTGAAATCAAACAGGTCTCACCGGATTTTATGCAGTTGAATTCAATTATAAATCGTTATGTTATAAAGGAGATGATTCCTCCTTTTATGATTAATTTGTGTTTTTTTGTATTTGTTTTCCTGATGTCCCAGATACTGGACATTACACACCTGGTAGTCAATTATAATGTCGGCCTTTCAGCTATTTTTTTCATGATTGTCTATACCATTCCTTATTTTCTGGTATATGTAATTCCTCTATCAGTCATGATGACCGTGCTGTTGACTTTTTTGCGTATGTCCGCCGACAATGAAATCCTGGCTTTAAAAGCCGGTGGTGTGGGAATTCATCAATTGATACCCCCGGTTCTTTGTTTTTGCCTTATTGGAGCATCGTTTACTGCAGCCATGACTGTGTTCGGACTTCCGTGGGGTCGAAAATCATTCAAACAAATGGTGTCTGATGTTGCTGCTTCCAGTATAGATATCGGATTAAGGGAAAGAACATTCAATGACAGTTTTGACGGTGTCATGCTTTATGTAGCCAATATCGACATCAAAACAAAAACCCTGATCGACGTTTTTATCGAAGATCAAAGAAACGAAGAGATGCTGAGCACAGTGGTGGCACCAAGAGGTAAACTTTTTAGTGATCCTGAAAAAAAAATTTATCAACTTCGACTTTTCGATGGAGTTATTAATCAAGTCAGCCTGAAAAATCGATCTGCCAATACACTTAGGTTTGATACCTATGATATTAATCTGGATATCAAGGAAGGGTTATCCGAGCTTTCGGCGAAACAAACCGATGAAAAAGCCATGTGGCTTAATGAACTTCGAAAGTATATCAAAAATTCGACTGAAAAAGAAGACCGGTATTATAAAGCAGTATTGGAATTTCATAAGAAATTTTCCATGCCTGTCGCCTGTTTGGTTTTAGGGTTTCTGGCATTTCCCCTGGGGCTTCAATCCAAGGGTGCCAAAAGATCTTTTGGACTATTGCTCGGCCTTTTGTTTTTCTTATTGTTCTATTTGCTCCTTTCAGCCGGTAAGGTTTATGGAGAGGCAGGAATTTTACCTCCTGCCCTCGGTATGTGGGGACCCAACGCCATTTTGGGCGGGTTGGCGATCTTTCTGTTAAACCGTGCCGGCAAAGAAAATCCTTTTCAATTTTCATTTTTACCTCAGCAGCTCCGCAAGCTGCTGTTTCGATAACATAATGGTTTAATTTTAATGACCATATTAAGCCGATATATTACCAGGGAAATTATTAAATTTTTATTCATTACCATGGTTCTGATCGTTGGCCTTTATATCGCCGTAGATTTTTTTGAAAAAATTGATAATTTTATGGAACAGGACCTGCCGGTAACGCTTGCCATAAGCTTTTTGGCTTTAAAAACACCTCTGATTATCGCCCAAACTGCTCCCATCAGTCTGTTTTTATCCGTTATCATCGTATTTGGCCTGATGAATAAAAATAATGAGGTTCTGGCCTTAAAAAGCAGCGGTATCAGTGTTTATACCCTTTTAAAACCTGTTTCGGCAATCGGCCTGGTTTTCAGTATTCTGTTATTTTTCTTTTCTGAAATCATCGTACCTCTGACCATTACCCATTCCAACAGAATCTGGATGGAAGATGTCAAAAAGCAGCCGGCAATGGTGTCAAGGGAAAAAAACATATGGATTCAGGGGGAACGCTCCATTACCCATATCAAATATTACAACCCGAGCACCAATGCTATGCATGGGGTTACAATTTATTTTTTTGATAGATCTTTTTCACTGATTCGTCGCGTGGATGCAGAAAAGGGAGTCTTTTCTAACGGTAAATGGGTTCTTGAGAATGTTATGGAACAGGTGCTTGATGAAAAAAGCAAAAATTATGTAACGGCTTTTTTTGAAGAAAAGGAAAGAATATTTGATTTTATACCGGAGGATTTGGGTCGGGCTGCCAAAAAATCCGAGGAAATGAGTTTTAACGAACTGCTGGAATATATCCGAAAAGTTGAGGCTGAAGGGTATGATGCTTCTGCCTATAAGGTTGATCTTCACGCCAAGCTGGCTTTTCCTTTTGTGGGCATGATTCTGTGCCTTGCCGGTATGGGAATATCGCTAAAAACCGAACGAAAAGAAGGTCCTGGGACCGGTATCGCAATTGGAATCGGAACGGCTTTTTTCTACTGGATTTTTTACAGTTTTTGCCTATCTCTTGGTTATGGGGAGATGCTTCCTCCGGTGATTGCCGCATGGACAGCCAATCTGGTATTTATATGCATGGCGGTGATTACGCTTCTCAATGCCGATTAAAAAAAATTGATCTCAATGATTCTGTTACTTAATACAATAATGCTTTTTGGGCTCATCCTGGCGTTTCCACTGGTTTTGCCTTTAATTCTGACATCCAAAAAACGCAGGAAAACGGTTCTTCAAAGACTTGGCATCAGCAGCTTGCCGGTGCGGAAACCATCGGGCAAAAATGCCGCCGCAGAGCTTCACCCCATCTGGATTCATGCACTCTCGGTCGGGGAGACTTTTGCATCTGTTGAGCTTGTAAAAAAGATAAAAGAATACAATCCGGACCGGAAACTTTTTTTTTCGGTCAGCACTGCTACTGGATTTGATGAAGCTGAAAAACGCCTGACAAATGATGTGGACTGCATTTTTTTTTACCCATATGACTTTTTATTTTCCGTAAGGAAAATGGTTCGACGGGTTTCCCCGTCACTGTTTGTCCTGGTGGAATCCGATATTTGGCCGACTTTTCTTTTGGAATTGAAGAAAAGGAATATTCCGGCAGTCCTTGTTAACGCCCGGCTTTCAAATTCTTCCTTTGTTGGATATAAACGCCTTTCCTGGATTATTACGCCCGTATTAAACAGTTTTGCCGCAATTTGTGTTCAATCGGTCAACCAGGCCAATCGCTTTGCTGAAATTGGGGTAAAACCGGAAAAACTTTTTGTAACCGGAAACATGAAATTCGACCGGAAAGCGGATCAGGTATCCCGGGAAAATATCGTATCCATCAGGCAATCATTAGGAATACAGGAAAATAAAAAAGTCTTTTTAGCCGGAAGCACCCATCCAGGGGAGGAAAATATCCTTTTCCACTCTTTTTTAAGTCTCAAACCCACCTGTTCAGATCTGGTTTTAATTGTTGTTCCACGAAATCCGGACAGATCCGATGAGGTGTGCAGGCTGGCATTGGAATCGGGACTGCTTGTCAAAAAAATGAGCCAGGACAAACCTGATTTCCCAAATGTCGTAGTTGTTGATACCATGGGGTTTCTTGGTAAATTATATGCTGTGGCCGATGCAGCCTTTGTGGGTGGAAGTCTGGTGCCTTTTGGGGGGCATAATCCTTTGGAACCTGCTGCTTTTGCAAAGCCGATTATGTTTGGTCCATACATGAGTGACTTTCCGGAAATTTCAAAAATGATGCTTGGCGCAGAAGGGGCGGTGGAAGTGACCACCGCTGAAGATATTGATCGGGCAGTCCGGGATTTTTTAACAGATCCGATAAAGGCCCGGAGGTTCGGAAGCAATGCTTTTGAGGTTTTCAAGGCCAATCAGGGAGCTGTGGAAAGGACCCTTGCTGTGATCAAAAAAATCAAAACCGATCAACACGTCTGATGAACCAGATCTATCGATTATGAAATCCGAACAGTTGAAAAAATCTATTGAAGCTATCATATCCGGAACAGGCACCAACTCAACCCTTGCAAATTTTCTCTCAATAATATCAAAATGCTACGACTTGGCCATGGCCTTGAGGTTAAAACTGTACCGGAACAATTTTTTTAAAACTCATCGACTTCCATGCAAGGTAATTTCTATTGGAAACATCACTCTGGGTGGTACGGGAAAAACACCTATGACGGTATATATGGCTGAGTTAATAAAAAATATGGGATTTAAACCGGCCATAGTTTGCAGAGGGTATAAGGGAGAATATGAACATTCGGTGAAAACCGTCACTGATGGTGGCAGGATTTTCACAAGTCCTGAACAATCAGGGGATGAGCCGTATCTGATGGCGACCAAATTATCCGGAATACCGATAGTTGTCGGAAAAAATCGTTATGTCTCCGGGATGAAAGCATATAAACTTTTCCGGCCGGATATCATTATCCTTGATGATGCTTTTCAGCATATTCGTTTATTTCGGGATCTGAACCTGCTGTTGTTGGATGCCGCCAATCCATTTGGGAATGGACAGATTTTTCCCAGAGGTATTTTGCGGGAATCTTTGGATCAGATGGATCGTGCCGATGCCATTGTTATCACCAGATATGGCCGGAATTATTCTGAAAATAAAGTATTCCCGGAAAACAAAAAGGGTTATGCCAAACCCTTATTCCGGTGCAGGCATGTGCCGGATGCTGTTTCTTTTTTAACCTCGGATGGCTCTTGGAGACCCTCCAGAATAACAGACATTAGGGGAGAAAAGGGACTGGCCTTTGCCGGGATTGCCAAGAATGAAGATTTTTTAACTATGCTGAACAATTTGGGATTTCAAATTTCGGAATTTATTAGATTTCCTGATCATCATAAATTTTCCGACCAAGATGTTGATAAAATATTGAATAGGGCGGAAAAAACCCAGGCAAAATTTATCATCACTACAGAAAAAGATAGGGTAAAACTGCCGATTAACAGGTTTTTGGCAATGAATCTTTACTCCCTTGGTGTTAAGATATCTTTTATCGATCGGGACAGGAAACGGTTTCACGATTTTATTTTCAGAGCCATTGCTTCAATTTAATCGGCTTGTTTGGTGAAATGACAGGCTTTTAAAATCTTATGAGGAAAGCAGACAGGCGATTGAACAGCAAATGAATTTCAAATCAAAAATCAGCAAGATAAGGCCGTACAAAATAAAAAATATACTTATTCGGTCAACCAATTGGATTGGTGATGCTGTCATGACCACCCCGGCCATCAGAGCGGTTCGGAAAAATTTTCCGGATGCCCGTATCAGTGTTCTGGCAAAATCATGGGTTGCGCCTGTATTTGAAAACAGCCCCCATATTGATCAAGTCATTTTATATGATTCCGGAAACGTGGTTAAAACGATAAAGGCAGCCAGAATGCTTGAAAAATATCGGTTTGATGCGGCTGTTTTGCTTCAAAACGCTTTTGAAGCTGCATTTATCGCCTATTTGGCTAAAATACCTATTCGGATTGGTTTTGACACGGATCTGCGAAAAGGACTTTTAACCCACCCTGTCCATCGCTCATCAAAAATTCAAAGACTTCATCAAACCCATTATTATAATGAAATTTTAGAAGGTGTGGGTTTGAAAACTGATGGAACCCGATTGGAGCTTTATCTGTCCTTGAAAGATCGTGAGTCAGCCGCGAACATTTTGAAAAAATCGGATATTTTTGAAACGGATTTTATCGTAGGGATCAATCCCAGCGCAACATACGGTTCTGCAAAGCAATGGTTTCCCGACCGTTTTGCCCGGCTATCCGATCTTCTGAATAAAAGATTCGGTTCCAAAACCGTGATATTCGGTGGCCCCAATGATAGAAAACTGGGTGAGGACATCAGGAATATGATGAAAACTTATTCGGTGGACTTATCGGGTAAAACAAGTTTGAAAGAGGCCATGGCGATCATTGCCCACTGTCGGTTATTCATTACCAATGATTCAGGCTTGATGCATATTGCCGCGGCATTGAATGTAGCCCAGGTGGCTATCTTTGGTTCCACAAACTTTGCTGCAACAGGGCCTTGGAGTCCGCAGGCAAGGATTGTGAGAAGTCTGGTGGGCTGTAGCCCTTGTCTGAAAGAGCAATGTCCTTTCGGGCATAAAGAGTGTATGAAAAAAATCAGCGTTGACAGGGTATTCAAAACAGCTTGCAATTTAATCGCATAGGTGAATTCAAGCCGGTAGAGATGATCAACGTGAGAATGACGAAATAATCCCATTCGAAAGAAACAGATGAAAAAAACAAAAATTATTGCAACAATCTCCAATAAGTCCTGTTCGACGGATCTTTTGGAAAAAATGTATCAGGCCGGAATGGATGTGGTGCGACTAAATACGGCGCATCAATCCCTTGAAGATTCCATGCCGGTGATCGAAAATATACGAGCGGTGTCCGATCGGATTGCTATCATGATCGATACCAAAGGACCTGAAATTCGTACCATCGAGATTGATGAACCGATTGCGGTCAAGTCCGGTGATTTCGTATGTGTCTTGGGAAGTCCAGGGGATGCCGTGCAGGGAAATTGTGTGTGTGTCAGCTATGACAGGATTGCTGAAGACCTGTCTCCTGAGGACCGGATTTTAATTGATGACGGTGATATCGAACTTCAGGTTCAGGAAAAGATTGGAAACACTCTGAAATGCATTGTTAAAAACGACGGCTTTATCCGTGGAAGGAAAAGCATCAATGTTCCATCTGTGAACATAAGGCATTTGCCATCCCTGAGTGAAAAGGATAAGGCGTTTATCAGATTTGCAGCAGATCAGGGAGTTGATTTTATTGCTCATTCATTTGTAAGAAGAAAGGAAGACATCCTTGCTGTGCAGGAGATTCTTGATCAGAAGAAAAGTCCCATCAAAATTATTGCCAAAATCGAGAATCAGGATGGGTTGGACAATATCGATGAAATTCTGGATTATGCATACGGTGCGATGATTGCCAGGGGGGATCTTGCTATCGAAGTTCCTGCCGAGAAAATTCCGATTATTCAGAAAAACCTGGTCAAAAAATGCATTGAGAGAAGAAAACCGGTAATTATTGCCACCCAGATGCTGCAATCCATGGTGGTGTCTCCAAGACCGACACGTGCCGAGGTTTCTGACGTTGCCAACGCGTGTCTGGATCGCACGGATGCGTTGATGCTGTCAGGGGAGACCGCCAATGGAAAATATCCGCTTGAGGCAGTAAAAATGATGGCCAAAATAGCAAGAGAAGTTGAATCAAGTGGAAGTACATTCACCGACACGATCTATGAACCTCAGAATACGGTGACCAGCTACCTGTCCAAAGCCGCGGTTAAAGCTTCCATGCGACTCAATACCAAAGCACTCATCGCTGATACCATCAGTGGAAAAACGATCCTGAGTCTGGCTGCTTATAGAGGAGAAAGTCCCATATATGCCCAATGTTACGACAAAAGAGTCATGAGGGAGCTGGCGCTTTCCTATGGAGTTCAGGCCGATTACATGGAACGGGATCTTACCTCCCACCTTTTTCTTCAGACCGCCTTGACGCGCCTTTTGGAAAAAGAGGAGTTTACTGAGGATTGTCTGATCACCGTACTGGCCGGTAATTTCGGTTCGGATTTCGGGGCTTCCTATGTCGAAATCAGCACTGCGAAAAATTTGCTGAAACGAAGATAACGTGATCACTATCAGGAGATCCTGGCCATGTCTTTTCTCGATTTTTTTTTCAGTCCTTCGGCCCAAAAACTGGAACTTAAAGGGGATGTTTTTTTTGATGCAGGACTCTGGGGGCAGGCAAAGCAAGCTTATGAACGTGCTTTGGATAAACTGAAACCAAATTCCGGAGACACAATAACCGATTATCAACGGATTTCGAAAAAAATCGGTCGAACTCGTGAAGCCCTGGCAAGGGAGCATGTGCAAAATGCGTTAAACTATCTGGAGGGTGGATACTTGGGTGAAGCAAGGGAACTGATGGTCCTGGCTCATGAGATCAGCACGGATGAACAGTTTAAAAAAGATATCGAGCTGAAAATTCATGATATCGAGCTGGAAAAAAGTAAAAATGAAAACGAATACTCAACCGACTATTTCTACGGGCTTGAAGAAGATGATGGAGGTGATGAAAAAAACAGTGACTATTTTGTAGAACTGTCGGAAGATGAAGAATTTGTGGCTTTATGCAATACGTTACCCGAAGATGTGAGTGCTGAATATCATTCTTATGGCAAACATTTTAAAATCGGGTATATTGCTCTGAATCAAGGCGATTTTAAAGAAGCGGTTGAAAATTTTAAGCATGCCTTAGAAGAAAACCCTCAAGAGAACAGCTATATCCCATTGGAACTGGCAACCGCATATTTGAATCTCGACCAAACAGAGGAAGCACAGCGATTGCTTGAAAAATTTGTTTTGTATCATCCCGAAACCTTACCGGCGTATCAACTCCTGTGTGAAATTTATTGGGATCAACAGGATTTTTTAAAAGTTGAAACCCTATTGGCTTCCATCCCATCAGACCTGAAAGAAACTCTGGCTGTCGCATTGTTAAAAGGGGAAACACTGTTTCGGGCCGGCAAATTTGAAGAAGTCAGAGCTTTCTATAAAACCTTTTTAAAGTCCTATGGCTGGCGGGAGGAAATCGCCCGTGAGCTTGCCAAAACAAGCGAAGCCTTGGGTGAAACGGATCATGCACGAAATATCTACAAAGAAATCATAGGACGTTGTTCCGGCTGTAAATCCCGGATTGATCCAGAAATCAAGGATAGATATGCGGAATTATCTTTTTTATCAGGCATGTTAAGCACCGAACTTCTTGAGATGTATCTGAATCTTGCCGGAGAAGTCCCGGAGAACGCAGTTCGATATTTTGACAGGATCAGCCGGATTTATGAAGCGATGGGCAATTCGCATGAAGCGGCCAGATTTAGGGCCTTTTCGAATCGGGCAGAAAAAGAATTCATTCCTAAAAAGTAAACCCTCGAGCGGTTCCGGTTCGGTCTTTTCGCCAAACCCAAGCGACACAAGGTCCCTATTTGGGAATTGGCCTCTCCAAAATTGTATGGGGAGGCCCATGAATTTTAAAACAATAAACAGATTAGACCGGGATTCAGGTTCCCATACTCCAGGATGCGAGATACTTTTCCTGTTCTTCGGTTAAGATATCGATTTTGATTCCCATGGAAGCTAGTTTTTCCCTGGCGATGGCACGATCGATTTCATTCGGCACGGGATATACATTCGGTGAAAGGGTATTACCGCTTTTGACCATATGTTCGATGCTGAGGGCTTGATTGGCAAAACTCATGTCCATGACACTGGAAGGATGACCTTCGGCAGCTGCGAGATTGATAAGTCTCCCATCACCAAGAACATTGATCCTTCTTCCATCCTGCAGCACGTGTTCTTCCACAAAAGAACGAATCATTCGTTTTGTTTTGGTAATTTGATCAAGGCCGGTGAGGTCAAGCTCAACATTGAAATGACCGGAATTAGCAACTATGGCGCCATCTTTCATGGTTTCAAAATGTTCCTTTCGGATGACTTTAATATTTCCGGTAACAGTGCAGAAAAAATCCCCGATTTTTGCGGCCTCGGCGATAGGCATCACCATAAATCCATCCATGGTAGCTTCGAGAGCCGCCAGTGAATCCACCTCTGTGATCACTACGCTGGCTCCCATTCCTTTCGCCCGCATGGCGAGACCTTTTCCACACCAGCCATACCCGCAAACCACAAATACAGAACCGGCAATTAATCGGTTGGTGGCTCGAATCATGCCATCGATGGTGCTTTGTCCCGTACCGTATCGATTATCAAAAAAATGCTTGGTTTGGGCGTCGTTAACAGCAATGATAGGATATTTGAGTACCCCGTCTGCAGCCATGCTTTTCAACCGAATAATTCCAGTGGTGGTTTCTTCGGTGCCGCCTTTGACATGTTCTATAATTTCAGTACGTTCAGAATGAAGCGTGGAGACAAGATCGGCTCCGTCATCCATGGTATATTCCGGTTTGGCGTCAAGTACGGCATTCAGGTGTTCGTAGTAGGTTTTGTTATTTTCACCTTTAATGGCAAAAACCGGAATTTGATCATTTGCTACAAGGGATGCGGCAACATCATCCTGTGTGCTTAGAGGGTTTGAGGCACACAACCATACCTGAGCACCGCCGGCCTTTAAAGTCTGCATGAGGGAGGCGGTTTCTGTGGTAACATGAAGGCAGGCTCCCAGTCTTATCTGGTTCAGAGGTTTTTCTTTTTCGAAACGTTTTTTGATCCTGTTCAGAACCGGCATGCTTTGATTGGCCCATTCAATTCGAAGAGCCCCGCTTTCTGCCAGTTGAATATCCTTAATATCGTAATGCAATTTGTTTCTCTCCTTAAGGTTGTTTCCTAAAGTTTTCCCAGCTGAGGCTGAGGGTCAATTTTTTACATACACTCAAACTACAGTCCTGCTTTTTCTGCAATAGTTTCAGCCATGTTGGTACTTTCCCATGTGAAATTAGGTTCGTTCCGGCCAAAATGACCATAGGAAGAGGTTTTTTTATAGATAGGCCTGAGCAGGTCCAGGTATTCGATAATCGCTGCGGGTCGAAGATCCCATATTTCTCTGATAATTTCCTTGACGCGATATTTGGGTATTTTTCCTGTTTTCATCAGATCCACCATGATGGAAACCGGTTCTGCCACGCCAATGGCGTAGGCGATCTGCACTTCACACTTTTTGGCAACACCTGAGGCCACAATATTTTTAGCGATGTGCCGGGCCATGTACGAGGCGCTTCGATCCACTTTTGAAGGATCTTTTCCGGAAAAGCATCCTCCACCGTGACTTCCCTGTCCGCCATAAGTATCTACAATTATTTTTCTTCCAGTAAGACCACAATCGCCCATAGGCCCACCAATGACAAATCTTCCTGTGGGATTGATAAAATATTTGGTGTCACCGTCCACCATTTCCTTGGGGATCACTTTTTTAATGACATGGGTAATGATTTCCTCTCGAAGTTCATCATAGGTGATATCCGGTTTGTGCTGAGCTGAAACGACGATGGCATCCACTCTTTTGGGGGTTCCATTTTCATATTCGATGGTGACCTGAGATTTGCCATCCGGTCTTAAAAAATCGAGTGCTCCGCTTTTACGGGTTTCAGCTAACCGTCTGCACAATTTGTGCGCATACATGATCGGCATGGGCATCATTTCAGGTGTTTCATCGGTGGCGAATCCAAACATCAGGCCCTGATCGCCGGCTCCCTGATCTTTATGAAGACCATTTCCTTTGTTAACTCCCATGGCGATATCCGGAGACTGATGCCCTATGCTGGTAATGACCGAGCACGTCTGCCAGTCAAAGCCCATCTGTGATGATGAGTATCCGATCCCTTTGATGGTGTCTCTGACGATCTGAGGCATATCCACATAGCAATCGGTGGTGATTTCGCCTGCGATAAATGCCAGACCTGTGGTCACCAATGTTTCACAGGCCACCCGTGCTGCTTTGTCCTTGGCAATAATTGCATCCAGAATAGCGTCGGAAATGGCGTCGGCAACTTTGTCCGGGTGGCCTTCTGTTACCGACTCTGAGGTGAAAAAAAATTGTTCGCCGTTCATAAAAGGTTCTCCTTGATAATTTTAGGTATTCAAAAGCGAGAAATTATTTAAAATTGAGGATTATATTGTCGATCAGGCGGGTGGAACCCACTTTCACGGCAAGAGCCATTAGGGCCGGTTGATTGATCACCCGGATATCCTGAAGGGTTTCCGGATCACAAATGGCTACATAATCAATCTGGGTTTCGGGATGACGACTAATAAATTCTTTGGTTTGGCTGATGATTCTGGCCGCATCGGTTATGCCGGATTCAACTGCTGATTGTGCCGATCTCAGGGCTTTGATCAGGGAAAGGGCACTTTCTCTCTGGTTTTGAGTCAGGTAGGTGTTTCTGGAACTCATTGCCAGCCCGTCGTGTTCACGAACAGTTTCTCCGCCAATAATATCGATATCCATGTGAAGATCGGACACCATCCGACGAATGACCAGCAGTTGTTGATAATCCTTTTTCCCGAAAACAGCCGTATGGGGTTTAACAATGTTGAAAAGTTTTGTTACAACTGTGGCAACACCTCGAAAAAAAATGGGTCTGGAAATTCCGCAGAGATGCATTGGAATTTTTTCCAAACTTACATAAGTTTGGAAACCTGTTGGATACATCTCATTGACTTCAGGAGAAAAAATGATGTCAACACCTGCCTTTCGGCTCATTTCAAGATCTCTATCCAAATTGCGCGGATAAGCGTCAAAATCTTCATGGGGGGCAAACTGGGATGGGTTTACAAAAATACTTACGACTAGCAAATCGCAAAGGTCTCTTGCAATTTTGATCAAGGACAAATGGCCTTCATGAAGATATCCCATTGTGGGAACAAATCCAATTTTTTTCCTCTCAAGCCTGGCCTGGTCTGCCCGTCCTTGCATTTCTTTAATTTTATTAATAATTTCCATAGATTGTATCGATAGTTAAAGAATCATAGAGTCGGTTGAGCAACTGACAGATTCAAATTTATCCTGATATCAATAATTTTGATCCTAACACGTTGATCATTTTAACCGTCAATTTTTATCCCAAAGATATCTCTTTGTCAATAAACCCAATTTTTTATTTTGATTATTATTGATTTAAGGGCAGAAGAATTATGAGACAAGCCATAATGAACAGTTTTCGATTTTTTCAGTCACGTATTCGGATACTTTTCCCATGAAAAAGGATCTGCTGATCCCGCGCCGCCCAAGAACAACCGTTCCATATTTCCCTTTTTTTACTTCACTGATTATAGCCTTGCCAACATTCATACGGGGTTTTACCTCTTTAATCATGATTCGGTCTTCGCTGATACCCGCATCTTTGAACTTTTTGAGCGCATGGGTATAAAAGCTTTGAACGCAGCGTTTATCGCCTTCAATAACTATTTTCTCGAATTCTCCATCGGTGTCGTTGAAGTCGATTTCGCAATAATCTCCGATTTTTGCCGCCACATGAAATATGGTAATATTAATCTCGGGATTGTCCATAAGCATAAAACAAAGGTGATCCACTGCACGAAGCGAGCTTTCTGAACCGTCAACAGCCGCCATCACTTTTTTTGATTCCACTTCACCATCCACTACCCAGACCGGGATAAATTGGGAGTGCTGAAGTAATTTTTTGGTGACGCTTCCGGAGAAAGTTGCTTGTAATCGAGTCAAGCCGCGTCGACCAATACAAATGGCATCATAAAGTCCTTTCTGGGCATGCTCAAGAATGTCTCTGGCCATTCCAAGCATTTTAGGTTGGGCGACTATGTTGATTCGTTTTTCTTCAATGCCCATTTTGACCATCTGGTCCTTGTAGTTGTTGAGGAATTGATTCGCCTTTTCATGATTTTTCTGCATAATTTTTTTTATCTCGGTTTTGGCCCGGAAATCTGTTTTGGCTTCATCAATCAAATATTGAGATATGGTGGGCATAACATGAAAAAGTGTGTAATGGAGCCGGCTGGAGACCGATGCCATTTTGGCCGCATAAACAATAGCATATTTTGAATAAATGGAATCATCAACGGCAAGTAATATCTTTTTTTGCACCAAAAAAATCCTCCTGTTCATTTTAGGTTAACGGGGTCATATTTCCATTGAAAAAAATTGAGTCCAAATGGTTAGGGCAATTCACCCTATGGATTATTGTAGATTAGATTACATTATAAACTTATTATTATTTCTTGGGTTTTTTAAAATTTCAGATTTATCCCCATGCTGATTGTCTGTCAAATCATTGCTCATTTGCCTGGGAAGCCTGACAAAAAATGTAGTCCCCTGTCCCAGTCGACTTTCCACCTCAATGGTTCCTCCAAGCTTTCTCATAATATTATTTGAGACAAAAAGTCCCAGACCCGTTCCCTGCCCAGGACTTTTTGTACTGAAAAAGGGATCGAATATTTTCTTGAGATTTTCCTTGGCAATGCCTTCACCGGTGTCCGTCACAGTGATCAGAACCATGGAATCTCCCTCAGGTTTTAACCCTACAGTGATTTTACCGTGTGCGCCGGTGGCATGAATCGCATTGGCAACCAGATTTAAAAGGACCTGCCGAAGCTGGTATGGATCGGTGCGGATCATAAAAGGTGAATCTCCGGTGTCCTGAACCATTTGAATATCCTTAAAAAGGGCCTCCCGTTGCAGCAGTTCAAAGACTTCGTTTAACAGGTCTTTTACATCCACATCCGAAGCAACCGATTCATTTTTCTTAACAAAACCCAGAAGTTTATGGGTAATTCGTCTAGCCCGGTCGATGCCGGTTTCAACCTTACTGATTCCTAGCTCAAATTGTTTCTTGTAGGCAAAATTTTCCGCTTCTTTCTTTTTTAAAAGCTGTCCCATGTATCCGGCTGCTTCTTTGATAATCGCCAACGGGTTGTTGATTTCATGGGCAACTCCGGTAGCCAGAGTTCCGATGGAAGCCAGCCTTTCTGTGACAATCATCTGTTGTTCGAGTTTGGCACGATATTCCGCTTCTTTTTTTTTCTCCTGTTTAAATATGATTTTATCGTGGGCCTGTTGTATTTTCCCCAAAAGGTGCTCAAGTTCAATCGGTTTAGAAAGATAATCGAATGCCCCGGCTTTGATGCCCTCAACACCGTCCTGGGTTGATGCATGGCCTGTTAGAAGGATGACTTCAATATCCGGATAGTTTTCCTTAATTTGTCTTAGAAGAGAAATTCCGTCCATTCCCGGCATTTTGACATCACTGACGACAACATCAACGGGTTGATTTTTAAGAATACTAAGGCATTCCTCGCCACTGGCGGCCAGGGCAGCGGTTACCCCTCTTTTTTTCATTCTTTTGGCAATGGTATCTAAGAAATTTCTTTCATCATCAACAAGAAGAAGGCGTATGTTTTGCATGCGAAATTACCCTGTATTCAAGCCATCCAATCATTACTTTGACAGTCCCAGGTTCTCATAAGTGCTTGGAATTTTCTATTGTCGATTTTATTGAATCGTCATTCCGGCGAAGCCTTTCCCGGGCTTGAACCGGGGGCCGGAATCCAGATGGATTAAGAAAGTTGGTTTTTTCTGGATGCCGATCAAGACCGGCATGACGGAGAACTTTGTACTATCCAGTCATTAACATCGTATTTGGAAAAACTACGGATTTTGAGAATCATCTTTTTTGAGCCGTTTACGCTCCATATATGCTTTGTGAATTTTATCCAGTAATTCGTTAAAATCACAGGGTTTTGTTAAATAGTCAAAAGCTCCCAAGGAAATTCCATCACTAGCAGCCTGAGCAGAGCCGTGACCGGTGAGCATGATGACCATCAACTCAGGGTCCATTTTTTTGAAAATTCTCAATACTTCCAGCCCATCCATGTCTTCCATTTTTAAATCAAGCACGGCCACATCAAAGTCGTTTTTGCGGAGAATTTTAATCGCCTCGGAACCACTGTATGATTTGGAGACATCCACGCCTCTCAATGACATTCTATTGGCAAGAACATTGACATAGCCTTCTTCATCATCAACAAGCAACAATCGGATCGGTTCTTTAACCTGTTTTGTCTTTTTCGATTTCATGGCTGAAA
>CAYZJH010000030.1:39052-40537 GCA_964478625.1 uncultured Desulfobacteraceae bacterium
AACAATCGGATCGGTTCTTTAACCTGTTTTGTCTTTTTCGATTTCATGGCTGAAAAGATCCTTAATCAGATATCTTTGAAAAACCTGAAGGACATTTTATGTCTGTCTGGTTCACTACATTTTATGTTAAGGATTGGAAGCGTCGCCTCGTTTTTTAGTTAATGGAATACTGATTGTAAATGTAGTACCTTTATTGATAATACTGTTGACATCGATTTGACCTCCCATCTTTTTGATAATGCCGTAGCAGATGGAAAGCCCTAACCCTGTCCCTTTACCCACGGGTTTGGTGGTAAAAAACGGGTCAAAAATTCGTGATAGGTTCACCTCGGGAATTCCCGGGCCGGTATCTGCAATGGTGATGACAATGTTATCATTGCCCAGATGAGTACTGATATCCAGTTTGCCCCCGGTCTTTTCCATCGCATCCATGGCGTTGTTGATGAGATTTAAAAGCACCTGCTGAAATTCCGTGCTGGAAATTGTTATCGGGGGAAGATTGTGGTCAAGGTTTGTGTCAACGGTAACGTTGGAATATTTTGCCCTTTGAGTGGACAGGTTTATGACTTCCTCAATAAGTTCGTTAATCTGCAACTCCTGAAGACTGGAATCGGTTTTGCGGGCAAAACTTAAAAGCTTGTGAGTGATTTCCTTGCATCGTCGGCCCTGGGCATTGATTTGGTTCAAAGCCCTGCTGAATTCCTTCAGGTTTTCACTTTCCTGAAACTCCTCTTCTTCAAGCAAATCCTGAACCCATCCGGCTTCTTCCACCATAATGGCCACAGGATTATTGATTTCATGAGCGATTCCTGCCGCCAACTCCCCTATCGAGGCCAGTTTGCCTGTCTCTATAACCTGCTGGTTCATCATTTCTTTTTCTCTGTCTGCTTTGGCAATGCGGTTCACGGTGATGGTGGATAGAAAGAATGCCATGGTGATAATAACCAAGCCTCCACTCATGATAATTAAAATGGCGATATTTTGGGCTGTCTGAAAGTCCGAAAGGGCATCTTTAAGATTTTGCTGAAATACCATAATCCATTCACGGTCTTTTAAAAAGCCAATGACAAGAATGATTTCTTCCTGGACCGACTTTCCAAAAGTTTCCCGGATAACAACTTCATCGGGATTTTTCTCATTTCTGATAAGACCAAGGGATAACTGTTTGGCAGTGATTGCATCTGTTTTGGGCCTTGTCTGAAAATTACCGTCCCGATTGACAATAAATGCAAAACCGGTTTTGCCGATTTGAAGGTTTTCCACCAGGTCGTTAAAGGCTGTAAAGTTGATGGTGGACCTCAAAAGCCAAGTTCTTTCTCCGTCAAATTTTTTTACGGATACGATAAAATGCGGAAGTCTTCTAAGCCCTAAAAAAACATCGCTGATATAGGTATCTTTTTTAATAGCCTCATTAAACCATTGAGCGTCAGCATATTCAGCCTTGATCAATTTAAATGGTCCTGCATAGGCAACCTGAATTCCCTT
>CAYZJH010000031.1:0-38230 GCA_964478625.1 uncultured Desulfobacteraceae bacterium
TTAGAAGGATTTCATCATTTATCAGACAGAATTTTAAGATCAGGTCGCCTGATTAAAAAAACATTTAAAATCTGAACAAAAAGGAAGCAAAAGGAGATATTATGGCAAGATTACCTGTTATTGAACATGAAAATGCGGAAAAGGATATTCAAGACACTTATGATGCCATTAAAGCCAAATTCGGCATGGTACCCAATATTTTCAAGGGAATGGCCAACAGTCCCGTCGTACTGAATGCTTATCTTAAACTTGATGAGATGATCGCCGGTGGGAGCTTTTCGCCGGTGGAGCAGGATATCGTGAGAGTGGTGGTAAGCCAATACAACAAATGTGAATATTGCATTGCCGCTCATACCGGAAGCCTTCTGGCAAAAGGACTGAAAAAAGAAGAAATTGTAGAAATTCGAAAAGGAAAATCCAATGACCCCAAGCAGTCGGCACTTATGCGCTACACATTAAAAGTTTTGGAAAACAAGGGGTATGTCAGCAATAGTGATATAGAAGATCTTAAAAGGGAAGGATTTTCCGACACACATGTTGCAGAGATTACGGTAATTATTGCCCAGAAAACCCTTTCCAACTATTTTAACCATATCAACGACACGGACCTGGATCTGCCGCCGGCACCTAAGATCTAATAAAGTGTTTTGAAAAGTGCCTATATTCGACTGGGAAGATCCCCGAATTTTGTCATCCGGCATGTTCCACGCCTAGATCCAGAAACTCGGCATGCAGATCAACCGTGGAGTGCTTACCGATACTTTTGAAATTTTCTTCAAGCCAATTTTTTGCAGCATTACGTCCCAAATCACGCAAATAAAGCAGAAAATGCCAGTCGGTATTTATTTTACTCGCAACGCTTAAGTCACAAAGTTCTTTATCCGCCCTGATGGAATGTATTAAAATGTGTTTTAGCTTGCCCTTGTGCTCGTCTTTAAGCCAATCCTGCTCAATGAGCTTGGTGACAAAGGCAATGGCCCGCATCTCTTTTAACAGGGAAGAGTTAAAGGTTATCTCGTTCAAGCGATTCATAATCTCCGCCGAGGTTGTGGGCAGTTCACCCCTTTCAAGGGGATTGATATGAAGTATCATCAAATCCCTGCTTTGGGTATGATAAAAAAGTGGAAACAATGCCGGATTGCCCATATAACCACCATCCCAGAAATAATCATCACCGATTTTAACGGCCTGAAAAAGATGGGGAAGGCAGGCTGAGGCCATGACCACATCAGCGGTGATTTCATCAGTGGTAAATACTCTCACCTTGCCGGTGCGCACCTTGGTTGTGCTGAGAAAAAGTTTGGTCTCCTGGCATTTTTTCAGTTCTTTAAAATCCACCGATGCTTCCAATACCTGCCGCAATGGATTGAAATTAAAAGGATTAAACTGATACGGTGAAAAAACCCGGGTCACAAAATCAAACATCTGATAGAAAAGGGAAGCATCCATATTCCACTTATTATTAACGTGGCCACTGTAGTGCTCAAAGGGTGTTTGTCGCAAAGGACTATATATTTCACCCATTTCACTGATTTTTTTCCAGAAATTATGCAAGGCCTCCCGAGCCCCTCCTCTCCCGCCGGTCATATTGCCATAAGCCAATACCACAGCATTCATGGAGCCGGCACTTGTAGCGCAAATGCCTTCAAATTTAATGCGACCGTCCTCAAGAAGCCGGTCTATAATGCCCCAGGCATAAGCTCCGTGTGCTCCGCCTCCCTGAATTGCCAGATTGATGACTTTGGCATTCGGCTCGTAATTTGTGGGTGATTCCGGGCAACCACAACCCCGCTTCAAATTCTCGTCAAAATAGGTTTGTGCTTTCATTGGGCTGTCCAACCTCCATCAATGGAAATGGCTGTACCTGTTATTGACGCGGCGTCATCACCTGCCAAAAATACGGTCAATGCACCGACTTCATCCAGTCCGACAAATTTTTTAGTGGGTTGGGATTCCAGAATAATGTCATGAATCACATCCTTTTCTGAAATCCCCCGTGATTTTGCCTGATCCTTGATCTGCCCTTCCACCAGAGGTGTTTTGACATAACCCGGGCAAATGGCATTGCAGGTGATTCCTGTTCTGGCCGTTTCCAGCGCCACAACTTTTGTAAGCCCCACAATACCGTGTTTGGCGGCCACATAGGCGGATTTATATGGAGATGCCACAAGGCCGTGGGCCGAAGCAATATTGATGATCCGTCCCCATTTTTTCTTTTTCATATAGGGCAAAGTAGCACGTATCGTGTGAAATGCTGCCGACAGATTAATGGCAATAATCGAATCCCATTTTTCAATCGGGAATTCATCGATGGGCGCAACATGCTGAATTCCGGCGTTGTTGACCAGGATATCCACCCGGCCGAAAGCCTCGGAAGCTGATCGGACCATTTCAACAATCTGGTCTGGAACTGTCATGTCAGCATCGGAGTAAAGCACCTTGACTTGGTTTTGTTCAGATAATTCCTCTTGAATGTTTTTTATTTCCTGGCGATCGCCGAATCCGTTGAGCATAATGTGACAACCTGTTTGGGCCAGGTGCCGGGCAAGCGAAAGACCAATGCCGCTTGTGGAACCGGTGATAATGGCAGTTTTGTTTTTCATCCTATTCTCCTTTCCCGAATTCGCTGAAGTTTTCCGGCTTGTTCAAATTCCAGTCGTATTCGATAAATTGGAGACTATCGGCAACTCCCACCTGAGCTTGAACCTCAGGATCCGCATATTTCTTGATAAAAGCTTTTATGGAACCTTCCTCATCGACAAAGTCGCTTTCGTACCAGTCAAAGAGCCGGGTAACATACAGGGTATCGCCTTCAAGCCGCAAATGCCTGGCTGTGTTGAGTGATTTTCGGGTATTTTCAGTCATCATTCGGTCGAAGATACCGGGAAGATAAATTTGTTTACGAAGCGGAGGGCAACCTACGGAGGCACAATTGACGGTAAAATGTATGCGTGCTTCTTTCCAGCCTTTTTGTCTGTAGGTATCTCCTAACAAAATTTCCTTTTCGATTTCATCTAGGCTGTATTTGCGGCTGCCCACATCAAAATTTTTCTGTTTGAATACCCGATACGGATTGAATAAGCTCCCATAGTCTCGAACACTTCCAACCAGCTCCCCCTTAAAGGAATTTTCCAGAATATGAGCGATCATAAAATAGTTATATGCGTTGGTCCAGAAAGCCAGGGAAAGTTCACGCGAATTCAGATCACCTATATCAAAATCTTTAAGGCGCTGGTTTTGCTCACTTATTAAACGTTTGGTTTCCGGGTTCGCCAAGGCTTTCCGGTAATCAAATGCTGTGACCAAACCTCCTTCCTCCGAGGCTTTTTCGATCAAATATTTATCAAGCAGATCAGAAAATGGTGCAAAAGTGATCTGAATCAGCTCATCCGGGGAATCAGGCTCCGACCAGGCCGGCATTACTGTAAAGACTGCAAATAAAGTCCCAAAAATTAATAACTTGAATATATCAGACATGATATGGCCCCTTTCGGTAAAGATTAGGTTTTTTTCTGAAATTCGGATTCATGTTTAAATTTTTTAATTATTTTCGGAATAAAAAATGAAAAAATAAAAATGCCAATGGAAAAAAACACCTTGAAAGACACCAGCTGTCCCCAGTCACCGGAAATCCAGACTTCCTTTAACGTACCGATAAAAAAAGTAAAAACAAACGTCCCCACGATAATGCCCAGACCGGTGCCGAAAAAATAATCCCGGAATCGGACAGCCGTTAATCCCATGCCGAAATTCATGGGAGTAAATGGAAAATACAACAGCCTCAGGTACAATACGGTGGCAAAACCGTTTCGTTCTATGGCTTTATCATAGCGTTTCAGACTGTTCCCGATCAAAGATGCTGCAAAATCCCGGGCAAGAGTCCTGCCGATAAAAAAGGCTGCGGAAGCTCCGATCATGGCTCCGATCCACACATATAAAAATCCCCAGTACGCTCCGAATATGGCGGCCCCCAAACCCGTCAGAAGCGTCCCCGGTAAAAAGAGGCAGACACCTGCTGCATATAAAATAATATACAGCACCGGGGCCCAAAGTCCCGCGGTTTCAATAAACGCTTCCAGTTGATCCGCTTTCAGATAACCTTTTAACGGTGTAAGATTTACAACCAGTAGGGCGCCGATTACAAATAGAAGGAATGCCAACGCTTTGATGATCGTTTTTTGTTTGTTTATGGGTTTATTGGTCGGAGCCGAATTTCCCAATGCGGCATTTTTGATTGCATTGTTCATATGCCCTCCTCAATGAAAAAGGTATTAGGTATCAGGGATCAGCCGTTAGCTAAAAGATTACAATTCGCAGGCTCTTCCTTTAAGATTGAAAAAGAATTTAAGTCCTTTTTTAACGGTGTCCGAAAATAGTTTGGTGGACAAAAAATTGCCTGCCACCCGCTTGTTTATCTCTCCCAGAGTGGGATAAGGATGCACTGCTCCGGCAAGAGTCGACAGCTTCGTGCCTCCTGCAAAAACAGCTACCCATTCACTGATCAAATCTCCGGCATGGGGTCCGAATATCTGAACACCGATCGGTTTTTCCTTTTCGTTTAAGAGCATCTTGACCTTCCCTGTTCGGTTTTCTTCGGCGAGACTCCGGTCGTTATTTTCAAAATTTTCCGTAATCACTGAATAGTTTATACCGGCTTCCCTGGCCCGTATTTCATTCATTCCGATACTGGCAAGTTCCGGATCAGTATAGGTGCACCATGGAAGATAGGTGTAATCGGTTTTGCGGGGGAGTCTGAAAATGGCGTTGCTGATGACAATTGAGGCCTCATAGCCTGCTGCATGGGTGAATTGATACCCTCCGGCCACATCCCCTGCCGCATAGATATGTTTGATATTTGTACGCATCCGTTTGTCGACAGTGATGCCGAACCGGTCAAACTCAACGCCTGTTTGTTCAAGCCCCAGACCGTCGATATTGGGCCGTCTTCCCATGGCCACCAAAATCATGTCACCTTGTTCATGATGAATTTTTCCGTTTAAATCCGTATAGACAACTTCCCTGGTATTTCCCGAATTTTTGATTTCACTGATAGCAACTTCCAGATGAAAATGAACTCCCTCCTTTTGAAGCACCTCCATAACGCCTTTTGCCATATCCTGATCTTCTTTCAGAAGAATTTGATCCGCCCGGTCAAATACATGCACCGAGGCCCCCAGCCTTGTAAATGCCTGGGCCATCTCGATACCGATAGGCCCGCCCCCCAGGATCAGAAGCTTTTCAGGTAATCCATCAAGATAAAAAAGCTCTTTGTTGGTGATAAACGGGGTTTTGTCCAGTCCCGGTATCGGAGCAACAGACGCTGAAGATCCCGTGGCGATAACCCAGTTTTTTGAAGAATATTCAATTCCATTCAATTTAACCGTATGAGGATCAAGAAATGTTGTATTCCCAAACAGTACTTTGGCTCCCAAGCCGCAAAAGCGCTCCTCGCTGTCATGCTTCTGGATCTTTGAAATCACGGAGCGAATCCGATTGGAAACATTTTTAAAATCAACCGGATGTATTTCGATTTCCGGAAGTCCATAGTCTTTTGCATGCTTCATCTGGTGATATACTCTGGATGTTTTAATCAGGGTTTTAGAAGGGACACATCCGTAATGGAGACAGTCCCCTCCCAGTTGGGATTCTTTTTCAATCAGAAGGGTTTTTGCTCCGAGCTGGGCCGCACCCGAGGCCACAGTCAACCCTGCTGCACCACCACCGATAATGCCTATATCAAAATCGTAATTTTTCATTACACAGCCCTTTCAGAATTATTTTAAGTTTCAAATTCAGGATATTCACATATTAATCACTTGGTCTTCTGATTGCCTGAAACCTTACAAAAAATTCCGGGCACAGATGATTTTGGAAAGATCCGGAAGGTTGTTTCAAAATGTTTGTTGACAAGCATGCACCTGCTTTGGGATATTTTTACCGAGAATGATCACACAAAGCTTTCCGTCGGAATATTTTTATGAAGGATAAACAACAATGCCGAATCGATCTAACGACTGGATGCGTCAGGCAGAGCGTGATTTGGAGCAGGCCCGGGATTCACAGTCCGCGGGCCGACATGAATGGGCGTGTTTTGCTGCTCAGCAGGCTGCAGAAAAAGCCGTCAAATCTTTACATCTGTTTCTCGGGCAGGAAGCCTGGGGTCATGTTGTCCGAAAATTGCTCGAAGAATTACCTAAAGCCATTGTGATTCCGGAGCTGCTGCTCGATAAAGCCAGGGTCATCGATGCTTTTTATATTCCAACACGATATGCCAACGGACATCCATCCGGGCCGCCTTTTGAACATTATGGAAAACTGCAAAGTGATGAGGCCATCAAATATGCCGGTGAGATCATTGAATTCTGCCATTCTCAAATGGCCTGACAAGCAAAAAGTATTGAGCGAAGCAAAAATGTGGGCAAAATCAGCAGGCCTCACAGATAACAACATCCTCAGGATATATTGTTTCGGTTCTATTTGCTCAGACACGTGGGGTGTGGGCAGCGATCTGGATATAGTCATCATTCTTAAAAAGACCACGGCACCATTCATTTCCAGAGCATGCTCCTATGATACTTCAGCCATTTCAGTTCCGGTTGATTTATTGGTTTATACTCAGAGCGAAATAACTCAGCTTTCCAAAGAAAAAACCCGCATTACGGATGAGATCGAAAAAAATGCTTTTTTATTGTACCAGCATAACGATGGCTGAAAATTCCATCTCATTCAAGAGGCACATCTTTCAGACTAATTTAAACTGATATAGCCTGACAAATGGTATCTATTGGTCATCTGTTTGTTTATTCTTAATATTCCCTGAAATCAGCGCCCCATTGCTCAACTGCCGCATCACCTCATGGTTAGTGTAAGCAATCTTGCCATCGATGATCGTATAGACCACCCTTGTGCTGAGGATCTGCTCTTCGGGGATCGTCATGATGTCTTGAGACAGTACCACAATATCAGCCAGCTTACCCGGTGTCAGGGTTCCCTTGATATTTTCTTCAAAGGCGGCATATGCATTATTGATGGTGTAGGACTTCAGCGCTTCCTCGCGGGTAAGGCATTGTTCCGGAAAAAATGTTGAACCGTCCGGCATTCGGCGGGTGACTGTGGCATAAAAGTTTGCAATGGGATCAATATCCTCCACAGGTGTATCGGTCCCATTGGTCACAACAGCGTTGGAATCCCATAGGTTACGCCAGGCATAGGCGCCTTCCCGAGCTCGTTTTTCCCCGATTCGTTTGACAACCCAAGGGGCATCGGATGTCGCGTGAACACCCTGAATCGACGCAATTACGCCCAGAGTTGCAAATCGGGAAATATCATCGGGATGAAGGTGCTGAGCGTGCTCTATCCGCCAGCGCAGGTCCTTTTTGTTTGGATGAGCCTGAAATACTTTTTCGTATAGGTCCAGAATTTCCCGGTTCGCCCGGTCACCAATGGCATGGGTGTTGACTTGAAATCCGTGTTGAATTCCCAACTCCGCTGTTCGGATCAAGCTCTCCATCGATTTCATAACGAGTCCTAAGCTTTCTGGTTTGTCTGCATAAGGTTCAAGCAACCAGGCACCGTGAGAACCGAGTGCGCCATCCAAATATAGTTTTATGGAGCGAACAGTCAGATAACCATTTCCGTAATCAATCAAACGATAGGCCGGAAGTTTTTCAGCCAACGCCTCATCCGGTTTGATCATCACATACAGCCGAATGAGCAGTCGGCCTTCATCAACCAATTGCCTGAACAAATCAATGGTGCTCAATGATGAACCACAGTCATGGAATGTGGTTACCCCATGGGACAGAGCTTTCATCATGGCCAGTCGTATCTGTTCCATCTGCTCGGTCTTGATCTCATGGGGAGGACGTTGTGCCTGATATCTGAGGAAAGCATCTTTTACAAGGCCCTGGGCCGCTTCACGCAGCATGCCGATAGGCCGGCCTGTTGGAATCCCGGACAATTTCACCCCCTGGCGGATCAGGCGTTTCAGTACCAATGTCCGCGAGTTCAAACGCCTTTGCGTTTACAAATGAGGCGTGGCCGCTTGCATGACTCAGATAAACAGGATTGTTGGGAGAGACCTTGCTGAGCTCATGGTGTGTCGGAATTCCATCAATACTGTGAGTTAGTGGCTTATCCCACTTTTCCTGGTGCCATCCCCAACCCTGAATCCATTCCCCCGGTTTGATCCGTCGTGCAGCTTCAGCCACCATGGCGACGATCTCATCCCAATTTCGCGCTTTGGTCAGATCAAGCATCATTTGAATCTGTCCCAAGGCCAGGAGATGGCCATGCCCCTCGATGAAACCCGGGATAGCAAGTCGTCCCTCCAAATCAATGACTGTGGTGGCCGGGCCGACAAAAGCTTTCATATCCCGGATTGTGCCTATGGCTCTGATAGTGCGGCCTTTGATCGCAAGGGCTTCGGCCTGGGGCATGGATGGATCAAGAGTCAGAATCTTTCCATTTTTCAGCACAACATCGGCCTTATCTGTGTCGGCTGCACTTGTAAACACTGAGGTGCCAAAAAATATAATCATCAGAAATACCACGGAAATGACAAGTGTCCATCTGGTTTTCATTACGAACTCCCTTTATTTGAGGCTTGTCTTTGTTGGTCATTTTGTACAATGATAAACGGGTTTCCATATTGATCCGTCTTCCCCTTTGGTCAGGTAGCGAATTTGAGCATCTGTCGCCTTCATCGTCAAGTGTATTCTTCACCGATCACGGCTTTATGTTTTTGGGATATGCTGGAAGAGGTTATGAATTGACGTTCATCCTGTAGATATGGGCATCATCGATAAAAACAACATTTACTCAGCCCCCGCCTCCTTCCGACCAATCTTTAGCCACTTTCCAATATAATTTGAAATTTTCGTCTTGGTTTTCCTGTTCATTCAATTTTTTTTAATCCGGCTACACCAACCAATTCACATTACTTTAAGCCAAAAACAGGATGTCGGATAATCGGAGATTGAACTGGGGTTTTTCTCATAATCTCATAAACGGATACCAATTAATATGGGGATTGTAAAGGTGATTTTCTTTGGATGTCATGGGAGAAGACCATTTGTCCGGGCACCAATCGGGATTAGGTACCTACTGATGTTTTTTCATCAGAAACAAGGTATTACCGGTAACGCTCAAGCTGCTTAAAAGCATGGCGCAGACAGCGACTAGAGGTGATAAAAGCCCGGCCATGGCCACGGGAATGGCGATAAAATTGTAGAGAAATGAAAAAACCAGGTTTTGGTAAATTTTTCCGTTGACCCTGCGGGCCAGATTCAGAAAATCGATGACCTGCAAGGGTTCCCCTCTCATCAGGGTCAGATGGGCAGCTTCTTTTCCCAGAAAACTTCCCGCGTGAACCGCCATGGCCAGATCCGATCCTGTAAGGGCCGGAGCATCGTTGATACCGTCGCCGGCCATGGCCACTAGGTTTCCTTTTTCTTTTAACCTATTGATAAAATCGGATTTTTGAGCAGGGGTCATTTCGCCGTGTGCATTTTGAATATCCAGCTCCCCGGCAACGTTCACCGTGGTTTTTTCGCTGTCTCCGGAAATCAGAAATGTTTGATAACCTCTTTCATGAAGCTTTTGAATCGTCTCTTTGGCTCCGCTTTTAATTTGGTCACCAAATAAAATCCGGCCGATAATTTTTCCATTCAAAGTTAAATAAACCACTGAGGGGATGGCCTGATAATCGGCATTCTGCGATTTAAACTCCCTCACCCCGGCCCTCACCTGCTGGGGGAGGGTGTCAGTCGTTTCTCCATTGGAGAAGGATAACATAGTTAACCCGGTTGCCGTTTTGTCTTCATTCATAGAGCAAAAAGATTCAGATCCGATCCGAACCGGTTGATTATCATAAATACCTGAAACCCCGTTTTCATGAATTTCAATATTTCCGACAGGGGCGGAAATGATATTTTTCTGTTTTGCATACTGCCGAATGATTTTGCTGATATGATGCTCTGATTTTTCCTCCAGTCCTGCTGCAAGGGCGATGATTTCGTCTTCTTCCCATGGCGCGGTAGCATCCACCGTTAAAATACGCCAGTCCCCGGTAGTCAGCGTACCGGTTTTATCGAAAATAAAGGTGTCGATCTTGGGGACCGTCTCAAATGCGGAAAAATCCCGCACGAGAATACCCTGACGGGCGGAAATGGAAATTCCAGCCACACGGGCCATAGGGATAGCAATTCCCAGAGCACAGGGGCAGGAAATAACCATCACGGTGACAGCCCGCACAAGGGACTGTTCAGGAGAAAGTCCGAATAAGACCCCCACCAGACCGGTTCCCATGGACATTAATATGATTATTGGAACAAACCATCTCAAAGCAATATCCGTTTTTCCCTCCAGGGGTGTCTTTTGCCCCAACGCCTTTTCCATAATCAGAATCATCTGCCCCAGTATGGAACTTTCTCCCGTGACTTCGGCCCTGATGGTCAGTCTTCCGGAAATAAGGCGGGTCCCGCTTTTGATCCGATCACCGGTTATCTTATTTTTAGGAGTCGCCTCTCCAGTCAGAGCCGATTCATCCATGGCCCCCTGCCCATCAATAACCATACCATCAGCCGGAGCCGATTCATTTTCTTCAAGGAAAAAACAATCCCCTTCCTTAAGGTGCCTGGCCGATACATACTTTCCATCAGGAAAAGCCGGTGTGGGAATTCGAACTTTTGTGGGTACCAGAGAAAAAAAGCTTTCCAGGTCTCTAGTAACAGTTTCTTTTGCACGGCTTTCCAGAATTTTTCCCAGCAACACCAGGGTGATCAGCATGGAGGATGTATCAAAATAAAGATGAATACTGTTTGTAAAAAAATGATACAGGCTGAACAAATAGGTACATAATGACCCCGCGCTGATTAATGTTTCCATCCCGAAACCCAATGATCTCCACGGGGCCCATCCTTTTTGATGAATTTTTTGTCCGCCGTAAACCAGCACCACCGTAGCCATCAACAATATGGGCCAGGATATGTAGCGAATACTATCGGCGGGCAACTCGGTAAAAAATCCGGAATAAAGCGAAAAAGAAAGCATCATGACATTCATGGTCAGAAATGCCGATATACCGAAGCGGATAAATTCTTTTCTTCGCTGTTTCGATTCTGGTGTTTCGCTAGGATTTGAAATGGTATAGCCTAATTGCTTGACGACTTTGGATATCTGCTGGGGTGATGTCTTAACCGGATCGTAAGACAGGATGACACGATCGGTTGAAAAATTGCAGGAGGCTTTAAAAACCCCTCTATGTTTTAATAAAGCATTCTCGATGACCCATGCGCAAGCGGGGCACCACATGCCTTCCACATTCAGTCTGGTTTGCAGCAGGTGATCCTTTTTACCATATGCTGATATTTCGGAATCATTATCCGTAAGACCGGCCGGTGTGCATTCCGGTTCCGGGTCGGTGCGGGGAATGATACCCAGCGTCTGACATTGCTTGAATATCCGGCTTTCTTTAAAGGAAACAATATCGGGATTTTCGTCGGCATCGGAAAGCAGGCGGAACACCTGTTTACATCCGTTGCAGCAAAACCGGTAGTCTTGACCTTTTCGGGAAAGAGTGCACATACCCGAGCGGAGTTTCAGACCACATAGATCGCAAGTATCAGATTCGGTTTTCAAGGATTGAAGATATTCAGGGCCTGACCCCAAGGGATCTGACATAGGCAATGATTTGCCATCGGGTCGTCATATCAATGGTTGTTGCCAAAGGAGGCTGACGTTTTCCTTCCTCACCATAACTGATATCCTTAAACAGTTCCCCTTCGGAGTAGGCTTGTACTTTTTCACTTCTGAGATCGGTAGGAAGAGGCGCAAAACTTTGCCCTACGGTTCCGTTTCCATCATGGTTCGGACCGTGACAAGGCGCACAGAAATTCTGATATCCTTTTTCGCCCAGAAGGATATGATCCGGATGATCCAGCGGAATCGGCGATTTAATCTGATCCATGGGCAGGCTTCTGTAAATGGCCTCCCCTCCCGAGATTGGAACAACGCCGTCTTTCATAACCAACAGGGGCTCTTCATGAGGCCACACTCCCGGGGTTTCCCACATGCGGCCAAAGGGAAAATGGTTGTCATAATAGGTCAAAACCCCATAAGCCACCAGCAAAACCGTACCCACAAAAGCAAATATGACTGCAACGGTTTTCATCTATTCTCCTTTCTCACCTCTGATGTGCTGTGGGTAAGGAAGGGGGTCATAAATCGCATGAGGGGATTCTCCCGGCACATCCTTAACCGGCCGGTAATCCCATGTCGGCTGCCCAAGATCGCCGACAACCGTAAACGTAAAATAGCCTTTGAACAGAATAAATGTCACCAGAACAAAAATCCAGACCCATGTTCTCCGTGCGGATTCCGTATGCTTGGTTTCGGTAGTTTCCATATCAAATCTTAACTCCCATTAATCCGTGTCCAAGGATATAGCAAAACCCCCAGATAAAAGTACCGATAATAACCAGAATCAATATCAGAGGAAACGGCGAGTCTCTCTCTTCGATTTCCTCGGGATATTTTCTGTGAATCCGTATCATACGGTCTTCAGAATTTTTTTGCCGAAAATGAGTATATCCCAAAGCCAGACCCAGGAGCACTATAAATACCAGAGTGGGAAATATATACAAAAAAACGTGTTGGATATTTAACAGGCTAAAAAATCTCATAATTACTGATCCCAATATGTGTTTTGCGGCTTTTCAAAAAGCTCGATCCATTGATTCCATACAGTTTAATCCTGGTTTCGGGCCTTGGCCGGAATCACCATTGTATTGAGTTGAATTCCATGATTATTGACCAGGATTTTTCACACATGATTCTATTTTACTCCTGAAAAAAATGAAAACACCAGAACCGCCACGGTAGCACCCAGGCCGGCAATGGCCAAAAAAATCAACGCATACCCCTCAATTCGGTTAAACTTTGTCACGGTAACCTTTGCGGATTCCGGTTCATCTTCCAGGGGCAAATACCGCGCTCGTTCCTGATCTTTGAACTGACCTTGTTTTAAGGCCCATAAAAAAACCACAATACTGATCACAAAACCAATACCGATATAGGTCATGAAATAAGGGAAATACATTGCTTATCACGGTTCCCAGGATGCATCAATGCCTTTGGGTTCAGTATCGGCATCGGATTGGTTGATAAAATTAACCGCTACGTAATTTCCCACATCCCAGATTTTTTCTGATTCCAGATGTTTTTTAAAATACGGCATGGCAGTACCGGTGATGCCGTTCATGATCTGGTAATAAAGGATACCCCCGGATATTTCCCGGTCTTTCAATATGGTGAAATTAAACGGCGGTGGATAAATCCAGGGTTGAGCGGGTCCCATGCCGTCACCGATCGGACTGTGGCATCCGGCGCAGAAATCCTGAAAAATTTTATGCCCCCTGGCTAGTCCTGCCTCGGTGGTCGGGTAAGGGTTGGGAAGATCCCGCCATCCCTGGGGTACCTGATCGTGAAGCCACTTGATATTCTCCTCAGGCCCTGCTTCGTAGGCCTCGATCGCCTTTTTTTTCCAATAATGTTGGCGCGCCATCCGAACATCAGCTTCTTTGAGACCTAAACTTTGAATATACTGGGTCAGTAAATGAATATCGTCCATACCCAAAAATGAAAAAGTCGGCATGATGGAATTGGGACTGGTAAATCTCGGGTTGATAAAATGAGCGACATGCCAGTCATCAGGATGTTCTCCTCCCTGCTGGGACAGGTCGGGTCCGGTTCTTGCCGAACCCAGCAATATGGGGCGGTCTTCCACATAGTCTCCGGACTGGGCGATTCGCTGGGCACCCAATCCCCAGTCTATGGTCCTGACGGATTGACTGTGGCAATAGACACATCCGTTGGCCTTATAAATCTTTCTTCCCTGAGCTTCAATTTCAGAACGACTCCTGAAAATTTCGGACGGCGTATCATCAATGGTGCTCCAGGGCACATAAACCACCACTATGACCACTGCGGCTAGTATCATCAGACTGCCGATGAAAATGGCTTTCGGAGTCATTTTCATCATGAAATCTCCTCAGGGTTGTAAAATAACGTTCTGAAGATATTATACATTCCAATAACAGCTCCTGTAAAAATCATCAGACCAAGGGCTGCTCTGATGACATAATAAAGATGAATTTGCGGTAAAATCCTGTATACCGTTTCGCCGTTTAGCCAGGAGTTTCCCTGGATCAGCCCGACAACGGTCAAGACAATGGTAAATCCGGTAACTCCGATCAACACCAGCCAATATTGAAAATCAGCAAGGAATCGACTGTAAATGGGACGTCCGGTGATTCTCGGCAATATATAATACAGCCCTCCCAGGGTAATCATTCCTGCAAAACCCAAAACCCCGATATGGGCATGCCCTACGACCCAATTGTTAAAATGAGTCACTCTTTGCACCTGGGGAAGTGCCATGATGGATCCCTGAATGCTGACAAAAAAATACATGATGGTTCCGGTGAATACAAATTTTCCGCCAATATCCGCATGAATTTCTCCGAGCCTTGATTTTGCCGTGTACCAGATGTTGATCAGAAAAACCATCACCGGGATCACCATGGCCACACTGTCAACGATGGAAATCACTTTCAGCCACGTGGGTACGGGCACCTGAAGCAAATGATGGGTGCCGATATGCGTATATACGACAATCAGAGACCAGAAACCCAAGAGGGATAGCGTATGGCTGTAGAGAGGGGCTTTACAGACTTTAGGAACCACATAGTAAGCGACACCGATGGAAAGAGGTGTCAAAAGGAGACCGAAAATGTTGTGACCGTAAAACCATAGCAAAATAGCATCCGGAATGCCGGTCAATGCCCCGGAGTCGGGTCTCCAGACAACATTTCCCAGGGCGTATGTGGATGCCGTGAGCACCACTGCGGCACAGGCATACCAGATGGATACAAATAAAATGGGTTCTTTTCGATGGGTAACTGTTAACACCAGGTTCATAAAAATCAGCAAAAAGCACAGGATCACCAACATATCCACGGACCATATCAGCTCGGCATATTCTCTCGCCTGAGTTTTTCCGGCCAAAAGAGTCACCGTGGCAGCTATCAGCATCAGATTCCAAACACCTGCCGATAAAATCCCAAGTTTCTCGCTGAACAAATCCGTTCTGAGAAGTTTGGGAATATAATAAAATGCAGCTCCTAAAAGCCCGGGAGTAACAAACCCGAAAAGTACCAGGTTGACATGAACAGGGCGAACCCTTCCGAAAGTCAGCCATCCGATTCCTTCATTCAGGTCCGGTGCAATAAGGAGTGTTGCTCCCAAAAGCCCCATGAATGTAGCAATCATCATCCAAAAAATTGAAGTCAGGCAGAAAATAGCCGCTGTCGGGTATGCAAATAATCCTGTTATCGGTTTTTCATTCATTAAAGTCGCTACTCCCTGTTATCCTGCAATTTCATCCCGTTAATTGTGGCACGCCAGCCAGCAATCCAGGTTTGCTTTTAACTCGCGATGGCATTCGATACAAAATTCCATCCGGAAAGGCTCAGCCTTCAGTCGATCCATGTTCTCAACGGCCCCGTGGCATTTTTGGCATTCAATCTCTTTTTTGATATGACGCTCGTGATTGAAAAACGCATGTTCGGGAAGATAATTGACTTTTCGCCATGGAGTCGGTGTTTTGGTGTCGAAATATTCATGTTCCTTTTGAATCCATGGGTGATTGCCAATGATGTAGTTGTGACAGTAAAGGCATTTTTCCACCGGTGGAAGCCCCGGAAAGGTGGACTGTCCCGCATAAGGATGGCAGAATTCGCACTGGATATTTTTAACTCCGGTATGCACCCGATGACTGAAAGGAATGGGTTGTTCCGGACCGATATCCGACTCCGGAGGGGAATAGAAAAAAATCAAAAAAAGTGCCGTAAATATACCGGCCAACCCGAATGAAACAATCGGCACACTGTTGGCCGCAATTTTTTGAAATATTCGGGAAATGATGGATTCCTGAGTCATTTAAGAAATCCTCCTTTCCCCGGAGGTTTCGAGTTCCGGAAACAGTTTTAAATAGGATGATACGGCAAAAACCATCAATCCTAAAAACCCAAGGGTAATTAAAATGTCGGAGATGCCCATGGGAATGGTTGTGGCCTCATGGTTCAGCGCCGGCCCCAGCAGAAGCAGATGTTCAAGCCATATGCCGAAAATAACCAGGGTGCATAAAACCAACATGAATCTTGGCTGCATCTTGACACTTCGTTTTAAAAGAATCAAAAATGGCGCAATAAAACAGATAATAAATACAATCCATGCCAGAGGCCGCCATGGACTGAGCATGGTGCGCTGGATCACATAAGCGGTTTCCTCGGAAATGTTGCCATACCAGATGACCACCAGCTGACAATAGAAAAAGTCGGCCCATACCAAACAAAAGGCGAAAAAAAGCTTTCCGATATCGTGGAATTGTTTGGATTCGATTTGCCACCCGGTGGCGGGATTCAAATGAAGAAATGCCGCTGTAATAATAATGGCACCCAAGCCTACATAAAAGGCTTTGACAAAATTGTACGCCCCGAAAAGTGTTGAATACCAATGGGGATCCATACTCATGATCAGGTCGAATCCGATCAGCGATAGAATCACGGCAAAGGCCATGATATAAAGAACTGCAAAAAAACTCATCCCCTTTTTAAACCTCTCAGGATCGGATTTTCCACTTCCCCACAGCTTATACAGCAGTGTTCTGAATTTTCCTTCGGGCGTTGCCATATGAAGCTTTGCCCCCAGGGTATAATACAAATAGGCAAAGCCGATGCCGTAAAGAACAAAAAGCCCTGCAAAATCTCTTGAAAATAAAAACGGAATATTGAGCCAGACTTCCTTACCGTGCAAATCCTCTCCGATCCAGGGAAATATATGATTTTTTCCCAGATAGAGCAGTAAAAAGAGAACGAAAGAAATCGGGAAAAACGCGCTGAACGATTCGGCAATACTTGAGAGAGGCCCACTCCATTTTGCTTTTGCCGTATGCATGACTGCGGAAAACAATAGCGCTCCCTGAGCAATGGCTGACCAAAGCAAAAAATTGATCAGGTAAGATTGCCAGGCCCTTTGAGGGGTGCCGACAAGCAATCCGGCTAGAAATGTCCCGAAACCGATCATGATCAAAATCAATACCATGTTTGATTTTTTTTTGCGGATCATCGAAGTGTTTTCTGCCGTAAGTTCCATGTTCAATCCAAAATAAAGAGTTAATCAAATTTCCTGATTTCGGCACCTTTTTCTTTGAAAAAAGCCGATAATTCACTTGATTTTCCCGGTTCGCATGAGGCCACGATCCCAAAATGACTTCCGGAACATCTGGGATCATAAAGGTCTGCCCATTTGAATTCCGGAAGATTTGCCTGGGTCAGCAGACCGATGACATTTCCGAAAACTGAAAATAAAATAGTGAACTCAAAGCCCACGATAAAAAAAGGAATCAGGGAAATAATCGGTTTTCCCTGGACAATCAGTTCCCACCGGGTGGCCGTAAACATGGCCAAGGCCAGGCCCGATAAAAAACCGATGATTCCGCCGGCAAGTGTAAAATACCCCACCCTGCTGGTTTTAAGTTGTAAGGCATCAAAAACCTTGTGACTTGGAATCGGGGAATGAACCTTATGGATTTTCCATTGGGATTCTTTCAATTCTTTTATCGTGGAAACCACCTGGTCTTCATCGGAAAACAATCCCATCACATATGCCTGAGAGGCTGTCTTTTCAGTGGACATGGCCTTGTCTTTCCTTTGCAATGCTTTCCTTCATTTCAGTCATGGACACCGACGGCAGGTGTTTTACAAACAGGAGAAATAAAAAGAAAAAGATGCAAAACGATCCTACCATGATGCCATATTCGACCAGCGAAGGAGAATAAGTGCCCCAGGCATGGGGAATGAAGTCATGAGCCACGCTTCCGATAATAATAACAAAACGCTCATACCACATGCCTATGTTGACGATAATCGATATTCCGAACAGCCAGGGAATCGCTCTTCGGATACGTTTAATGAAAAAGAGCAGGGGAACAATGGTATTGCAGACCACCATGATCATGAATTCAAGACGGTATGTGCCCGTAGCGCGCCATCTGAAGGTTTCCATCTCGACAATGTTATGGCTGTACCAGGCGATAAAAAATTCCGTGGCATAGGCAAAACCAACAATAAGTCCTGTAAAGATGATGGTTTTTGCAACATTTTCCAGGACATCGATGGTAATAATTTTTTCATAGCTGAAAACCATCCGCAGCGGGATCATGAGTGTCAGCACCATAGCAAGACCTGAATGAATGGCTCCGGCAACAAAGTAGGGTGCAAAAATGGTTGTATGCCATCCGGGAATCACTCCAAGGGCAAAATCCCATGACACCACCGAATGCACGGATATCACCAACGGGGTGGCCAGTGCGGCAAAAAAGAGATATCCTCTGGTGTAGTGCCGCCATTGTTCATGATGGCCGGTCCAGCCCAGAGATATGATTGTAAAAATCTTTTTCCGCAAACCAACGGATCGGTCACGGATGGCTGCAAGATCTGGTAGCATCCCCGTAAACCAGAAAAGAGTGCTGACCGTCAGATAAGTGCTGATGGCCACCACATCAAACATGAGCGGCGACATGAAATTGGGCCATAAAGTTCGCTGGTTCGGAATCGGCAGCATGTAATAAACCATCCAAACACGCCCCAGATGAATAAAGGGAAACAACCCGGCAATGCATACGGCAAATACCGTCATGGTCTCAGCGGCTCTGGCGATAGGATTTCTCCATCCTGCCCGAAAAAGGTGCAAAATGGCGGAAATCAAAGTCCCCGAGTGGGCAATACCGACCCAGAAAACAAAATTAATCAGGTAAGTTCCCCACATGACCGGATGGTTCTGGCCGCCGGCACCTATTCCTGTGAATATCTGATAGATCCAGCAAAAAGCCCCGATTAAAATGCCCATCCCCAGCAACCCGACAACAATCCAATATTTCCTGGGAGGAGGCTGTAATGTATCAATGACTGTGTTGTCTATCTGCGAATAAGTTAGTTCAGCCATCCGATCAAATCTCCTGCACCACTTTTTTCAAGTAAATAACGGCGGGCTTGGTGTTCAAGTACCCCAGAATCTGATAGGCCCTCGGGTCATCCACCATCTGCCGAACCCTGCTGGTTTTGTCCATAAGATTTCCGAATGTAAAGACACCGGTTGGACAGGTTTGAAGACATGCCGGCATAATTTCACCATCCCGGATTTCCCTTTTTTCATCTTTTGCCTTACCATGGGCGGTTTTAATCCGCTGAACGCAAAAAGAACATTTTTCCATCACCCCTTTTGATCTTACGGTTACATCGGGATTTAGCTGCAAATTGAGAGGTTCTGGCCATTTCCAGGTGAACCAATTGAAACGGCGGACTTTATAAGGGCAGTTCTGGGAGCAAAACCGGGTTCCGATACACCGGTTGTAAACCTGGTTGTTCAGGCCTTCTTTAGAATGGTGGGGCGCATAGACAGGACAAACCGACTCGCAGGGGGCATTATCGCAGTGCTGACAGAGCATGGGAAGAAAAATGACCTTTTCAGGGTGTTGTGGATCGAGGTATCGCTGAATCATCAGCCAGGACATCTCCCTTTGCTCCAGGATACCTTTCAGGCCCACAATCCCGATATTGTTTTCCGCATAACAGGCCACAGCACACGCCCCGCATCCGATACACCGATCCAGATCCACCACCATGGCCCATCGATAATCCTCATGGTCATGGGGAGGATAAAAATCTCTTTTTTTGTCGTAACCTTCGGGCAAAGGAAGGGTCATGGGAAAATCCCACATGGTCAACCCCGCTTTTTCTCCCTGGATTGAATCATGATCGGATGTTCCCGCAAGTTCCGACAGGGGTATGGTCAAAGCGATTTTACGGTCGTATTGAAAACGGCTTCCATCCGTATGGGCAAGCTTTTGTGGTTTCCCATTTTTGGATATCCATACCGGAGTTGAAACAACGGGCCCCCCGCTATGGGTATCAATTGTTGCCGGAATCAGTTTTAAAGGGTTTAACCCGGTTTGATCGGCATAACGGCCAAATCCTTCATGGCCCTGGCCGATACTCATCACTAGCACACCGGGACGAACATTATCCGTCTCATAAACCAACGCTTCGACTACACCGGTTGTGGTCTCCAACCGAACCGGATCCCCCTGAACCAGGTTGTAACGGGCAAGGGTATCAGAATGTGCCATTACCGGCGTCTGCCATGCCACTTTGGTCAACGCGTCAGGCACCTCGCATAGCCAGGGCCGGTTGGCGTTTCTTCCATCAAAAAACCGGATCGACGGCGCCGCAATCAATAGAATTTCCGGTTCATCCAATTGTTGGGCTGATATGACGACAGCGGATTGGATCGCTTCCGAAGATACTTCATTGACTGAAAACCGATAAGACTTACCAGAGTCCATGGTATCGAAAATGCCGCCATGCTGAACCGTATGAAGCCAGTCCAACTCATTTTTTATCATTCCTTTTGATATCATTCGCTGAAATAGATAGTCTTTGTAATTTTCAGCGCCTGATCCGGCATTGTCAGCAGCTGCTAAAAAAACATCACCGATATCGGGTGCCGGCAAAAGAATTCCCATGGCGGGCTGAAGCATTGAAAAAATGTCCGTGACGCCGGCATATTCATCCCAGGATTCAAGAGCATGGCTTGTCGGAAAAATAAGATCCGCACATGCCGAGGTGTCATCCATGAAATTGGAAAAACTGATCACGAAAAGATTTTCGGAATCAAGTGTTTCCCTGATCCTGATTTCGGGAGATAAGGTATAAACCGGATTGACGTTATTTAACAGAAGCACATCTCCTTTTCGGTTTTTTAAGCCGTCAAAGAAAGCATGCACCTCTTGCCGTGAAGATGCTCTCTCAACTCGATGCCTTCGTTTGAAATCAACCAGGCTAAGCTCCGGATCCAATAATACGTTTAAATAGTTGGCAGCAATGTCTGCAGCATGGGCTCCCGGACCCGATAACCCCGCTCCGGTACCTAAAATCAAAGGGTGTTTTGATTCCAAAAGTCTTAAAATAAATTTTTGATAACGCTCAGGGGAAACTCCGGCCATCTCAACGACTTTTTCCGGTGAAAAATCAATGGTAGCCTGTGTGATATCCCTTTTCAGGGTTTCCGGGATGGATTTTGGCCTGTTTGCGGCCAGGACTTCGCGAATCAGCCCAAGAGCTACAACGGATTCCTGCCCGGGTTTGCAGGAAATCCATAAGTCCGCGTTTGCGCCGGTTATGGATTGAAAAGGACTTATGTGAACATACACTCCTTTGGTTCTGTTTCCAACCGAATGCATGGCCTTGAATTTTCGGGCATACTCCACGGGAGAAAGCCAGGTTTCCAGAAAATCAGCGCCAAAAGAAACGAGGAAATCGGCCTGATCCATGCGATACCCAACCAGGGATTCAATGCCGAAAACTTTATGATTGGCCTTTTTTAAGGATTCATAAGCAAAAGGCTCGAAAATAACCGGAGGATCGCTTTTCCAGGTTTTCATCGTCTCCGAAAAAAGGGAAAAAAGGCTTTCCCCGACAACTTCGGTGACCATATGCACCTTGTTGGGACCTTTATGTGAGGCGGCAGCAGTTTTGACCCTGAGTATTTCCCGGGCCTGATCAAAAGAGATGGCTTTAAATGTATTCTTTTCCCTCAGCATGGGAGTTTTGAGTCGATCCGGGTGAAAAACAGCCTGAACAGCCGCCTGGCCTCTCATGCACAGCGCGCCCTGATTAATCGGATGGTAGGGATGCCCCTCCACTTTGATTACTCGACCTTCACGGTTTTTTGCCAAAATGCCGCATCCGGCAGGGCACTCCCGGCACGTGGATGCATACCATGAAGCTTTTCCGGTCACCATGTCATCAGGGGCTTCAACAAGGGAGAATAAGGTCTTATCAGGTCTGGTATTGCAGCCGGCAGCGATTGAAAGGGCTCCGATTCCGGTGATTTTCAGGAAAGTTCTTCGTTTCATTTATGAATCCCCCTATTTTTGGCGGCATTATAGAGAAGCTGAAAAGAGGTGTCAAGAAAGTTGATCGAGTAAAACAGGGTTCAGCGCTCGGAAATCAACCATCTCCATTAGATATTGCAAAGCATTTTACGCGTATTATTTTAATTTAATTTGCAAAAACCTAAAGTTCGACAAATAAATGAAGGAGAAAAATCACATGTTCAATATGGATATTACATCGCCGGATAAATTCGCAGAGATCCGGTTTCAGCTGGACTGGAAAAGTGACTTTGCCAAGCATTCCGATTCTTTTGTAGCTCAGCAGGTCAATTTTTGGCGAGATATTTTTCCTCCGAAATTATACGAAAACCTCATGAATAAAATGACCGGTGACACCATCAGTCTCAGGTTTACTCCCGGTGAGATCGTTACCCCAAGTGTCGAGCAAAAAGCCATAAAAATAAAAAGGCGACAGTTTAACGATCGTCTCACCCCCGGACAAGAAACACCCCCCCGGCTCGGAAGGTTCTATCCCAAAGGTATTTTAAATGACATCGCTGGCATTTTCCGGATCAATACGGAGCCGTTTCGATTGACCGGAATCGATAACGAAAATCTTTCCATCGATTTAAACCACCCATTGGCTTCATATGATGTCAATATCACGGCAAAGATTCAAAAGGTTTGGGACAAATCAGGGGAAAGAGGCGGCACCGCCAACGACTGGATGGAATCCGCGGCTGCGGGACCCGGGATGCAGGCCCGATGGTCGGGACATCCCACGGATTTTTTTTCTGACAACCCTTTTGCCAGAGCAGATGAGCGCAAAGACACCCTTTTTTATGAAAATCCACGGTTTGTTCAACATATCGATGACACCGCCATTGAAAATGTGTCGGCCATTTATGCCACATTACTTGGCCCCGGCATGAAGGTCCTGGACCTGATGAGCAGCTGGCAATCCCACCTTCCTGAAAATATGGACCTGTCTGAAATTCTGGGACTTGGACTCAACGAGCAGGAACTTGCCAAAAATCCCCGCTTGAGTGATTATCTGGTGCATGATTTAAATGAAAATCCACAGATGCCTTTTGGAAATGGCGAATTTGATGCCGTCATATGCACCGTTTCCATTGAGTATCTGACCAGACCTTTTGAAGTATTCAGGGAAATCGGAAGAATTCTTAAGCCCGGGGGTATTCTGGTGGTCACATTTTCAAACCGTTGGTTTCCTCCTAAAGCCATAAACATCTGGTCCCAAATTCATGAGTTCGAGCGTGTGGGACTGGTGACGGAATATTTTTTGAGATCTTCGCTGTTTACAGAGTTGTCAACGTTTTCCATCAGGGGGCTTCCCAGGCCGGATCATGATAAATACGCCAAGCAGTTTGCCTTCTCCGATCCGATTTATGCCGTGGCCGGAAAACGTGTTAACGAATAGAGGATGAATTCATCGAAAATCTCAATCCAAAGGTCATGGCAGGAGAAACGATTCAGAAAGCTCGAATCCGGGGAAAAAACAACACCACCGGATTCGGGCTTTACACTGAAATGCCGAAAAATGAATAATTACGGCTTTCCAATTGACATGGTCTCCCCATGTTTAAGTACGATAAACGATTCGGATTCAAGCCCTGCATTTTTTAGGGCTTCAGCCAACCTTTTGGGAGGTTCGTCAAGTGGCTCATCCGTCAGAATAAATGTTCCCCAGTGAATGCCGACTGATTTTTCAGCATGGATATCCTGGTGAACCATAACGGATTCTTCAGGTGAAATATGGTGTTTTGCCATAAACCATCTCGGTTCATAGGCACCTATGGGAATCGCAGCCAGATCAATTTTCCCGAATCTTTCGCCGATTTCTTTAAAGTGCGGACAGTATCCCGAGTCTCCTGCAAAAAAGAATCGAAAGCCCGAATTTTCGATAATCCATCCTGCCCAAAGGGTCCGGTTTTTTGAAAAAAAGCTCCTTTTGCTCCAGTGCTGCACCGGTACTGCAGTAATGGAAAAACGATCCATTTGGGTATTGTCCCACCAGTCCATCTCGAATACACGGGTGATACCCCGTTTATAAAACCATTGTTTAAGTCCCAGGGGGACCAAAAAAACGGTATCCTGTCCTCCCGGTCTTTGGAAAAGTTGCCTGATGGAAGGTTCATCCAGAGCATCATAGTGATCGTGAGAGATCAATACCATGTGTATAGGTGGAAGGTTGTCCATGGAAATACCCGGAGGGACCACCCGTTTGGGCCCCGCC
Source organism: uncultured Desulfobacteraceae bacterium (assembly GCA_964478625.1). Classification (GTDB taxonomy): domain Bacteria; phylum Desulfobacterota; class Desulfobacteria; order Desulfobacterales; family SKZT01; genus SKZT01. The sequence continues at coordinate 24,273 of CAYZJH010000031.1, forward strand.
CATTGCACTGGTGAGGATCTGTCAGAAAATAACGGGTCAGTGAGGATATTTTTACCTTCCAGCCGCAACAACACCGTGGCATGACCAATCCATGTCAAAGTGTTTTGCTCGATATCGGAATGAAGAAACCGCGGATTGTTTTTGATGACCTCAAAGCTGTAACTTTCTGGTTTGGGAATATCTTTAAAGAGCCGTTGCCATCGCCATTTGAGAAAATCCCAAAAAGAGTTTTCATCACTGATATAAACATTTCTGAATCCATTGGCGGTATGGTGTGGTTTGGACGAGGCAACCGGTTGGGAAGCACATCCGAAAAAAAACAAAAGACCTAAAGTAAAAAACAGATTTTTAACCAGGGTTATCGATTTTAGATATAATTTCATAAAGTACCCCCATCGGGTTCATAAAGTTTAAAAATAGGGAAAAATACTAAAATTTCAAGGTGCTTCTCTTTCCCTCCGATCGTATATTGGAAATAGTTAGTTCTTGAAAAATTATGATCGGATGGATATAAGTAAGCTAACCTGGAGCCGCAATCATAAACTTTTGATTTCACAAGGATCTTCAAATGGTTTTACACAAAGATAAGCACACTGAATTTTTGGAATCCAAACCAGGAAGAGGCCATGAGGAACAAAAATGCCTTTTGGAGGCTGTTGAACAAAGCTCCGACGGTATTTTAATTGCGGATTCAAACCGTGTGATCCGCTATGTCAATTCGGCTTTTGAAAAAATAACCGGGTTTATGTATGAAGAAATTGTCGGCAAAAGTGCCGATATGATTTGGCGAGAATACAATGAAAGGGCTTTTCCGGATACCCTGTGGAGCAGTCTGAATCAGGGCAATCCCTGGAATGGGCGGATGACAAACCGTAAAAAAGACGGAAATCTCTGCGAACTGGAAACCCAAATTTCCATTATTCACGATCGCAAGGGCAACATTACCCATTTCGTGAATGTCAATCGGGACATAACCCATGAGGTAAGGCTGGAAAAACAGCTGATTCAGGCCCAAAAGATGCAAGCCATCTGTACCCTCACCGGCGGGATCGCTCATGATTTCAACAATATTCTTTCCGCCATCATGGGATATACCGAAATCTGCATGATTCAGGCTCCAAAAGACACCCAGATACCCAGGCGATTGGAAAGAATTATGGATGCTTGCCAGCGAGCCAAGGAACTGGTCAAACAAATTCTGACTTTCAGCCGTCAAACCAAACAGGAGTATAATAAAGTCCAAATCCATCTGCTGGTTAAGGAAGCCTTGAAACTCCTTAGAGCCTCTCTTCCCTCCACTATTGAGATACGTCTGGAGATTCATACGGATTCCAGCTATATTATGGCCGATCCCACACAGGTTCATCAGGTTTTAATGAACCTTTGCACCAATGCCTCACAGGCCATGCAGGAAAAAGGGGGAAAGCTCACCGTCAGGCTGGATGATGTCAAAGTCGATCATGAAAATTCGGCCAAATTTTCAGGCCTTAGCCCCGGAAGTTATGTTCGTATGATGGTCAGTGATACCGGGCATGGTATGGAGCGGCAAACATTGGAGCATATCTTCGACCCGTTTTTCACCACAAGAAGGTCCGATGAATACAAGGGTATGGGATTGGCCGTAGTCAAAAGCATTGTCAAAGACCATGGTGGTGCTGTTTTTGTAACCAGCGAACCCGGAAAAGGATCTTGTTTCGAAGTGCTTTTTCCGAAAACAACTATCGAGCCTGTTTTGGAAAAAAAGTCCGTGGTACGTCTGCCCGGAGGAAAAGAACGTATTCTGTTGGTCGACGACGAAGAGTTTGTTGTTGATATGGCTAAAGAAATGCTCGAAACTCTGGGATATGCCGTTACTGCCACCTCAAGCAGTCCTGAAGCCTTGAAATGGTTTGATCAATCTCCTCTTGATTTTGATTTGGTCATTGCCGACCGGACCATGCCCCACATGACCGGAATGGCTTTGGCTGAAAGGATACAACATATCAGACCCGATGTTCCGATTATCTTATGCACCGGTTACAGCGAAGAGATTATTACCGAAACAGATGAATTGGTAAATATTAAAGCCGTTATTATGAAACCTTTTATAATTCAGGAACTGGCCATGACCGTCAGAAATGTTTTGGATGGTCGATAACCCGCAATCTCCTGTATTTTCAACAACAAAGTGGGTAAAAGCACGGTGGTCAAAAACCGGGATAATAAATACCAGAAACCTGAATTTGAGGAATATATATGGATGTCGTATTTTTATCACGATTGCAATTTGCGTTAACTACATCGTTTCATATTATTTTTCCTACCCTGACCATCGGGCTGGCCGTCTATCTTGTGATCATAGAATTCCTCTGGCTCAGAACCAAATCCGAAATCTATTATCGCATGTATCGGTTTTGGGTGAAAATATTTGCCATTCATTTTGCCGTCGGTGTTGTGTCCGGAATCACCCTGGAGTTTGAGTTCGGAACCAATTTTGCCCGTTTTTCCCAGGCTGTTGCCAATATCATGGCCCCGCTTTTAGCTTATGAGGGTATGACCGCATTTTTTTTGGAAGCCGGTTTTTTGGGAATCATGCTGTTTGGATGGAAACGGGTTCCACCGACCATTCATTTTCTGTCCACTTGCCTCGTGGCATTCGGGGCTTCCCTATCGGCTTTTTGGATCATAGCCGCCAATGCCTGGATGCAGACGCCGTCAGGGTATGAGTTTGTGGACGGCCAGTTTATGGTGACCAGTTTTAAAGATGCTATTTTCAACCCGGCTTTTCCGACCCATCTGGCTCATATGCTCATGGCCTCTTACGAAACCACCGCCTTTGCGGTGGCCGGAATCAGTGCCTATTTTCTGCTCAAAAATCAACATGTGCTCTTTTACCGGAAATCCCTTCTGCTGGCGTTGGTCATGGCTGCATTATGTGCACCTTTTCAGATTCTTCTGGGAGATCTCAAGGGGTTGAATGTCGCCCGTCATCAACCGGCAAAACTCGCGGCTATCGAAGCTCACTGGGAGACCAATATCGATCAGGGCGCTGCGCTGAACCTGTTTGCAATCCCGGATATGGAAAACGAAAAAAATCATTTTGAAATCTCGGTCGCAAACATGCTCAGCTGGCTTATCACCCGTTCCGCGGACGGTCAGGTTCAGGGTCTTCTGGAATTTCCAAAAGACGAAAGACCCAATGTCGCCATCACCTTTTTCAGTTTCAGAATCATGGCCGGTATCGGGTTTATTTTTGTGTGTGTCATGCTTTGGGCCGGAGTTCTGTGGTGGCGGAAAAAAATATACGACACCCCCTTGTTTTTAAAAGCCCTTGTGGCTGTTCAGCCCCTGGGGTTTATCGCAACCATCACCGGTTGGATCACTGCCGAAGTAGGACGCCAGCCTTGGGTCGTATATGGTCTGATGCGCACTGAGGATGGTGTTTCTCCAATAGCCGCGGGCAATGTGATGTGGTCTCTGGCCATGTTCATGATATTTTTCGCTGTAATCGGCGCAAGTTATTTTTACTATACGATCCGGACCCTGAAGCGGGGCCCGGATATGGAAAGTCCTATTCCGCCGATTCAGCGCATGGCCGGAACCCGCCCACTTCAATCCGAAAAGGGAGGTGTTTGAGATGGAGCTTGTGCACCTGTGGATATTTCTGGTCGGACTCGTGGTCATCCTTTACGTAATACTGGATGGTTTCAGTCTTGGAGTGGGGCTTTTGTTTCCCTTTGCAACTAACGAGGATGAGCGTGATCTCATGATGGCAAGTATCGCCCCGGTATGGGATGCCAACCAGACCTGGATCGTTTTCGGCGGCGGTGCGTTGTTTGCCTCGTTTCCCAAAATCTACACGGTGCTTTTCAGTGCCCTGTATATCCCCCTGTTTACTTTTCTTTTCGGCCTGATATTTCGGGGTGTGGCTTTTGAGTTCAGAGCCAACACCCAGAATAAAATCAAATGGAACCGGGCGTTTTTTATCGGAAGCCTTGTGGCAACACTTGGTCAGGGACTGACCCTTGGGGCATATATTTCCGGGATCAAAGTGGATGAAGGCGGGTTTGCCGGTGGCGCCTTTGACTGGCTTTCTCCGTTTTCCATCATGGTGGCGGTGGCACTGGTAGCCGGTTACATGCTTCTGGGTTCCACCTATCTGCTGATCAAAACCACTGATGAGGTACGCCAACGGGCTTTTCGCCAGGCTTTTTATTCCGTGCTTGCTGTTGCAGGATTCATGATTATCGTCAGTATCTGGACTCCTTACAAGGATCCTTCAATTTGGGCAAGATGGTTCAGCGAACCTCGGGTTTACTGGGTATGGACATTCCCTTTGCTGGGAGTCATTTCTTTTATCCTGATCCTTGACAATTTAAAAAAGAAACGGGAATTATCCCCTTTTATTTTCAGTATCAGTCTGTTTTTATCTGCATACTTGGGATTGCAATCGGCCATATATCCCTATGCAATTTTACCTGATGTGACCATTTATGAAGCGGTCGCTCAGCGCGAATCCCTTATTTTCGTCTTATGGGGTGTGGTTTTGATTCTGCCTGTAGTACTAGCCTATACCATTTACAGTTACTGGGTCTTTAAAGGCAAAGTGACTGTTGCTGAAAGCTATCACTGATCTTTATCTTTACTCTATGTAAACATTGCCATATGCAAACCGATTTAAAAGATCTCAAAGAGTCCAACGAATTTTTAAACCTTTTACTGGACAATATTGACTCGGCAGTTCTTATTGCCGATGAAAATTTTCAAATTTTTCAGGTCAATAATTTTTTTCTCGAACTTTTCGACAGTGCCACGGAATCCGTAGTTGAAAAAAGGTTCGGCGCTGTTTCGGGATGTGTCCACGCTGTCAAGGAAAATTTACCCTGCGGAGAAACATCGGCCTGTAAAAATTGCGTTTTAAGACAATCCGTCATGCAGACGCTTCTGGAAAAAGTTCCGGCTGATCGGGTAGCGCTTAACAGGGTATTTTATATTCATAACAAACCGGTGGAAAAATATATGCAGTTCAGCACCCGGTTTATCATGTTTCACGGACGGAAAATGATCCTGGTGCTCATTTATGATGTGACCGACATTGAAATTCAAAAGATTGAACTGCAAAAAAAACAGACACAGATTGATATTGACCTCGCGGCTGCTGCTGAGATTCAAAAAAGTCTCCTACCCGATACTGTCCCGACCTCCGAACGGATGAAAATAGCCTGGAAATTTGAACCTTCCGGAAAAATCGGTGGTGATATCTTTAATGTTCATTATCCGGAAAAAAATAAAATCGGGCTCTATATGCTCGATGTATGTGGTCATGGTGTTTCAGCAGCTCTCATTGCCGTAGCGGTTTCCCAGTTTTTTACCAGCAAAACAAACCTTCTGGGCGAACAATCCACCATTCAGGCTCCTGAAAAAGTGTTATGCAACTTAAACCGGGTGTTTCCTTTTGAGCGGTTTGACAGCTTTTTTACGATTATCTATATGACGATCGACAACCTCACAGGCATGTTAACCTATAGCTGTGCAGGGCATCCACCCCCCATCATTGTTCGTATGGATAACCGTCTTGAAATTCTCGACAAACATGGCCCGGTTATCGGTGCTCAAAAAAATCGGCTTTACGGGCAAGAACAAAAACAGCTCTCTGCAGGAGATAAGATCGTTTTATATACGGACGGTATCCTGGATTTGTGCGACAAAGCAGGCGAATTTTTCGGAAAAAAGCGATTCCTGGAAATATTACAGAAACACGGGCGAAAACACCCGGAACAACTTGTGGAAACCATTTATTCCGAGGCCAGGACTTATTGCTCCGGAAAAGAAATTGATGACGACATCTCGATCCTGGTGGTGGAGTATAATGGTGGAATATAGTATTAGGCGCTCAAACCGGTCTCATAGGCCTGCGAGATGAGTTCCAGCGGATGCAGCACCGGATAGGGGAGTGAATGGGTAAATTGAAGACGGCAACTCAGGCAATCGGTAATGATCGCCTCAGGTTCGGCAGCCCTGATCTTTTCCATTAAATGCTTTCCAAGCCGGATCGAGGCTTGGTGGAAATCCTTTTTGAAACCCAGGCTTCCGCCCATGCCACAACAGTCCATGGCACCGCCTACACGCCGGATTGACAGTCCTGGGATCAGGTTCAGAAGTTTTTCGTATGGGGTTCCGATTTCCTGTTCACGCTGATGGCACGGAACAAAATAAATCATCCGGCCCTCAAGCTTTCCAAAATGAAGATTCATCCGTTTTTCCTGATACAATTGATCCAGATATCCTCCCAGGTCTGTAATTTTTTCAGCCAGGGCAATCCGGTCTATGGGATCAAGCCCGGAAAAATAACCGTCATCTTTTAAAATGGCCTGATACATGGACTTTTTAAGACTGGTAAATTCCGGTTTTCCGGCTCTGGAATCGGGAACCCTGATTTCATCTCTTCCGGCTTTGACCAGGCTTTGATAAGCTTCGGAATAATGGGCCCTTTCTTTTAACAACACTCTCATCAAAAAACCACAGGTGGGACAGGAACATACCGGATCATAACCTTCCCGGACAGCATTGAGCAAAGTCTCAAGGTTGGACCGAACCCTTCGCAGGGTAGTGGGCTCATCACCTTCCAGCAGAGTCGGCATACCACAGCAATCCTGCGGCGGAACGTACACGGAAATATCGTTGTGAGTCAGCACATTCACCGTGGCACGAGCCACTTCCGGAAAAAGATAACCAGCCGTGCATCCTGCAAAATAAGCCACTTTCGGGGACTGTTCCTTTTTGCGGTCAAATCCTTTTCGATGGGCCCATGAAAAAAAACTTTCCTTCGCCATCAGGGGAATAGCCCGCTGAGGATGAATCCTTCCTATTTTTTTGAGTATATGGGCAATGGGCTTGATTTTCAGGATTGTATTAACCAGACGGGGCATCAGAGCGCCCAACCGGACAAAAAATTGCACATCAGCCAACAGGCGAATTGCAAACGGCATGCCCTCTTTTCGAACCCGTTCGGTTTTTCCCCGGATCAGATCGGTGCGGATATCCGGACAGGGGCACAATCCGCAGAGGGTGCAAAGGTCGGCCAAATCAAGAAGCTCCGCTTTGCCCGCCTTTTTGCCCTTTTCTTTTTCCCTGTCATACAATCGGTAGAGTTCAGGAAAAAGAAGGCAACTTTCATCCATGAGAAATCGACAGGAATCACAATCGGTGCAGGCATCCAAAACCCTTCGAATCGTTTTTTCCGGATAAAGGTTATCCTCTTTTGTTTTCAATTCTATAATCTTATCTTTAACAATTAGGTGCATTTAAACTGAAAGGTTTTTGTCAAAAAAGTCAAACGCCTCCAACAAAAGGATTTGAAATAAAATAAATCCCCAGCAAAGCAATCATCACCCCGGCTCCCCGCCTAAACCACATGCCTGCTCCCTGCCAACGGCTGCTTTCGGTGACTTTTCTCACCATGGCCGTTGAACTTCCGGCAATGACAATGGGAATGCAGTGTCCCAGGGCAAACAGGATCATCATGATCGAACCGGAGACAATTTTTTGCTGTACGGTAACAATGGCCAGGATTGGTGCAATGAATCCGAAAGTACATGACCCGGAAAGTATTCCGTAAGCCAGACCCAGGCCAAACGCGCCATGGATACCCCTGAATTTTAACCTGTACAATAAAGCACCAGACATGGAGCAGGCCTGTACACCCAGCATGCCCAGGGCTACCCAGATCAGGACAGCTCCCACCAGCACCTGCCACCAGATACCCACATCACCCAGCATACGCCCCAGCATAGCACATATAATCCCCACGGCAGCTATGGTAATGAAAAGCCCAAGAGAAAAGGCACCGGCATACCATCCGGCCCGCCTTGGGTTGACAGCGGTTTCCTGCCCCCCCACATAGGCTACGATCAACGGAATGGACGCCAGATGGCAGGGGCTGAAAAGTACGCTGACCATCCCCCACAAAAACGCACCCGTTGCCGCAATGACCAGCCCACCGGTCATCCACTGGTTGATAGCAATCAAGAATTGATCAAACACGACTCATTAATCTCCCGTCATTTTACCTTTTTTAAGTTATCGACCCAAGCATCACCTGTTTCAGGATACTCCCATGCGTGAAAGAATGTCGACAATGCGTTTTTTGTCCATAAATCCGGTATGACGGTAAAACTCCTTACCTTCCGTGTCAAAAAAAATCTGTGTCGGTATGGCCCTGATACCGAATTTCTTGGCCTTGTCCGGATCTTTCCATACATCAATAAAAATAATGTCCGCCCGGCCTTCATATTCTTTTTTCAGTTCCTCAAGAATGGGTGCCATCATTTTACAGGGAACACACTCGGTGGCACCAAGGTCAATCATGGTGACCCGACCCGGGGTAGTCGTTATCGTCGAATGGGATGAGGTTGCCCCATTCACACCCAGTTGGAGGGTTGTCACCGGCGGTTTCATCATGGTGTAAAAACCCACAACAGCAATGATGGCAAAGGATAAAATAATAATCCAGACTGGTTTTAAATTCATTTTTCAATTCCTATTTTTGCAAGCTGTTTGATCACCTCGGTCTCGGGTAAAAACCCTGTATGCCGGAAAACTTCATTACCCAGAGCGTCAAAAAATACCTGTACAGGAATGGCCCGGATACCGAATCGCGAAGCCAGAACCTGTTCTTCACCCACGTGAATAAATACCACATTCAGCTTTTCCGGGTATTCTTGCCGTAACTTATCCAAAATAGGCTGCATCATATCGCAGGGCGCACAACCGACGGCACCGAATTCCACCAGGGTCGGCTTTCCGGATCGACGCGCCTTGTCAACAGGATTGTCAGCCGCAAGCTTGCTCTGAGCTTTCACCCATTTTTCATTGACCCGCAACATGGCGGAATCCCTAAGACTATCAATATAGTCCCCGACCGCCTCTTGTTTTTTGTCCTGGAGCATATAGTGACGGATACCCTCTGCCACCTGCTCGAAAGGCAATCCACCCACCATCTCCTTGTTGGCCTCGTAGAAAGCTTTGACTTCCTTATCAGTGACCGTTACCCCTTTTGTATTATGTTCAAACAGTGCCTGAATCGCCTGATTATCATCTTTTTCCCCGGTGGCAATTCCGGCTTTTTTCGCCTCCTTCAATAAAATCAGACGGATCGTTTCCTGCTCCAGCACAAAAATGAGGTTTTTTTCAAGCTGCTGACGGATCTTCGGGTCCTGATCATCAATGGCACTTGCGATTTCAGACCTGCTGATCGTAAATCCATCGGCCCGAATCAAGGTTTCATCATCCATGGTTTCAAGCTTTGCGGATCTGAAAAATCCCTGGGCAAATTCCGGATACACGGATTCCATTGAGCTTGCTCCTACCTCAATTGGAAGGCCCGCTGAGATAAAAAATATCCCCAATACCAGTACATGGATTATTTTGTATCGGCGTGCACTATGTCGAAAGCTAAAAATATACATGTAAAAAAATCCTTTAATAAATGAATTAGAAAAAACACCTGGGTTGCAGAAACAAGAGTAACACATCCATTTAAGAGTTCACCAGTTATAATTCTATCCGGGTGAACCTGGTATTGTTTTGATGAAACAATACGAACATGAAGTGTTGCTGAAAAAAACGGGTTTAACAAATCAGGGTGCAATTCAGGTAAAAAACCGGCAGGGGGCTGAATGATAAAGGAATTTTTTGCGAATCCTTCATTATCTGATTATGGGGCAAGATAAAGATATCGGACAATATCGAAACCATTTTCGGAGTATGCTGAACATAGCGCTTTTCCGTTTCCAGTCTGCGCAGGGATACATCCGTCAGGATGAATAAACGGCTTTTGTTAAAGTTGCAAAGGGTAATTTTGCACAAGCCTGAAATGGTCAGGTCGAGACCGGCATTCGAAGACCGGGTATGGTGACATGCAGAGCTGGTTGTGTGCATGGATACGATTGCACATGAACCGCTGGAAAACAAAATGAATCCCATAACAATGGATACCGTTATCCGAAAACTCCTGTTTTGCATGTCGATTATCTGCCCACTCAATGTTAATGTGTAAGCATAACTATTTAATGGCTTTATATATAAAAATCAACCCTTTTTGGATCACTTTAAAAGAACTGGCTATGCTTAAAATCCGTAACAGTGTGTAGAGACTTATATCCAAATTCATGCGTTTTTCTTGTAATGATCGGTGCAACCCTTGGCAGTGCGGCCCGCATCGGAGTACAGTAGGCTGGATCAATGGTTGTGTTTTTCCGCACCTTACAGATTCAGACCAACACGGTTTCAGACGGTAAAATCAGGCTACGTCCTTCCTGAATGATTCTTCCGGATTCACGAAGAGCCTTCATGGCCCGCGTAATACTCACCCGGTGGGCACCTGCCAGGAAACTTAATTCCTCATGGGTAAGCGGAAATTGAATTTCAAAACCTTTCTGACTTTTTATGCCATGCTCCCGTGCCACCTGAATCAGAACCCGATACAGCCGGTCTTCCAGATTGGTGATGGACATGCTGCCAACCCGGCTGGTCAGCCAGGTAATTCGCCTGCTGAGATTTTTTATTACCTGCAGACCGATCTGTGGATGGCCAAGTACCAGTTTTTCAAATCCACGCCGGTTGAACCCGCAAATCAGGGTGTCTTCCATGCACCATGCGGTCAGGGGATAATCAATTTCTTCATTCAGCATGTTTTCACCCAAAAAATCGCCGGCTTTGCGAATATCCAGAGTAATTTCCATGCCATCTTCGGCGATTTTTTTAAGCATCACTCGCCCGGCCTTGATCAGAAACATCTCATCGGCAGGGTCTCCCTGCATGAAAACAAATTGACCCCGGGTGAACTTTTTGCGCATGGCGGCATCGGCCAGGGCCTGAATGGCTTCTTGCGGCATATTCTCAAAAAGCCAGAAATGTCCGATGCAAACAGGAGAAAGTTTAACCTCTTTTCCGGCCAATTGTTCACAAAGACATCCGTCTGCCATACATACTCCCTTTTTTTAAGACGGTTTTTGAAAAAAAAGCCTTTATCACAATCATACCGGTTTGCAGGATGACAAACAAGGTCTTAAACCGATATCAAGCGGCCCATCCAATGAGGCCATTTGCCTTTTTTATTGGAACTACAAATCTGAAATTTTTACGACAACCATTTTTTCAATGCCACAGGGCAAAAAACCGAACGAAATATCCCGTAACCTCATTTGAAAATCGATTCAAAAGGATCCGGCACAGGTTCATCTTCACAGCCCTCGGCCCCCGGTGAAAATATGGAACAGCCATCCGGCGATGGCGGGATATCATCGAAGTTATCGCCTAAAGCGACCCGTGAAATGATCAGAGGAACCTGGGTGGCTCCTTTTTTGGCCAGATGGAGTTGGTTGCGCCACAGGTTAAAGACAAGGTACCAGTTCCATCCAATGTTTTCCGTTGAGGGAAGCGTCTGCCAGTGAAAGGCAAAAGCCTGTTCAATCGGCATGCCTTGTCTCAGGTTTCTTATCAGCAGGCTGATCCTTTGGCGGTCATCATTATTTTTGGCCAAGGGGTAAAAGGCAACATGGGTTGCCAAATCAGGATATCGAAGAAAATTCTCCACTACCTGCCGGCAGGCAGGGCAGGTGGGCGAAAAAAAGACCTGGATTTCAGCATTGTTTTGTCCCTGAACCGGCCAGGGAGGAATGCTGTCTTTGGCCAGGTGGAAAATATTTACTGAAAACAGCAGCAACCAGACCATACATAACATTCGGAGGCCGGATTTGACATGACCGGCCAGAGTCCAGGCAAAAGTTCCCAGCAATGCAGCCACAATCAGGCAACTTGTACAGGGCCACAGCAGAAACTGAATAATCAGAAAAATGAAATCACCGACCAGGACGATGCCTGTTAAAATTGCCAGAAGCCCGTAAACTCCAGGCCAAAGGGACATCAGTCCCAAAATCAGAAAAACCGCTGCTCCGATCCAGTAAAAAGATAACCCGGCAACCGTATATCCCTGGTAAACTTCACAACCCTGGGTCAAACAGAGTGAATCGGTGATGCCTAAAGCCGACAACAGGCAAAAAAGAAACCCAGCCAGAGAAATGGTTGTCAACACCGGTATAAAGCGATATTTCATGGCACCGCCTTATCCATTTTACCGGCATTAAATCCCCTGATCATTTGACCGTTTACAAAAAAAATCGGGGTTGAATTTATCCCCAAACCCTGCGCTATCTCCTTTTCTTTTTGAACCATAGCCAGGTATTTTTCTTCCAGATATTTCAATGCTTCCGCCGAATCCTGTCCCCATTTTTCTTTAAATTCCGGAAAAGCATCCATGAACTGTACCAGGATATCCTGTGGGGTTGATGCAGGATTCAGATGGGTGTATGCAAAATCAACCACCTCAAAAAGCTTGAATTGGCGATTGTGGGCATCGGCCATCACCATGCAGGCTACCTCGGCAGCTCGATTCAGGGGAAAATGGGCTAACCTGAACGTTTTCAATTTGTCTTGTTGAATTTTGAAATAATCCCACCCTTTACGGCAATAGGGACAAAAAGGATCGGAAACAGCAATAATCGAATGTTTACCTTTAGCTTTGAATACCTCCTTGCCGAAATCCGGAGGAATGTCTTCGACACGGATAAGTTGATTCATGGCATCCTGCACCAGACTGTTTCCGGATGACAATTCCTGTATATCCACGATTTGAAGGCTTCCGCTTTTATCAACAACAAGGGTAATGGTTTCCTCTCCGGCACCCGGGGGTGGCGATAAAAGTTTTACTTTTACCGCAAAAAATGTCATTTCCTGGATATTGAAGGGAACCTTGCGATCAATGATGACCAGGGCCGGGCTGAATTGCCTGAATCTTGCGTCCTGGGCCCCGCGGGTAGTTCGGATACGAGCTGCAACATTCGATTTCAATGTTTTTTCATCAAGTTCAACATCAGAAGCAATCACATGCTGAACAGCCTGACCCTTTGTCTGGGCCAAAACAGGCATTATGAAGGGATTCAGGATCCATCCCAGAGCAAGGAGAATAAATAAACCCGGGGGAAGAAAAAAAGTCCGGATTTCAAAATGTCTTGTACCAAAAATTCTGACAATCCAATCCAAGAACATGATGTTTTTCCTTTCAACGATAAACGATTCCAATTGAAAAAAGAATCTTAGCATAAATGAAAATACCATAGTCCGGATTTTGTCAAAAGTTAAGCAAAAACAGGATAAAATTGCTTATTAAAGTGACCAGACGCTTTCGAGCGATGTCGATATTCTCGTTGAATTTGAACCTGAAAAACACACCTTCGATAATTTCATGGAAGTTTCTTTCCTTCTTGAAGATCTACAAGGGCGCAAAGTTGAAGTTGTTACCCCAGAAGGCCTCAGCCCTTATATCGGACCACATATTTTAAAGGAGGTAGAACGTGTCACTTTCTCCGCATGAATTTATTCGGCACATGCTCGACGAGGTAGATTATCTTCAAAACGAATTTCAAATACAGATCAGGATGCTTTTTTAGAGGATGAGACACTTAAAAGAGCATTTGTTCGAAGTATTGAGATCATTGGCGAAGCTTCAAAAAAACTACCGGAAGATATCAAGAAATTGCAACCTGATATTGAATGGCGAAAGGTCTCAGGAATGCGAGACCGGCTTATTCACAACTATTTCGGGGTAGATTATGCGATAGTCTGGGATGTAGTAAAAAATAAAATGCCACAGCTCAAAGCAAGTCTTCAAACCCTGTTAAAAAAATTACCGTAACAAATAAAGGATTAGTTGAACCTGCATTTTCATCGGATCGCTAAAAACCGCACAGAAAAGTTCAACCGTTCAAGAATTATTATCCAAAGCCGAAATGTTGGCTGCAAAATCCAGATTTGAAGATGTAAAGAACCAATTGGAAAAGTATGCAAGATCAGCCATACATATCGACTAACCATGTATAATCGGGTAACCAAAGGTTTTTATCTCCTATCCCCCACAAACA
>CAYZJH010000032.1:0-37432 GCA_964478625.1 uncultured Desulfobacteraceae bacterium
AATGCGCTTAACCTCATGATTTCAAAGAACTTTTTACCTTTTTCTACAGAAACTAATTAATGGTTCACCCTTCCAATAAATCAGTTTGACTTTAGACATTCCCTGATAAATCTTGAAGAAGAAAAATCAATACCGAAAAAAAAGGACCCCTTATCATGTGCGGAAGATTTGTCGTTTTCAGCAATCTTGAACAACTCCAACAGCATTTTCCCATAGACAAAGCTCTGTCCGAAGTCACACCCAACTATAACGTGGCTCCGACGCAGGAGATCCTTGTCATAATCCGTCAGGATGGCCTGAAAGTGTTGGAAAATTTACACTGGGGTTTTGTTGCACACTGGGCCAGGGATCGTCCCACCTTTTACAAATCAATCCAGAGCGTGCGTGAAAACGGTATGGATATGACAGTATGGCTCGATTATTTTATCACCGGTCTTGAAACCCAGATTATCGAAGTCAGGGAACGTGGTGAGCAGGTAATCCGGCGCGATGTGTTGGTGCAGAAGTATGGACTTAATGAGCGTCAGGGAAAAGCGATCGAATTTTTGCTGAAACACGGCATTATACTTTATCGGAGCTATGACAAGCTGTTACACTGAGCTGTGACATTGCTATGACATTAGAGTGCTGTGGTAGAAATGGGTTATGCGATAAACTCGCGATACAACTTGTGAAACCGACTCATTCAGACATGGTTTGTTAAACATAATACCGGGTATTCGAGCATGAATCGAACCCGCATCCATTTTCTGTTTCGGGAAAATGTTGATAATTAAATTTCTCTCGGAGTCCGGCAATCTGAAGTGCTGGACATTGCATAAGGTGTTGAATAAACATAATTTATGGATGTTTGACGGTTTTGAGAATGAATTGGGGTAAGAGGTTAGATTGACAATGCACATCACTCCAAGATATTCTGTTTTTAAATATGCTGATGAAGCATCATATGCTGAAATTTTAAGATCCTTTGCCTAACCGATAAAACAGGGCTGTTTTGAAAATCGCCAATGTTGTTCAATATGGGTGATGACAATGATGGAAATCCGATGGCTTTATTTGTGATATTGTGATTCATCCCGGTTTCAACGGGACGGTGGGTTAAAATGATTCGGGGACAAACTTAGAGGTGGTTCCATGAATAAACAAAAACTTATTGAAATGATAAGGGCGAATCGTGGCTTACTCGATGAGTTCTCTGTCAAATCCATTTCAGTCTTTGGCTCGGTTGTGCGGGGTGGAGACAGACCGGACAGCGATATTGACATCCTGGTGGAATTTGATCCGGATGCCCGGATTGGTTTTTTCACTTTTGCCCGTCTTCAGCGAAGACTTTCAGATATTCTGGGAAGACCGGTTGATCTTGTCACACCGGATGCACTTCACAAAGCGATGAAAAACCGTATTCTGAAGGAAGTCAGATAAAAAAGCCCTCTTGATTATCCCTTTAAAAAAATTGTCAGAAATAACCAATTATCGGGAAGGTGTTAATTAGCTTGAAGACAAAAGATAACCTTACAAAGAAAGATTATAGAATCCTTTGCGATTTGAAAAAAAGAATGTCAAAAAAATAAGAATTTTGGATAAGATGTAAACACCGTATTTCTTTTCGGGTCATTCCTTGATGAGAAAACCCCGTACAGTTTTTCCATTGACCACGGGAAAAATGTTTAAATTGGGTTTAACAAACGAAGGCAGGTTTGGAACCTGCCTTTACGGGTGAAGACGATATAAATTTGGAGATAAAAAAATGCAAACTTTAAAACAAGAAGCTATTGAGGCTATTTCAAAAATGCCTGATCCTGTGGATATTGATGAGATCATGTATCGCCTTTATGTCATCGATAAAATCAGAAAAGGCAGGGAAGCCGCTAAAAAAGGTGAATTGACAAGCATTGATGACCTTAAAATAGAAGTTGAAACATGGTAAAATGGACATCCCCAGCCAAGGGAGATTTGAGAAAAATCCATGAATACATTGCCAAAGATTCAAAATACTACGCAAAACGGGTTACAGATGACATAATCGCCAAAACAGAAAAATTAAATGATTTTCCTGAGAAGGGTCGAACGGTTCCTGAACTTCAGGAGACAAATATACGCGAATTGATTATTTATTCCTATCGTCTCCTGTATGAAATCAAACCCAAAAAAATTGAAATATTGGCCATCGTTCATGGCAAACGAGACTTTTTAAAGGCATATCAAGAAAAATAATGAACATCACCCAAATCCGGGACACTTTAAACAGTATCTTTAATGAAAAGAAAAAGCGGATCATTTTCTGGTATGACGGAGAAAAAGAGTTTGAAGAAATTCTTCCGGAGTTGGCACTCGAAAATACCGTTGATTTAATAATCCTGGCGGCATTGACCAAAGCCGATTCACCCGAACTCTTTACGATTTTTATGCGACTGTTTAAATCCTTTTGCGGCGAGGGTAAATACAAGCCGGACACGAAATCCGAATTGTGGGCTGATTTGAAAAAAAATGGAAATGGTGGAACCTTTCCAACAGCTGCTTTCAAAAACCTTCGGGTATTCCGACCGGGAACCTGCCAGTCTTTATGATTTTCTTCTGCGACTTTTTGTGACAAACTTTTGCACGCAATTGAAAGCAGAGCAGCCAACATCATTTTCCCATTTCAATATCGAAAACCCATCTTATGCCACCAATATTTCGGTTTTTTTCCCAAATGGCGCAATCATGTGGTTAATTATCGGACCTACAAATTGATTTCGGGCTTCATATCCAAAAAACTGAATACGGATGATATTTTTTTTCATATTCAGACCCGTGTTAAAACAGGTCAACTCCGTCAAGATAAACGACCCATCAAATATCGCCGGCCTGATTCAAGACCAGACACGCTGACTTCATCCATCGTAACGGTTTAAACCTATTCAAAAAAGCGTTTAAGATGTTTCATTCCGTAAGGTACAAGCAGCTCATATTGACGATCCGGCATGTTTTTCCTGATGACATAATCAATGGCCTATAGCGCTACGATAAATTGATACAGGGATGCTACGATAAATTGATACAATTTCAGGAAACATTCCAACCATTTTCATTTGTCCGCAATCATTAAATCCAGCCCTGTTTTTTTCCTTTTTTTCCAATCGTCTAATTTTACCTTAAATTTAACAAAATAGTGTATTTTCAGCCTGATACAATCGGGAGGAAAATGCAATGGCAAACATCAAGCCTCGTAAACGGCCATGCAGTATTTGTCGAAAATGGTTTTTGCCTGATGTGCGTCAGAAGGGCCGACAAAGCACATGCAGTCTTGCCTGCAGAAAAGAAAAGCATCGACGTCGGTGCAAAACCTGGAACGAGAAAAATAAGACCTATTTTAAAGCAATATATTTAAACAAAAAGCTTGAACAAACCAATAAACCACCGCCGGATAACCCCAGCCGAATCGAAAAAGAAACATTCGCCACCACCATGTCGGGTCAATTTGAATTTGCCATATGACGTTATCGAAAGCCAAATCGGAACAGGGGCTTGTATCATTACTCAGTACCTGATGGAGCAAATTATGCGGCGATCTCACCGGAAACAATTGCCCTATACCTGATGAAATACCCAAGAGATCGAGATGTTTTTTCAAGACACGTTACAGTCATAACCAATTGATATAATATAAAATATTAATCAACTAATCCCAAAAATGATTTTAAGACGCATTATGAGCATAACCTATTGTAATATATATCGATATTTTCCAAGTAATCGAAAAGTGATTTCAAGACACATTAGGTATTCAAACCGAGCCCGGATATAATCGGCGACAATGACCACTGATTAGACGAGAAGGTTTATTATGCCGCAAAATATTGAAATATCAGCGCTCGACTTGCGCTATGAGAAGTGTCGTTTGAAAGCCCCCGGTGCAGAGAAAATGTTGCTGGGGTCCATTGTGGAAAACGGCATCCGCGATCCTCTGAAAGGCGTTGACGCAGGTGAGCACCACATTTTGCTCGACGGTTTTAAACGTTACCGCTGCGCTGTAAAACTGGGCATCGGTATTGTCCCCTATGTCAGCCTTGCAAATGATGAGGCCTGCGGGTTAATTGCGCTGCTTCGGGTGTCAAATGCAAAAAGTCTCAGTATTTTAGAGCAGGCCCGTTTTATCGATGAGTTAAAAACCGTTCACCAGATGACTACTGCCGAAATTGCCGGTTTGCTGGAAAAGAGCAAAGCCTGGGTCAGTGTTCGTTCAGGCATTATCGGGCAGATGAGCCATTGTGTGGCCGGGCATATTTTTGCCGGCCGGTTTCCGGTCTATTGTTTTATGTACACCCTGCGTTGGTTTATGCGTCTAAACGGGGTCAAAACACAAGACATGGATACGTTTGTGCAATCTGTTGCCGGCAAAAACTTCAGCATCCGTGATATTGATCTTCTGGCTTACGGATATTTTAAAGGATCAGAGGATTTTCGAAAACAGATTCGGGCCGGCAACACACGCTGGGTCCTGGAGCGGTTGAAAAAACCGATTGCAGTTGACACAAAATGCACAAAGGCCGAACAAGGCATTTTCCGGATGCTTGAGGGTTGCCTGCGGTATATGCAAACACTTACCGTGCGGTATGCGACCTGCCGGTTTAAAACGGAAGCTTTCCTGGTTGAAGCCAATCTTTTATCCGAAGGGATTATCCGGCAAATGGATTCATTTACCAAAGCCATGGGAGATTTTTACGATTACACCCGACAAACGTCAGGCCATATACCTGTTGTATCAGGATGGCATGAGTCTTCGGCGGATTGACCGTCACCTGAATGTGAGCATCAACACGGTGCGATCGATTATCGGGCAGCAGGGACAGATGCCAAAAACTGTCAGAAAAGACAAAGTCGAAATCGATACGGAATTGCTCACCCGGCTGTATCATGAGTGCCGGGGCCATGTGCAGCGGGTTCATGAAATACTCACCGAGCAATACGGTATCTGTATTGCATATTCCACTTTGACAAAAATCATCCGGGAACAGGAGCTTGGAAAAGCTTCAAAAATGCGTTGTCACCGGGTTGCTGATAAACCCGGCGCAGAAATGCAGCATGACACCACTGTTTACCAGGTTCGTCTGGCAGACAGGCTTTCATGGGTGGCAGCCTCTTTGTTGTATTACCGGTATTCAAAAATCCGGTATCTGAAATTTTATCCTTCTTTTAACCGTTTTGCCATGAAATGTTTTTTTCATGAAGCACTGAGCTTTTGGGAGTATGCCGCACCGGTGTGTATCATTGACAATACCAATCTGGCAAGGCTGCATGGCACCGGCAAAAACGCGGTCATGGTACCTGAGATGGAGCAATTTGCAAAACAATACGGTTTTTGCTTTGTGTGCCACAAACCTGGGCATGCAAACCGCAAAGCCGGTAATGAGCGGGGTTTTTACACGGTGGAAACCAACTTTTTGCCGGGCCGCCGTTTTGAAAGCCTTGAAGATCTCAACCGCCAGGCTTTTGAGTGGTCCACTGTTCGCATGGCAAACCGGCCAACGGGAAAAACCCGTTTGATTCCGGCATCTGCCTTTGAACAGGAAAAGCCGTATCTGGTAAAACTGCCGCCGTATATTGAGCCGCCCTACGAGGATCATCAAAGAAAAACAGACCAGTATGGATATATATCCTTTGCCGGCAACTTCTACTGGGTGCCCGGTACAAAGCGCCATAATGTAAAGGTTCTGCACTACAGTGACCATATCAAAATTTATCACTGCCGGCAGCTGTTGGACAGATACTTCCTGCCGGCCGCTGGTGTGAAAAATGAACTGATTTATCCCGAAGGAGGTGCTCGGCCGCCTCAAAAACCCTGGTATCGCAAAAAACCCACGGCCAATGAAGAGCAGATCATGCGCAAAGCCGATGAAGCCATCAATGAATATTTAAATTTTGCACTTCCTCCGGCAGGAAAGCAAAAGCATGGGTTTATCCGGGCTCTTTACGGCTTATACCGTAAAATTGCCCTGCCGGTTTTTGTCAAAACCGTAAAACGAGCCTTGAAATACAGGATTGCCGATATCCGCACCATTGAGCGCATTGTCATGCTGCAGTTGCAAAACAGTGACATTGAAATGCCGATGCCGGCCATTGATGAACATTTTTGCTCAAGACAAACTTATATAGACGGCTGTTTTGCCGACCAAACCGATCTTGACATTTATGACCAGCTAACCGGGGAGGATGATCATGGATGAAGAACTGATCAAAAAACTTAAACACCTTCGCCTTGCAGCCTTGTTGGCCAACTGGGATCACTATTTGTCCGTAGCCGGCAAGGGCGGTTTTTCTCATGCTCGGCTGCTGCAATATGTGATTGATCAGGAATATCAGATTAAAATGGAAAACTCCCGAAAAGCAAGGCTTGTCCGGGCAAAGATCCCTGAGCGTTTTGTTATCGAAACCTTTCCATTTAATCGGCAGCCGAAGCTGAGCCGCAAAAAGATCATGAGTCTTTATGACAGCTTTGATTATGTGACCAAAAACCAAAATGTCATATTTATCGGATCAAGCGGCACAGGCAAAACCGGACTGGCGACATCGTTTTTAATCCAGGCCATCAACAAGGGATATAAAGGACAATTTGTCATGTTCCCGCAACTTGTAGAGCAGCTGTACCAATCGGTTGCGGATCATAGCGAAGCAGCGGTTATCAAAAATTTTGCCGACTATGACGTGCTTCTCATCGATGAACTAGGCTACGTCGAGGTGGAGCCGGTTCAGGTGGGCTTGTTTTTTACCCTGATGAGCCGGCGGCACAAGAAAAAAACAACGCTGATTACCTCCAACCTGGGATTTAGCCAATGGGCGTCGTTTCTAAACAACCCGCATCTGACCGCGGCCCTGGTGGACCGGTTGACGGAAAACAGCTACGTTTTCAATATAACCTGATATGGCAACAAAACACTTCTCCCGCAGCCAATTGTTTGCACTTCGAAACAATATCAGTGTGGATACGCTGATCAAAGAGG
The DNA here is from genome assembly GCA_964478625.1 of uncultured Desulfobacteraceae bacterium. Classification (GTDB taxonomy): domain Bacteria; phylum Desulfobacterota; class Desulfobacteria; order Desulfobacterales; family SKZT01; genus SKZT01. The sequence goes on from CAYZJH010000032.1 coordinate 6,981, forward strand.
TTTTGGATGTTCCCTGTAAAAGCCGCCAGGGAGGTTTTGCCTTTTTATGTCCATTATGCAGACAGTTTGATACCGGCATCAATCACAACACCAACCTGGCCCGCTGTTTTGCCTGTGAGAAAAACTTTAACACCATCGACCTGGTAATGGTCATCAAACATTTGGGTTTTGTGGACAGTGTCCGGTTTTTAAAAAAACTCCATGACGGTACTGACAGTAATTTGCAAAAAAGCCATCAAGGCTTGCGGCAATCATCTTGCCCTGCGCCGGGGAATTTAGGGCCTATACTCAATGGTTTTATGGAACCGATGACAAGCCGAAACGTCAACCGAAAAATGACCCCTTGCGATAACAGCCAGAAACTTTCAATGGACAGTGACATCAACAATCGCATTGCGAAACTGGAACAAAAAATGGAGGTTGTGGCCTATCAACTCAATAAAATGCTCAAAGTGATGGATCGTCTTTTTCCTTCCAGTTGACCCACCATAACAGCGATGGCAAAACAATTTTGTTCATTGCCATCGCAGCTTAACACCAAAAATAAGCCAACAGACAGTCGGCGGGGTTCTTTATTAATTTTTAAAGGCGGGGTATGGCTTTGCTAAAAGCTGGATATTGTGCCTTTTATCTGCTGCAATGTTAACCAACGTGTCAATTTATCATGGCAAAGTTGTGTCAGTTTATTGTAGCGCTATAGTGGAAAATGTAAGTTTTGAGGAGTTGTGTAAGAAACGGCTTGTTGATCTAAAGGTCAATTGTACCGGCCATCATTGGGATGAATATGTTAAGCTCTTTGAAAAATTAAAAAAAGAATGGGAAGGAAAGGAGATTATTGATAGGAGCGATGTTAAGGAGTTTGTATATATGGTAGGAGAAAGCTCTGTTTCAATGGCTAACAAGTATCTTGTATTCATTCGGGCCACGTTCAATTGGGGTAAATACGAAGGATTGGTCAATTACAATCCCGCTGACAATATAAGAAAAATTCCTGGGGAAGTTTCGGAACGATATGTTCCGCCCCATGAGGATGTGATGGCTATTCTGAACAGAGCCAGTAAGAGGCAACGACAATTTTTGGAGGTCTTGGTTCATACATTGGCCAGGGTGAACGAAAATTATAATCTGAAGTGGGAGGATGTTCATGAGAATTATTTGGTTCTAAAAACCAGAAAGTCCATGAACTCCGACCTTGTCCCACGGAAGATCCGTTTCAACGGTCGGCTAAAGGAGGTGATAGAATCTATATCGAGGCAAGGGGAATATGTTTTTATGTCAAAACGAACTGGAGCCAAATATCGGGATAGAAAAGGATTGATTCCAAGTCTATGCAGGAAAACAGGTGTGAAAAAATTTACCTTTCATTGTTTGCGCCACTATGGAGCGCATAAGTACTATTATAGTGGTGTCCCCGTTATGCAAATTCAAAAGTTGCTTGGGCATTCCAACGCTTCAACAACAGATTTGTATCTCAAAAGTTTGGGCTGTTTTGACGATTCAAACCCCACCAAAGCACTCGATTATTAAAATTACGCATTTTTTACGCATGAAAAAAGGGGTTACTCATCGTAACCCCTTGATTTTCTTTGGTGGAGCTGAGGGGGATCGAACCCCTGACCTCATGACTGCCAGTCATGCGCTCTCCCAGCTGAGCTACAGCCCCAAAGGTGAGATGGTGTTTAACAAAACTTGGGGTTGATGTCAATGTTAATTTTTATATGAATAGATATGATTGAACGGGCTATACTCAGTTCAACCAAGTTCGGATTCCTAAGATGTTGACAAAAACAGCCATTAAAAATACAATGCCCATAAAAGAGATAAGAATATGTTGAAAATTTTTAAATGGTTAGGAAAATGTTTTACATGATATTAAGTTTGTCTGAGAATTGGGGAGGCCCATGGATTTCAGGAATATCAAACCTAAACCGACTTCCGGCAGAAAACAGAATGCCGGCGTTTTTAAAGAGTTCGATGCCACGCAGCTTTATTGCCCAAAATGCAAAGAAGCTATGCCGGTGAGGAAAAGACTTTTGCTGATTTTACCCGAGGGGGATAAGTATGAATATCGGTGTGCCTATTGTGCTGAATCCCTGGGGACTAAAATTGACCATCAGCAAAAACCGTTGGCAATTATCGGATCGTGAGTCGGCAGGAAAGCTTATTCGCAATATCTGAGAAAGAAAAGGACGATATACACCTGAAAGGATCAAAAATTTTCAGTTGATGGCTGATAGGGAACACACTTCCTTGGTTAAGGGAGAATGAAAAAAATGAACGTTTCGGTTCACGAATCGGGCAATTTAGCAATACTCTAACCTAATCAGAGCGATTCAGTTGTCAACTACCTGTCATTTCGGCGAAAGCCGGAATCTATAAGGTGAAACCGTCAGATTGGATACCGGCTCCCGGTTCAAACCCGGAACAGGCTTTCGCCGAAATGACGGCATAATAGTCATGCAATTTAAATCGATCATTTTAGGTCTAAGTCACTTGCAAATGGAGAGGATATTATATGCTCAGTCTTTTGAGAAAACATGCTGCATCCGGGATTATCAAAGTCATATTGGGTCTTATCGTTGTTGTTTTTGTCTTTTGGGGTTTTGAAGGGTTTCGATCCGACAGGTCCGGGAGGGTGGCATCAGTCAATGGTGAGATCATCACCATTGACGAATATCGACTGGCTTATAATAATCTTCTGGAAAGATACCGCCAGCAATATGGCGGACAACTCAATGAGGAGCTTATTGAGTTGTTGCAACTCAGAAAGCAGGCCCTGGATTCCCTTGTGAATCAAAAACTGATGGAGCTTGAAGCCAGAAAACTCGATTTCAGGGTTTCTGATCAGGAGCTTGCCGATCATATCCGAAATTTTGAAGCCTTTCAGGTGGGCGGGGCCTTTGACGGGAGAAGATACCGGGAAATTTTAGGAAGAATCCGGACAACACCTGAACAGTTTGAGCAAGAACAGAGAAAGGCGATGCTGATCCAGAAGCTTCAGGATTTTATTGTCGGCAGTGTGAAAGTGTCCGATGAGGAGGCTATGGAATATTTCAACTGGTTTAATGCATCCGTAAAGATCCAATATGCCATGTTTGATCCGGGTCAATATGAAATCGATTCACCTGAATCTGAAGTACTCGAAGCTTATTTTGATGAAAACAAAGAGGTTTTCAGGCTCAAGCCCATGAGAAAGGCCAAATATGTTCATATCGATCCCCGGGATTACCTGGATAAGGTGGTTTTGTCGGATCAGGAGATCCAGGAGTACTACGATCGCAATTTGGGACAGTTTACCACTGAAGAATCTGTGGAGGCACGTCATATTCTGATCAGTGTGGACAGCGAGGCCGAAGATCAGGTCTGGGAAGAAAAAAGACAACAGATGTTAAGCATCCTGGATAAAGCTCATGCAGGAGAAGATTTTGCCGGACTTGCCGAAAAATATTCTGAAGACCCATCCAGGGAACAAGGCGGATATTTAGGTGTTTTTAGACGAGGGTCCATGGTAAAGCCATTTGAAGACGCTGCCTTTTCCATGAAAGCCGGAGAAATCAGTGATCCGGTACGCACCCAGTTCGGATGGCACATTATTAAAGTGGAAAATGTCAATGCAGCCAAAACACTTACGCTTGATGAAGCCAGGGAACAAATTATAAACAAACTTAAAGAAGATCACTCTAAGACATTAGCCTATGATATTGCAGAAGAAATTTACCAGATATCCTATGAAAGCGATGACCTGGTGAATGCTGCTGAAAAACAGGGGGTTTCACCGGAAACAACGGATTTTTTTACGGATGAGGGGCCTGAGGGCGGAAAAATTATGGCTCGTACCAAGTTTGCGGAGATTGCCTTTTCGCTTCGTGAAATGGAGATAAGTGAAATCAATGAGTTGTTCGATGGATATTACATTATTCAACTGATCGGTATCCAGGAGGCCAGGATTCCAGAATTCGAAGAAGTCCGGGAAAAGGTCACAGACAAATGGATTGAAAAAAAGCAGGATGAAATGGCTCGTCAGGATGCTGAATCATTTCTGGAAAAGGTGAAATCTGGCAGCGTGATGGAGGACCTTGCCGAAGAATTTAATGTGACTGTTTCAGGAAGTGATTTTTTCAAGCGAAATCAGTCCATACCCAATCTCGGCTATGAACCTGAAATTGTAAAAGCGGCATTTGGATTGTCTGCAGAACACAGATATCCCCAAGAAATTCTGAGAGGAAATAACGGCTATTACGTCATTGGTTTTCAGGAGCGTAAAGCCCCGGATTCCGCTGATTTTGAAAAGGAAAAGCAAACTTTTCGACAGCGCTTGCTGGTTCAGAAACAGATGAAAACTTTTGAAGATTGGATGACCCAGGTCAGAAACAACAGCAAAATTTCCATAACCGATAACGTACTAACAGGTTAACTACGGGTAATTTATGCCGAGGTCTAAGAAAAAGCATGATCTGAACAAGGCTTATTCAATGAAAAAATGCCCTTACTGTTTTACCATGCTGAAACTGCACGCCAAAAAGTGTAATGCATGCCAAAAAAGGGTCGGACCGGTCAATGAGGCGGGATTTGCCGATAAAGGTATCGATTGGAAAGCTTACATTACCGCAATTTTAGCTTGGGCGGCATTTATTGTGTATGTCTGGTGGGCTTTTTTCCGAAAATAGAATTTTGATGATCAGGCAAATGAACCATGCAGAACCTTGAGCGGTTCCAAACCGGCATATCCCTTGCTTCGGGTGCTTTTTACCCTTACAGTGACAGGTGGACCGCATAATACCGGAGGTATGAAAAAAGCAGATGGCCACTTTAACCGATGAAGACCGAGCGGTTTTATTAAAGCTTGCAAGGTCTGCTATTGAAGCAGAATTGATAGAAGGGGCAAAGGTGGTGCGACCTGAAAAAATAACACCAGCCTTGAATGAAAACAGGGGGTGTTTTGTTACGCTTCATAAAAATAGGACTTTAAGAGGATGTATTGGAACGATCGAGGCCATCAAGCCTTTAGTGATCAGTGTTGAGGAAAATGCACTGAATGCCGCATTTCGAGACCCCAGGTTTGCTTCTTTAGAAAAGGAAGAGATTGAATCGATTCATATTGAAATCAGTGTGTTAAGTGTTCCTCAGGATCTTTTTTTTAAAAACCCGGATGAGCTGAAAAAAAAATTAAAAAAAGGTGTCCATGGCGTAATTTTGTCCAGTGGTTGGCATAAAGCCACGTTTTTACCCCAGGTATGGGACCAGTTGCCTGATGTGGAGCAGTTTCTTGAGCATTTATGCGTAAAGGCGGGGATGGATAAGGGCTGCTGGAAAAAAAATACAACACGGGTGCAAACCTATGAGGCCGAGTATTTTTCCGAACCTGAATAAAGGTTGGTGATTGCTTATTTGGCTATCATTGCCCTCATCATATCTCCTGCATTTTGGGCATGGTCTGCGATATGCCCGATTGTTTCGGCCAGTCTCACCAGATGAAAAACGGAAACCGGATCTTTGGCGATTGCGAACACCTTTCTTTTCAGGGTGTCTTCCAACCGGTCGGCATCATGTTCCATGCGCCTGAGTGTTCGGATAATATCTTTGACAACATTTCGCTGTTTGTCGGAAAAATTTTCAAAATATGTTCTGGCTTCCTTTACCATTCGGGCTAATTCTTCAATCGGATCGATGGTAGCATCCACCAGCATGAAAAAATCCTGCTGAAGTTCTTCGGGAACCCCTGGTTCCGGTCTGTAGGAAATCCAGTCCAAAGCGTCTTCTACAGCATCCAAAACGCTGTCCTGTTCCCGCAGATATCTGAAAAGCTGAAATTTATCCACGACCATTAGTGTCCCTTTGGGAATGTGTCCCCGAATGCGTCTTTTAATGACATCCGCTTCCCTTTCCAGTTCAATGACTTCATTGCGAAGATCTTCAAAGGTTGTACAGCGGGTAATAACATAACACTCCATAGCTTGCTGAAAAGCCCATGCCACTTCTTTGACTTTTTCAGCATGTTCCTGCAAGCCGTCAAATGGGGAAGTCATAAAAATGGAAAGAAAAGGTATACGCATTTGGATCACTCCTTTATATCAAACCATGGAAAATAATTTCATGAATGAATGGGTCATTCTACAACTACACGATTAATTTTAACAGACAAAAAATGGCCATGCTGGTGATTGCGGCTGCCGGTACCGTCAGGACCCAATAGAGCATGATTTTCAGAACAATTCTAAAATTTACCGCCTCCAGACCTCTTGCAAGTCCCACACCCATCACACCTCCTACCGCTGCATGGGTCGTTGAAACCGGAAGTCCCATTTTAGAAGCAATCAGCACCGTGGTAGCAGCTGCAAAATCTACTGAAAAACCTCGGGTATTGGTTAATGTGGTGATTTTGGTTCCGAGAGTTTCCATCACACGGTATCCGGCCATGGAAATGCCGCAGGCTATTCCGATACCTCCAAACAAGAGAAGATATGTTGGAACCGGAATTGTTTCTGCAACAGTTCCGGTTTTAACCAGAAAATAAATGACCGCTAGAGGTCCGATAGCATTGGCAACATCATTTGCACCTTGCGCAAGAGCAACATAGCATGATGTCCCGATTTGAATTTTACGAAAGATCTCCTCAGCACCGCGTTGAATTTTAGTTCTTTTGACAAAATGCTTCACCAGAAGGCTTCCGAGAAATCCCATCAGAATCGTAACGGCAAAGGCAATCAAAAGGGCGGAATAGGTATTGAGCGATAGGTCCTGTCCAAAAGGGGTTTTGAATAAGAATGATAGGACCACCACCAAACAAGTGAGACTAATAAAAAAAGGTGAAAGTTTCAATGCCTGGTTAAAAGGGTCCTTTGCCGAAATGACAAAATAGATAATCGCTTTTAGCATCAAAAATGAGATCACCATGCTGAAAACCGGAGAGATGATCCAGCTTAACACGACGCCCCCGAGTTTTGTCCAGTTAATCACTGAAACACCCCCCGCCATAATTCCAAAACCGATCATGGCACCCACAATGGAGTGGGTCGTTGAAACCGGCAATGATTTCCATGTGGCGAAACTGACCCACAAGGCTGCGGCCAGCAAAGCGGATAATGCACCGATAAGGGCCAGGTTCGGATCTGTAAGAATGTGTGTGGACACAATCCCCTTACGAATGGTATCGGTCACATGTGAGCCAAGAAAAGTCGCTCCCAGAACATTCAATATGCCCGCAATGAAGACAGCCTGTTTCAGTGTGATGGCTTTTGCCCCGACTGCTGATGCCATTGAGTTGGCCACATCATTGGCACCGATGTTCCAGGTCATATAAAATCCGAAGATGTAGCCGATTACCAGGATATAAGTTTCAAAACCCATAGTGTTCGTTTTATTTTGCTTTTTTAAAAAAGGTTAAAAACCTGACAGTACAAAATATTCCGTCATGCCGGACTTGATCCGGCATCCGGAAAAACCGGCTTCCTTGATCCACCTGGATTGTGCTGAAACGCTTCACTTTGTGCCCGGCTTTTGCCCCATTAACGTCAAGTAAAAAAGAAAAAAGTGTCCGGATGAATAATGAATATAGACACTTTAAAGCTTTTGTTAGATTTTGGTTAGGGCTCATATCATGACACAATCGATATGACAATGTAAAAAATGGGCAGATGAAATTTAAAAAAACCATTGAATTCCGATTTGCCATATGAACATATCGGTTTTACTTTGATGGTTCAATCAGGTTTAACATTCATTGGTTGATTGTTCGCTGTTCGGATTTTGCTGATGATGATCTGTTGAGGATTAAAAAAAGGATTTTTGTTGCATGAATCAAAAAAAAATGACCGTCAGGTACCTAGTTGTTTCTATTTTCCTACTCGTTGGGATCTTATCTTTTATCAGTACCGCAAATGCTAAAGCCGTCTGGCCTCATGAAAAAAGTGACCTCAAACCTGATCCTGATGTTGTATGGGAAAAGTTGGAAAACGGTTTCAGGTATGTTCTGATGAGAAATACTGAACCTAAAAACCGGGTCAGTATGCACCTGAATGTTCAGGCCGGGTCTCTTCATGAGGCCGACAATGAGAGAGGTCTTGCTCATTTTTTAGAACATATGCTGTTTCAGGGGTCTGAAAATTTTGAGCCCGGAGAACTTGTCAAATATTTTCAGAGCATCGGGATGCAATTCGGCCCGGATGCCAATGCCTATACCAGTTTTAATGAGACTGTTTATGATATCATTTTGCCGGATGGCGATCTTAACAGTATTCGTGACGGGCTTTTGGTGATGAAAGACTTTGCCCAGGGGGCTTTGTTGCTTGACGATCAACTGGAAAGTGAACGAAGAGTGGTACTGGCTGAAAAACAGAGCCGGGATTCGGCTTCATATAGAATTTTTGAAGCTACCCTGAATTTTGAATTTTCGGGATCGATCCTTCCCCATAGGCTTCCTATCGGGGATGAAGAAGTCCTTAAGAAGGTGGACAGGGACTTGATGAAAGGTTTTTATGATGCCTGGTATCGGCCTGAGACCATGATGCTGGTCATGGTGGGCGATTTTGATCCGAATGAGGCCGGAATGCTGATCAGAGAGACTTTTTCGGATATAAAGGACAGGTCTTCGGCCAGACCCGTGCCTGATCTCGGACAGGTGAGCCATCAGGGAATTCGTCCCTTTTATCATTTTGAAGAAGAGATCGGAGATGCCTCCATAAGTATCGAGGTAGTCGAAACGGTGGATTTTGAACCGGATTCCAGAGCTTTTAAGGAACGGATGCTCAGAAAGGATATCACCAATGCTATCGTTCAAAACCGCCTTAATGCAATGATTCAAAGAGGAAACGCCCCTTTTACGAGTGCCTCTGTAGGATCAGGTATTTATCTTAACCGGTTTTTCTATGCTGAGATTACGGCCAAAAGCAGTTCTGAAAACTGGGAAAAATCTCTGTCCGTTATTGAACAGGAACTGAGAAAAGCCATTGAATTCGGGTTTACCAACCATGAGTTTGTGCGAGTGAAGAAAGACTATATCACCAGGCTGGAAACCGCAGTTCAAAAAGCATCCACTCGCGACACCCGGGAGCTTGTGAGGCAAATTATCCGAGCAATCAACAGCGATCGTGTATTTCAATCCCCGAAACAACTTCGGGATCTTTATGTCCCTATGCTGGAGGCGCTCACCGTTGAGGAACTCCATAAGACTTTCAAAGAAAGCTGGGATAAAGGCCATCGCTTGGTCCTTATTACCGGCAATGCGGTTGTTCCGGAAAATTCGGGTGATCCGAAAGCCTACGTTTTGAACATTTTCAATGAAAGCCTGGCAAAACAGGTATCTCCCCCGGAGGAAAAGAAGCAGGTGGTTTTTCCTTATCTTCCTGAACCGGAGCATCCCGGAAAAATTATCCAAATAATGGAATTTCCGGATTTGGGCATTGTTCAAATCGACTTCGCAAATGGACTTCGCTTGAATTACAAAAAGACGGATTTCAAGGCCAAAGAGATCCAGGCAGAGTTTGGGTTTGGTTCGGGCAGATCAGGCGAACCGCTCGAAAAACCAGGTCTTGCAGAACTGTCCAGGAGTGTTGTCAACGAAAGCGGGGTTGGTCCTCTGGATAAGGAAGATTTGGATCGGGCGCTGGCCGGAAAAAATACGGCCATTGACTTTTTGATCGATGAAGACCGGTTTTTGTTCAGAGCAAACACCGTCCCTGATGAACTGGAACTCATGTTCCAGCTTCTTTATGCCCGAATTCAGGACCCTGCTTTCAGAACTGAAGTTTACCAGTTGGCCATGGAACGATACCGGTTGTCATACATGCAGGATATCCGCACGGTGGAAGGCGCCATGAAATTCCATGCTGAAAGATTTCTTGCCGGCGGCGACACACGATTTGGACTGCCTGATTTCGACACTTACCAAAAGCTCACATTAAAAGATGTTGTTTCATGGGTCAGTTCCGCTTTAAAGCAGGGGCCTTTTGAGATTTCCGTCGTGGGAGATTTTGATCCGGATATTCTAATTGAGACAGTGGCCAAATATCTGGGAGGGTTGTCTTTCCAAAAATCCGACCTTAGCGCTGAGCGAGGCGCAATCGTTCCAAAATTTCCGGCAGGTGATTCGATGCAGATAGAAGTGGATACGGAAATTCCCAAAGCAATTGCCATGGTTGCCTATCCCACTGATGATTTTTGGAATATCCGACAGACCCGAAGGCTTTCTCTTTTGGCTAGTGTGATTCATGAAAGCATGAGGGTGAATATCAGAGAAAAGCTCGGGGCATCTTACTCTCAGTATGCCTATAATCGCCCCAGCAGAGCTTATGCCGGTTATGGTGTTTTTCGCAAGGTTGTTTTTACCAGTCCTGAAGCAGCCCAGAACCTTGTGGATGTAATGGCACGGATCGCTGCAGATATTACCGCCCAAGGCATCACAGATGATGAACTCCAGAGAGCGCTCAAGCCCACCCTGACCAGTATAAGGGAGATGCGCCGAAAAAATGACTACTGGCTGAGAAGCGTGCTTTCAGGCTCAAAATCTCATCCGGAGCAACTCGATTGGGCAAGAAGCATCCTTGATGACTATAGTTCCATAACTGCCGATGAGATTCAGGAAACAGCCAGAAAATTTCTGAAAAATGACAAAATGGCCCAGGTGATTATTATCACTAAAAAGTAACATTATACTTTCGTATAAATGCCTTTTTCAGTATTAAGAATTCCACGTTTTTTTAGTTTGTAGAGAATATCCTGAATCTTTTTTTTGGGATATCCGGTGGCTTTCATAATGTCATCTGCAGTAACTCCTTGGGGTTGCTGTAAAATATACTCCCTGACTTTATCGGTAGCCGTGGGAGACTTTTTCTTTGATGATGCTTTTTCAGATTGAGATCTCTCTTTTTTTTCTTTTTTGATATCGATTTTTTGCGGCGGGGGAGATTGTGGGGCTGGTACAGGGGTTATGGATTTTGCACCTAGATCCTCAGAGGATGATTTCGGTTTAACGTCAGCGGATGTAAAGGGTATTGGGGGATCTTGGTTTTGAGCCTTTTCAATCGATGTTGATACCTGGCTGGTTGCTTTTTTTTCATCCGGCGTTTCTTTATTTGAAGGCTTATTTGCTTGACATGAAAGGCCTGCAAAAAGTTCTACCATTTTGACCATGTTTTCTACCCCTATCTGAGCTATTTTCATGCCCGCTGCCGCTGATTTAAAGAATAAATCCATACCGAACATTTAATTTGCCTCCTTTTTTGAAACCTAGTATAAGGAAATTTTTGAAAATTGGGAAACCTGGAGTTTGAAACGATTATATTTTCAATAACATATCCGAACAGGAATTGCAAACCGAAGACAATCTGAATGCGAAATCCAAAAATTTCTCAATCACATCAATAGTTCCCTTTTAAAACCGATTCGTTGGAAGCTGTGGGATTCTCAATCAAATAACAGCCTGGGGACCTTTCTGATAGTTTCCCAGTAATTTGAAAAATTCGGTTTTGTTTTTCAAAGCTTCAAGAACCTCCCAATTGTTTTCGTGTTCCAAATTCAACTCCAGGTCCATATAAAACAAATATTGCCAGGGCTTGGAATGATTGGGCCGTGATTCGAGTTTGACGATATTGATCTGCTTATCAGCAAAGATTTTCAGGGTCTCATAAAGGGCTCCGGGTTTATCGCTCACGGAGTAGATGACCGAAGTTTTATCTTTTGGTCCTGTCAGAAAATCCTCCCGGGCGATAACGACAAACCGTGTGAAGTTTCTCGGGTTTGTCTCAATACCTTCTTTGAGTGTCGACATTTGAAATAATTCTGCAGCTTCACGATTGGCGATGGCCGCCTCACTATTGTCTCTGCTTTCTTTTACCCGCATCAGCCCTGCCACTGTATCCTTGACAGCAATCAGATCCCAGGATGGATGCTGATTTAAAAATTCGCGACACTGTTCGAACACGAGCGGGTGAGAATAAATTTTATGAATGTTTTCAATTTTAGTTCCCGGAAGACCAACAAGGTTATGGACAACTCGCAGAACGACTTCACCGATAATTTTGACATCGTATTCTAAAAGAAGATCATAGTTTTCGTGGATACTTCCGGTTAGGGAATTTTCCACCGGCACGACACCTAAACAGGCGCTGTTTTCCATGACTCGCCTGAAAATGGCGCTGTAGGACGCAAAGCTTTCCATGGGCGTTTGAGTGCCAAAATACTGAACGCAGGCTTTATATCCGGATGTGCCCGGTACACCGTGGTATAACACCTTTGCAGGAGCCTGGGATTTTCCCATTGGTTTTTTCAATGCCTCGGATTTTTCGAGATACCTGTAATCCACCTGTTTCCCCACAACCGGAGCAATAACATACAAATCCCGCATGAGTTGTTCAAACTGCTCGGGATAAAGGCTCTGAGGGCCATCGGAGAGCGCTTTTTCCGGTTCGGTATGAACTTCGATGATCAGTCCGTCCGCACCCGCCGCAACTGCAGCCCGTGCCATGGGACAGACTTTTTCCCGGATTCCTGTTGCATGGCTCGGATCGATGATAATAGGAAGATGGGTCAGTTTTTTGACAATAGGCACTGCAGTAAGATCCAGGGTGTTTCTTGTATATGTTTCAAAAGTTCGGATACCCCTTTCGCAAAGAATCACCTGATCATTGCCTTCGGATAAAATGTATTCGGCAGCCATGAGCCACTCTTCGATGGTGGCAGCCAGGCCTCTTTTAAGTAACACTGGTTTTCCCAGGCGACCGACCGTCTTTAGCAGCTCAAAATTCTGCATATTTCTGGCACCAATCTGCAATAAATCCACATAATTTGCCAGAAGTTCCGCCTGGCTGGGAGCAACAATTTCGGTCACAATCCCCATTCCGGTTTCTTCACGGACTTCAGCCAGTATTTTTAAACCCTCTTCGCCAAGCCCCTGGAAAGAATAAGGGGAAGTCCTGGGTTTGAATGCACCGCCCCGAAACAGGACTGCTCCGTGCTTTCTAACCGCCCTGGCAATATCCATGGTGCGGTTTCGATCTTCAACACCGCAGGGACCGGCAATGACCACCAGGCGATCTCCCCCCACAGCCACATCTCCTACGATCACCACCGAAGGTTCCCGATGAAGTTCCCGGCTGACCAGCTTATAGGGTTTAGATATGGGGATAGCTTTTGATACCCCCGGAAGTGTTTCATAGTAGCGGATATCCCTGGAGATCCTTCCGACAACACCTAAAATGGTTTCTTCCACCCCTTTGATTTCCTTGATAATGCAGTTTTCCGTGCGAAGCTCCTGGTTGAGCCGCTCCTTTTGCTCCGGTGTGATTGTTTTTTCCAATATCAAAATCATATTTATTCCTTTCTTGAAATCTTTTTTGATTTTTCCGCGAACGCATTTCCTCAGGCGTTTATTGTTCATTATTTGGTGAAAATTTACGACAATTTAACTTGATTTTAATATTTTGCCTTTATAAATACCAGCGGATAAAAAACAAAAAAAAGGAATCAATTATTGGAAATTTTATATGCCATAACATTGGGAATTATCCAGGGACTCACCGAGTTCTTGCCGGTCAGCAGTTCCGGACATCTGGTATTACTTCAAAATATTTTCGGAATGACCGAACCCGAATTGTTGCTCAATATCTGGTTGCATGTGGGAACCCTCATGGCTGTTTTGGTTGTGTTTTTCAGAGATATTCTCTCCATTTTGAACACGTTGATCAAATTTCCGGGCCTTTACAGGAAGCACAACGGATTTGCGGGAATGTTCAAAAAAAACCAGGATGTCAGACTGGTGGGTCTGATTCTGTTCGGAAGCATTCCCACCGGTATTCTTGGCCTTCTTTTTCATGAAATGGCGGAAACTATTTTTGCTTCCGTTCAAATTGTGGGAATCATGCTTTTGATTACAGGCACGCTGTTATGGCTGACGCGATGGGCAACTGTACAAGGTAAACCATTGAGCCGCATGAAAGTCTCGGATGCTCTTGTTATCGGGCTTTCCCAGGGGCTTGCCATACTTCCGGGAATATCCCGTTCGGGGGCCACTATTTCCACGGCTTTATTTTTAGGTATAGATCGCGAGCTTGCCGGAAGATTTTCCTTTCTGTTGTGTATACCGGCCATATTAGGGGCTTTGATGGTAAGTGTGAAAAGTTCGGCCGCCTATTCAACAATACCGGCAACAGGAATTTTTGCAGGCACGGTCGCAGCTGGGATAACCGGTTTTTTTGCCCTTAAAATTCTTCTGAAACTTGTGCGAAAGGGCCGCTTCTATTATTTTTCCCCTTACTGCTGGCTTCTGGGAATCACCGCACTAGTATGGCATTATTGGGTTTAGGCTCATGACACCTGTCCATTTGGCAATACCCACGCGAATATAGGGAACAATTTATTTCATGGTCCATACGGGTTTTCGCTTTTCAAAGAACGCCTTGACACCTTCTTTGGCGTCATCGGTTGAGCATAATCGCGCAAAAGCTTCATTCATGAAATCAAACTGCTTATCATAGTCCATGTCTTCGGCACTATAAAATGCCCTTTTAGCGATCTGAACCGCAACAGGACTTTTTCTGGCCAAAGTTTCAGCCCATTTTTGGGTTTCCTGACCAAGCAAATCCACAGGAACTATTCTGTTGATCAGGCCTAAATTTAAAGCCTCTTGTGCACCGATCAATTCTCCATAAAATAATAATTCAAGTGCTTTTTTCCGACCAACTGACTTTGAGACGGGAATTACGGGCCCGACACAGTTTAATCCAACATTTATGGCTGTAAGGCCCATGCGTGCATTTTCCGCTGCAATGGCCAGATCCGCCGCAGCTACAAGCCCCATGCCGTTTGCAGCGGCCACACCATGAACCTGGGCAATGACAGGCTTTTTTAATTTTGAGATGATCATTAAGGGGCGTTCCATCCTTTCGATCCAGTCGCGGTATTCCAGGGTTGATTTGCCTTCAAGCTCATTGACATCGATGCCTGCGCAAAAAACCTTGCCCTCACCTTTGATGACCATAACCCTGACCATCGGGTCCGTATCCAAATTCAAAAGGGCCTCATAAAGCTCTTTTGCCATTTCACTGTTGAATGTGTTCAGATTTTTAGGGCGATTCAGGGTGATTGTCGCCACAAAATTTTCCGATATTTCAAGAAGAATATGTTCATAAGTCATTTTTGAATCCTTTCCGTGAAAACATTTCCGAATGCTGAGTTTCCGGAGCTGTTTCATAGACGTTGAACACAGGCGGCCCCCTTAAGTATCATACCGATATCATTGGTTTCGCCCGCCCTTATAGCCCATACCGCCACCGCCTGAGCCCATACCCCCTTTTCCTGGCCCCATCCCCTGACCGGGTTCCATCCCTCGCCTCATCATGCCCTGGGCGGGCGGCTCATCAGGCAAAGTCACCCCCTTCTGTTTAGCGCGTTCCTTCATACGCTCATGGTGTTCCCGGCGAATTTTTTCGCGCTCTTCGGGAGTTGCGGCGTTACGCATTCTGTTTTGGAACTCAATGCGCTCCTGCTCGGTCATCAATTGATATCCATAAATCTGTTCCTGAGCCTGAGCCAGAAAATTCCGGTTGGGGGGTTGCTTGTCAAAACCCAGAGTCTCAAAAGGAAAAATCAGAAATGCGATGACCATGAATAAAAAAACTGGATAGGGTTTTTTTGTCATGTTGGCCTCCTCAGAATGACAAACTTGAATATCTATTCAATTTTTTGACTTGATGCCAATGGGCTTTCGCCGGAGTGACGTATACTATTCCTGGTTAAATCGATCAGTTTGGATCTATAAAAGGCTAACAATTCACAGAAAAATTGTAAAGAAAAGATTATTTGAAAAAATACATGCTACCGCCAAAACAATATTTTTGCAGGTAATGTCAATATAAATGCGATTCCGTGCTAAGATCAGAAGAAACAGGCAATTCGGACTGTTCCGGCGAAGGTATGGGTTGGTGATCCTTTATGGCGGCTGCGCATCAAAGGGTATTTCACCGAAATACAGGCAGAAGATTCATGGCATGACAACGGAAGAAGCGGGAGAAAGGATAACGCCTTTCCCCCGCTCCGTATAGAGGAGGTTTTATGGGTGTTAAATGCTTCTGGCATTTGGCCAGCGGCGGATAACCTTGTTGTTTGAATCGCTGATGGTGATTGAGACACCGTGATCGCCGTCCAGGCGATGGGTTGCGCAGCTGATTCACGGGTCGTAGGCGCGAACCGCCATTTCGATCCGATTGAGAATGCCCTCATTGACTTCTCCATTGTGGATGAGAGAACGGGCAGCCTGATTGACACTCATATTCATAGGCCCGATATTGTGGGTGGTGCCGACAATCAGATTGGCTTTGGTGATCAGGCCGTTTTCATCGGTGGAATAGTCGTGAATAAGGGTTCCGCGGGGGGCTTCCACGCATCCTACGCCCCTTCCGGCTTTGGGTTCCACTTCGGCCCGGACATGGGTATCGGTGATCACCGGATCTTCCAGGATTTCAATGGCCCGCTCACAGGCATAGACTTCTTCGATTAATCGGGCATAGTGATAAAGCAGGGTAGCTTGGGCGGGGCGGCCGAATGTTGCGCGAAATTCCTCAAGTTCCGCCTGTGCCCGGGGTGTGGCCATTTTTTCGGCCACATTGATTCGCGCCAGGGTATTGGCACGATAAATTCCCTTTGGATTGTCAAGATCCATGGAAAAGCCTTCATTCCAACAGCGTGCGTAGGGAAATTTACTGTAGGAATAGGATTCCACATGCTCACCAATATAGTCCAGATAGTCTTTGGCTTCAAAGGTGATAAAAGTGCCGTCCGGTTTCATCAGACGGATTTTGCCGTCATATAAATTTAATGCTCCCTGATCATCTACCGTACCGATAAATCCGGTTTTGATGACTCCCAAAGTCTGAATGGCCTCCAGGTATTTCGGAAAAACTTCCTTTTTGGCAAAGTCGATGGTGAACAATGCGAAATCAAGAATTTCATACATTTTTGCCAATATATCCCGGCGTTCTTCTTCCAGCAAAGGTTTGGAAAAACCTCCGGGGACCCCGGCAATAGGATGTATGGTTTTGCTGGAGAAATGATCCAGGATCATCTTAGCCTTATAGCGTGTCTGCACGACTTTTTGGGCCAGTTCCGGATTGGCTTTGGCAATGCCGATAACGTTGCGTACGGCGTAGTCGCTGTCAGGACCGATAACAAAATCGGCAGCCGCCAGGAAAAAGAAATGCAAAAGCTTATCCTCGGCATGAGCGATGGTCTGCATCAGTTCCCGGAGTTTGTGGCCGGCGGGTGTCGGAACCACATCGAAACATCCGTCCACTGCCTTGTTGGAGGCCAAATGGTGCATCCATGGGCAGATACCGCAAATACGGCTGACAATTCTGGGGAGTTCTTCAGCCGGTTTGCCCTCGACAAATTTCTCAAAACCCCGCAAGGACATGATATTGACACGGGCATCTTCTACATTTCCGGCATCATCAAGCCGTATTCCAATAGATGCGTGCCCTTCAATGCGGGTGATCGGTTGAATATTGATTACCTGAGTCATGAAAGGTTCTCCTTATAATTTGACTGCGGGCCGCAGCAAACGGTGCGCTCCTGAAAACCGGAGCAGCGACTTTCGTTCCGGAAGCGACCTGAAATCGATTCCATTGGAGGCCAGCGCGTTGAGCATATCCAATAATTGGTTGCCGTCATGCTTGACAGGTCCATAGCAACCCCGGCAGGGGACTCGTGCTGAAATGCAACGAGGTTTAATGGTGTCTCCTCCGCAGCCGGCCCGGGTCACCGGGCCCATGCACAGCAGCCCCTGCTCCAGAAGGCACCGCATCTTATCCAGCGGTTCATCCGGAGAACCGTATTGGGGAGGCTGTAAAAACCGGCGCATCTGTTTCAGTTCCCCTTTTCCTTCGCGAAGGGTAGGGCAGGTATCACAGACGCTTTTATCCGGAAGTGATAACGGGGTGCCTTCCACCAGGGCGACCAGTGCCTTGAAAATATGATCCGAATGAGGAGGACATCCCGGAAGATAGATATCCACCTTTATTTTTTCATCCAGGGCATAGCAGGCATCCAACATGAGCGGGATGCTTTCGGACGGAAGGCTATCGGGTTTGTCGGTGCTCTCCGTGCTGTAGTAGCGTTCAAAAATTTCATCCGTGGTGAATGAATTGCACAAGGCCGGAATACCGCCATGGGTGGCACAGGTCCCTAATGCAATAAGGATGTTGCATTTTTTTCTCATCTCTTCGGCAACTTCCAGGTGCTCTTCGTTCCGGATTCCCCCGCTGATAATTCCCACATCCGCCTCGGGAATCTCGAGATGTTTTCCATCACCCAGTTGCCCGAAATATTTGTGGTCCATCAGGGCCGGAAGATGTACAAATTCGGCCACTTTCAGGACATCCAGCAATCGCTCTCCCATGTCCACGATTGAAATTTCGCAACCGGAACATGAATTTAACCATTCACTTGCAACCTTTACAGGCATGATTCATTCCTCCTCAAACCCTATCGCCGCTGGGGCCGACAGGGTTGTAGATGACTCGCATTAAATTGCTCCTAATCTTTCGATCATCAATTATTCTTTCAGGGTGATATTTTTACCCATTATCTTTCTGCGGTTCTGCCGGGAACTTTTTCGTTTTCGAGCCGACCAGCTTTGTACCTTTTCAAGTGCTTCAGAGGCAAATCTAGGATTGTCTTCACTGGAAAATTCCTCAAGAGCGCCTGCGCTTTTGGCATCAGCCATGGCAGCACGACCCAGCGGTGATCGGGTAATAACCGTGGTCCATCCTTCCTCAGCCCCGATTCCCCCAAAGGAGATATCAGCAAATTCTGAAGAATAATCCGGGCAGAACTGGCAGGCAAATCGGCGCATAAAGTCGAGGTTTTCCAGTTGGATATGTTTGATGTCGCCGTTGGTCAGGTGAATCATCAGGTTATCCTTAATATTAATTTTTTTTACATGATCCCAGCTGAATTCAAAGGATTCGGAAAGGCTTTTGCGCTGTTTTTCCCCAAAAAAGAAGTTTCCTGAGCAAAACAGGCCAAGACAGAATTTAATTGAATCGGATGGGATAATGCCCAATACCTGCATTCGTCGTACCGCCTTGATTTGACATGGGGTTCCGACCAGAGCCACCCTGTGAAGGTCTTTTTTAAGCATCGGATCGAATTCTTCGATCGTAGAATAAGTCAGGTACTCATCACTATAGGTTTTCATTCCATGGGAGGTGTCAAAAAAGAAACCGGCAGAGTTTTTAATTTCTTCGTGGGTGGTGGCCAGAAATGGTTGCCGTTGAAACGGGCCCACCTGCTTGGTTACAATAGCTCCGTCAATGCGTCCTCTTGACAGCAGGTGAAGAAGAAGACCGGTGACAACACCTCCATCGGTGGCCACTTTACGGACCGTCGGATCGGTCGCACGTGCGACGGTAGTTTCAATAACCCTACCGATCGGTGCATTCCATGATACCATCGTAAGGGTTTCTTGTTCCAGTTCTTCAACTTCCGGACATATGGCGTGGCATAAGCCGCATTCGATGCACTTTTCGATTTCTCCGAATTGAGGCTTTCCGTCATGATCCAGCTCAAGGGCGCCATAGTTGACAGCGGTGCAAAAAGTGACACAGCCGCCGCATCGATGGCAGAGTCCCGGTTTCTGGACTTCCTGAATCAAATCGAAAAAAGTTTTCATAGACTCTCCTTTTGAAGATTTGTTCGACCGTTTATTCTTCCATTTCCGGGTGAAATATCAAAATATCTTTCAGATCATCTCCCAGGTAAGCGCGCTCCTTGGGTCCCAGGATACCCAAAGCCAGACAAATTATGGTCCACAAATGGACAGTGTGATACCCGCCTTCATAGTGCTCGCTCAAATCGTGGATCTGGGCATGGCAGTTATGGCATGGCGTGATACAATATTGGGCACCGGTCCTTGTGATTTGGTTAAATTTGAGTTTTCCATAATCCCGACGGGCTTCCGGATATCCCGACTGAAGAAATCCGCCTCCTCCCCCGCAACAGTAATTGTTACTTTTATTGGGGGTCATGTCGATAAAGTTTTCTTCCCCAACCACTGATTTAACAACGAATCTTAGATCATCAGCTACAGGATCTCCGAAAGTCTTCCTCACCAGTTGACAAGGATCCTGAACTGTGAATTTGACTTTCAAGTCCTTGTTCCAGTCGCTGTTGACTTTCAGTCTTCCTTCCCTGATCCATTGGGCATAATATTGTATGATGCTTTTGATCTCAAAGTCGGCCTTGATATTGAATTTTTGCAGTCCGAACCGGACCGCGAACAGTTCATGGCCTCACTCCGTATTCAGCCAGACTTTGCACCCCAAATCCTCCACAGCTTTGACCTTGGTGCGGACGATATGCTCCCAATTTTCATCATCGGCCAGAAACAGACAGTAATTCTCAGCAGCCCACCCTTTGGTTCCGTATGTCCAGTCTGCTCCTGCCAGGTGAAGGATTTTCCAGAGGGGCACCATTTCATCCGGTTCGGTGACGGGTTCACGGCTGTTCTGGTTAAGAAAAAAATGCGCCCCCTTCTTGTTTACCGGAGCTTCCATTTCAGCAAATTCAGGCTGACCCTCCCGGTATTCATCCAGCACATCTTCGACCACGAATTTAAAATCCTCTTCAGTAGCTCCCATGGCGCTGCAGGTGTCAGAACGCAGGGCCATATCGCAGCTGCCCAGAATTCCTTTTGGGCGATTTTCCCGGGGCCAGCTTTGCCGAGCATAGAATACCAGTTGGGGGATATTGATTTTCATGGGACAGACATAAACACAACGGGTACACATAGTGCACATCCATACCCATGGGGTGCTTGTGACTTCCTCATCAAGTCCCAATGCCGCCAGCCTCAGAAACTTGCGTGGATCCATTCCCTCCAGACCGGTGGCCGGGCATCCGGATGAGCATGCTCCGCAGGTCAGGCATAAATTCAGGTTTCCGCCTTCCGGAAGCAACCCTTTGACCTTGTCTATGAAAGTACTCTTTTTATCTTTTCCAATGGTTACAGGTTCCATCGGTGTTATTCTCCTCTCCTGCTACAATGACGATTCAGCAATTATAACTCCACGAAATTCGGATCCAAAAGCCCTGCTCTTGCCATGGCCGTGTTTTTGTGTCTTTTGCGGAAGCGGGGCTTTTGCTTTCATTTTTCGGGACATTTTTCTTGGATAAATCATAAATTGACTTCATTCTAACCCACGGCCTCTGCCGCACGGTGGTTTAATTCATGGAACGGATTCGGACCAAGTTCACGTATGGTTTTGGTAAAGCGGGTCACCACCTCGGCAAACCGGGGGGCCTCAGCCGAGGATACCCATTCGATAGTAAACCGACGGGGATCCACAGAGATATCTTCCAGGATCATCCGGATCG
This sequence comes from uncultured Desulfobacteraceae bacterium, assembly GCA_964478625.1. GTDB lineage: Bacteria > Desulfobacterota > Desulfobacteria > Desulfobacterales > SKZT01 > SKZT01. The sequence continues at coordinate 28,344 of CAYZJH010000032.1, forward strand.
CTTCCGCCCTCGACAATGCAATATGATTACCTTCCAGGTAATGGCATTCTCCAAGATGTCACCCCATAATGATGACGCCGTCCGCACCCTTGACCAGGGCATCTACCACCAGGTCCGGATGAACCATTCCCGAACACATGACCCGGACCGCACGCATGTTCGGGGGGTACTGCAAGCGGGAAACACCGGCCAGGTCTCCTCCGGCATAGGCGCACCAGTTGCACAGAAATCCGATAATTTTGGGTTCAAAATGATTTGACATGTTTTATCTCCTGCTTTTCGGGTGAAAACTCTAATCTGCTATCCGGCTAAGGTTTCGAGAGCGGCACTTACCTGAGCTTTTAGCTGATCAAGGGTAAATCCATGCACAAAAACTCCGCCTTTCGGACAGGTGGCTGCGCACAGACCGCACCCTTTGCAAAGGGCCGGATCGGTTTTGATTCGTTTATGGATGCTGTTATCAGCCTGGGTGTAATCTTCCAGCTTGATCGCCCGATAAGGGCAAACATCGAGGCACAGCGCACACCCGTCACATCGATCGGTCACAAACGATTTGATGGCATCCAATTGCATCTGTTTATGGGAAAGCACCACCGCAGCCCTTGCCGCAGCCGCCTTTGCCTGGGCGATGGATTCATCGATCGGTTTCGGATAATTGCACAGACCGGCTAAAAATAATCCGTCCACAGACATATCTACAGGCCGGAGTTTCGGATGAGCTTCGTTCAGAAAACCGTCCTCGTTCACACCGCACTTATAAAGTTCCACAAGCTCCTTGTTTAGGTTCGGCTCGATAGCCGAGGCCAGGACAAGATGATCTGCAAAAATTCTCAACGGCCGTTGTAACACAGGGTCAAAAATCTCCACAAAAAGATCATCTTTTATACGGGTCACCACGGGTTTCTTCTCAGGGCTGTAATGGATAAAAATGACCCCGAGGTCTCGCGCTCTTTTGTAAAGGTCTTCTTTTTTTCCATAGGTCCGGATATCACGGTTGAGAATATAGACATTCATTTGCGGATTCAATTGCTTGAGATGCACGGCACTTTCCACGGAATGGGTGCAGCAGATCCGGCTGCAATAGGGTCGTCTAGGCTCTCGAGACCCGACACACTGGATAAACACCGTACTTCGAAAGGTTTTGGCAGCATCCGGATTTTCTTTCATATGTCGGTCAAATTCCAGGTGGGTCATGACGCGACTGTCTTCTCCATACAGATATTCGTCAGGTATCGCCTCCTTGGCACCCGTAGCCAGAACAGCAACACCGTAGGTTACCGCACGGGTTTCTCCGTTAACATCCACTTTGCTGACAAAATTACCCACAGAGCCGATAGCGGATTTAAGCCGGGCGTTTTTAAACAGCCTGATCCTGGGGTGAGTTTCCACTTGCTGGATAAGGGTATCGAGCATGGGAGCAATTTTTTGTCCCTGAGCAGTCCGATCCAGGCTAAGGGCATTTCCGCCCAGGCGGTCACTTTTTTCCAGAAGAACCGTTTCATAATTCTGGTCCGCCAGGCTGAGGGCTGCGTGCATTCCGGCAATTCCGCCACCAATGACCAGAGCCTTTTGGACAACATCGACTTTCAGCTGGCGGAGTGCAACATTTTTCCGGGCTTTGGCAATGGCCATGCGAACCTGATCCTTGGCTTTTTCAGTGGCTTTTTCCGGTTGATTCTGATGAACCCAGGAGTTTTGATTGCGAATGTTGGCCATTTCCACGAGAAAAGCATTCAGGCCGGCTTCTTTTAAAGTGTCCTGAAAAAGTGGCTCGTGGGTTCTCGGGGTACAGGCGGCGATTACGATCCGATTAAGATCATTTTCTCTGATTTTTTGGGAGATCAGATCCTGGGTATCGGCTGCACAGGTAAACAGGTTGTTTTCCACATAGACCACATTGGGAAGTGTTCGGGCGTATTCTGTCACGGCTTTGACATCCACCGTACCGGCGATATTGATGCCGCATGAGCAAACAAACACTCCGATCCGAGGCTCCTTGCCCTCGACATTTTGTTCTTCAGGGTAAGTTTTTTCCTGAGTCAGCGTGCCCCTGGCTTCAAGCAGGTTTTTTGCAGCTTCTGCGGCAGCGGCCGAGGCCTCCGTAACTGAACGGGGTATGGACTTTGGCGCCTGAAAGGCTCCGGTGACAAAAATTCCGGGACGGCTGCTGACGACAGGATTGGTATCATGGGTTACGGCAAAACGGTAAGAATCCAGTTCAATATTAAAAAGCTCTGCGAGCTTTTGGCTGTCTGTGGCAGGTTCCATACCGATGGACAATACCGCCATGTCAAAACTCTCGTCGATAATTCGGCCATCTTCGGTGGAATAGCGCATGGTCACACCGATATTACCGGGACCGGGCTCGATGGAATGGGGACGGGCCCTTAAAAACTTAATTCCCATGGATTTGGCCTGCTCAAGGTAGCGTTCGCACTCTTTGGCGTGGGTGCGTGTATCCATGTAAAATATGGTTTGTTCCAAGCCTTCACCGGTCAGGTGCTCTGCGGTGACCATGGATTGTTTTATGGCATACATGCAGCATACCGTAGAGCAGTAGCCGTTGTCACAACGGTTTGTGTTGCGTGACCCTACACATTGAATCCAGGCGATTTTGCGGGGTTCGGAATTATCCGACGGCCTGACCAGGTGCCCCATGCACGGCCCGCTTGCGGAAAGAAGCCGCTCATATTCAAGGCTGGTGACCACATCGGTAATTTGCCCGTGGCCGTAAAAATCAAAGGGAGTGGGGTCAAAGGGTTTGTAGCCCGGAGCCAGGATAACGCTTCCGACATTGAGGCTTACCGTCTGTTCACGGTCATTGAAATTGACGGCTCCGGTTGGACAGAATTTTTCGCAGGCTTTGCATTTTCCCCGTTTGAGGAAGATGCATTGTTCTCCGTCAATGGCATATTTAAGGGGAACCGCCTGACCATATTTGATGTAGGCAGCTTTGCGTTTGCTGACCCCCATGTTGAATTCATCGGCCACGCGCTTTGGGCATTTTTCTGCACACAGCCCGCAGGCAATGCATTTGTCCATGTCGATGTAGCGGGGATTTTTTTTGATTTTGACGGAGAAATTACCGGATTCACCGGTAACCGCAACCACTTCGGATAAGGTTAGAAGTTCCACGTTCAGGTGCCGGCCGACCTCGACCAGTTTGGGCGAAATGATTCACATGGCACAGTCATTGGTCGGATAGGTCTTATCCAGCTGGGCCATCACGCCGCCTATGCCGGCACTTTTTTCAACCAGGTAAACATAATAGCCTGAATGGGCCAGGTCCAGGGTTGCTTGAATACCGGCAATACCGCCGCCGACAACCAGGACGGACCCGATCGTTTTTTTTGACATGGGCGCCTCTCTTTTTGGGATCTGAATTTTGGTTTTTAAATGACTATGAACCGATGGACGGGTTGAACCTGTGGGGTCAAGGTGCTCGACAATCGAAAGCGAAAGCCCGTTTTGCACACAGAATTGCTCAAGCGTGTCCTTGGATATCAGGTATTGTTTTCCTACCGTGGGGATTGCATTCAGTTTTCCGGATTTTATCCAGTTAGTGATGGTATTGCGATGCACCCCTACGGCTTTGGCAAATTGATTCACACGGAATTTAAGCACGGCAACCTCCGGCTGTGGTTAATTTTTGATCCTCTCCAATGAACTCCGTGATCCATGCGGCCATTGCGGGAACAGCGGCCCGGACCGGATCTGAAAGGCCCGGTTTGACACAGGGTGGAAGGCCACTGGTTTGGACAACCAGAACCTTTACCTGAATGGGAGTTTCTTCACTGATTTCTTTGAGCATGTTGGTGGTGGGAAACTGGTGAAGAGAAAAGTCGCTGATTTTGGCTGGGATAATGTCATCAACCCTGATTTCAAAAATTTCTCCGGGTTTTTTCCCCTCAGTTTCAACAGCATCCACAATGATCAGGGTGTGGGGAAGGTTGGTGTCCAGCAGCAAATTAAAGAGAATATCTCGGATCGAAGTGCCTACATCCAGACAGGCAACATGAGAGGGCAACTTACACCTGGTTTCGAGATAGTTGATTACTTCCGGCCCAAAACCGTCGTCGCCAAAAAGAGGATTCCCACACCCGAACACCAGGCAGGTTTTATTGTGAAATACCGATTGAATTTTCATGACCCAGTAATAGTGCAAAATGTGCAAAAAAGTCAAGTAAAAAAAGCTATGCGAATTGTGCAAAATAAATTATTGAAAAGAGTATCTTCGGATTGCACAAATATTTGGCCCGTGTGCCCGGGTATGATGTTGGGTAACGTGAAGCTCTGAATCAAGCAGGTTTCGTGTTCAGGGGGTCACTGTTCAGAGAATCGTTTCACCTTCGGGGGCAACGGCACTGAACAGTGAACTTGTGCATTTATCGGTTTGAATCCATTGTGCCCGGAAAAACCTTTACGGCGTTTGTTTGCTGCTGCTGTCAATACCATTTGATTTCCTGCCCACCCCTGCAGTGAGAACCACCTGGGTGGCCTCTTCGAAACTGAGATCCAGAGGAGTGATTCTGGATTCAGGTAGGTATGCCATATAGCCGCCGATCATATAGCTCATGGGCAAATAGACAGCCACCAGTTTCTCTCCGGTGTCCGGTGCGTATGCCACCTGGTCCTGGGCATTGCCGGTGACAAACCCGATCAGCCGGATATCATCGGATAGGGTAACCAGAACCACTTTGCGAATCTCATGTTCTTTTCCTGCGGTGGCGAAGTTAATCATGTTTTTTACACTGCTATAAAGGGTTTTGACTACCGGAATTCGATTGAACAGAGTTTCTGCAAAATGGGATAGTTTCCGGATTACCATCTGTTTTTCCATCAACAGACCCAGAGCGTACAGGAGAAAAAAGCCTCCCACAATGCCCAGACCATGGATATAAAGCTTTGACGGAAGGATCATTTGCAGGAGGCCTCCCACAAGGGATTCAGCATAAACGATGGCCCAGAAGACGATATACAGAGTGATAAATATGGGTAATACGGTGACAAAGCCTTTTAAAAATGTTTTCCAGAAACCTTTCATCACATATTCCTTTCCTTCAATGGTTGATGATTTCCGCGCGGTTAAAAAATGCCGAAAATAAATCCCGTTTTAATCGAAACTGAATTTTTCTCATCTAAAATGATCGGGTAAATGCAAATGGACAAGCATTATTTTTAAATTTATATTAACAAATTAGATGCGATAAGGATACCCTAATCAACCCTGTTGAAAACGGACAACACCAATGATTATCGAAATTGCGCAATGGATACAGTTTAACAAAACCACCTTATTCTGGTCCGGTGTAGGATCAATGCTCACATTTATCGTTGCGCTGATCGGCATGCCTTTTCTGATTGTGAGGATTCCCACCGATTACTTTTCAACTCACCGCCAGCGTCACGAAATATTATCCAATTTGCATCCGGTGTTGCACATCTTCATCTGGGTGGGAAAAAATATCCTGGGCTTTATTTTTTGTATGGCCGGAATAATGATGCTGGTGTTGCCCGGACAGGGAATTCTGACCATGCTGGCAGGAATTCTTTTGATGAGTTTTCCCGGAAAATTTCATATTGCCCGCTGGATCGTCAGTCGCTCGCCCGTTCGCAGAGCCTTGAACTGGTTGCGAAAACGTGCAGGCAAGGAACCGTTTATTATCGATTAGCTGCTGTGTCATGTTTCGGGCAATCATGTTCGTAACCCCACCTGTTCTGGAATCGTTTTTTTCACTCGGGCCATTCATAGGTTCTCAGCCATGTGGATCAGTCCTTTGAGCAATTCGGCCATGGTTTCATAGTTGAGGGTGTCGAAAGTATCGGTCGATTGGTGATAGTTAGGATTTCGATAAAAAGCGGTATCTGTAATCATAATTGCCGGATAGCCTTCTTTCCAGAATGAAGCATGATCCGAGAGTCCCACCCCCGGAACGATTGAGGGTGAAGAAAGCGTCTCCACCGGAACCGTACACCCTTTTTCAAGGGCATTTCTTGCCTGTGTTACCAAAGATTTTGATTTGAGATTTCCCACCACGGCGATAAAATCGGGAGTGGAGGAATAAAAAAGGCTCATCAGCGGAAGGGGGAAGGCCTGTTTTCCCTTCCTATTGCTGAAATAACCCACCATTTCCAAAGAGATCATTCCCCGGATATCCATATCATTTTCCCGTGCCTGCCGGGCAAAAATACGGCTTCCCATTTTATTGGTACCAAAGATAGGGGGTTCTTCCAGGACAAAAAAGACCAGTTTAAGAGTCCTCCGATGGGTTGAATCGGCCAGAATCCGGGCCATTTCCAGAAGCATGGCTACAGCGCTGGCATTATCATCGGCACCGGGTGTTCCTGAAACCGTGTCGTAATGAGCGCCGATTACAATGATTTCTTCCGGGTGGCTCTTTCCTTCCAATGTAAGGATGATATTGGAAAAGGTGTTGTTTTTAACGGTAAAATCCTGCAATTCGGGGGAAAAACCATACTCTTCCAGGATATTGAAAATGTAATTGCGTGCTGCCATGATTTTTGACGGTTCGCTGAAGCTTCGAGAACCAATAATTTGACTCAAATAGTATACATGGTTGTAAAGGTTTAGGGTTTCTTTATCCCAGGAAGGGGAAGGTACGGTAAATTGTTGGGTCGATGTTAATTTGATTTTCAAGACGGAATAATTAGGATAAATCAGAAATACCAGCAGAGCAACGACTGTGCCCAGTATGATATAACGGGTCATTTGCTGCCTCTCAGTCTTTAAGTGAAGAAATTTGCCTTACTTATAACGTAAGGGATCATTGCCTTGTTGACAAGATTCAATTCCGAAGGTAGGTTAGCCGGCAAGTAAACATTGCTGGCTCCCGAACTGAGCGGTTTTGTATCAGGCCAGTTTCCATGGTCATTCCAGCGGAAGCTGGAATCCATTTTGACAGCTGTACCCTATGGATAGCGCCTGAAGGCTTCACTTTGTGCCCGGATTTCTCCGGAATACCGATTACATGCAGGTAAAATCACTCAGTTTAGGTGACCACCTGAAAAAACAAGACGGCGGGCTGAAATGAAAATTGCTATTGCACAAATAAATCCGATCATCGGTGATTTTGATTACAACCTCGACAAGATCATTCAATATGCCCGAAAGGCCATTGAAGGTAACTGCGACCTGGTGGTTTTCACGGAAATGGTTCTGTCCGGGTATCCTCCCAGGGACCTTCTGGAAAAAAAAGATTTTATTGATGCCAATCAGTACTATTTAAAGCTGCTCATGGGGCGGATTGAAGGTATCGGAGTCATATGCGGACTGGTTAAACCGAATCCTGAACCGGAAGGGAACCCGCTTTTTAATACCGCCGTTCTTTTTGAGAATGGAAAAATTATCCACGAATGCCAAAAACGACTGCTTCCCACTTATGATATTTTTGATGAAGCCCGTTATTTCGAGCCGGGCCGGAAAACAGAAGCGTTTGTTTACAAAGGGAGAACCATTGGGTTGACCATTTGTGAAGATGTCTGGAATGACAAGGATTTTTTCAAGAGGCGCATTTACCATACCGATCCGGTACCGGCTCTGATTCGAAACGGTGCGGACTTAATTATCAATATATCGGCTTCTCCATATCAACTAGGTAAACGGAATTTCAGATGGAGTATGCTCAGTTCGATCGCCAGAAAATACCGTGTGCCTCTGGTTTATGCAAACCAGGTAGGGGGAAATGACAGTGTTTTGTTTGATGGACTCAGTGTGGCTTTCGATAAAAAAGGAGAAATGAAAGTCCAGGCAAAAGATTTCGAGGAGGATTTAATCATCTTTGACCTGGCCATGGCAGAATCCTCTCAATATTATCCGGGTGTTTTACGCTCCATATCCAAAACCAACACTGAATCTTTATATAAAGCTCTGACCATGGGGACTAGGGATTATGTTCAAAAATGCGGATTTTCAAAAGTCGTTATCGGCTCAAGCGGAGGTATTGATTCCGCTTTGACGGCATGCATTGCCGTGGATTCTTTGGGCCATGAAAATGTCAGCACCCTATTTATGCCTTCCCGTTATACGTCTCCGGATAATTATGCCGATACCCATCAGTTGGCCTCGAATCTGGGGGTGCATTATTCCTGTGTTCCCATTGATAATATTTTTGATACCTTTCTAGATAATTTATCCGGTTTGCTGGTTCATAAAGACCTGGGTATTACTGAGCAAAACATTCAGGCCAGAATTCGCGGAACAATACTGATGGCTTTTTCCAACGAGTTTAACAGTCTGGTACTCTCGACAGGCAACAAATCCGAACTCGCAGTAGGGTACTGCACCCTTTATGGAGACATGAGCGGAGGCCTGGCCGTTATTTCCGATGTTCCCAAAACAACCGTTTATGAACTTGCCGAATATGTTAACAGAGATCGGGAAATTATCCCCTTAAATATTCTCAAAAAAGCGCCGTCGGCCGAACTCAGGCCAAATCAGACCGACCAGGATGATCTTCCACCCTATGAAGTTTTAGACCCTATTCTCAAAGCGTATATCGAACAGGCAATGGGAGTGGATGACCTGGTGGAAATGGGATTTGACCGATCGGTCGTGGAGGATGTAGTGCAGAGGGTCACCCGAAACGAGTATAAGCGCTATCAGGCTGCGCCCGGGTTGAGGGTTACATCAAAAGCGTTCGGTTATGGCCGAAGGTATCCCCTGGCCCAGAGGTTTCGCTCTAAAAAGTATTAGATCGCTTTTTTAGATATCAGAAAGTTTGCACTTCTGAAAATAGGGCGAATATTTTGTCAGGAAATTCCTGATTCTCGCCCTTATTCCTCCACAGTTTGATCTTCAGACAAGTTGCGAACCGGCCCGCTTACCATTTCTTCAATGGAAAGATAGATGGTCCTGAAGGTCTCGGGAAATGTTGTGGGTGAAACCCGTCCGGTTTCAATAAATTTGACCACGATTTCCTTGGCCGCCCTCAATATCTGTTCATCAATTTTATCTGTTTTATTCGATCCCATGATTTTGCCCTTTCTAATGGATATAACCAAAAAATATTCGACATTTTAATATATCTTCCGTAAGTGATTCAACAGCAGGTTTTTGGCTAGCAGATAAA
>CAYZJH010000033.1:0-37098 GCA_964478625.1 uncultured Desulfobacteraceae bacterium
GTCCAATGTTACTTGTCGGTTTGGGCCCGGCGCAGCCGGGTGGAACGCTTACAAGGAGATCACTATCAATGAACCGCTTTATCAGAAATTGGATATGGATAATTATTCTATCGTTTCCGGGTGTGTTTCCAGCCATGGATTGTTCGGCGGCCTATCTTATTAAACTGAAAAATGGTAACAGCATTGTAACCACCTATTACTGGGAGGAAAACGGACAAATAAAATATAACCACATGGGCGGGACCGTAGGGGTTAACAAAAACCTGGTTTTGTCCATTACGGACACAGATGCACCGGTGCCCCAGAAAATCATTTCTGAACCGCCTCCTGTACCTCCGGCCCCGGAAATGACTGGGAGTTCTGTTGACCAACCTTTGGAAGACCAGGAAGAATTTGAGAAAGCAATGGCCAAATCTTATGATGATATGCAACGGAATCATAATGAAGCGATCTTTTATACAGAACAATACCGGAGAGCCAGGGAACAAAACGACAAAGAATCCATGGCAGAAGCTTGGAAAAAACTGGAGGAACTCCAGGAAGAACAAACCCGGCTTCGTCAGGAACTCAGGGATCGACTTGACGGTGATTTGCCGGAATGGTGGGATGAGGTTATCTCTCAGTGATGTTGATTCCGCCGCACCTTTGAAATGAGGTTCACATCAGCGGCGGAATCAAATTGGTTAAAATAACAGGAAAAACCCGATTTAAAGAAGGCCTTGGTCTGCCCAACTGGCCATCTTGACAGATAGTTCCTGGGGAAGATTGGTGTTGGTGAGATTTCCGTTATAAACGAAATTCATGACCCCATTTCGTGTGATGTTTCCGCGGGATACAATTGCTCCATTTACAAATCCGCTGCCATTCCAGACTGCGCTGCCATTGCACCAGAATGCTCCGTTGAGATTGCTGGAGCCGTTAAAAACGATATCTCCGCCGGCAATCATGGCTGTTCCGATAGAGCCGTCAGCGTTCATGGCCGATGCCCCATTGACATTGATTTCGCCGGTGGCGACAAATGTGACATTTTGAAAATTGTTGCCACTGATGGTAAGATCGCCATCCACAAATACGATGGTATTGCTATAATCATTGCCATCAGAGGGAGGAAACGCATAGGGCACCGTTTTTTTCTTATCAACCAGTGATTCAGCAGAGACGTAAATGTTAGGTGAATTTTTTGCCAGAGTTTCCCAATGGTCGAAATCACTTTGTGTGACTGCAGGGACATCGATTTCAGGGGCATTGGAGGTGACACTTTCGGAAACGGCCGACCCTACTGAGGCGGTGCCATGAGCACTGACACTGCCATTAATGACGCCGTTCCCTCCTTGATTGATATCGCCGTTGGCGTGCATGCTGCCGGTAATATTGGGTGCACCATTGATTGTAATATTACCGTCAGATAGTATTCCCACCTTAAAGGCCGGGTTAATTTCAGGAGTATTGGTGAAAGCGACTTCAATGCTATGAGTGGTACCCCTTGGCCCGTTGCCGGTGCTCAAAAATCGATGCGGTCCATTGCCGGACCATGAGGCATCTGTTGTGACCACAAATGAAAAGCCATTGGGAGCCTGAAATGCGCTATCGGTAATATCAATGTTGTTTATAGAAGTCCCGTTGTTCAATTGCTGTTTGATTCTTGCCAGAGTATGCTGTACACCAGCATCGGCATCGTAGAATGCCATAGTGTTGGTCTCGATATTGGTTGTGATTTGCAATTCTGTTGTGGCGATGCTGTTGGCGTAAATTCCAACAATACTTAATATCGCCATAAACATCAGGGCCGTAATCATTATACTGCCATTTTGCCTATCCAAACGTTTTTTATTGTCGGGATCTTTCATGTTTTTTATCCCCCTGTTTCCAGGTTATGATTTTGCTTAAAAATATTTGGGTACTCGATTAAAAATATTAAGTCAGTACAAACAACCCTTTCTCCATAAGTGCCTTCTTTAACTTAAATTGGCGATGATATAACTTAAATCCACATTCCGGGATTCTCCTCGGTCATTCCATGTGACTGTGACCGCGATGGTTTTAGTGCCAGATAAAGGCGTGTCGTTTGTTACGGTCCACGAAATATTAAAGTTGTCCTCGGTTCGGTTCCCACTGACAATAAGCCCATAGTCTGTGGTAATCAAATCTTCCATTTGTTCAGATGCCAGGGTTATTGCTATTGTCCGAAGCGTGGCGGATCTGTTGCCCTGAAAGGCTGAGACCTGCATGCTTGCTACCGCCAGTATGCCGATTGCAAAAATTCCTATCACGACCATGACTTCGATGATGGTAAACCCCTTTTCATTGACGGGTTCTTCTTTTGAATGATTTAATGGTTTCATTAACATTTGTTCCAATTTTTTATGGATTAAGTATCAATTAAAGTTTAGGTTACGGCAGAAAACACGGGTTTCAAGGGTGCGGGAAACAGTGTTGCCGTAACCGGCGTTTTCTTCGACTGTTAATGTAATGTCCACAATGCTGTTGTTGGTGCCCGAGTAGGAAAATTGTAAATTCGTGACGTTATCAATGATAGGTTGCAGTGACTGACTTCCGGTTCCTTCATAGAGAATTTTTCTAAGCTGGTTATTGGCAAATTCGTAGCTAATTCTTTCAAAGGCAGTATCATCTATTGTGCCATTTTCGTTTCTATCCGATGTTATCCTGATTTTATCCGAATCTGTAACTTCAATCGAAAACGGATTTGGGTCAGCTCCGGTTGGATTGTATCCTGCCATGCGAATATCTTGTACCATTAATTCAAGAGCTGTTCGAACGCTTTGTTGAACTCCGGCAGAGGCATTCTGAGCAGTGGCTGTGCGATTGGTAGAGATATATACGCCACCGACGGCTGCCGCTAAAATAGAGAAAATCGTCATCGAAATCAACAATTCGATCATGGTGAAACCGGTTGTACTATTTTTTTTCATGGTCTTTTCCTCGTAACGTTATATCTATAAGGTTTCCACCCGTATACGTCCCACTGCATTGACAACAATATTTATTTGCTGATTACCGCCCCGGCTAAGCATTACCGTGCCGGCAGAGCTGGCTCCCGTTCTGTGAAAAAGGGCTCGGCTGCTGGCAAAGGTGGTGCCACTCATTGAGACTCCGGCTGGATATTGTTTGCTTCTCAGAATCACTTCTCCGGAATCTAATGTATTGTTGTCATTATCATCAATAAAAACCTGGTAACCATCTGCAGCAAATATCACTCCCACTTTCGCACTACTTTTAATTGCGCGAAGCCTGGCCATGGCTAAGTCTGACGATAGATCGTTGACCGCGCTTCTCAATCTGGCCCCCATGGACCATTCAATATAATTGGGAATTGCGATGCCGGCAATGATGGCCATGATCGCAATGGCAATCATAATTTCAATGAGGGTGAATCCTTTATAGGATATATAAGCTTTATTTCCCATTTTTTTCACTTTGATCACCTTGTTGATCGGTTCCATTTTTTCTGTCCGGACGACCGAATAAAACTGCAATAATTATACCGAATAAACTTGCTGCCGGAATATGAATTTTTTCAGGAAAGATCCCATGGAAAAATTTCGTACAGATCCATTTTCTGACCTTACGAGCCTTATTTTATATCGAAAGACTTTTTTTTCTAATCCCCACTACTATGCGAAATATGAAATCGCATTTTCAAATATTTTAAGGCCCAGAGATGGCATTCCGCATTCATCGAGGTTTTTTCCGGTGCGTTTGGCTTTCTGGTAATATCGCGTATAATCAGGGTGGTTGGTTGGATGAATGAATGCTTCAGGATGGGGCATCAGCCCGAAAATTTTACCTGTAGGATCGCAAATACCTGCGATATCGTTTAAAGATCCATTTGGATTAAAAGGGAATGTCCCGCCGGCTGGGGTTCCATCGGGAAGAGCATATTGAAGCACGGCCATAGAGTGATCGAAAAGTTGATTCATAATTGCCTCATCAGCTAAAAATTTGCCTTCTCCATGCCGGACAGGAAGCTCCATATGGGAGAGCCCCCGTGTGTAAATGCAGGGGGAATCCGTATTGACTTTCAGGTGAACCCAGTCGTTGCGAAATCGTCCGGAGTCATTCCAGGTTAAAGCAGTACATCGATTGGTGTAATCATTGCCAAAGCCCGGCAAAAGGCCAAGGTTGACGATGGTTTGAAATCCGTTGCATATACCGATAATCAATTTGCCGGATTCAATAAATTTAAGTAATTTAATACCTAAATTGGTTTTCATCCGGACTGCTTGAATTACGCCGGCACCGTGATCATCGCCCCAGCTGAAACCACCTACGAAAGCCATGATATTGAAATTGTCCAACGATACATCACCGGCGATAAGAGAATTGATATGAACTCTCTCGGATAATGCCCCTACGGATTTAAAGGCGTAAGCGGTTTCATGATCGCAGTTCAAGCCATATCCGGTTAGTACCAATGCTCGTATTTTATTCATATAAATAAACTCCGTCTGGATTGATAAATTTCACCCTACCTGTCATTCATTGTCGTGACGGATCGTCAACAGGTCAATCGATCAGTTCGGGGCAGAAACATCATTTTTGTTTGCCCCGTGGTTATTCATCCAGTACTGGAATGATTATAAACCTTCAAATGGCCTTTTCCATGCTGATTTCAAATCAAACACGTCGACTTCAAAGATTACATTGTCTTGTAATTGAATTACAAAATCGGTATTCTCGGTGACTTTCCCCACACATGCAAATGGAATTCCTTTGAAAAGCTTATGGAATGTTTCCTGATTTTCCGGTGCAATAGAAACAATGAACCTTCCGGGAGTTTCTGAAAACAGCAATGTATCGATTCGATGTGTTGTGTCAACAGGAACGAAGGAGAGGTCGATTTTCATGCCCAGATGCCCACCCATGGCCACCATGGCTAAATGGACTCCAAGTCCTCCGCGATACACTCCATGTGCGGAAGCGATCAGTTCTTTATCAATGGCCCTGAATAATGCTCGATATAATGGAAAAAATATAGAGGGGGTTACCTCAGGCACATTGAGGCCCGTATAACCCAAGTGTTTGTAATATTCCGAGCCGCCCAGTTCATTTCGGGTCAGTCCTAATACATACACCAAATCTCCCGGCATTTTGCTGTCTAGCGTCATACACTTGCCGACATCGTCCACTACTGAAATGGCGGAAAATTGAAGGGTTTCAAGTGCCGAAACTTTATGGGTTTCACCATAAGGCCCGGATAAATGGCCATCCACATACATGCTGTCCTTTCCGGAGAGCAGAGGAATTTCATATGCCATGCACATATCCCTCAATGCCTGGCAGGATCTTACCAGCTGAGCCGCTTTAAATTTTCCATCCGGATTTTTTTCCGGATCAAATCCAATGTCAGGCCAGCAAAAATTATCTACTCCACCGATATGAGAAGGATCCCCCCCCACGGCCACTACTCGCCGAACAGCTTCATCTATGGTGCAGGTGGTCATATGATAAGCGTCAATCGAAGAGTACTCGGGAATAAGTGCCTGTGAAAAAGCCAGTCCTTTTTTGGATTCCAGCACGGGCCTGATAACAGCCGCATCACTGTGGATATCCCTTCCCACACCCACAAGAGGCTTAATAACACTGGTTGCCTGAACTTCATGGTCGTATTGGCGTGCAATCCATTCTTTTGAACAAATATTGGGTTTCGACAGGATATCGATCATCAGGTTTTTAAAATTTCCTGGATTTCCCAGCACCGGTTCGAAAAGTCCCCTATGTTCAGCCGGCTGCCAGTGAGCGTCAAATTCCCATTGTGGAAAACCCGATTTCAAAAAATCCATATTGATATATGCACAGGGTTGTTTTTCATAGGTAATATGAAGTTTGCCGGTATCAGTATATTGTCCGATAACCGTACTTTCGACAGCATGTTTTTTAGACAATTCCATGAATCGGCCAAGGTCTTCAGGGTTTATGGCCAGAGTCATGCGTTCCTGGGATTCAGACACCCATATTTCCCACTGGTCAAGTCCCTGGTATTTTAAAGGGACTTTTTCAAGTTCGATTTTGCATCCATTGCTATACCTTGCGGACTCACCCACCGAAGATGAAAGCCCTCCTCCTCCGTTATCGGTAATGAATTGGATTAACCCCTCATCGCGAGCCTCCAGTATAAAATCATGCATCTTCTTTTGTGTATAGGGGTCACCGATCTGCACATGCCCTGCCGGTGTATGGTCCGAAAAGGTTTCAGATGCAGCAGTAACTCCGTGAATTCCGTCCTTTCCAACACGTCCTCCCGTCATAATGACCAATTGTCCGGGTGAAGTTTTTTTCTGTTCCGCAGGTTCTCCATTAATAATGGAAGGCATTAATCCTACAGCGGTGACAAAAACAAGACATTTTCCCATATAGCCGTGATGGAATACCACTTGTCCAAAAGGGGTTGGGATTCCACTTTTATTTCCTCCATCCCTGACCCCTTCAATCACTCCGTCTAAAAGTCGTCTGGGATGAAGCCTGGGTTTGAGCGGTCCCTCATAATCCCTTTCACCCACGCAAAATCCATAGCTTCCCATCACTAGTTTCGATCCTTTGCCGGTTCCTAGAGGATCTCTGTATACACCGACAATACCTGTGATTGCACCTCCATAGGCTTCCATATTAGAGGGAGAATTATGGGTTTCTCCGGTAATGACATAATAATGGTTTTCATCAAACCTTCCTGCGCCGGCATTATCCCAAAGCACGGAAATGACCCAGGGCTTTTTTTTCATAAGCTCCAGAGTTGGTGCTTCAATGCAGGTTTTAAATAGATTGTCCACCACTTTGTTTTCACCGGTGGCTAAATCCTTGTAAAAAAAGCGGCCTTGGAACGTGTTGTGATTGCAGTGGTCGCTTCGTGCTTGGGAAATGTATTCCAGTTCGAGATCCGTTGGCTCATCAAGACCGACCAGGCCTCTTTCTGCTCTGATACGGTCATCCAGAAAATAAGCTCTGATAGTCGGGATGTCCCTGGGATTCAGAGCAAGTCCTCGCTGTTTGCTGATAACTTGTAAGGTATGGTCACTATCAATGGGTATCTTGGTTAGTTGCGGTTCATGGTCCAAAATCACACGAGGAATGATATAGCCGATTCCTTTGGAGGGGTCCCAATTCTGTTTCCCGTAAATTCGCCATTGCTGAATTATATCATTAGCCAAAAGTTCTCCGGCAATTTTTTCAGCATGTTCTGCATTTAAAGTCCTTCCCACCAGGCAAAATCGTTTGGAGGTATAAATGGCCTGATGTGGAGCGAATTTGATTCCCAGGATATCCTCAGAAGCCTCTATTGCAGTACTTCCGGCATTATCCCGAACTCCAGGACGATAGCCGATCCAAATCATTTGGTCAAATTCAACAGGAAGCGGATCATATGATGATACCTGGGTGACGGGATTTGTAAAGACTTCCTTTTGAATCAATTGCAGTTGTCTGTCTGATAAATCGGCATCGATTGTTATAATATGAATTGTTCTGACGCTTTGAAGTTCAATTCCAAAATAATCCGAGGCTTTCCGGCGAACAGATTCCCCTTCGGCATCGAATAAATGGGGCTTTAAAGTGATTTCAAGTCGGTGGGGCATAATCGTAACGTTTTTTAAAGTTAAGATTTAAATATGTTCTTTAATTAATTAAAAATATACCGTGTAATGTCGTTGTAAAAAACAAAAACCATTAAAAGAATTAAAATAAAGATACCTGCTTGCTGCGCAATCTCTCTGGCTTTGATATTAACCGGTTTACCTGTAATCAACTCAATGAAAAAAAAGACAAGATGACCTCCATCCAGCACGGGAATGGGTAGAAAGTTCAAAATGGCCAAATTGATACTAAGGAGTGCTGTAAAGAAAACAAGGTTTAAAGCACCTTCTCTGGCTTGCTGACCTGCAAGATCTGCGATCATAATGGGTCCGCCAAGAGTTTTGGTGGATAATGTGCCCTGGATCATTTTGGCAATGCTGACAATGGTAAGTTCCGTAATTCGATAGGTCTGGATGATGCTTTCTGAAATTGCTTCAAAAGGATTTAATTTTCGGGTGACAACTTCAGTGGAAGAAGTTATTCCGATGACATATCGAGTGATATTCTCCCCGAACAGATTTTTGTCCTCCTTTGGTTCAGGAGTAATTCCTATTTCAATGGGTTCCCCGTTTCGGATGATGCTGAATAAAAGATGGTTCCCATTGCTTTCTGAAATGATTTTGGCCATCTCATCCCAACTTTCTACGGGAAAATTGTTGATAGCCGTAATGTGGTCACCTGCCTGAAGCCCGGCCATATACGCAGGGGTGTTCGGCTCGACGCTTCCCACGGACGCTTGTCGTATATAAAGCCCTGAAATTTGGAAGATGGAATAGAAAATAATGACAGCCAATAAAAGATTAAAAAAAGGCCCTGCGGCCACAATCAATATCTTTTTTAAAACATGTTTATGGGTGAACGAAAGGGGTATTTCCTCAGGGGTAAGTTGGGCATGGGGTTCTTCCCCCACCATTTTTACAAAACCTCCCAATGGAATGGCGGAAATGCGATAATCGGTGATTCCCACTTTTTTGCCCAGAATTCTAGGGCCAAATCCCAGTGAGAATGTTTGAACACCCACACCAAATAGTCTGGCTACCAGAAAATGTCCTAATTCATGAAAAAAGATCAAAACGCCTAATACGATAACAAATGCAAATATGCTCGTGGTCATGGATTTAACTTGTTTTAATAGTTAAAGTTAATTATGGTCCATCCGGTTTCACCGTTTCTGAACTTAACTCGATTCAAAAGATATGTATCAGTAATCATCTCTGCAAGTACGATAATGAATTTCAAACCTTAGAATAAATATGATCGGAATTTATTTCAATATAATTCCGAAACAGTCTTTGTTTGGATAAATTTTACCATCTGTGTTCAGCAATGAATTTTTCAGCGGTCAACCTAGCCCACTGGTCTGATTTCATAATTTCATTGAGCCCGGGAGATGGTGTCAGTTGGTGTTGATTCATCACTTTCTCGATGAGTTGGGGAATTTGAACAAATCCGATCTTATTTTCTAGGAAAAAATCAACAGCCTTTTCATTGGTTGCATTTAGTACAGCAGGTAATGTTCCGCCTGTGCGGCATGCTTCCATGGCCAGAGACAAACAGGGAAATTTTTCCAAATCAGGTTCGTAGAATGTCAGAGCGTTGAGACTTGGCAAATTTAAAAAGGAATTGCCCAAATCCAACCTTTCAGGATAGGAAAGCGCATAAGCAATCGCTCCTGTCATATCGGGCTTTGACAGCTGAGCAATTATGGAACCGTCACAATAGGCGACTAGTGAGTGAATGATGCTTTGAGGATGAATGACCACTTGTATTTGTTCAGGGGGTACATCAAAAAGCCATTTTGCTTCAATAATTTCAAGACCTTTGTTCATTAGGGTCGCTGAATCGATGGTAATTTTTTTTCCCATTTGCCAGGTAGGGTGATTCAGCGCATCTTTGGGTTTTATTCGACAAAAATCGGATTTCGGCCAGTTTAAAAAAGGCCCCCCCGAGGCTGTTAACAGTATCTTTTTTAAGTCGATTTTACGATGTCCCTCCAGGCACTGGAAAATAGCGCTGTGTTCACTGTCCACAGGAAAAATATTGATTCCGGCGTTCAAGGCTTTTTCCATGACCAATTCGCCGGCCATCACAAGTGTTTCCTTATTGGCTAAAGCGATATGTTTTCCAGCGTCAATAGCCTCGAGTGTCGGTAAAAGTCCAGCGGCACCGACTAATGCCATGACAACCATGTCTGCATCATTCTGGGATGCAGCTTTGAGATAACCCTCTTGCCCATAAAGAATTTCGACCGGTTGATTTCTTGGAACTGCTTTTCTTAATTGTTCTGCGTGCTCTTGATCATACATTACGGCCAGATCAGGCTTAAATTGTTCTATTTGCTGTGCCATAAGTTTGATATTGGTTTTAGCGGCCAGAGACACGATTTGATACCGATCAGGAAATTTTTGAACTATTTTTAATGTATTGCAGCCTATGGAGCCGGTGGAACCAAGAATTGAAAGTCTTTTCATGAAAAGTCCCTTAAACCCATATGGTGCGCATACGGATATTGCAAATCACTTTGAACCTTAGTTGGCAGATTGGGCATATAATATAAAAAGATAGGTGATTGGTGTTGCAAAAAGAAGAGCATCAATTCTGTCCAATATTCCTCCGTGGCCGGGAAGGATGGTGCCCGAATCTTTAACTCCGGCCATTCGTTTCAGTGCGGATTCGAATAAGTCTCCAATTTGCCCAGCAGCACCGATTAACATGAAAAAGATAATGCACGTTGCCCACGATAAATGTGGAAATAATAAAAACTTAAATATGGATCCGACCAGGATATTTGCAAGCAAACCGCCCATGGATCCTTCAATGGTCTTTCCGGGGCTCACCGATGGACAAAGTTTATGCCGGCCAAAATAAGTCCCAAAATAAAATGCGCTGGTATCTCCTGCAAAAACGATGATCAGCAAAAAAAAGATCCAGGCAATTCCGTCGGAACCATTGCGAATTAACACCAGAATAGACAAAGACAAGGGAATATAGAGGATTGCCTGAGTCTGTATCCGAATCGTTTCGATTATTTGTGGGGTTGATTTGAACAAAAAGACAAAAACAAGTCCTGAAAGGATTAGGTTGGTTACTGCTACAGCAATAAGAACTCCGGTCGAATATTGGAAAGATGCTGCCACCATCAATAAGGCCGTTAGATATCCAATCGCAGGAACTGCTGTTCCAACATCGTTATCATGGGACTTTAAGGTGATACGAAAGAATTCCCATAAGGCCAGTACAGCTGCAACAGCTACAAAGGAAGTAAATGCCCATCCACCTGTATAAATCAGATAGATTAGAAATGGAAGAGCAACGATACCGGTTATCCATCGCTTTTGATGCATGTTAGACTCTACCGAATCTACGTTCACGGCCCTGGAAGTTTTTAATTATGGCCAAAAATTCATCTTCACCGAAATCGGGCCACAATGTTTCGGTAATAAAAATTTCGGAATAGGCGATTTGCCAAAGCAAAAAATTGCTGATTCTTATTTCACCACTGGTACGAATAAGAAGATCCGGGTCAGGGATACCTTGTGTGTAAAGATGGTTGGAGACAACTTCCATGCTGATGGATTCAGGGGTCATGACTCCTGAATGTACTTTCTCTGCTATCTTACGAACCATTTGAAGGATTTCATCTCGTCCTCCATAGCTTAGAGCAAGATTGACTTGTAAACCACCGTTATTTTGGGTTCGGGTTATGGTTTCCATAAGGGTTTCATGGACATCTTCCGGTAATTTCTCCAGTTCGCCGATGGCTTTAAGCCGGATGTTTTTGTCCATGAGATTTTCCTGCTCAGCAACAAGAAATTTTTTCAGCAGTGACATGAGAGCCATGACTTCATTTTTAGGTCGCAGCCAGTTTTCAGTAGAAAAAGCAAATAGGGTCAAATAAGTGATTCCGATTTCCTGGCAAATCCGTACCACCGTTTTGACTGTTTCAGCCCCTTTTTCATGGCCTTTAATGCGGTTAAAAAAACGTTTTTTGGCCCAACGCCCATTACCATCCATAATAATGGCTATATGCTTTGGAATTCTGCTAAAATCCAGATCGACTGGTTTTATGGATGGGTTGCTAAAATTCAAGAATTTCCTTTTCTTTTTCTTGATACAGTTTATCAATAAGTTCTATATGTTCATCGGTAATCTTCTGTACCTGTTCCTGCGCCTTGAAAGCGTCGTCTTCAGAAATATCTCCGTCTTTTTTCAAGCTTTTCAACATATCGTTAGAATCTCGTCGAATGTTTCGAATCCCAATTTTATATTCTTCACAAAGGTTGGCTACCATTTTGACCAGTTCTTTGCGACGTGTTTCAGTGAGCGGAGGAATGGCAATTCGAATAATTTTTCCATCACTCGATGGGGTCAGTCCCAAATCTGATTTTAATATTGCTTTTTCGATTTCTTTGATGGCGGAGACATCCCATGGCTGAATGACCAACAATCGGCTTTCGGGTACAGAAATGGATGACATTTGCTTCAAAGGAGTCGGGGTACCGTAATAATCAACACGAATACCATCGAGCAGGGAAGCGGAGGCCCGTCCGGTTCGAATACGAGTCATCTCACTTTTCATGGCAGAGATGGATTTGCTCATTCGTTCTCGGGTTTCTTCGTAAATGTCTTCGATCATAAATGCCTGCCTTAAGTTTTGTTATTGAAATTGATAAATATCAGAACCGTGTTGCTTTTTATTAATTGTTAATGCGGGTTCCGATAGTTTCCCCGCAGACTACCTTGCGAATATTGCCTTTTCCTTTAAGATTAAAGATTACCAAAGGCAAGTGATTATCCATAGCCAAGGATATGGCTGTCATATCCATGACCTGAAGTTGTTTTTCAAGCACTTCCATGTAGCTGATCGTTGAAATCATTTTCGCTTCGGGATGCTTCACGGGATCAGCATCGTAAAGGCCATCGACTTTGGTTGCCTTAATGAGTATTTCTGCATGGATTTCCTGAGCCCTTAAAACAGCAGCCGTGTCGGTAGTGAAATAGGGATTCCCCGTTCCAGCCGCAAAAATGACCACACGGCCTTTTTCAAGATGGCGGATAGCTCGACGTAAAATATAGGGTTCCGCTACTTCATGCATATTTATTGCTGATTGCACGCGGGTCTGTATTCCATTGTCTTCCAGAAAATTCTGCAATGCAATGCTATTGATTACAGTGGCCAGCATTCCCATATGATCAGCTGAGGCACGATCCATACCAAAGGAACTGGCGGCGACTCCTCTAAATATATTGCCGCCGCCGACAACGATAGCGACTTGCACGCCGAGTTTGGTCACCGAACGAACCTCACCCGATACATACTTGAGCATATCAGGGCTAATTCCAAAATCCTGGTCTCCCATCAATGCTTCGCCGCTTATTTTAAAAAGGATTCTCTTAAACACAGGTTGTGTCAAAGTATCAGGACTCCTCTCCCACCTGAAACCTAGCAAAGCGTTTAATGGTAATTTTTTCTCCGGTTTTCGCAACAGTATCGTTAAGCACGTCTTCAACCGTTAAACTGGAATCACGTATGTATTGTTGATTCATCAGGCAGTTATCTTTGAAAAACTTATTGAGCTTGCCTTCCGCGATCTTTTCAACAACTTTTTCTGGTTTGCCGGTTTCAAGTGCCTGTGCACGATAAATTTCTTTTTCTTTCTCAATGATAGCCGCAGGGACATCTTCAGGCCTTATTCCCACCGGATTTGTAGCAGCTATTTGCATGGCGATGTTTTTAGCAAATTCCAAAAAGGCGTCGGTTTTGGCCACGAAATCCGTTTCACAATTTACTTCGACCAGAACCCCGATTTTACCCCCCATATGGATATAGGACTGAACAACTCCTTCATGAGTGGCTCGTCCGGCCCTCTTCTGAGCTGTGGCAAGCCCTTTTTTCCTCAAAAAATCAAGTGCCTTATTCATATCCCCATCGCAATCGGAAAGGGCTTGTTTACAATCCATAATACCGGCTCCGGTTTTTTCCCGAAGCTCTTTAACCGATATCGCACTAACTCCGCTCATTTTCTTTTTCTCCCCTGTTCTATTTTGTCTCTAACGCGGCTGATTCCGATTCCCCAGATGCCGGGGTCGATCGCTTAATAATCTCAACCACCGGTCCTTCGGCGCCATCGGATACAATCTTTCTTTCCCCCGGTTTTAGGTCTTTTCCGGCAGGTATGGTGTCCGTATCTTTTTCATCAAGTTTATCCAATTCGGCCTGTCTTTTCTCGGCCAGTTGTTGAGCACCCTCAATACAAGCCTCGGCAATTTTCGATGTAAGCAGACGAACGGACCTTATGGCATCATCATTGCCGGGAATAACAAAATCAATATCTTCCGGATCACAGTTCGTATCAACAACGGCAACGATGGGAATGTTAAGCCTTTTGCCTTCACGCACAGCAATGGTTTCATTTTTTGGATCTATAATGAAGATGGCTCCGGGTAGCTTATCCATATTCCGGATGCCGCCTAAAGTGGTATCCAGTTTTTTCCGTTCTTTCTGAAGTTTTAATGCTTCTTTTTTGGTGTAAAGGTTAATCGACCCGTCATTTTCTATTTCATTAAGATAATTTAACCGATCAATGCTTTTTTTAATTGTCTGAAAATTGGTCAGCATGCCGCCTAACCAGCGATTATGCACGTAAAACATCTCACAACGGTTAGCTTCTTCATATATGGCTTCTCGGGCCTGCTTTTTGGTTCCAACAAAAAGAACGGATTTGCCCTTTGCCACCGTATCAATGATGAAATCGTAAGCAAGTCTGAACATACGGACGGTTTTTTGCAAGTCGATGATGTAAATACCATTTCTGGCTCCGAAAATGTAAGGTTTCATTTTCGGATTCCAGCGTTTGGTCTGGTGGCCGAAATGAACGCCAGCTTCTAAAAGTTCTTTCATAGTGATGTAAGCCATTTTCAAATCTCCTTCAAATGTTTTGGTTTAACTTTCGCCCGTTTCATCCCCGTATTCTACTTATTCAAAGATTAAAGACGACAATTCCTGAAATAAGCACCAGAATACAAGTCCAGAGCGTGTGAATTTATAAATCGGACATCAATATCAAATTCGGGGATTTACCGCAACCCCAAATTCAAAAAATCCCTGCCGGTATCTTATACTTTTAAGGCAAAGTTTTCATAATGGCAACACGGTCATGTCCGCCATAATCTTTGACAAAATGGAAAGATTCGTATTTTCCGCAATGGTTAACAATGGCATGGACTTTCTGCTGTTGATCATGGCCGATTTCCAATATTAAATGACCCGATGGCTTTAGAAAAGATGGTGCCTGGTTGATAATCAAAGACAGACTGTCCAAGCCATCCTTTCCTCCATCCAGGGCTATTCTCGGCTCATGGAATACTATTTCAGGTTCAAGCCTGTCGATGACATGAGATGGAATATAAGGAGGATTGGAGAGGATCAAATCCAAATTATTTACATTGTTTTTTAGTGGACAGAACCAGTCCCCGGCAAAAAAGAGAATCCTATTCGAGAGCCGATGTTTTTCAGCGTTACCTTTTGCAACCCGGAGCGCGTTTTCTGAAAGATCTGAGGCAAAATACCGATGCCGGGGACGATGAAATGCTATAGATAAAATGATAGCACCTGAACCGGTTCCAAGTTCGAGAATTTTCCATGATTCCTTTGAATCCTCACCTGGAACATAGGTCAAGGCTTGTTCCACAAGGCATTCGGTATCAGGACGTGGAATAAGCACATCTTTGGTTACGTTCAGATCCATGGACCAAAACTCTTTGTTTCCAATAATGTAGGCTACAGGTTCCCTTTGTAAACGTCTTTTTATCAGTGTTTTAAACGTTGATAACTCCTGGCTGCCCAAGGGTTGATCATAGCGTAAATATAAATCAATCCGTTTAAGGCCCAAAGCATTGGCCAGAAGAATTTCAGCGGAAGCCCTTGCGCCTTCAATATTGTGGGAGTTAAAATAAGAAGTGGTCCATTGAAGTAGTTTAAGAATCGTCCATGGTGATTCTTGGATCTTTGGTGTTTTGATTGCCGACTTGCACATTTTGCAATAACTGAGTTTGGTAGTAAGTGGTCAAACTTTGAATAAGCTCATCCAGATTTCCCTGTAGGATGCTTTCCAGTTTGTATAGAGTCAATCCGATCCTGTGGTCGGTTACGCGTCCTTGTGGAAAATTATAGGTCCGAATACGCTCACTTCGATCTCCACTGCCGATTTGACTTTTACGTTCTTCCGATCGTTTCTCGTTTTGTTCCTGAACCATTTTATCCAGAAGTCTGGCTCGAAGGACTTTCATTGCTTTAGCCTTATTTTTGTGCTGGGATTTTTCATCCTGGCACGTCACCACCAAGCCGGTAGGAAGATGCGTGATTCGAACTGCGGAATCCGTAGTATTAACGGATTGTCCTCCGGGTCCAGTGGAACGATATACATCGACTTTAATCTCGCCAGGGTCGATACTGACTTCGACTTCCTCGGCTTCTGGAAGAACCGCTACCGTTACGGCGGAAGTATGAATTCTGCCCTGAGTTTCCGTTGTTGGGACACGCTGGACCCGATGGGTTCCACTCTCATATTTCAGGTGACTGTAAGCCGCTGTTCCATGAATCATGGCAATGATTTCTTTCAGTCCTCCGACACCTGAAACATGTTGATCCATGATTTCAACTTTCCAACGCTGATTTTCAGCATACCTGCAATACATACGAAAGAGATCCCCGGCAAAAAGTCCTGCTTCTTCGCCTCCGGTTCCGGCACGAATTTCAAGCAGAACGTTTTTATCATCGTATGGATCTTTTGGCATCAGAAGAAGTCGAAGTTGCTGCTCGATTTCTTCTCGTTTTTTTGTGAGTGTTTCAATTTCACTGCGTGCGAGTTCTTTAATATCCGGGTCAGAATCGCGTAACAGTTCTCGGCTGTCTTGGATTTCTGAATCGGTTTGCAAGTATGCCCGATAGGCAGTGACTAATTTGTTCAGCTCGGAGTGTTCTTTGGAATATTTTTCGTATGCCTCGCGGTCCCGAACGATTTCAGGCTCACTGAGAAGCTTTTCCAGTTGATTAAAACGCTGCTCCACACCTTTTAATTTATCCAGCATAACTAATAATATCCAAGCCGGTAAAAGACCGGGTGATGATTAAAATCAACCCCAGAAATAAAACGATCAGTCTTGTTTCTGATACTGGGCATATTTTTTTCGAAACCTTTCGATACGACCGGCAGTATCCACAAGTTTTTGTTTTCCGGTAAAGAAAGGATGGCATTGTGAACAGATTTCAACCTTGATCTCACTCTTTGTGGATCCTACCTCGATCACATTTCCACAGGCACAGGTAATGGTTGTTTTTGAATAATTCGGATGGATATCATTTTTCATGGTTTTTACGTCTCCTAAGGTTACTTTGATTAAAAAAAACATCAAGCATTCATGGAATCCAAAAAACTTTTATTATCTTTGGTTCCTTGCATTTTTTCAAGTAAAAATTCAAGACTATCTGAAGGATTTAAAGATGAAAGCAATTTTCTTAATATCCAAACACGATTTAGGACGTCTTTGGGAAGAAGAAGTTCTTCTTTACGAGTACCTGATTTTTTAATGTCAATAGCTGGAAAAAGCCGTTTATCGGCCAGCCTGCGATCCAGTTGAAGTTCCATATTTCCCGTACCTTTGAATTCTTCAAATATCACCTCGTCCATACGGCTTCCGGTATCAACCAGCGCGGTTGCAATAATGGTAAGACTTCCGCCTCCTTCAATGTTTCGTGCTGCGCCAAAAAACCGTTTTGGACGCTGAAGCGCATTTGAATCAACACCGCCGGACAACACTTTTCCACTGGGAGGCATTACAGAATTATATGCCCTTGCCAGTCGCGTAATACTGTCAAGCAATATAATCACATCTTTTTTGTGTTCAACAAGGCGTTTGGCTTTTTCGATCACCATTTCAGCCACCTGAACATGCCTTTCAGCAGGTTCGTCAAAGGTTGAGCTTACAACTTCTCCTTTGACACTGCGTTCCATATCGGTAACTTCTTCGGGGCGCTCGTCGATCAGAAGAACAATGAGTACGATATCTTTGTGATTGGTGGTTATACTGTTTGCAATAAATTGAAGAAGCATGGTCTTACCGGACCTTGGAGGCGATACGATCAGACCTCTTTGGCCAAAGCCGATCGGGGTTAACAGGTCCATAATCCGGGTAGAGTAGTTATCCGATGTCGTTTCCAGTTTCATTTTGCGGTCAGGATAAAGAGGGGTTAAATTGTCAAAAAGGATTTTATCTCTTGCAATTTCCGGATCTTCATAGTTGACTGCTTCGACTTTTAATAGGGCGAAATATCGCTCGGATTCCTTTGGTTGACGAATCTGGCCCGCAACAGTGTCGCCGGTTCTCAGGTTGAAACGGCGAATTTGGGAGGGAGACACATAAATGTCATCAGGTCCAGGCAGATAATTATAATCCGGGGCCCTGAGAAACCCAAACCCATCAGGAAGTATCTCCAAAACACCTTCTCCATAAATCAGCCCATTTTTTTCCAGTTGAGCCTGAAGAAGAGCAAAAATGAGTTCCTGCTTTCTCATTCCAGCCGCACCTTCGATGTTGAATTTTTTGGCCATTTGAGTCAATTCACTGATTTTTTTATCTTTCAAGTCTACTACATTCATGAATTTTCACTCCGTTGTTTTTGTATTTGATTTTTTATGTATTGGGCTCTCATAATATAATCAGAATGTTTGTTCCTATTGGATGACCCATTCATCTGACACAGAAAATAAGCACCTAGTGTATTTTCTTTGAACCTACGACTTGTTGAATAGATGCACGGTGAAAATATGAAATTTTTATGTTGCTTTCTTGAGTTATATCGAAGAATTCTTGGGTAATTTTCTCCGTTAGGCAGGCATCTTTATTTTGTTAGTATCCGGCTAAATAAAGCTTTTATTTTAAAGGATTTTGATAAATTTATTCTCATTTAAATATTTTTTCATATAGCTTTTTGACATTTTTTTCAAGGTCTTCTTTCGAATCATTATTTTGAATTACAAAATCCGAACGATTCAACTTTTCTTCATCAGACATTTGAATTTCGATTAGAGCTGAAGCATCTTGGTTGGTAACACGGTCACGATTTTTCAATCTCTTAATTTTATTTGTTTTTGTTGAATAGACCATTACGGTCACATCAAAAAGGTTTTCCAAATCCAATTCAAAAAGAAGCGGGACTTCGACGGCAATATTCTGACCGAGCGTTTGTGCGTCACTTAGTTTTTTTTTCATCAATGCGATGACTTCAGGATGCACTATGTTTTCAAGCTTATTTTTGGCATCATTATTTTGAGTGATAATTTCCCGGAGCAGCCGTCGATTTAAGGCCCCATCTGCTTCAATCACTTTTTCTCCAAAACTTTCAATAATTTTGTGGTATGCCTCGGTATCCTTTTGAACCACATCATAGGCAAATTTGTCTGCATTGAAAATAATAAGACCTAATTTTTTGAGTATATCGCAGACAGTCGATTTTCCGGAACCCGCTCCGCCGGTTACAGCAATTTTAATGGGGTGTTTTACCATTTCTAAAAACCTAAAACCACAAACTGATTTCCACAAAAAAAGTTGACCGGTAAACCCGGTTAAAACAATATGGGAGCGTATGGCATATTCATGTAATGTCGTCTGATGGGTACCTAATGGGTATTGTGTTAAGCAATGTTGTTGTCGAGTTGTTTTTAATGATTAAATATTACACAATATGTGATTATGATCATAACATAAGTATTTGATGAAGAGAATCGAGCAGCTGTTTCTTACAGTTAAAGGTTATGCAAATATAATGCCTCGCATGGGGTTAGCGTGTGGATTAGGAAGAAACTTGACGGGTCAACTACTCATCCTGTGCATTTAATCGACTGAAAAAATATGGCCCAGAATGAGCCTCCTAATTGTTATTTGGGGAGTCTCATTCTGGAAAATTATCTGGAAATTACTTAATTACCGGATTATAAAGAAAACATATATATTAGCCTTTGATCTTGTCAAGGGCTGCAAAAATTTGATCTCGAATCTCTTCGACTTTTCCGACCCCTTCGATCCGGATATATTTAGGAGCCCCACTCTCTCCTGATTTTTCCCATTTTTTATAATAATCGATAAGGGGTTCTGTTTGGGAGTGGTAAACATCCAGTCGTTTACGAACGGTTTCTTCCTTGTCATCATCCCGCTGAATCAGATCTTCACCGGTTACATCATCCTTGCCCTCTACCTTGGGTGGATTGAAAACAATATGATATGTTCGTCCGCTTGCCAAGTGAACCCTACGTCCACTCATCCTTTTAATGATTTCTGAATCAGGCACGTCAACATCGACAACAGCATCAATTGCTACCCCGGCATTTTTCATGGCATCGGCCTGCGGAATGGTTCTGGGAAATCCATCAAACAAAAATCCCTTTTGGCAATCCGGTTCTTTAATCCTTTCCTTTACAAGTCCGATGATGATATCATCAGAAACCAATCCTCCGGCATCCATAACTTTTTTGGCTTGTTTTCCCAGTTCTGTACCTGCTTTTACCGCGGCTCTGAGCATATCCCCCGTCGAAATTTGCGGTATTCCATACCTTTCTTTGATGAAGTTAGCCTGGGTCCCTTTACCTGCACCCGGGCCTCCTAATAAAATCAAGCGCATCCTTCATCCTCCTTTCAATTTTTTTCAAATTTATTGAATTTGAATCATATGGACGCAGAATATGACCCAAAGCACCTTGTGTGTCAAGATAATATTAAAAAAAAATAAATACATCAGATAAAAAAATATTTTTTAGGTTGAAACCTTGTAAAAAATGGTTTATAAAAACATGTTTATGTAAATAATTTTAAAAAACATCGACTTGTCGAATATCAGGCTTTTTAAATAGTCGATGGAAAAAAGGGGGCGAACAATTTGAAGGCAATTGAAGTCAAGGTTTACGACAATGACCTTGAAAAGGCCATGAGAATCCTTAAAAAAAAGATTCAAAATGATGGTCTTTTCAAAAGGCTGAAGCTTAAAAAAAGCTATGAAAAACCAAGTGAATATCGTCGTCGTAAACAGCGGGAAGCCTTGAGAAGGCAGCGTATTGCCGCATCAAGAAAGTATCGCTGATCAGCGAATAATAAACACACATTAAGCCCGGCAGCTTTGATGACCTGCCGGGTTTTTTGGTTGGTGATTATGGAATTTCAGGACCGATACAATCAATGTCTCCAAAGCATGTTCAGTTTGCGCCGCTTTGGTATAAAATTAGGACTTGACACCATTCAGTCTATGCTCCAGGGCTTGGGCAGTCCGCAAAATATGTTTGCATCCATCCATATAGCAGGAACAAATGGAAAAGGTTCCATTGCCTCCGCCTTGTCATCAATCTTCAGAACAGCCGGATATCGTGTTGGGCTTTATACATCTCCTCACTTGGTTAAATTCAATGAGCGTATTCGTATCAATGGTGCCCCCATTTCGGACATGGATGTTTTAAAGGCTTTTGAGGCAGTCAAGCAAGTATATACGGGAGACAGGGAGCCGACTTTTTTTGAATATACTACTGCTATGGCTTTTCATGAGTTTGCCAGAGCCAAAGTGGAGTGGGCAATCGTGGAAACCGGGATGGGTGGACGATTGGATGCTACCAATGTTCTAAATCCAAGGTTGTCTATAATTTCCAACATTTCTCTTGAACACAGACAATATTTGGGTAATACGATTGCTGAAATAACATCAGAAAAAGGCGGCATTATAAAGCGTGGAGTTCCCGTAATCACAGGAGTCAATCAGAAAGAAGCCATTGAGGTTCTCAGAAACATTTCTCAAAAACAAGAAGCTCCCTTATATCGTTTGGGAGAACACTTTCGGGTTCGAAAAAATAAAAAGAGCGACACTTTTTCATATGTTGGCATTAACTCAACATGGGAAAACATGCAAACAGGACTTAAAGGTAACCATCAGGTTGGAAACGCTGCCTTGGTCCTGGCCGCATGCGAAGTGTTAAACCGACATGACACCCATTTTGACATAGAACAGATTAAAGAAGGGCTTTTAAAAACAGACTGGCCAGGACGAATGGAAGTTGTGTCTCAAACGCCATATATTATTTTGGATGGAGCACATAATCTGATGGCTGCCAGAAAACTGGGTAGATTCATTTCAGAAAATCTGATAAAAGACAAAACAACGTTGATTATCGGTATATTGGATGATAAGCCTTATAAAGGAATGTTAAAATCTCTTCTTCCTTTTTGCAAGCGTGTTATCTTAACAAAACCTGTTATCAACAGAGCTTTGGAGCCTGAAAAACTCTATAAATTCGCAAAGGATTTAATAGAAGATATAAAAATAGTCCCCAGTGTAAAAGATGCTTTTTTTTATGCGCGGGAATCGGTTTCATCTGATGAAGCAATCTGTGTCGCTGGATCACTTTATGTCGTGGGTGAGGTTAAGCAAGCTCTTGCGGAAAATCAGTAATAGGGAATTCAGAACCTGTTTTGCCTGAACCTGAGATTAGACCTCTTTGCAGCCTGACCGTCGGATTTGTTTGTTTTTGTAGTAAATATTTATGATATATTGTATCGAAGCCATTGTTACATTCCTAATGCGCCCGTGGCCCAGGGGATAGGGCGTCAGCCTCCGGAGCTGAAGATCGCTGGTTCGAATCCAGCCGGGCGTACCAAATTCTGTTTCAGCTCATCAATTTTTTGAACATATCCTCTGATCATATTTCGATCTTTTATTGAATTTTTTTCTCAAGATGCTTATCATCCAGTATTATGAAAGAAAGAAATACAAAAATTCCCGATTCTAAAGAACTCGAAAAAGAGATTGGTGATTTTTTGGCAAAAAAATTTGGTGGCAATGTGAAAGTCATAACACCGGTCAGCTTATCTCAGCAGTTGTCATTGGATGATTCGGCTGAAAGCCCATCCAAAAATCAGGAAATCAATTTTAATCTCAAACCTGAAGAACTTGTCGATTATCTGGATCAGTACATTATCCGACAAGACACTGCCAAGGCCATCTTATCAACAAAAATCTGTACCCATTTTAATCGGATTAAAATGCTTCGGAAATTTTCCGGAGAGCAAAATGAGATAATGGGGAGTATCAAAAACAATGTGTTGATGATCGGTCCCACGGGTGTCGGCAAAACCTACATGATCAAACTGATTGCAAAAAAAATTGGTGTCCCATTTGTGAAAGGTGATGCTACAAAATTCAGTGAAACAGGATATGTTGGAGGCGATGTCGAGGATTTGGTTCGTGATCTGGTTCGTGAAGCTGATGGTGACATTGAACTTGCACAATATGGTATAATTTATATCGATGAAATCGATAAAATTGCTTCGAGCAACAATATTATCGGAGTGGATGTATCCCGAACAGGTGTTCAGCGTGCTTTATTAAAGCCCATGGAAGAAACCGATGTAGAATTGAAAGTTCCCCATGATCCAATTTCCATGATTCAGGAAATCGAGAGATTTCGAAAAACCGGAAAAAGAGATAATCGGTCCGTCAATACAAAAAATATTCTTTTTATTATGAGTGGGGCCTTTTCAGAACTTACTGAAATTATTCGTAAGAGGGTCGTTGATAAGGGCATTGGTTTTGGGGCCAAACTTGACTCTAATAAAGAGCATGTTGAAATTCTCAAGCTTGTCAGGTCTGAAGATTTAATCAAGTTTGGATTTGAATCGGAATTTGTTGGAAGACTTCCGGTGAGAGCCGTATTTGAAAAGCTATCCGAAGAAGACTTATTTAAGATATTAGAAAATCCAAATAATCCCATTATTCTCGGGAAAAAACTCGATTTTGCGGCCTATGGCATTGATATGAAATTTGATAAAAAGGCGCTTAGGTATTTGGCTTCAGAAGCCTTCAATGAAAATACCGGCGCCAGAGGATTGGTTAGTGCCATTGAGCGTGCTCTTTTACCATTTGAAAAATCGTTGCCTTCTTCGGGTATAAAACGGTTTCCGGTGACGGAGATGGTGGTGAAAGATCCGGAAAAAATTCGAAGAGAGTTTTATCTCTCCGTTGGAAGCCATGAGGTAAACAGCGAGTTTGAACGACTTGTCGAAGAAGAAAAAGACTTTATTAGGGACTATGTCCGAATCCATAGCCGACATTTTTCTGAAAAATATGGATTGACTCTTACACCGTCGAGAATCGAAGTGGTAGCCAATTTTTACGTGGCCCATATTATGGATGTGGGTTCCGTAATACGCCGAATTAAGTATTATTATGATGAAATAAAAAAAATTGAACTCTATTTCTTTAAAAGCCACGACATTAATATCGTTCTTGAAGAAGATGCAATCGATTTTATCATTGAGCAGTTTTCCACTTCTTCTGTGAATGTTGATGATTTTTTCAAACAGCTTTCAAAAGATTTCGAGTTGGGGCTGAAACTGATTCGTGATAAAACCGGACGGAACCGGTTTTTTATTACTAAAAAAGCCTTGCTCGATCCGGAAAACTATCTCAGCGAATTGATAAAAAATGAACTGAGAATGACAAATTAAACACCAGTGAAACTTCTAGAACCGCGTGAACCATTTTCAAGCCCGCCCGGTAACCATTACGGGCTTGAAAATTTTTAGGGGATTAACCTTTCTAAGATGATGTTATCAAAATAGGTTATTAAAAATGATTGGAATATCAAAGCTTTATTGCGGAGCAGTTGAGCCTTCGGATGCACTTCGGTATGGTCGGCACTCATCTAAATTGCCATCTCACTTGCTTCAGTTTTCCATTGATAAAAGACCGGTTGTGGTTTGGAATGCCACACGGCGTTGTAACCTGAGATGTGTTCATTGTTATGCCCAGGCCAGGGATATTTCATATGAGAATGAACTGAGTACGGAAGAGGGTAAAAAACTTTTGGATGATCTGGCAGATTTCAAGGTTCCTGTTGTCCTGTTTTCAGGAGGGGAACCGCTGGTCAGAAAAGATCTTCCGGAGTTGGCTGAATATGCCGTTCAAAAAGGGATGCGTGCCGTTATTTCCACAAACGGAACATTGATCACTCCCCATATAGCTCGTATTTTAAAAGAAATCGGTTTGTCATATGTGGGAATAAGCCTGGACGGAATGGAGCAGATCAATGATCGGTTCAGGGGGGTCAAAGGTGCATTCAAATCAGCAGTCAATGGAATTAGAAACTGTCAGGATGCAGGCATAAAAGTTGGTCTCAGGTTTACCATCAATAAGTTTAATGTGGATGAAATCCCGAGCATTTTTGATTTTCTCGAAGAAATGGAAATCCCAAGGGTTTGTTTTTACCATCTTGTCTATGCCGGAAGAGGCTCCAATTTGGTGAATGATGATCTTTCTCATGCTGAAACCCGTCAGATTCTTGACCTGATTATGGACCGCACAAAACATCTTCATGATCAGGGAATGGCAAAAGAGGTACTGACCGTAGATAACCATGCGGATGGACCTTATCTCTATTTGAGGTTGTTGCGGGAAAATCCCGAACAGGCAAAAAAGGTTCTTGAGTTGTTGAAAATGAATGAAGGAAATAATTCAGGACGTGGGATAGGGTGTGTTAGTTGGGATGGTGAGGTACACCCGGATCAGTTTTGGCGGCATTACAGTTTTGGGAATATAAGAAACCGGCCATTTTCCGAGATCTGGACGGATACATCCGAACCACTTCTCGGTAAACTCAAGGAAAAGAAGCTTTTTGTCAAGGGAAGATGCGCTAGCTGCAAATGGCTAGATATCTGCGGCGGAAATTTTCGGGTTAGAGCTGAAGCTTTGTATGGTGATGTTTGGGCTCCGGATCCGGCCTGCTATTTAACCGATGAAGAAATTTTGTAAAGGAGTTCAAAAATGCTGTTTCCTGATTACCGCCCAAGGCGAATGCGCCAAAATGAGGCATTTCGAAGAATAATTCGGGAGACGGTTCTATCCGTTGATGATTTAATCCTGCCACTTTTTGTTATCGGTGGAAAAAATGTCAAAAATCCAATTGATTCCATGCCCGGGCATTTCCAGCTTTCAATAGATCACCTGATCAAAACAGCAAAAACAGCCTATGAAGTTGGAATTCCGGGTATCATGCTGTTTGGAATTCCTGAAAAAAAGGATGCTCTTGCCACAAGCGCATATGCAAAAGACGGTATTGTACAGAAAGCGGTAAAAGCATTAAAAGACAGCATCCCAGAGTTGTTGGTCATCACCGATGTTTGCCTTTGCCAATATACGGATCATGGTCACTGTGGTATCGTTGATGGCAATTTTGTCGACAATGATTCCTCTTTGGACCTTATTGCCAGAACAGCACTTACCCATGCCAAATCAGGTGCCGATATGGTTGCTCCGTCGGATATGATGGACGGTCGTGTGGCGGAAATCCGGGGTATTCTTGATGATAATGGGTACAGTCATGTTCCGATTATGTCCTACTCGGCAAAATATTGTTCTTTCTATTACGGCCCTTTTCGGGCGGCTGCACACTCTGCTCCGCAATTCGGAGACAGAAGGACCTACCAAATGGATCCGGCCAACAGCAATGAGGCAATACGGGAAGTTACCATGGATGTAGAGGAAGGTGCTGACATTATCATGGTGAAGCCGGCACTTTCTTATCTGGATATTATTTTTCGTGTGCGCCAGGAAATTGATTTACCCATAGCGGCTTACAATGTCAGCGGAGAATTTTCCATGATCAAGGCGGCAGACCAAATGGGATGGATAGACGGCAAGAAAGTGATGATGGAAACTCTTACCAGTATCAAAAGGGCCGGAGCAGATATGATTCTAACCTATTTTGCAATGGAAGCGGCCGAGTTCTTAAACAAGAAACATTGAGAATTATCCTGAACAATGGTCTATCCCTCCAATGGGCAAAAAAAAATAAAAATGTGAAATGGTTTAAATGATGAAATCCAATCCATGTGAAAAAGTAACCTCTTTGAAAGACCATCCACACGGAAGCAACCAACCAGCGCTTCATGATTCCAAGGAAAATATGTTACGATTGGTGGCTTGGGAAATCACCCGTAACTGCAATCTCGAATGTGTTCACTGCCGTGCCGCAGCGACAATGGGGCCATATACAGGAGAGTTGGATACCGAAGCCGGTTTTAGGCTTTTGGATCAAATAGCTCAGTTAGGCGAACCCATTGTCATTTTAACCGGAGGCGAACCGTTGCTTCGCCATGATATTTTTGAGATTGCCAAATACGGTACAAGAAAAAAGCTTAGAATGGTCATGGCCCCGAATGGCACGCTTATTACGGATAAAATTGCCAAACAGCTGGTTGACTCAGGTATTAAACGAATCAGTATCAGTTTGGACGGTTCTTCAAAGGAAAGTCATGACCAATTCAGAGGGGTTAAGGGTGCATTCGAGGGAGCGTTGAATGGAATACGGCATGCCAAAAATGCGGGTATTGAATTTCAAATCAATACCACGATTACCAAAACAAACCTGGATCAAATTCCTTCTATTCAGAAACTGGCTGTCGATTTAGGTGCTGTGGCTCATCATATTTTTCTGCTTGTTCCCACGGGCCGGGGAAAATATATTGTGGATCAGGAAATTACATCCATAGAATATGAAGAAACACTCAACTGGTTTTACACTCAAAAAGAAAAAACACCCCTTCAGCTTAAAGCGACATGCGCACCCCATTATTATCGGATTTTAAGGCAAAGGGCCAAGGAAGATGGTAAGACAGTGACCTTTCAATCTCACGGCCTGGATGCTGTGACCCGGGGATGTTTAGGTGGTACGGGATTTTGTTTTATCTCTCACCAGGGAATAGTTCAGCCGTGTGGGTTTCTGGATATCAACTGCGGCGATGTAACCAGGCAATCCTTTGTGGAAATTTGGAAAAACTCCAAAATTTTTAAAAATTTACGTAACTTTAATGAGTTGAAAGGCAAGTGCGGCGTTTGTGAATATAAAAAAGTCTGCGGGGGCTGCCGTGCCAGAGCTTATGAAGCTACCGGGGATTACCTGGCAGAGGAGCCCCTGTGCAGTTATATTCCTCAAAAACTCAGGGGTTGATTTTTTTTTAACCTAATTTTTTGGCAAGCTCAGCGACTCTTTGGCCAAGTTTACGTCCGTTCTCCTG
The DNA here is from genome assembly GCA_964478625.1 of uncultured Desulfobacteraceae bacterium. Lineage (GTDB taxonomy): Bacteria > Desulfobacterota > Desulfobacteria > Desulfobacterales > SKZT01 > SKZT01. Next base: position 27,691 of record CAYZJH010000033.1, read on the forward strand.
ATGCTGGATATCGGGTGCTCCGACACACGCTACGCCATAATGGCCTGTGGCAGCCATGGGATCTCCCACAATGATCATGCCATATATCATCAGAGCCTGAATAATGGACATCATCGTGGTTTCCTTTCCACCGGTCGGATCGCCACTGGTTGTAAAAGCCGCTCCGACCTTGTCTTCCATTTTCTTCCTGACACTGATAAATTCATCAAATATTTTTTTCAGTTGAGCAGCCATCGTTCCGAAATATACCGGAGAACCCGCTATAAGTCCTTTGCATGACAGAAAATCATCTTTGCTGACATCATCGGTATGTTTCAGATTTGCCGTCATCCCATCTACCATCCCAACACCTTCTGCAATAGCCTCGGCAAGCTTGCGGGTATTTCCCCCTTTTGAATAATAAAGAACCAGAATTTCCATAAGTTCACCTCTTTGGTTAATCATAGCTTAAAGTCTATCAGGGTTTTAGTTTGTTTTACTAAACAGCGGAAAGCATATATTTGAGTAATGTTTTTACTGATTGATCCAATGGGCCGGAATTCTCAATAATGAAATCAGCATCAGAACAATTCTGATTTTCCATGGCACGAAGAGTCCTCATATTGAACTCATCACCATTTATGCATTCACGGTGTCTTTTTTTTAACCGAGCGATTGTTGTTTTCAAAGGAACAGAAATAAAAATAACTTTTATCGAAGAACATTTTTCGCGGGCTTGGGTTATAACAGTCCTGCTGACATTGGCCAGGGCATTGGTGCCTTGCGAAAGCCACGATAATATTTCATTTTCAATTCCATAATTTAGCCCATAACTGCTCCATGTTAAGAAAAATTTTCCTTCTTGTTTCAACTTGAAAAATGTTTCGGGTTCGACAAAATTATTAGTTTCCGACTTATTCGGCAAGCGAGTAATGTATCGTTTGGCTACGCGAAGAGATACTTTATCATAAGGCCATATTTTTTGAATGTTCTCGATAATTGAATCCTTACCGGAACCGGAGTTGCCTACGATAAGAAATAAAGTTGCCTGCTTGTCGTTTTTCAAGTCCAAAATCTATGCCTTTTGTATTTTGAGGCTATTATGGAATCTTTGTAAATTGAAATCATAAAATTGGGGCTATAAATTAATATTGGGTCATCATCCATATTCCTGTAACCATTGCGCTGATTATAAAATTTGATTCCACCAGGAATTCTAGTCGAAAACTTGGAATGACGTTTCCTTTTTCATGTAATATGAGCAAAATAATGAAAATTATGGGGCACACGCTGAGAGCATATCCCAAAGTGGTAGTCAGTTGAAGCCAGCTTGCCAAGATACCGGCTGCGGTTAATATTGCCAGGGCGCATTTTAATATTAACATAGTATGCTTTTCACCCAGGACAATGGGAAGTGTTTCTCTCCCGACCATTCGATCTCCGTGCATGTCAATAATGTCAAAAAATGCGGTGCGGACAAAAACTAGACCAGTGGACCACAGAAAAACAAAAACAGATGCGGCTGTGATGTAACCATAAACCGAAAGTGGAACAAATAGGGTTGTAACCATGCCCCAGGCCATGGCAATTAAAAAAGTTTTGGATGCCGGGATGTCTTTGATTCGTCCTGATTTGATTACAATGAATGTCCTGGGAACAATTCTTATGTTATAAAGCAATCCAACTAAGCTCATGAAGAGAAAGAGAAAAAAAATGAAAATACCCGAGGCCAAAGCAGTAAGAAAGCCTGCAAATCCGGAAACAATAGCCAAAATTTTTAAAAGAGTTTTATTTTCATCATAAAAAAGAGCTTTTTCAGGGTCATTGTATCGGTCTGCCCGCCTTCCAGTAAGATTATTAATAATATGCATGGACTGTAAGTAAAAATAAGCGATCAGTCCATGAGGCAAAAAATGGTCTATTCCCTGAAGTCTGGTGCATGCATAACAAAGGCTCAGCGCTCCCAAGGACAGGTAGATATTAGAAAAAAGAAGTATTCTGAGGATGGAAAAAAATTTTTTCTGAAATCGTTTTCCCGCATGAAAAGGTATACTCTCTAAAGCACGATATACTCTTCGAATCACCCAATTTGGGGTTGAGGCGCCAGCAGTGATTCCGATTGCCTTAGCATTCTTCAGGGATGACAAATCAAGATGGGACTCATCTTCGATGTGAAATGATCGTTTCCCTGATTTTTGAGCGATTTCAAAAAGGCGCTGTGTGTTTCCGCTCGTGTACCCACCTACAACGATAACAGCATCCACTATTTGAGAAAGGCCTTTGACTTCATTTTGCCGCTTTTCCGTGGAACCGCAGATGGTATCAAAAATTTGATAATGGGGGTAATGGGTTCGAAACCAGGCTTTTACTTCTTCAAAAAATTGGGTGTCTTGTGTCGTTTGAGCAACAATAATGGCTTTTTCGAAGGATGGAATTTTATCAAGTTGATCCATGCTTCCGATCACCATTTTTTTTTCGCCGGCATAGCCCAGAAGTCCGATCACTTCAGCATGATCCCGGTCTCCAATAATAATGGAGGCATATCCTCGTTGAGTATAGGTTTTAATGATACTCTGAACTTTGATAACCCGAGGACAAGTGGCATCGACTACATTAAACCCTGCGTTTTCGAGCTGTTTCCTGGTATCCGGAGGCACACCGTGGGCTCTGATCAGGACCGTTCCAGTCCCCTTTTTCGGGATTTCCTCAAGAACATGGATTCCTTTCTCCTCAAGAATATTCAAAACCTGAGGATTGTGGATTAATGGACCAAAGGTATAGATAGAGCCCTTATCATTTTTAGAAGCATCCAAAACCATCTCAACAGCACGTCTTACACCCATGCAGAAACCGGCGGTTTTGGCGACAATAATTTTCATAAGCCTAAAATTTTCAAATTAGTCTTCCGGGGTTTCCTTTAGAAAAATCTTGTGGTCTATTAAAGACAGAGAATGAATTTGTCCCCTAATATATTTTTGTTCTCCAAAAATGCTGACCAGTTTGAGACCCCCCTCCACAGGTTCGATGACATCAACAGCTTCCATGATTAATTCAGGTTCTTCTTCATTGATTAAATAAGCATTTGCTTCGCACATTTTTTATCTTCCTTGTATATTCATTATTTTATCAGTGGATTATCGTTTGTGTTTGTGGAATCATTGGTAACTTATCTTTGTAACAAATTAAGAATGGATTTCAAAGCTTACGCAATTTGATTTTACGGCGTCGATCCTTTTTTGAAACTCTTCGTTGAGGGCCTTTTTTTCTTGTTGTCGGGTTCCAACCGGATTCTTCATGAATATCGTCCGTACCTTTTGTTTCCAGGTAAGTTGCCATGATAAGTCTTTCTTCGAATTCCGTTGAACTTATGGGAGTCGCCCCCTTTGATAATGCAAAATCAGCTATTTCCCGATCTGAGGAAACGACCAGGGCTTTTTCACGCAATTGAGCGGCCAGCTTTTTTACAACCGCATCAGCCTGTTCACCGATTCGAGAAAACCGGATGTCGATACCTTTGATTTGGTCTTTTGTCTGAGAGAATATCTCGGCATCGGTTCCGTCAAAAACCACGGTTATTCTGTGTCCTTTTATTCGTTTGTAGGAAGCCAGTGCATTGATAAGTGCTTCACGTCCCATCTGTAAATCTTGTTGGTCAAGAACACTCAGGGTGTTTGACTGGCGAATGAGATTATACCCATCGATAATAATATGCAGTGCCATGCGAATAGACAATACCTGAGCATGTTGGTATGATCTTGTTTGGTTTAGAGTTTGTTCGGTTGGCTTTTTAAAAGCTCAATCAGTCGGTTGAGGTCTTCATTGCTGTAAAATTCGATCTCGACCTTTCCTCTTTTTCCTTGACGTTTGATTTTTACGCGTGCTCCAAAATGCCGAGATAGATCTTCAGAAAGTCCTGAAAAATAAATTTCTTCTGATGTCGGTGTGGAAGGTTCGTTTTTTTGCTTTCTGCCTTTAAAGGTTTTGACCAGATCTTCAGTCTGGCGCACGGACAAATTCTTGGAAGTCACTATCCGCCAAATTGCACGCTGCTGAGCAGAATTTTCAGCTCCTAGAATAGCTCTGGCATGTCCCATGGAAATAACATCATCCAGGATGCTTTGCTTAATTTCCTCCGGGAGATTTATCAATCTCAAAAAATTGGCCACTGATGAACGGCTTTTTCCAACACGAACCGCCACTTGCTCCTGGGTCAAGCCAAATTCTTTCATCAAACGATGGTAACCTTCGGCTTCTTCCATTGGATTTAAATTTTCCCGCTGTATATTTTCAACGATAGATATTTCCAGAAGTTCAGCATCCGTGATTTCTCGAACAATTGCAGGGACCTGGTCAAATCCGGCTCTTTTTGCAGCTTTCAGTCTTCTTTCACCCGCAATCAGTTCATACCCGTGTTCGCCTTTTCTGATTAAAATTGGCTGGATGATCCCTTGTTCTTTAATCGATTCTGCCAGAGAATCCAGTTCTTTTTCTGAAAAGCGTAAACGAGGTTGAAAACGATTAGGCTGAATCAATTCAATATCGCAAATGATATATTTATTGGGCCGATTATCAATCGATTCGATACCCGGAAGGAGTGCATCCAGACCTCTTCCCAGGGCCATTTTTTTCATTTTTTTGCTTTCGAGCCTGTTATTGATTTTTTCGTTCTCCATTCTTATCCTTAACAAACTGTTAAAGAGAACATCCATATTAAGAAAAAGTCTGGTTCCCTATCGGTATTGAGTTGAGTATTTCTTTAGCCAGGCTCAGGTAACTTATGGCGCCAATTGAGGAAGCGTCATAAAGCAACACAGGTTTACCGAAACTAGGGGCTTCCCCCAGCTTGACATTTCTTGGTATTTTGGTGGTGTAAACAAGGCTGTTAAAATATTTTTCGGCATCCTGAGCGACCTGATGTGAAAGATTGGTGCGTTTATCAAACATGGTTAATAAGATGCCTGCGATCGAAAGTGAAGGGTTTAAACCTTCCTTGATTCTTTTGATGGTTTGAAGCAGTTGGCCCAAGCCCTCAAGTGCATAAAACTCACATTGAAGAGGAATCAAAAGAGATTTTGCCGCAGTCATTGCGTTAACGGTGAGAAGGCTCAAGGAAGGAGGGCAATCTAGGATGATAAAATCAAAAATGGCTTCCACTTCTGAGATAAGTCGCTGTAAAGCCCTTTCCCTGCCTTCAGCCTCCATCATTTCCACTTCGAAACCGATTAGCTCAATTCTGGATGGAATGACTTTAAGCCTTTCGATCTGGCTTTCAAGAATCAGGTCTTTAACAGGAGCCATACCGATCATTCCATGGTAAAGGGTTTTTTTAAGGACGGTTTTATCGATTCCAACCCCTGTGGTAGCGTTGGCCTGTGGATCGCAGTCAATTAAAAGCGTCCGTTTTTCGGAAAGAGCCAAAGCTGCTGAAAGGTTAACAGCAGTGGTTGTTTTGCCCACCCCGCCTTTTTGGTTGGCTATGCAAATAATTTGTGACATAATGTTAAGACCCTAACATAAAAGATTTATTTTGAAAAGAAGATTGAATTCTATGATTTCTCCATTAATTGATGCCTTTGCATCAAGCATGAAATGCATCGGGATAATAGCATACATTCTCAGGATTTTTTTATAAAAAAGATACTTGCCACAAAACAGGATAAAAAGTAAATGCGTTTGTTTAAAAAAATCGTCGCTCTTCTGAGTGTCATACTGGTATTGAATTGCCCATTATTGAATGTTCCGGCAGAAGGAATTACTATCGCCGAGGAAGAAGAGCTTTCCCGTGAATTCATGAAAATTCTGTTAAATCAGCTAAATTTGGTTAAAGATCCATATATTGTCAATTATGTCAATTCAATTGGCCAAAGTATTCTCCGGGAAATTCCTCGACAACCCTTTTCCTATAATTTTTATGTTATAGATTCAGATGTTTATAATGCATTTGCTACACCTGCCGGTCATATTTTTATTTACAGAGGCTTAATAGAAGCCATGGAAACGGAAGACGAATTGGCTGGAATACTCGGACATGAAATTGCCCATGTCCAATGTCGCCATATTTCCGATAAAATAGACCGGTCCTCCAAAATCAACCTTGCCACTCTTGCAGGTCTTGCTGCGGGAGCATTATTAGGGATAAGCGGTTCGGAAACTGCAGCCCAAGCCGTAGCAGTTGGATCAATGGCTGCTGCTCAATCCCTGGTGCTGGCATACAGCCGTGAAGATGAAATTCAGGCAGATAACCTTGGAATTGAGAATCTTATTAACGCCGGTTATGATCCGACAGCCATGATGACAACACTGAACAAAATTCGAAGCAAGCGATGGTTCGATAATATACCTAATTATTTGGCCACACATCCTGCGGCCGAAGACCGGATTGCCTATATTGACTCCTGGGCTCAGAACCAAAAGAACATCCCTTCGAAAGGGGCTACTGAGGGTTTCATAAAAGCGCACACCCGGCTTCTGGCATTATATGGAAATCAAGCCAAGGCATTGGCTCATTTTAAAACCGCTGTGAATCAAAATCCGGATGATATCATGGCTTCTTATGGTTATGGTTTGATATTGGCCAGAAGTGGTTTTCGGCAAGAAGCCGTCATTTATCTGAAGGCTGCTTTGGAACAAAATCCCTTGGACAGTTCCATTTTAGGAGAATTGGGACGAATTTATTTTCTTGATGGGCGACTATCGGAAGCTCTGACTATCTTAAGGAGCTCTGCAGGGCTTAATGAAGAAAACCCTGAGACATTGTTTTATCTTGGCCGGTCTCAGATGGAACTTGGCAAACTGACCGAAGCCGTATCTACTTTTAATAAGCTGATTGCTGGTTATTCCGATTATGACCAGGCCTACTATTTTCTCGGGGAAAGTTACGGAAAACTTGGAAATCTGTCGGAGGCTCATTATTATCTCGGACTTCATTACGACAAAAGAAATGATCCAAGAAATAGCATTTTTCATTTGGAAAAAGCTTTTGAAAACACAACAGACCCTTATCGAAAAAGTGAAATAGAAACCCTTCTTAAAAATTCTCGTAAAAAGCTCCAAGAAACCAGAAGAAATGAGCCTGTCAGGAACCGATAATTTATCTTGTTCTCACTTGCCATGTTTTTGTTTGTAATGGCTATATCCTGTCAAAATGGGAAAATTGCATTGAAAATGTACCCCTTCCCTGGGTTGCCGAACGAAGTGAAGTGGAATAACCAAACATTTTAGCAAGGGGAACAATGGCCTTGATTACCTGAATACCCGCTTTGGCCGCAATGGATTCAATTTTGCCATTTCTTGAATTCAAATCACCGATTACCTCTCCCATAGCTGTTTCGGGTACAAGAATCTCTATTTTCATGATCGGATCCAATAAAAATGGTTTTCCATCTTTAAGAGCCTCATAGCAAGCCATTGATGCAGCGACCTTGTAAGCAAGTTCACTACCCATGGATTCTTTGAAAGAACCTCCTGCTAGAACAGCATCAATGTCCACAACCGGATATCCCATCAGTGTACCGCTTTCAAGGGATTCCATAACACTTTTTTCGATCGCTGGAATAAACATATCCGGGATTGTTTCGGCAGTGGTTTGAGAAGAAAAACGATTGCCGGTACCTCTTGGACGTGGATTTAAAACAAGATGAACCTCACCAAAATGATGTTGACCGGAAACTTCCCTGTCAAAAACAGCAGAGCCTTCCCCTTTTTTTTCGATTGTTTCTCGGTAGACAACCTGAGGCTTTCCCACATTGACGCTGGTTTTAAATTCACGGAGCATGCGGCTTGTGATAATCTCCAAATGAAGCTCTCCCATGCCTGATACAATCGTCTGCCCGGTATCTTCATCCTTGCGAACCTTTAGTGTGGGATCTTCCGCAGATAGTTTTTCTAGAACCTGATCCAGCTTATCTTGGTCTGCATGGGTTTTAGGCTCCACGGCCACGGAGATGACCGGTTCATAAAAATCCATTTTTTCAAGAAGCACGGGGTGGTCAGGAGAACATAAAGTTTCACCGGTAGAAGATTCCTTTAGCCCTACAATACTGACAATGGAACCTGCGCTTGATTCTTCGATTCGTTCTCTCTTGTTGGCGTGCATCTTCAAAATTCTGGCCACTTTTTCTTTTTTATTCCGAGCAGGATTGAAAACTTCATCTCCGACGCGCAACTTTCCACTGTATATCCGAACAAAAGAAAGTTTCCTTCCCTCTATCATAGAAACCTTAAAGATCAGTGCCGCCAAGGGCGATCTTTCCAATGGAGGGCATTCAATGATTTCACCTGTTTCAGGATGGCTGCCTTTTATCGGAGGTATGTCCGCCGGGCTTGGAAGAAACTCCACAATATAATCCAAAAGGGGTTGAATTCCTTTGTTACGTAAGGCACTGCCGCAAGTGACAGGAACTATCTTCATTTCGATTGTGCCTTTTCGGATGGCCTTGATCAGGGATTCTGTAGAGATGGGTTTTTCGGAGAGATATGCCTCCATAATATCGTCATCAATTTCAGCAAGTGCCTCAATGATTTTTTCCCGATATTCATTGGCTTGTTCCGTAAGTTCAGGCCGTATTTCCTGATAATTAAAGGTGGCACCCAACGAGTCGTCATTCCAGATGATTTCTTGCATTTTCAGCAAATCGACAACACCTGAAAAGTTATCTTCGGTGCCTACGGGCAGCTCTAAAATGATAGGATTAGCTTTTAATCGATCCTTTATCATGTCGACAACGCCGAAAAAATCCGCCCCAATGCGGTCTAATTTATTAATAAAGGCCATCTTTGGGACTTTGTATTTGTCTGCCTGACGCCAAACGGTTTCGGATTGCGGTTCCACACCACCAACGGCACAAAAGACACCGATAGCTCCATCCAGGACTCTTAGGCTTCGCTCGACCTCAATTGTAAAGTCCACATGACCGGGTGTATCAATAATCTGAATATCACAGTTTTTCCATTGGCATGTCGTCACTGCCGAAGTGATCGTGATTCCACGTTCCTGTTCGTCAGGCATCCAGTCCATAATGGCTTCACCATCATGGACTTCGCCCATTTTATGCGATTTGCCGGTATAGTAGAGTATGCGTTCGGTTACGGTAGTTTTACCTGCATCAATATGAGCAATAATCCCGATATTTCTGAACTGGTTAATTTTAGTTTTTTTCATCATTTTAATTTATGTCAGGTGTAAAAGGAGTTTCGCAATAATATGGTTAACCATGGATCATAGCTTTATTTTTTTTAGCATCATATTTAACCGGTTATTGATCAGCGATACTCGAGAAAATAATATTATCAACAGAAATCAATTTGTTTAAGGCAATATATAACTTATGTCAAGGATAGAAAATATTCATTAAAAAATAGAAATTCTTTAATTTTTCACGATTAAATTAAAAAATCTACCACAATACTGAGGAAATATTAAAAAAAACC
>CAYZJH010000034.1:0-36155 GCA_964478625.1 uncultured Desulfobacteraceae bacterium
CATTAAGCCAAATATCCCTCATAATGTTACATTTATTTAATGACAAATCCTAACCTGATATTTGCTGTTTAACAGGCAGCAATTTTCAAATCTGATGAAGACCGGTTGATGCCGATCATAAAGGTGTTTCTGCATTCCCGAATGTTGGGCGGGAATGCAGAAAGGCCGGTGTATCGGTTTTAAAATCAACGTCTGCATTTTTTGTGTGAGGTTCAATAAGCTTACTTTTTCAGGTCCTGTTCGAGCTTTTCTTCCAGCGATTTCACTTTTCCGGAAATACGACCGGAGTACCCCCGACGATAATCAATTTTGAGGGTCATATAGATGCGGTCACTGTCTTCTTTCATCTTTTCAAAACAACGCCCGACAACTCCCATGACATCCTCCCATTCTCCCTCGATACATGTGCCCATGGGACCTATACGGTACTCCAGACCGCTTTCTTTGATAATTTTGACCGCTTTTGCGACATAAGGACTGACACTTGCTTCTTTGTCCACTGGAAAAATTGAAAAATCTATAATGACACTCATACACTGTTCCTTTAATGGCTTAATATCATGGCTGCTTCATGGATGGCTTCGGAAAGGGTGGGGTGGCCGTGGACCGTACGGGCAACATCCTCTGCGCTTGCTCCGAATTCCATGGCAAGTACGCACTCGGCAATCATATCTGAGGCTCTGGGTCCCAGGATATGCACGCCCAGAATACGATTAGTTTTTTTATGCGCGATCATTTTGACAAATCCCTCGGCCTCTCCCATGCAAAGTGCCCGTCCATTTCCCGTAAAAGGATAGGAAGCGGATGAATAGGAAATCCCCCTTTCCTTGACCTGTTCCTCGGTAAGCCCCACACTCGCTGCTTCCGGCCAGGTGTAAGCAATAAAAGGGATTGCATCATAATTGACTTCACCTGGAAGACCTGCGATACATTCCACGGCGGCAATCGCTTCGGCAGAAGCTTTGTGAGCCAGCATGGGGCCGGGGATGATATCCCCGATGGCATATATGGAATGAACGGTGGTACGATATTTTTCATCAACAATTACATGGCCTGTTTTTTCATCGGTTTTGACACCGATATTTTCCAGTCCAAGCCCCCGTGTCAAAGGTTTTCTTCCAACGGCGACCAATAGCCGGTCAAATTCAAAGGAATCCTCTTTCCCATTGTTTTCCACCTCAACTTTAACCAGGTCTTTGGAAACGCTTGCACCGGAAACCCTGGTTTTTAGGTGGAATTTTAAACCCTGTCCTGTTAAAATTTTCTGGAGACGACGGGCTATTTGACCATCCAGAGTGGAAGCAATTCCCGGAAGCATTTCAATAACCGTCACTTCCGCACCAAGTCTTCGCCAGACAGATCCCAACTCCAGCCCGATATAACCACCGCCCACAATGCCTAAATGTTTTGGTACAGCCGACAAAGAAAGAGCCTCGGTGGAACTGATGATTTTATCTCCGTCAAATTCCAATCCCGGTACCTGAATGGGTTCGCTTCCGGTGGCTAAAATGATTGAATCGGCCTCATAGGTTTCTTTGGGATTATTCTCCGAATTACTGGTGATTTCCACACGATTTTTATCGACAAGTTGCGCAGATCCCTGAATGCCTGTGACCTTGTTTCTTTTAAACAGCCCCTGGATACCGTCGGTCAACTGCTTGATGACTTTGTCTTTCCGGTTCATCATGGTTTCCAGATCGAGGGTGATATCACCGGTCCCGATACCATGCTCAGCAAAACGCTGTTTTGCCATGTGAAAATATTCGCTGGAATCAAGAAGCGCTTTACTGGGAATGCAACCCACATTTAAACATACGCCGCCGAGACGGCGATGCTTTTCCACGCAGGCTGTTTTCATGCCTAACTGAGCGGCCCTCACTGCTGCCACATAACCGCCGGGACCGCTGCCGATCACGATCAGGTCAAATCGTTCATTTTTAGCCATGGTTAAATCTCCAGTAGGATTCTTTCGGGGTCTTCGATAAATTCCTTGATTCGTCTCAAAAATGTAACAGCTTCACGGCCATCTACAATCCTGTGGTCATAACTGAGAGCAACATACATCATGGGGCGAATGACAATTTCATCGTCGATTACCACGGGACGTTTTTCTATTCGATGCATGCCCAGGATACCGCTTTGGGGATAGTTCAGTATGGGAGTGCTCAGCAATGAACCGAAAACGCCCCCATTGGTGATGGTGAATGTTCCGCCCTCCATGTCTGAAATTTCAAGACGTTTGTCTTTTACCTTTTTAACAAAGTCCACAATGGCTTGCTCGATACCCGCGTAACTGAGACGATCTGCATGTTTAATAATCGGGACCACAAGACCCGAGCCGGTACCGATTGCCACACCGATGTGATAGTAATGGTGGTAGACAATATCGTTACCTTCAATGGATGCATTGATTTCCGGGAATTCTTTAAGTGCCGACACGGAGGCTTTGATAAAAAAACTCATAAAACCCAGATCAATACTATGGGTTTCTTTGAATTTTTCCTTGAACCTGGATCGAATGCTCATAACCCGACTCATATCGATTTCATTGAAGGTGGTGAGCATGGCGCTATTTTGTTTGGATTCCAAAAGCCTGGCGGCAATACGCCGTCGAATGGGGCTCATGGGTTTTTTCTCGATCTGTTCATCAGAAGGTTTCTCTGAAATCCTCTCGGAGTCAGAGACCTTTTTGGGTTCACCTTCTTGAGACTCCAAGTGAAGAATGATATCACCTTTGGTTATTTTTCCCCCTGGGCCTGTCCCTTCTATGGTATCGATATCAATATTTTTTTCAGAAACCAGTCTTCGAACAGCCGGTGATAACCCTTTCTCCCGCATGTCTTTATCATCTTTTTCAGAACGCTCGGCTTCGGACTCCTTTTCTTTTTCCTCCTCTTTTTTCTCTTTTTCTTCCTGTTCCGCCTTTTCTGTTTCCTTTTTAACCCTCTTATCTTCTTCTTTTGCAGTTTTCTCCTCTTTTTCTTTTTCAGATTCAGGGGCTTTCTTTTCAGTCTTTTGATCTTTATCGGATTTTTGATCTCCTTCTGATTCTGTTTCTATGGTACCCACAACCTGTCCGATTGATACGGTTTTGCCGGCTTCAACCTTGATTCTCAGAATTCCATCCGCTTCGGCTTCGATTTCCAGAGTGACTTTGTCGGTTTCAATCACGAAAAGGGGTTCGTCTTTTTTTACATGATCCCCGTCTTTTTTGAACCATTCGGCCAGAAGTGCCTCTTGTATTGATTCTCCAACACTGGGTATTTTGATTTCGATTGCCATTTTTGCTCCTTAGGGTTTTATTTGACGGAGTAGAGTTGTTTTGATCATCAAGCCGTTGCATTGGCATTTCCCAAAGGTCCTATTGCCGTTGAAAGGATATCTTCCTGATGCCTTCGGTAAAGTTTAGGAAATCCGGTGGCAGGGCTTGCCGAGGCGTCTCTTCCGATATATCTGAATTTTTTTTTCATCAAATCCTCGAGCCTGTGCCTGACAAAAGTCCATGCACCCATGTTTGTAGGCTCTTCCTGCACCCAACACCATTCCTTGGCTTTTTTGTATTTTGAAAGCACATCTTTTATGGATTTTTCAGGGAAGGGATAAAATTGCTCCAACCGCACGATGGCAATAGTGTCATCACCACGTTCATTTCTGCGGTTGAAAAGTTCATAATATATTTTTCCGCTGCACAAAATAACTCTGGTGACTTGAACCGGCGGGTCGGGATCATCGATGACCTGTTGAAAAGATCCATTTTCAAGATCTTTCAGGGAAGAAACCGCCAGGGGATGTCTGAGAAGACTTTTCGGGGTCATTATTACTAGAGGTTTGCGATAACTTGCTTTGACCTGTCTGCGAAGAAGATGAAAGTATTGCGAAGGAAGAGTGAGATTGCACACCTGAATGTTGTCATGTGCGCAAAGCTGAAGAAACCGCTCAAGACGGGCACTGGAATGTTCGGGGCCCAAACCCTCCATCCCGTGGGGAAGAAGCATTACCAGTCCGCTCAATCGCTGCCATTTTGCTTCACCGGAAACAATGTACAAATCAATCACGGATTGAGCGTTATTGGCAAAATCTCCGAATTGAGCCTCCCATAGGGTCAGTCCTTCAGGATGGGCCAGGGAATATCCATATTCGAATCCCAGGATTCCGGCTTCAGAAAGCATGCTGTCAAAAACCGAATAATACGCCTGCTTTGTTCCCAGATTGTTTAAAGGAACATATTTTTCCTCACTTTTCACGTCGGTCAAAACACTTTGGCGCTGACTGAACGTTCCTCGCCCGCTGTCCTGGCCGCTTAGACGAATCGGGATGTTTTCATCCAGAAGCGATGCGAAAACCAAAGCCTCTGCATTTCCCCAGTCGATGCCTTCTCCGGATTCCACCGCCTCCAATCGTTTGTCGAGCAATCCTTTCAATTTTTTGAAGATGGAAAATCCATCCGGTACCTTGTTGAGTTGACGGGCATAAGAAACCAGTTTTTCTGAGGAAACCCCTGTTTCAATGGGGGCATGGGAATAATTGCCGTGATAGCTCTCCCAGGATTCGAAAAATTTTGGCACAGGAAATCCATGACATTGGTTTCGGGCATTATCCAATGCCTTTTCCAGAGTGTCATTGATATTTTTTTCAATAGAAGACAACTGATGGTCGGAAACAACTCCGTTGTCTTTTAATTCCTGAGCATAAAGCTGGTATAATGGTGGCCTTTCTTTAATCCTGTCGTACATTCCAGGCTGGGTAAAATAAGGTTCGTCTCCTTCATTATGTCCGTAACGACGGTAACAAACCAGGTCAACCACCACATCTTTCCCGAATTTTTGGCGATATTCGCAGGCAAGATCGACCACATGTATGGCCGCTTCGGGATTTTCTCCATGAACGTGGAAAATAGGTGACATCAGCATTTTGGCGATATCCGTGGAATATCGCGTAGATCGAGCATGTTCGGGAAGCGTTGTATAGCCGATTTGATTGTTGATCACAAAATGAATCGTGCCCCCTGTGCTGTAGCCCTTTAATTGAGACATGTTCAAGGTTTCCGCCACCACTCCCTGCCCTGCAAATGCGGAATCGCCGTGCAACAATATTGGAATAACGCGATTTTTGTTCTCATCACCTAAGATAAACTGACGGGCTCTGACAATACCTTCAACCACCGGATTGACGGATTCCAGATGACTAGGATTGTTGACTAAAAGCACCCGAAGATTCCGGTCGTCGATTTTGATATCCGCCATATAACCGTTGTGGTATTTTACATCTCCTGAACCTGCCAGGCTATCAGGGTCATAACATTGTTCAAACTCCTGAAAAATATCCTCATAGGTTTTGCCTAAAACATTTGTCTGAACGTTCAATCGTCCTCGATGGGCCATTCCGAGAATGATTTCCTCGCATCCTTGTCCGGCCACTTTACCCAGAAGAAAGTCCAGCATCGGAATAATCGAATCAGCACCTTCAACTGAAAACCTTGTCTGGCCCGGATATTTTTTATTTAAAAATTGCTCAAAAAGGGCGGCTTCGTAGAGTTTCTTTACGATTCGATATTGGGTATCTTTTTCAAGGGTGGGTTTGTTTCGAATGGGTTCTATACGCTCCAGCAGCCATTTTCGCTCTTCAGGATCCTGGATATGCATAAATTCCACACCGATTGAACGGCAATAGGTTTCTTTTAAGGCCTTGATAATCTCTTTGAGAGCAGCTGTTTCGGTGTTAAAAAAAGCCGAACAGTAGAACTCTTTGTCAAGGTCGTTCTCAGAAAGATTGAATGCGGAATAGTTCAGAAAAGGGTGATCCGTAGGGCACGCTGACAGGGGATCAAGGCAGGACAGCAAATGGCCGATATCCCGATAACGATTTATGAGCGCTTCTACATTGGCCTGAAGCAAACCATGGTCCTTTAAAACCAAATTTTGATCCTCTATACCATCCTGGCTTGCCCATTCGAATCCTTTAAAAAAATAATGCCAGTCCGGTGGAACCGAATCGGGATTATTTTTCCATTCCTTGAACTGTTCCTCAATATAATTTGCATTGAAAGTATCGGAAATGGTCATTTTTTCTGTCCTAGCGGGGTATTGATTGTTGTTTACGGAGATTTTGAATATTTTTTCAAAATAAGGTTTTTGGCCATGGACCAATCTTTGTCAGTGTCAAACATGTATCTTGCAAAAGAAATCGTTTCCTTGTCTTTTCTGATGGTGATGATGCCTTCAGTTTCTATTGCGTGATCAAACACATGCCATGGAATGTTGGTTGTGATTTTATTTTTTCTGATAGTGATTCCATCCTGTGACAGGAATCCCGTGCGTTTAGTACAGGCTTTTTCATAAACTTTTTCCTGTGCTTTTGTTGCGGAGGTTTTCATCAGACGAAAACCCCCGACCATAAATGCGCCCATGAATAAAATCAAAAAACCGGCAAAAATCATTTCGACATGCATTTTATAGATTATCAAGAGGGTTATCACCAAAGTGATGACCGTGATTCCAACTGATGGTGAAAAAATTTTTCTGCCTTCTAAAGTTTTTTGTACTTTAATGCTATCTTCAAACGTTAGGTAACCTCTGAATCTTATTTTATTTTCCATGTGTCTGATCGATGATGAACTAAAAAAACCTGATAAGACTGATTTTAAAAAAATATGCAGTTATTTACCACACTGGCGCCTGAAAGTAACGCATTCCCCGGCAATGCCCCAATTGTCGGTTTCAATTTCTTCAATCACCACAACAGTTGTTTGGGGGTTTTTCCCGAGAACATCAGCGAGCAGATCCGTTACCCCCTTGATTAATTTTGCTTTTTGCTCTTGTGTGACACCTTCCCTGGTCACCTTTATGTTAACGTATGGCATATTTTCTCCTTACCTCGAAATATCTAAAAAACTTTTGGGTTATTGGGTTATAAGGGTTGAACCGCTTGACGAATTCGCCTGCTTTCCACCATATCATGAAAATCATCAGCCAGTTGTATGCCCATGTCAACCATTTTTTTCCAGTATTCTATCCGTTCCCTATCCTTACCTTTAAAAAGAAAAAAATCATGCCTGTCGGAAATTTTTCCTAAAGGAAGTTTTGAAATAAAATCTTTCGAAGGCGATATCATCAGGACTGATTCCATTCGCGTCGCATCTGGTTTGCGCCGGGAGAGTTGTTTGTCGAACCAGCCGGGAATTATCCGTCCCATGTAGTGAGGATACAAAACGATTTTATTTCCGAGATCTGAAAAATCGAGATCCAGATGATAGTCAATAATTCCACCATCTCTGTACACACCCGACGGAGCACCAGGAATATTTTTGACTCGGCTCATCACCAGAGGTATTGAGCCTGAAGCCAAAAGGGCGTCTCTGATGTTATTTGGATCCAAAGCTGTTTTGATCAGAGGGAATTGATTCATGTTTAAAAACGGTGGTGTGCTTTTAGGGTGGAAAAAAAGAGCGCGTTTATAAAACCATTTGAGCAGACGCCGGTCTATCATGTTTAAAAGGGCGGAGATCAAAATCACAGGTAATAAAAACATGGGTTCATCTCTTGCAGCAATCCGCCTGCAGTATACCGTCATGAAATTAAGCCGAATATAGGAATGATTTAAAATTTGATGAATACCGGAATTATCGAGAAAAGTATTCATGATTCGTTTTGTTTCCCGAGTGACTTCTTCCGGATCAGGTGTATCCGAATAGGTTTGCTGAATATATGCCTCTTTGAACTTATGGAGTGAAGCCGACGGATTTTTTTGGGACAGGGCGGCAAACTGCCATGCGCCGATGGAAGATCCAATCAGAAACAATGGACGGGTTCTTCGGGTGAACCAGGTTGAAAAAATAAATCTGTTCAAGTGATAAAGGATCAACCATTTAGGACCACCGGCCGCCCCTGCCACAATTTCAATCATATCCTGGTCGAGTCCCCCGTCCTGAATGAGTGACAGTGCTTTTTTGCCTGCAAATATATCAATGTTTGATGAAATTTTATTCAATTGGGACCATAAATTTTAGGTGGATTGCAATTTAAATTGCATCTCACGCTGTTCTATGTTTCTCGCTGGTTATGGTGTCGCTGGAACCTGAACGAGTTTTTCGGATTTAAAAATGATTTTTTTTCTCACAATGTCTATCCATATAAAAGTCCGTTATAATTATCAAGGCCATATTGACATAAAGATGCCCATGATGGTAGTGCGGCATTACAAAAAAAGCCAGAAAAGGTGAAAGGAAATAAAATGAAACTTGCTCAATTTATTGATAAAGGAAGAATAAGGCTTGGTTTTATCTTGGAAGAATCTGTTCAGCCCGTGGATTTTGATGGCGATATGGTGGAATTTTTGAAAAATAATGGAACGATTCATCCTTATGGACCGGCTTTGCCGCTGTCAGAAGTGCAATTGGCGCCACCGGTGTCTCAACCATCCAAGATCATTGCCATTGGGTTGAATTATATGGATCATGCCGATGAAGGAAAAGTAAAAGCCCCAAAGGTACCTCTTATTTTTGCTAAGTTTTCCAATAGTGTTATCGGTCCCGAGGATAGGATTACCTGGAGTGAAAACATCACCCGGAAAGTGGATTTTGAAGCTGAGTTGGCTGTGGTTATCGGTGAAACGGTTCGTAATTGCAGCGAAGAAAACGCTTTGGAGGCTGTTTTTGGATACACATGCGCTAATGATGTCAGTGCCAGGGATCTTCAGTTTGGAGACAGTCAGTGGGTCAGGGGAAAATCATTGGATTCATTTTGCCCGATAGGTCCATGGATAGTCACTTCAGATGAAATCCAGGACCCGCAAAGTTTAAAAATTGAATCTAGGTTAAACGGAGAAATTATGCAAAGCAGCAACACGGAACATATGATTTTTCCGGTGTCTTTTCTGGTCAGTTTTATGTCACATCATTTTACCCTTTTTCCGGGAGATCTTATTTTAACCGGGACTCCCAGCGGAGTGGGAACATTTCGCGAACCACCCCTATATATGAAAAACGGCGATGAAATTATCGTGGCAATCGAAAGAATCGGATATTTAAGAAACCGGTGCCGTGTTCAATAGATTGACCTTGATATTTGACGAAAAATACTTAACAACATACAGGCTCTTATAAAACATAGATTGATGAAATGGAGATAACAATGGCAACTATTGAAAAAAAGAAAAGTTCCGGCGAGACCGGGAAATGCGGATCAGGTATCGCCTCCAAATTACAGGATCAGTTAATTGAAAGTTCTCTTTCCAAAATTAAACACAAAATCATCGTTATGAGTGGAAAGGGAGGTGTGGGAAAAAGCAGCATTGCTGCAAATATTGCTGTCGGGCTTTCCAAGAAGGGGTATAAAACAGGTTTGATGGATGTAGACCTTCATGGACCGAGCATTGCCGGGATCATGGGTGTGGAGGGTCTTTTGGAGATTACCCCCGACAAATTCGCAATTCCCAAATCGGTAAAAGGTCTTAAAGTGGTTTCCATGCAATCCCTTTTAAACAAAGAAGACCAGGACAAAGCCGTGATTTGGCGAGGTCCTGCAAAAACCGGGGTGATCCGGCAGTTCATTGGGGATGTTCAGTGGGGAGAATTGGATTATCTGATTATCGATTCTCCTCCGGGAACAGGTGATGAACCGCTGAGTGTTGCGCAAAGCGTACCGGATGCCCAGGCGATCATTGTAACAACACCACAAGACGTCGCTTTGTCCGATGTCCGAAAATCGATCAATTTCTGTAATATCCTGAATCTCAAAATATTTGGTTTACTGGAAAATATGGGACCTTTTGCCTGCCCATGTTGTGGAAAGACCATTGAATTATTTCGGTGCGGGGGAGGAGAAAGAACCGCAAAACAAATGGGCATTCAATTTTTAGGCACAATACCTTTTGACCCTTCCGTGGTGAAAGCCTGTGATTTGGGTACTCCGGTAATTGATCACGATGGCAATGCGGAATTTTCCAAAGCTTTAGGTAAAATTATCAATCTTATAGAAAAAAAATTTATCCTTTAGATAAATGGTCCTTAAACTGACGAAAACGCAGAAACCGATGGCTATTGCTCTGGAGGCCCGGCTTAAAGGCTGCAAAAATGTCATTACCTTGGGGGTTAGACCTAATTTTTCAGATTATAGCCAGGAAGAGTCTGATATGATCCGAAAAGCCGAAAAGGTATATTACCCGACCGGTTTTTACGCGGATCTTTTGGATGCCGCCGGTAAGGTGATATTCCCAAGTTATCATACATATAAGTTTTCTCAGGACAAGATTAAACAGACCGCCATATTTGAACTTTGTAATATTCCTCATCCACGCACACGGGTTTTTTACGGAAAAAGACAAAAGCAAAAAATCGCTGATTTTTTTTCTTACCCATTTATCGCTAAGGTTGCCAGGGGTTCGGCAATGGGAAGGGGAGTTTTCCTGATCAAAAGCCGGGAGGAACTCGATGCCTATTTGTCGATAGGCGGTCCCGCATATATCCAGGAGTATTTGCCCATAGACCGGGATCTCCGGATCGTTGTGATTGGAAATCGCGCGGTTCATGCTTATTGGAGAATAGCACCCACGGGTGATTTTAAAACCAATGTGGCAGTGGGTGGAGGGATTTCTTTTGAGAAAGTTCCGGATGAACCCATTAAGCTGGCCCTTTTTACGGCAGCCGCCTGCGGATGGAATGATGTCGGGATCGATATTTGCCGCCATAAAGATCAATATTATGTTCTGGAAGGAAACATGAAATATGGAAAAGAAGGGTTTCGGCAGGCAGGTATCGACTATATGGATTTAATGGAGACCTTGATTGAAAATGGAGAAATTTGATGAGAAAGTGTTAAAAATTATCTATGATGAGCAATTGGATGAAATTCGGACCGCCCTGAATCAGAGGGAGACTGCAGTACTATCGCCGCTTGCGGCATTCAGTTCTTCGTGCATCAGGCGCAAGGAAGAAGAAGAGCTGATTAAAGGATATCGTCAAAGCTTTTCTCTTGATGTGGATAGGATTTTGCATTCTCTGGCCTATACTCGCTATATCGACAAAACCCAGGTCTTCTATTTGATTCAAAATGATCATATTACTCATCGAATGCTCCATGTTCAGCTGGTTTCAAAAATCGCAAGAACTATCGGCCGGTTTTTAGGCTTAAACGAGGATTTGATCGAAGCCATCGCTTTGGGCCATGATATTGGGCATACACCATTTGGTCATGACGGAGAAAGGATTTTATCGGAATTATGCGTGAAAAATGGAATAGGCCATTTTCTCCATAATGTTCAAAGTGTGCAGTTTCTGGAAAAAGTTGAACGAAAAGGCAAAGGGTGGAATCTTTGCCTTCAAACATTAGATGGTATCTTGTGCCATGACGGTGAAATTCATGAACAAAGGCTCAGTCCTCAAAAAGAAAAAACTTTCGACGCTCTTGATGCTGAAATTTTGCAGAAAAAAAAGGTTCCTGACACAAACCTGATACCCATGACCCTTGAAGGGTGCGTGGTGAGAATGGCAGATACCATCAGCTATATCGGCCGGGATATCGAAGATGCCATTCGCTTGAACATTATCAAACGCACGGATATACCGAGATCTTGTGCTCGCCTTCTCGGAGATACCAATGGCACCATAGTTTATCAACTGGTGACCGATATCATTAAAAACAGTTTCCAACAGCCTTTTATTGCCTTCAGTCAAGAAGTTTCAGAGCAGCTCTATTGGCTTAAAGCCTTTAATCTGGAATTAATTTATATGAATCCGAAAGTCAAAATTCATCTGAATACCATCCGTGATCTTTTTGAGATGCTCTTTGAAAGATTTCTTAACGATATCCGGAAAAATAACCATGAATCGGTTATTTTTACCCATTTTTTAGAAAATATGTCCCCTAAATATATTGAGCGGCATTTTCCCCAGGAAATCGTCAGAGACTTCTTAGCCGGGATGACGGACCAGTATTTTCTCATGAATTGTCCCAAGCATCTGAGGCCGAAAAAAAATAGTATGTAGAAAATTTCATGTATGAAAAAATACCAGAACCGTAAATATCGCGATTTGGTAAAAAACAGCGGTCTGTTTTATTTTAAGGTGGTGGTTAGAGAAACCGACCTTGCCATATATGCCCAAAGGCCATTGGAAAAGCTCGCCAGAGAATCGATGTTGAGACACAGGGGATATCTGGAGGCGTATATTGAAAAATATCCGGAGTTTGCAACCACGCTTTTACCATGGGTTTTACCGGGACCTGCTCCGAAGATTGTCAGAGATATGGTATGGGCAGGTCATCAGGCCGGGGTCGGTCCGATGGCTGCAGTAGCCGGTGCTGTGGCCGAACATGTCGGAAACGATCTTCTGGAACAATCCTCCGAGATAATTGTTGAAAACGGAGGTGATGTTTTCTTAAAAACCCATGCTCCATCCATTGTCGGAATTTTTGCAGGAAAATCTCATTTCAGCCTTCGAATAGGCCTTCGGGTGCATTCGGAAAATGAACCCATATCCGTATGCACGTCATCTGGAACTGTTGGGCACTCAAAGAGTATGGGAAAAGCAGATGCCGTATGTGTTGTTTCCCGATCATGCTGCCTCGCAGATGCTGTGGCTACTGCTGTCGGAAACCGTATCCTTTCTGAAAGCGACATTCCTGAAGCCATTGAGTTCGGAAAGCAAGTACCGGAAGTTCAGGGGATGGTGATCATTGTGAAAAAAAAAATCGGTGCATGGGGGCAGATCGAGTTGGTAAGTATCTGAGAAAATGGTTGAGTTTTAAGAACAAACAGTATACTCAAATGAAGAAAATCCTGAGGTTGAGCTGTCTGGATAATCTTAACATCTTCATTGCTGTTGAAGGGGGAATAAGCCATGAAAAAAACCAAAAAGGGAAAATTGATTTTCTGGATTGTTTTTATTGTGCTGGGGTTGATTCTTTATTTTCAAAATCAAGGTTTTTTCATGCGTGATGACAAATTGGCGTTAGATCTTTTTTTCTTTGATTTTAATACGTCCCCTCTGCCTATCATTGTTTTTGCAGTAGGCTTTTTTCTTATCGGCTTTATTATTGCTTTTTTCTTTGGTGTGATTGAAAAGTTTCGTTTGAAAAAAATGATCCAGGAGTTGACCATGAAACTGGATGAACAAAATAAGATGCTGACTTCGCAGAAAAATGAAGTGGACAGATTGAGGACGGTTTTGCGGGAAGGTACAGAGCCGGATTCCGAAATCAAAGATACCGGCACCAATTCCTCGTTGCCGCAATCCCCGAGCTATATAAATAAAAAGTAACAGGATCCGACATTAAACCCTGCTCATGTCTGTTGAAAAAACTACTCCCATGCTTGAACAGTACCTGGCGATCAAAGGTCAATATGCTGATTCGATTTTGTTTTACAGGATGGGAGATTTTTATGAGATGTTTTTTGAGGATGCCGAGGTAGCGTCCAAAATATTGGAAATTACGCTGACATCCAGAAATAAAAACGATAAAAATCCCGTGCCGATGTGCGGCGTGCCTGTAAAGGCGGCAAAAGGCTACCTGGCCAAACTGATCGATCAGGGTTATAAAGTAGCTATATGTGATCAGGTGGAAGACTCGTCCGAGTCAAAAGGGTTGGTCAAGCGCGATGTGGTTCGTGTGGTGACCCCCGGAATGCTGGTTGAAGATGAGCTGTTGGATTCCGGATCGAACAATTATATCCTGGCCGTTTGTTTCCATAAAAAAACCGCCGGGATTTCTTTTATGGATTTATCCACTGGGACATTCAAGGTTTGCGAATTTGAAGACGATACAGGTCAACTCATCGACGAAATTTTAAGAATCAATCCCAGTGAAGCACTTTTTCCGGAATCCATGAAAAACGACCCATTGTTGAACCGGATCATCCGTGCTATTCCGCAAAGTTCCATATCGTATATACCTGACAGGGCTTTTGAATATGCTATGGCACGTGAGCGACTATTGGAACAGTTCCGGACTTTTTCTCTGGAGGGTTTCGGATGCGAGAGAATGAAAGCCGGCATTGGTTCAGCAGGAGCGGTTCTGTTTTATGTCCGCGAGACGCAGAAACAGCAGGTGAGCCATCTGGCCGGTATCGAACCCTACAGGGTGAATCAGTTCCTTATTGTTGACGATATCAGCTGCCGCAACCTGGAACTTATACAGAATATTCGCTTTGGAAGCATTCAGGGGACATTGTTGAATGTTTTGGACAAAACTTCCACAGCCATGGGAAAAAGACTTTTAAGACAATGGATACGCTATCCGCTTATCGACCGGGAAACCATTCTGACAAGATTGGATGCGGTTCAGGAAATCAAGGAAAAGCACGATATACGAAGTGCAGTCCGTGAACAATTAAAATCCGTTTACGATCTGGAACGATTGGGAAGCAAAATTTCTATGGGGCAGTCCAATGCACGGGATTTGACGGCTTTTAAGCGTTCAGTACAAAGTCTTCCGGACATTTTTTCTAACCTATCATCTCTTAAAACCTCACTCTTTAAACCGAATACTAATCCGGAAAACTTGTATCGGTTGGCCGATTTACTTGAAAGGGCAATTCGGGAAGAT
Source organism: uncultured Desulfobacteraceae bacterium (assembly GCA_964478625.1). Taxonomy (GTDB): domain Bacteria; phylum Desulfobacterota; class Desulfobacteria; order Desulfobacterales; family SKZT01; genus SKZT01. The sequence goes on from CAYZJH010000034.1 coordinate 14,538, forward strand.
GCCCCGCCTGTTATCAATGAAGGGGGGATGATCAAGCAAGGGTTTGATGAGCGTTTGGATGCGCTGATTCGGATCAGCACGGATGGCAAAGGATTTCTGGCTCAACTGGAAGCCACGGAAAAAAGTAAAACCGGAATTAATTCCCTGAAAGTACGCTATAATAAAGTTTTCGGCTATTATATTGAAATTCCAAAATCTCAGTCTAAAACAGTTCCTGATCATTATGTCCGAAAACAGACCCTTGTCAATGCAGAACGATATATTACCGATGAACTTAAAGTTTTTGAAAATAAAGTTCTTGGTGCTGAAGAACAGCGGACAACGTTGGAATATGAAATTTTTAACGCGATAAGAAAAGAAGTCGCCGCGGAAAATAAAATAATTCAGGAGGTATCCCGATACCTTGCGATGATTGATTGTATATTGAACTTTGCTGAAGTTGCCGAGCAAAACATTTACCACCGTCCACATATCAATACTGAGGGGATTATTTCTATTGAAGAGGGTCGGCATCCGGTGGTGGAAAAAATGATCGCTGCAGAAAGATTTGTACCCAATTCCATTACAATGGATAATGATCATTGCCAGATACTGGTGATCACGGGTCCCAACATGGCCGGAAAATCTACGGTGCTTCGTCAAACAGCATTAATTGTCCTGATGGCACATATGGGAAGTTTTGTTCCTGCTCAAAGAGCGGACATTTCAATCACGGATCGGATTTTTACAAGAGTTGGCGCTTTGGATAATCTTTCCCAGGGGCAAAGTACTTTTATGGTCGAAATGGAAGAGACCGCGAATATTTTAAATAATGCGACAAAACACAGCCTTATTGTGTTAGATGAGATAGGAAGAGGAACAAGTACATTTGATGGTTTGAGTATTGCTTGGGCTGTAGCGGAATACCTTCATGATCTGAATCACTCGGGAGTTAAAACCCTGTTTGCCACCCATTACCACGAATTAACCGATCTTGTATTGACAAAGCAAAGGGTGAAAAATTACAATATTGCAGTCAAAGAATGGAATGATGAAATTATCTTTCTGAGAAAGCTCGTTGAAGGTGGCACCAACCGAAGCTATGGTATCCAAGTGGCGAGGCTGGCCGGAATTCCCGAAAAAGTGATCAAACGCGCCAAAGTGATCTTAAAGTGTGTGGAAGATGGTGAAAACAGCTTAAAGGGCCTTGCCGCCAGAGAAAAACAAAAGGAAAAAAAAGGCCCGGTTCAGTTAAACCTTTTTCAAAGTCCTGATCAGGAGATACTTTCTAAAATCCAAAGATTAGATATTAATGCTTTGACACCCATCGATGCCCTTAATCTTTTAAATGAATTCAAAAATAAACTGGAAGAAAATTAGAAGGTCTCGATATATATAATTTTATCATGGATTACAATTTAAACCGGGTTTCAGGAATGAAAAACAACAGGGGTGTTTTAAAAGTATTGGTTGCCTATATGGCAATATTATCCATATTTTTTATGGTTATGCCCCCGTATGTGAATGCTCTCACTTCAAAAGATAAATATTTTATTGCAGAGAGTTGCTATAAAAAGCTCAAACAAGATCCTTCCAAACAAAAATTCCGGGACCAGTGGATGGTTTGTATCGGTAAATACCAGGAGGTGTTTAAGACGAATCCCAATGATCCCTGGGCTGCAGCAGGACTTTACATGACCGGGGTGCTCTACCATGAGCTTTTCAAAATGTCGGGTTCGCCATCTGATGAAAGGGAAGCCAGGGATACCTTCCAAAGGATTATTAAACGGTATCCTTCAAGCCAATATAGGCAAAAGGCCATAGAACAGCTAAAAAACGTTGCTTCGGATAAAAAAAATGATGTGCCTGCCAAAACGGTCCTCCACAATACAACCAAGGATTTGCCTTCGGATCATGAGGCGATTCAAAGAGATGAGTCCCTGGATGAGATTTTTCAGGTCGCTGACGAATCCATAGACCTTACAGCGGAAAAAACTCAAATTACACACAAAAGAAGCTTGAAAGCCCAAACCCTGAAAAAGTTACCATCGGACCAAAAAAAGTTTACCAAATCTGAAGAGTTAGCAGATTCGGTTCTTATGTCTGAAACAGATAATAACGGTGGCCCCAAAAAATCCCAGGTAGGTGGTACAACCACTGTTACAGGGCTTCGCTACTGGTCAAATCCAAATTACACCCGTTTGGTCATTGATGCCAATGGAGATACCGCATTTGAAGAACGACTTTTAAAACCTGATCCCGAGCTCAATACACCCAGAAGACTTTATGTTGATCTGATCAACTCAAGACTTGGGAAAAATATGGAAAAGATTGTTCCGATTAATGACGATCTCTTAAAAGATGCCAGAGCAGGTCAGTATAATCCGGAAACGGTAAGAGTGGTTGTCGATATTAAAACATTTTCAAAATATAAGATATTTCCGCTTAGAAACCCCTTTAGAATCGTCATTGATGTTTGGGGAACCACAGACAGTCATCAGGAATTGGCCACGGCACCTGTCATTGTTTCACCCATACCGGGAGATGAAAAGATGGGCCCTGGTACGTTGGCTCGCCAGCTTGCATTGGGTGTCAGCCGCATCGTTATTGACCCTGGTCATGGTGGAAAAGATTTTGGGGCACCTGGTTCTGTTAAGGGGGTTCATGAAAAAGACATTGTTCTTCAGATAGCCAAAAGGCTATCAAAAATGATTGAAAAAGAAATAGGCTGCAAGGTCTACCTTACCCGCAGTGACGATCGGTATTTGACTCTGGAAGAGCGAACTGCAATTGCAAATACCAAGGAAGCTGATTTGTTCATATCGCTTCATACCAATGCCCATAAAAATCAAGATGCATATGGGATCGAGACTTATTTCTTAAACCTTGCCACCGATGATGAAGCTATTCGCGTGGCCGCCATGGAAAATGCCACCTCAAAAAAAAATATCAGTGACCTTCAGACGATTTTGACCGATCTAATGCAGAATACCAAAATAAATGAATCGGCCAGATTGGCTTCGTTTGTTCAAGCTTCACTGAATACCAATTTGAGCAAGCATTATGATCTGATCAATAATAAGGGAGTCAAACAGGCTCCTTTTTATGTTCTTCTTGGCGCTCAGATGCCTGCTATCCTTGTCGAAACCGGCTTTATCAGTAATCCTCGTGAATGCAAGCGTCTGATGAGTTCTGAATACCAGGATCATATCTGCAGAGCCATCGTCAATGGGGTACGCCAATACATAAAAGATACTAACCCATCCGCACTTTTGACCAGTGCTCCTTGAATCGGTAATATGTTTAATAGAACCACGAATCATTTTGTAAGTGCCTAGAAAATAAATGGTATGGAAAATTATCAAGAACAATATGGTTTCCAGGGTAGCCATTTCAGGGGACTACCATGTTGTTTGGCTCTAAATTTGCTAAAAAAGCGATCGGAACTAAACGGTGGTACGATTACCACGATCAGGGTTGAAGATGAGGCAGGCGAAAAAACTATTGAGGATGACCGATTTATCCGGTGTGGCCAATGTTTAAACGCAATCGCCAAACCGACAGATCGGATTGTCATTGGAGGAACTCATCGCCACACCTTTGCCAATCCGCATGGAATTTTGTTTGAGATTGCCTGCTTTAGCTTCGCCGATGGTTGCAGATATTTAGGCCCTGCTACGGAGGAATTTACCTGGTTCAGAGGCTATGCCTGGAAAATTGCTGTTTGTGGAAAGTGCCTTTTTCATTTGGGATGGCAATATATTTCCTTAGATAAGAACAGCTTTTACGGCTTAATTGTTGATCGTTTAATTTACCCCAAATAACCAAATAATTTTTATGGAAGTAACCAATGCCTGAATTGAAAAAGTTTGAAACCTCATTATCTCAATTTGCTAATGAGGTATTGTCCAAGGGCCCTGAGGCTGTCTTGCCGCAAAATTTAAATTCATTCTGGTTAAAAAACATTCAAAAAATGGCGGATCATTACCTGGATACCGGATTTGAATCGAATGACTGTGATAAAATCAGCTCCATTGAAGATCCAATAGTCATGGCTTGTGTCTATGAAATATGGAGGCATCAAAACCAAAATGAAGTTCAACTGCCCAAAAATAAACTAATCAAATATGCTACCATCTATCTTGTTTGCGTTACAATGGAAACGGTTCGGCGGGAATCAGGAATTCGAATCGAATTGCCGACATTGGATAATATTTTTTCAGAAGATAGAATGAATCGACTGAAAAAGGCAAACCCTGAACTAGGAGCATTCTTTGAGCGGGTCTGTTTGGATGTCAATTCATCAAACAACTGATTGAATGGATCCGGCCGTCTGATGACTGAAACTTGTATTGTAACGCCAAACACTCCGGAATCCATCTTTTTGATTACATTAATTTCTCTACCGCATGATAAAGGGATGGATTGGTGACCACTTCAAAATATTTTTTTGAAGTTGCCCGAGTGTCCATGGTTTCGATGTCTGAAGCGAATTCCAAAATTTGAGATTCCCGAATCAGAAGTTTTCTGAATTTTCCGGAAACGGTTTGAAATTTTCCAAGATAGATTTTTATTTTTTCATGGGTTACCTCCGGGAAAACAGCCTCGACAGCTTTCAGTTCAACCTCTTGGGTCAGCTTGATAAAAGCGGCCGGACTCAACTCAATACCGTTGACGTTATATCGAATATAGGTTTCTTCTTCGCCCCCGGCATGCTGATTTCCCCCGACTGTCTGGAACACATATAAATTAAAAGGATTCTTGTTGTGTTCAAGTCGTTTTTTAAGAGATTTTGCACAGCTTGAGAGCCTGTCTGCCTGGTTGATGGCAGGAGAAATCATGATTTTATTGTTTCCGTCAAAAAGAAAAGCCGGAGGACTCGCCTGATAGCTTATGCCGATACCGAGTTCAAGTGTGGGAAAGCCTTTTTTCCGGCATTTAAAATTATAACGTTTGACGATGGAGAGAATGTTGAGGGATAATCCACATGCTCTTGCGACTCCGTACCACCCTGCGGGTTCTTTTTCATATTCAGTAATTGCTAAAATAATAGCGTCACCTTCTATAAACACTTTTGTTGCCCCATAATCTGGAAGAATTTCCGTGATGGGATTAAAAAAGTTTAAGCTGAATAGAGAAGCAGGATTGAGCCCTTTTTTTTGCATTTGCTGTGTTATATCCGTAGAGCCTCTGACATCTGCTTTAATGATCACATGGTTGATGATTGGTTTTTCGTAGCTTACGGACTCCTGAGGTAATACAAATTCAAAGAGGGTGTTGTTGGCCCTTGAAAGATTGATAATTTTTTCATCACTAGTGATGTTGATGACATCCATAATATCTTTCAGGAGCTTATAATTTTCAAAATCCCTGTGGTACCGGACAAATCCTTTAAGAAAGTGTAAAAAAATCTCCTTGCGTTTTTTTCGTGGGGTGTTTTTCCATGAACGAACCTGTTTTTTGAGAAGTTTGATAGAAAAGGTCTTTCCATAAAATCGTTCCGAAATTTTTAACTGCCGAATGATCTGTCTTCGGCTGCTTCTTTTTATGATAAACTGAACGATTTGCTGAGGCATCAAAGGCGGGCAAAATTCCTTTGCAATCGGACGAATTCCATCAGAAGCGACAATTTTATCAACAAGTCCTTTTCGGTTGAATTTTCGATAAAAAAAAGCGAAAAGGTTTTTTTGTTGTGTTATTTTTTCTTTTAAACTCCGTGTTTCCTCTTTGGATTTCTTTTCTTTTTTAGAAAATTTATACTGGGTTTGAGTTTTAAAAAAGTTTAACAATCGATCAATGTTTTTATCCTGTTTTAACAATTCATTAAAATCATTGGCAAGTTTCGATTCTATATTGGAAGTGCCTGATTCAGATGCCTGATTATTCGGGAATTTCAGCTGTGAAAAAATATCTTTTAACAAATCAATTAAGGTTCCGTATTGATCCGGATCGTCAAAACGTCTTCCTAATAGAATGTTATACTCATCCATCATGAAAAAATCATCATGAGAATCTTCGATATGTAAAATCGGGTTTGTAAAAATGTCCGAATAGATTGAAAATTCGGAACCGAAATTAATTTCCCTGATTGGTTTTAGGTGTTTGTTTTGAATTTCCGCCAGATATTGGAAAAATTCAATGCCGGCATCACGAATAATGAAAGATCTTTTGGATCTTAAATCGGAGAGCTGTTCTTTAAGTTTAATCACTTTAGCCAGGTTTTTTGAGGAGGAAAGTTCAGTTTTCCGGATCGCTTTTATAAAGGACTGAATCATGTATTCAAACTGATTCCGAATCTCTCCGATAATCATTTTGACAACGGCCGATTGTGCTAAAAGGTCTACCTGAATTTCCTTTTGCATTTTAGCTGAATTAATTGCTCCGATCATAACAGCGCAATAAAGCTTTTCAAATTCGGTCTGAAGATCAGGATAACGCAGTTTAGAATCGATTTCCATGATCCGGTGGGTCTGAGTCTGGTTTGCGATGAGATATTGAACAATTTTTACGGTGGATTGAATTAGTTCCGGGCTCAGCCGGACATCATAACGAACATTATCAACACCGGGCACTAGTCTGTTAATTGAAAAATCGATTCTGTAGTGTTCCAGAAAAATGTTTTCCATGCTTGGAGGTTCTGGTTTGCGTTTGAAAAAAAATATCATGAGCGGCAGTTTCCCGGACTTTCTATGAAAATGAAGTGATGGATCTTCTTAAGTTTTTAAGTTTACTCCGGTGTTTTTTATTTTCAATCCTTTTAATTCTTGCAGCCTGTGAAGGCTGGGTTTTTCTCCGAATTTTAACCGGTTTTGCAGCCTTTTTGATCAGTTGAACAAGTCTTTCAAGAGCATCAGCACGGTTTTGTTCCTGACTGCGAAAGCTTCTGGCTAATATAATCAATTCTCCATCCAGGGTCATTCTTTTTCCGGCTAGCATTTTGATTCTTTTTACAATGTCTTCGTTCAAATATGGACAGTTTTTTACATCAAATCTAAGTTGAACAGCAGTGGAGGTTTTATTCACATGCTGACCTCCCGGACCTGATGATTTTATGAAATCAAACTGGATTTGCTTTTCTTCAATATAGATAGTGTCGGTAATTTTTATCATCTAAAGCAACTAGTTAAGGGTCATTTCTTCTCATGTGAAGCTCTATTTTCCGTACAGCGATAGAACAGGAAAAAGTTAGGATAAAGTAAAGGACAGTAATGGTAATCCAGATTTCGAAAGTCAGGTATGTGGCGGCCATCAATTCCAGTCCCTGAAATGTCAGCTCCTGAATTGAAATTACGGAAACAATGGCTGAGTCTTTTATAGTTGAAATGAGTTGACCTGCCAAAGGAGGCAATATTCGTCTAACCGCCTGGGGTAAGATGATGTAAATCATCTGTTGCCACCAAGAGAGACCCAAAGCATAGGATGCCTCCCATTGTTTTTTATCCACAGACTCCAGTCCTGAACGCACAATTTCAGTAATATATGCCCCTTCATATATAGCCAAAGTAAAAAGTGCGGATAGAAATCCTGGAAAATGCGCTGGAGATGCAAATAGAAACGTCAGTATATCTTTATTTCCATCTGAAAGAGATCGGATAAAGCTTTCTACTTTCAGGAGAGTGATGATTTGGTCGCTGATAAAAAAATAGAAAATAAAAATCAGCACCAGTGGGGGGGTGTTTCGAACAAGCTCGACATAGGTTCGTGCGATCATTCGCTTAAACAAGCTTTGGCTGGTTCTAAACACCCCCATAACCGTTCCGATCAACACCGCTAATATTCCCGCCCAAAAACTCAACCGGATGGTGGTTAAAAATCCCTCCATGAGCAAATTGGGGACCCATTTGCCGGCAGAATCATCAAATCGAAAAATGTAACCCGGAATTGAAGACCAATTCCAACGGTACTGCACGTTGACGGAAAAATAAAAAACCAAATAACCAAAGATACTCAACAGCAGAAGGGTAAAAATTAAATCTGGAATGGCTGTGTGCTTTTTTCTTGGATTTAGCAAGAATCACACCTAATTAACTTGATCTTCCCAGTCTCGGGTACCAAACCAATAATCTTTTCGCTCCTTGAGCCAGCCTTCAGCCTCAACGAATCTGATCCAGTTGTCAAAATAGTTCAGTGTATCCAGATCAGACTTTCTTATGGCAAATCCATTGGGTTCACGGGTAAATGAATCTTCCAGCGGGAGAAACAATTTATCGGGATTTTTGATCACCTGATAGGCGGGCAAAGGCGCCGAGGCCACCATGGCATGCACCCGTCCGTTTAAAAGTTCTTGGACGGCCTGGGATTCATCATCGAAAAATTTAAGCTGGGCTTTGGGCATATATTTTTGAGCTGCAGTCGCTGCGGTGGTTCCGATTCTGGCGGCAATGGCAACTTCCGGTGAATTAAAATCCTCCAGCTTGCTAAACCCCTTTGCCAATTCTTTGTGCGCCATGATCGATTGTCCTGAATAATCATAGGGTATTGAAAAATTGACTTTAAGGTTTCGATCCGGTCGGATTCCCATCCCTCCGATAACCACATCAAACTTGCCGGTCAACAACGCAGGAATAATGCCGGACCATTTGGTGGGAATAAATTCTATGTTGACTCCCATATCTTTTGCAAGACGATTGGCTACATCGATCTCAAACCCGATAAGGTTTCCTTGTTTATCTCTCATGGCCCAGGGAACGAATGTGGACATTCCTACTCTGATCACACCTCTTTTGAGAATCTGTTCCAACAGGCTGTCTTCAATCAGTTCCTGCCTTGCGGAACCGGCCATGCTGGAACTCGATAAGAGGGTTACAACCAAAAAAAAGCACAAACCAAAAGATCTGATTTTAAACCAACCCATAATTTCCTCCTTAAATTGCAATGTCTAAATGTAAAATTTTTCCGGCTTGGATTTAACAATATTAAAGCATATCGAATAAGACTTGAAAAGGATGAAATCAAGATAGCGCTGTGCTCAGTGCAATAACTATTCATTTTAATTTTGGTCAGTTTTTTTGAATCTAGTGTGCAATTAAGTCTGATTATAGGATAACTTATTAGCAAATGATTAAAAAACCTTCAGTATCTGACCCAGAAACAATTTTGTTCGTTCCTTTTGGGGAGACTGAAAAAAGGTTTGAGCATGACCTTTTTCGACAATTTTTCCATCTTCCATAAAAACAATCCAATCCCCAACTTCACGGGCAAACCCCATCTCGTGAGTGACTACGACCATTGTCATGCCTTCTTTGGCAAGGGTTTTCATGACATCCAAAACCTCACCGATCATTTCCGGGTCGAGAGCGCTGGTGGCTTCATCAAAAAGCATGACTTTGGGTTTCATAGCCAGTGCCCGTGCGATGGCAACACGCTGTTGCTGCCCTCCGCTGAGATGATGCGGGTAGCTTCCGGCTTTTTCGGCTATTCCCACTTTTTGCAAAAGGGACATCGTATTTTTTGTAGCTTCTGAGGCTTTGATTTTGCGAACTTTTCTTTGTGCCAGATTAATATTTTCCAAAACGGTCATATGGGGAAACAGGTTAAAGGATTGAAAAACCATGCCAACTTCTTTGCGAATTTCCAGCCGGTTTTTTTTGTTGCGGTTTAGAAAAATTCCATCAATAATGATGGATCCGCCGTCGATTTCTTCAAGTCCGTTTAAACATCTTAAAAGTGTGGATTTTCCGGATCCGGACGGACCGATAATGACCACCACTTCAGTACGAAATATTTCGATGGAAAAATCCTCCAAGGCTCTGACACCGTTGGGAAAAATTTTACTGATTCCCTTTACTTGAATAATCGGTTGATCATCTCCCTGCCTTGAATGTTGTTGCGTCAATTTAAATTTAGACATGTTTTACTCCAGACGCATCCTGTTTTCCATGATTCGAGAAACAAAGGAAAGCGTTATGTTGATTACCAGATAGATGGCTGCAACGGTGAACCAGATTTCAAAAGCTAAAAATGTTTCCGCCACGATGGCCTGAGCTTGCATAGTCAAATCATAGATTGCAATTGTGCTTACAAGCGAAGAATCTTTAATCAGAGAAATGGCTTGGCCTGTCAAAGGAGGTGATATTTGTCGAATAACCTGTGGAAATATTATGTATCGATAAGTGTCAAATGTTGAAAAACCAAGACTGTAAGCCGCTTCCAACTGCCCTTTATTAATGGAATAGATGCCTGCCCTGATTATTTCAGAAGCATAAGCCCCTTCAAAAAGACTCAATGCAAGAACGGCCGAAGTAAACGCACTTAGCCCAAGAACCGGGGATATCGCGAAATAGATTAAGAAAAGCTGAATCAAAAGGGGAGTGTTTCGAATCAGTTCAAGATAAATCCGTGCAATGGCCCTGGCTGATAAAAAAGAGGATTGGCGCAGCAGAGCAGTTGTGACCCCAAAAATGAGAAATAAGACAAAGCTTGTTGCGGTGATTTTAAAAGTAACCCAAAGCCCCTGAAGAAGAGGGCCCGGTAAAAAATTGCCATCAACGATAATAAAGATAAACTGTGGAATCCTGTACCACTGCCAGTGATAGCCTATCTGCCGGGTCCCGATCGCTACCAGCCAGATTAAAATCCCCGTCAAAAGCAAAAATTTGGCAAAATCAAATAGTGATGAAAGGTGGATACGTGATTTTAATCCGGTGTGTTTCCCCCGATCTTGCATAACAATAAACATATTTCCTTCAACGTGGTAATTTTTTGAAAGATCGAAACAATTAATGATCACTCATTTGGGAATTCATATCCGGTGAAGTCCTCTATAATCGGCAGAAGGTCAGTTCACCATTTCTATAACAGCATATCCGGTCTTTTTGGATCAATTCCGATGCAACATCGAGCTAAACCCAGTTCATAAAAGAATCGATCAAAGGCGTCACATAATATTCGGATAAATCGATTTATAATATTATAAGCCAGATTTTTGCAATGAACAAATTGACAATAAGATACTATGGATTATAAAAATCATTGAATAATATTTTTGGTATCGCTATCTCTAACCTAGAGGAACTTAATATGGGAACTAAACTGGTGATTGTCGGAGGGGTTGCCGGAGGAGCTACAGCCGGAGCACGGGCCAGAAGGGTCAGTGAAGATGCGGAAATTGTTATTTTTGAGCGCGGAGAATACATTTCTTTTGCCAATTGCGGCCTTCCTTACTATATCGGAAATGTGATCAAAAGACGTGAGGATCTTCTTTTGGCTACTCCCCAGGAATTTAAGCAACGGTACAATATTGATGTGCGTATTTTTTCCGAAGTTGTCGGAATCGATGTTCAGGAAAAAACGGTTAAAGTCAAAAATGTGAACACGGGTGAGATTTCCAGTGAATTTTACGACAAACTGATTTTATCTCCGGGTGCTGAACCGATCAAACCTTCATTAGAAGGTATTGATTTACAAAACATCTTTCATCTTCGCAACATCCCTGATTCGGATCGAATCAAAAAACTTGTAGATGAGAAAAATCCGCGGCATGCGGTTGTGGTAGGAGGTGGTTTTATCGGCCTTGAAATGGCGGAAAATCTGGTGTTACGGGGTGTCAAAACCACCATTATAGAAATGCTTGACCAAGTGATGCCTTCGCTTGATTTGGAGATGGCGTCAATTATACATGACCATCTGAAAGAAAAAAATGTTGAGCTTGAACTTGAAAACGGTGTCAGGGCATTTTCCGAAGCTGGAAAGGAAATTATTGTGCACACTCAAAAGGGGCGACAAATCAGAACTGATATGGTTTTGCTTTCTGTCGGCATTCGCCCTGAAAACAAATTGGCCAAACAAGCCGGTTTGAAAATTGGAACCACCGGAGGAATTTGGGTTGATTCCACCATGAAGACTTCCGACCCGCATATCTATGCAGTGGGAGATGCTGTTGAGGTCAGGGACGTGGTGACTGATTTCCCCGTCCTGACGGCATTGGCCGGACCAGCCAACAAACAGGCGCGTATAGCTGCTGACAATGCCCTTGGCAGAAAATCGATATTCTCAGGTACGATAGGAACCTCCGTGGTGAAAGTATTCGATATGGTTGTCGCTTCGACTGGTGCGAAAGAAAAAATGCTGAAGGCACATGAATTTCCACATCTTGTTTCCTATACTCATTCGGGGTCCCATGCAGGGTATTATCCAGGAGCTACTACCACTTCCATTAAGCTGATTTTCTCTCCGTCAAAAGGAAAAATATTGGGTGCTCAAATTGTCGGGAAAAAAGGTGTTGACAAAAGAATCGACGTCATTGCCACAGCGATCAAGGCAAAGATGACCGTTTTTGATCTGGAAGAACTTGAACTGGCTTATGCACCTCCATATTCTTCGGCAAAAGATCCTGTTAATATGGCCGGTTTTGTGGCAGCCAATATTCTGAAAGGCGATATGGAAATGGCACACTGGAATGAACTTTCCGAGCTTATCAACCAGGGTTCGATTTTGTTGGATCTTCGCACCCGTTTTGAATTGAAGGTTGCAGGCAAAATCGAAGGTGCCATGCATATCCCCATTGATGAACTCAGAGACCGACTGTCGGAACTGGATAAAGACAAACAATACTTGCCATTTTGTGCAGTTGGATATCGCGGATATTTAGGGCACAGAATCCTGATCCAAAACGGATTCAAATCCAAAAATATCAGTGGAGGGTATGTCACGTACAGGACAACCCCAGAAAAACGTGCCGAAACATCAAATGAATGAATTTAAATACACCGTTGAAACATGCAGAAAAAAGATCGCTGAATTTGTGTCTCAGGAAAATATTTCGAAGCCGTTAAATTTTTTGATCGATTCATTTCCACAGAATGCATGTTTTTTGATTATTGGCGGAGCATTGAGAAATTTTATCATAAGGCTGATGTATGGGGATTCGGCTGTGACGCATGATATCGATATAGTGATTGGAAGCCTCGAAAAAAATTTTTCAATGGAGAAAGTGTTTGCTGAAGAGAACGTTAAAAATACCGATTTTGGAGGATTGAGGTGGTATCCGATAGGCTCCGTATTCTCATTTGATTTAAGTCTTCTGGATAATTTTCTTCCGATAAAAAAATTTCACCTTGAACCTGAAATTGATAACCTTCTTGCCACTATCGATTTTGATGTCAACACGTTAATATTTGAGGTAAAAAAAAATAAGTTATATGAACAAGGTGCAATAACGGCCATAAAAGAAAAGACCATCGGTTTTAATGCCAAAAAAACTTATGATAAAAGATTGTTGGCATACAGGCTGCTGCTTATTCGTCATAAGATTGGTTTTTACCCGAGTCGCGAAGCTTTTCGGTTTTTACGGACCGCAGTTGATTTGGATATGATTCTTTGGGTCAAAAAAACTCTGGAATCAAGAGTCAGCAAAGAGCAACTGAATCTTATTCTCGCAGATTATGACAGAATCTGCCTATATAAAAATTATGACGATTATAAAAAGCAGGAAAAATTACCTGAATATCTAAAAAATATAAATTTCGCTGATCAGGAGATGGATAGTCATGGGTGAGAATTTAGAAAGAAAAATTCGACTAAGGGAATTTAAATCCCTATGCAGGGCTATTTTAACCAATGATGATATCAGTTTGTTGATCGAACACATTGCAGAGCGCATTTGCCGGTTCTTTTCAGTTAAGGGGTGCAGCATCATGTTGTTTGATGAACGTGAAAAACAGCTGTTTCGTGTAGCGAGCCATGGCGTGAGCGATGAATATCTAAATAAAGGTCCGCTTTTGGCAGATCATCAATACATGGCATTTGTAACAGGGAAGCCTGTATTTGTAGAGAATTTCCAAAATGACAAACGTGTTCAATATCCGGAAGCGGCGGCCAAAGAAGGCATTGTATCCATGTTGTCGGTTCCGCTGAAATGTTATGATATCCCGATTGGATTGATAAGAATTTATCACAGTGAAATTTGGCAAATCCATGATGACGATATGGATTCTTTTTGTCTTCTGGCTACACAATTAGGATTGGTTATCGAACACAACGGACTGAAAAACTTTTTTGAAAAAGTAAAAGGAGCCATGGAAATGTTTCCGACAAGGATGCATAAAGGTCTCCATGGTTCATAGGCAGCAAATTTATGAATAAAAAACGTGCCGGGAAAAAACCCGGCACGTTTTTTATTTCCAAAAATAAAGTATTATCCGGTAATCTCGATTTTACGGGATTTTTCGGATTCGGACTTGGGGATAGCCACTTTCAATACACCGTCTTTATAACTGGCCTCGATTTTATCTGCATCTACTCCACTGGGCACCCGAAGACTTCTGGAGAAAGAACCGTAACGTCTTTCAACAAAACGGTAATTTTCCTTTTTTTCTTCCTTTTCTTGCTTTTTTTCACCCTGAATGGTCAAAAGTCCGTCAGACATGCTGATGTGAATATCCTTCTTGTCCATGCCCGGCACTTCAGCCCTGACAATCACATGATCGTCCGTTTCAGACAGATCGATTGTCGGCATCCACTGTTTTTCATCCACCAGTTCAGGAAATCCAAAATCATCAAAGAATCTGTCAAAAAATCTCATGTTTGGAGCAGCTAACCAGTCAGAGGGTCGTTTTAAAGTCGGCAGTAAAGTTCTCATATCACCAACCTCCTTTTTGTTAAATTAGTTTTTAATATCAATCAGTTAACTCATCATTTTCAAGAATATGATAATCATAAACAATCAGCCGTCAAGAGGAAAAAAACAATAAAAATAAATAAAGGTACGGATATTGCATAGAAAAATGCCTTTTGAATGGAGTGCGTTGTGAAGAAGCCATTGAATAGTAATGCCGTGATAAGATGCTCAATCAAGCAGTTTGTATGGTTTTCTTTTACCTCTGATGATTGAAAAACCCATAAGGGTTTTTACCTGTGATTTTCCTCCCAATCAATTCCTGTTGCAATGATAGCCCTGATGAAAACATTAGAACTAATTAAAGGTTGCAAAATTGGATTTTACCTTACCGTTTCATTTCAGTGAAAATAAATAGTTAATCTCTTGCTGAAAAGTTGTATTGGAAAAGATCGAAAAATAAAATATTGAGGGAGCAATAAAATGAAAATTCAAGTCAAATGCTATGCAAATTTGTCGGAAATGGGTCATTGTGATTATGAAAACAGCCGGACAAAAGTAATGGAGACCGGGGCAAATGTTAGAGAGTTGATCAACAGGTTGGGTCTTCCGAAAGACAGGGTGGAAATAATATTTGTAAATGGAAAGAGGGTTGATTCCGGTAAGATACTTTCAGATGGTGATCATGTCGGACTTTTTCCCGCTGTGGGTGGAATGTAAAATAGGAGTTGATGAGCCATGACAAAAGAACTGGATATGGTAATAAAGGGTATTGGTGAAAAATTCGAATGTTATATTTCGAGTAATTCCAGAAATTACCTTGAGGTAGATCTTGGAAAACAAGCTGAAATTATGGGGTTTTCCGGCTTGAGAGAAAAATTTCGGGATGTGCAGGTAGTTGTGCCGTTAAAAAAACCGGTGAGAGGAATGAAGGTGCGAATTGATGGAAGGACTTTTGTTAATTATGCCCAGTTTGAATCCGGAATTGCGGTGCCGGGGTATGTTGCGTCTGAGACAGGCCTGTCTTTCAAACCGTTTATACCCAATGACAGCATGATTTTGAATTTTTAATCTAATATCATCACACAATAGTCGATAGAGAAGGGGTGTCAATTATGGCGCCCCTTGTGTTAAGCGGTGATATTGATCTGAGATAGGGACAGATCTTGATGAAGTTAGAGAATGCGATAAAAACATGGCGGAGAGAGAGGGATTCGAACCCTCGGTGGAGGTTTCCCCCCACACTCGCTTAGCAGGCGAGCGCCTTCAGCCGACTCGGCCATCTCTCCGTAAAAATCGCGTCTTCTGGCGGAGGGAGTAGGATTCGAACCCACGGAGCTTTCGCTCAACGGTTTTCAAGACCGCCGCCTTAAACCACTCGGCCATCCCTCCTCATAAGAACGCAAGACTTATCATTTTTTCTTTACACGGTCAATAATTTTTATTGAATTGTCTGAAAAAGCAGTTATTATAGACATTCTGATCAATGATGACTGTTTGGATTTTCAAATACTGTTGAAGGAGATAATGATGAAACACAAATACACAATTTCCAGGGATCCTGAAAAAGGAAGTCTGACGTTGAGGGAATATGGCGAATTGGACAAAGAGATGATGTCATTTCTTTGTGAGGCCTCTTACGATGAAAAGAGTGTCCAGGAGGCCATTAAAAAAGGGAAAGAAGCTTTGATAAGTGTCCTTCGCACTGAAAACATGTATCCTCCCAACCTTTATGCCGACAAGATCGCAGATTCGGTAATCGGAGTTTATGATGATGAAAGTGATATGCTGAGCACCGAAATCATTTTTGACGATCTGGATTGGCTCACCAAGGACCAGGAGGTTTACGTTATGGAAGAAGATGATGACGTGGTTGATGAGGATGAACTGGATGATGAAGTTGACGACAATATTGACGACCTTCTGGAAGATGATTTTGATGATGATTTTGGGGAAGATGATGATCTAAAGCTGGATTCTCCCCTGAAAATTGCGGATGACGATTCTTCTGATTTCGAAGAAGACTCATAAATGAGTTTTCTGCCATGAGATTTTCCGTAAATACTCCCCGCACATGGATGCACCAAAAGGCTATTCGGATCCAGGTAAATTTTCAATGTAATGCCGACTAAAAGACAATATTCCGATTATTGGGTATATCTTTGGAATTTCAGCTTTTATACGGATAACATTCATATACCGGCTGAATCGTTCAGTTCAGAATTTTTTGGGGTGCGGGGTTTTTCCCCCGGTATTTTTCAAAAAATGGTTTGACCAGTTTTACGAAACCACAAGTCGCTCGTATGGGGGCAAAAGGCATACCCATACCCTGCCCAATTTAATGCGTTTTTTCAATCAGGCTGTGGTGTTAAAAAAAAGGTGCTGCTATTCGAAAAGACCTTATGATGTCATTTTCTGATAAAGACGATGAACGGTTTGTCCCCGCCACTGACCTTTACGTGAAAAAGTAGGAATTCCCTCAGTTTCCAAATGTTTTGCGATTTGATCGTAGGTTGCTCCTTTTTCGCGCATATCGCCAATGAGAGCAAGGACTTCTTTTCGGCTAGGAAAAGTGGTCTGGGTGATTTCAGATTCGATCGGCGATTCGCTTTCCACACCGGCTTCTTTTGGAAACTGTTCAGTAGGTTGCTGATTCTCAGGTTCTGATTTAATCGGATCCATGGCGGATAAATTTATTCCGGTTCCGATATATTGTTTGGCATAATCAAATATACTTTCCAAAACACTTGCTTTTCGCTCTTCGGCACGAGCACGACGATCTTCCGCTTCTGCAAGCCGTTTCTGATTTTCGGAAATTCCTTCCAGGATCGTCTTGATCACAGGAAGATTTTCAGCCAAGGATGCAGAAAGAGTTTCTACTGCTGTAGCCACCACTTGCTGTTGTTTTCGATTATCTTTGTCGTTACGCCTGTCTTGATACTGAGCGTTAGGATATTGCCTTCGGTTGCCGTCGTAGCGCTTGTTTTGTTTGGCGCGTAAATTTTGTAAAAATTCGCTCATTTAAATACTCCTTGGTTAAACCTATGGAAAAACACATCTGTTGTTGACCGAATGAAAAGATTCATTTACGGCGTAGGATTTGGTTGTTAAAGCAGGAATAGCAGCCTGCGGAACAAAAAGGTGGTTATGAAAAATTCAACTTATAACATCGCAAGATATAAAGTCAAGGATATTCATAAAAAATCGGATGAAACATTTTAAATGGTAACTCATCGAACTTGTTGAGATATCGCACAGCAATAAAATATTTTCTCTTACCCGGGATCCAAAGAAGGTGCGAGAGGAGGAACCCATATTTGTATAATGTTCTATGAGCTTAAGCCGGTATCAGCAAAAAGGTATTGCAAAATCGTATTGAAAAGGCTATTAGCCAATATCATCGCTTTAAAACCGATTTATGAAAGAATTATTTTCACTGAAAGGCTTAAAAAATTAATGCAGGACGAAAAGGGCATTTACTATTATCCTTATCCCAATAATAAAAGAACCCGGATGTATGTAAAGAAATCAGATGGGGTCATCTGGTTTCGATTGTGGAACAGAGACATTCCTGAATTGTGGGATGAACATGGCTGGATTCCTTATGATGCAATATTAAAGGCCGCCGGTATGTATAATAAAACGGGTTCAGGCAATTTCGACCCCCAAAGAGCTTATGATATCCAGGTAGCAAAGTCTCTGCTCGGTGAAAAAGATGTCGGTTAGGATGAATAATTCCTTCTGAACACATAAAAAAAAAGAGGAAAACCTCCCGGCTTTCCTCTCTGATAGATTCTAATACATAATATATTGCTTATTCGAATGGTACAAATTCTACCCTTCGGTTCATTCTTCGCCCTTCTTCGGTATCATTCGAAGCGATAGGCATTGTATATGAAAAACCATTGATACCAAAACGATTGCTTTCAATCCCTTGATCCACCAAGTATTTTTTGGCTGCCTGAGCACGTCTTTCGGATAATCCCTGGTTATATTCCATAGTTCCGATGCTGTCGGTGAAACCGTTTAAATTCATCTTTAAGCCGGGATTTTTCTTCATGACTTCGCTGATTTCAGTAAGCACGGAAATGGATTCCGGAAGGATTTCAGACTTGTCAAAATCAAAGTGTATCATTCCAATAATCCAGCAGCCTTCTTCATCAACAGGGGCACCTTTGGGAGTTCCAGGGCATTTGTCCAGATGATCGGGAACACCGTCACCATCACTGTCGATAAATGGAGCGGGAGCTACAACCGGTGCCGGAGCAGGGGCAAGGAAAACTTTTTCTACAAAGTTGGCCATGTCACTTGCAGGGGCAAGACCATCGGCGGTTGAGGCAAAACCACAACCTGTTCCGGTGGCAAGTTGTTCCAGAGATTTTGCTCCAGCAGCATCATCTCCGACCTGGATGGTATAAACACAAAGTCTGTCGCCGAAATCGGCTGCCATGGCATCAAGTGCTTGTTTGGGGCCATGAAGCAAGTCTTTCCCATCGCTGACAATGATCAGCGCGGTCTTTCCGCCGGCACCTTTTAGATCTTCATGCGCTCCGGCGATTGCAGAACCCAACGGGGTTGTGCCGCCGGCACAGGTTACACCGTCGATCGCAGAGCCGAGGCCCGCGGTACTGTATTTGGTTAAACCGTAAACCAGAATGGAAGGTTCTTTAGAAACAGCAGAGCAATGGCCGAATGTTCTCATCCCGGCTGTAAAATTTAACTCAGGTAATGTAAGATTCATGCTATTGGTTACAGCTCTGGCTATGGCCAACTTTTCCTGACCTTTATACATATCCCCCATGGATGACGAAGAGTCAAACAGAATCATGAAATTATCCACAGCAGGTTGATAACGGTCTGCGGGGAATTGGCTCGCCTGAAATGTTAAAGGTGTTTGCGGGCCGGCACAACTGAACATGAAAGCAACAGATAGGATAAAGATTACACTTTTTAAAATTTTTTTTTGCATAAAATACCTCCTGGTTTTACGGGTTAATATCTCTCCCCTCTATCATGGGCAAGACTTTGGTTAATTATAGCATGCTCTCCTTTGAGGGTTGGAAATACGGGAAATTTTTCAGGCAAGTTTTAAGTTTTTCATAAAACATTTAATAATTGCCATACAAGTCACTTTGTCATGTTGTTTGGAAAAACGAATTGAGAAAAGATTATAGTACATTAGTAATTAATTTCAAGTTAATTATGATTTGAAAAGTAAAAAATATTATGAAAAAAGCAAAAATTATGTTTTTTTGAAGGCTAAAAAGGTCAAATCCAATACAGTGGAAACTTTCCTGCACACCTTAAAATACCTTTTCATAGCTGATATCAGTGTTTTAATTAAGAATATAGAAACAATAGTTGTGCTTTTATACCTATTTTGATTATAATTTGACTAAACAAAATTCTCCGTCATGCCGGACTTGATCCGGCATCCAGAAAAACCTGCTTTCTAAATCATCTGGATTCGGGCTTTCGTCGGAATGACGATGCAATAAAATCGATAATAATTAATTCAAACTACTTGCGGGAACTTAAGAGTGTCAAGTTATAACAAATTTTTCAGCCAAAAATATTATTAAAAAAAACGAACCTGATTTCATGCACTAACCATATGGAGCTATAAAATATGAAAAAGTTTTCAAAATCGGATTTGTCATTTCTGGATACTCCGGAAATTTTGAGGTATGTTTTTCATCCTCGCCCGGAAAGAGGTATTTCAAATGTTTCATCAGCTGTTTTGAGCGTTATGATTCCTGTGGGAGATGAAGTCACCATAAGTGGGCGATTTCACATGGAACAAAAGGAGTCGGCAAATATTCTCTTTTTTCATGGCAATGGAGAGTTGGCATCGGATTATGATGATTTGGGACCGTTTTTTAATCAAATGGGCATTAATTTTCTGCCTGTCGATTATAGAGGATACGGACGTTCCACAGGTAAACCGAGCATTTCTGCCATGATTAACGATTGCCATCTGATTATGGAATTTACCCAGGACTGGTTATCTGGCAGAGGTTTCAAAGGGCCGCTTATTTTGATGGGAAGGTCTTTGGGCAGTGCTTCCGCACTTGAATTGGCTAAAAGTTATCCGGAAAAAATTAAAGGGCTTATTATCGAAAGCGGTTTTGCATTTACAAAGCCACTTTTGGCCTTGCTGGGAGTGGAATCATCATTGTTGAACTTCGATGAAAAACAAGGAATCGGAAATCTCGAAAAGATAAAAGAATTCCATGGCCCAACACTCATTATCCATGCTGAATGGGATCAGATTATTCCTTTCAGCGACGGGCAGGCTCTTTTTGATGCATCCCCGGCCGAACAAAAAACAATTCTGAAAATTCATAGAGCCAATCATAACGACATTTTCCTTCATGGCTTCAAAGAATATATGGCTGCGGTTAAGAATCTGACTGACCACCTGGCTATCGGCTAACCCAAAAGCCGTTCATTCCTTATCAAAAGGAAAGTCAGGGGGTGAGATCACAATACCCTTGGAATATCTTTTCCGCTCTTTAGTCTTTTCCGTGGAGGAATTGATTTTTTGTGGAGAACCTGCACAAAATATCAGAAAGTATAGCCTATTGCGAAATGAATTCTTCCCGGGCTTTCCCCGGAATTTCTATCGAGTTTATGACCGTATAGAAACCCGACAGGACCTATGGGTGTGATATAACGGAGCCCTATGCCCGCAGATGTCCGCCAATTTGTTTTATCCACGATGATCTCCGTATTTCTGATACGTCCGGCATCAAGAAATGTGGTCAATTCGAAATTTCTTCCCAAATCGATTCTTGCCTCTAAACTTCCTGACATGGTCGTACGCCCTCCTACCGGGTCTTCTTTGTCATCGAACAGGAGCATATTTTCTTTGAATCCCCTTACATCCGAAGTGCCTCCAAGAAAAAAAAGCTGATCGTCAGGAATATCCTCGACATTTCCTACCGGATCGATGTATCCCGCACGTCCAAGACAGGCAAATGTCAGCCACGGGATTAAGTCGGAGGTTAGAAAATAACGACCGTCGAAATTATATTTGATAAAACTGTCCAGATCATTATCCAGCCCTTGTGAAATATCCGCCG
>CAYZJH010000035.1:0-23644 GCA_964478625.1 uncultured Desulfobacteraceae bacterium
AGATATATGTTTTTTACAAAAGGGGTCGGTATTCATAAGGAAAAACTTGCGTCATTTGAAAATGCCCTTCGTGATGCAAAAATTGCACATCTGAACCTTGTAACGGTTTCATCGATTTTTCCCCCCCATTGCAGGGTTGTTGATATTGATACCGGTTTGCCGAGGCTGGAGCCGGGAGAAATTACCCATTGTGTTATGGCAAGACAGGAAATCAATGAGCCCGGACGAAGAATCGTTGCCAGCATTGGGCTGGCACTTCCGGCTGAAAGCGGCAAATACGGTTATTTGTCGGAACATCACGGCTTTGGCCAAACCGAGAAAGAAGCCGGAGAGTATGCCGAAGATCTGGCTGCATCCATGCTGGCCAACACCCTTGGAATTGAGTTCGATCCGGACAAGGACTATGATGAAAGACGGGATATCTACCAAATGTCCGGAAAAATTGTTGAGTCCTGGCATACCAGCCAGGCGGCTTTAGGGGCCGAAGGAAACCTGTGGACAACGGTTTTGGCAGCGGCATTGTTTGTTAAGTAGGATTCAGTGCAACATGTGAAATCCATGGAAAATCTGGAATTTATCCATTTTGGGGGTGTAGAAGTCGATCCGCCGGGTTTTGAAAAGGCAAGGATCATCGTATTACCCCTCTGTTATGAGCAGGCCCCTTCCTATGGCTCAGGAAGCCAAGAGGGGCCTTATCATATTCTGAAAGCGTCCGAGCAATTGGAAAGCCTGGATGAAGAGACATTGATCAACTGGAGCCATATTCCGATCCATACACTTCCCCCGGTTTTTCCGAAAGGAGATCCGGAAAAAGCCGTCATGGAAATGAGAACCGCATCAGAGAAGGCTCTTAAAGCGGGAAAATTTCTATTGGCTCTTGGAGGAGACCATGCCATAACTATCGGCCCTGTCATGGCGGCAAAGGCAATTTATCCCCGGATCGGCGTATTACAAATCGATGCCCACACCGATCTCAGGCAAGAATGGAATGGTAGTCCTTATAATCACGCCTGTGTCATGAGGCGGCTGGCCGATGACGTTAAAATACCCTTTGTTCAGGTGGGGATACGGTCTTTTTCCCCTGAGGAAGCCCAATTAATCCGGCAAAGAGGTTACACCCCGTTTTATGCCCATAAGATCGACCCTTGTGATGATTCATGGATTGATCTTGTGGTGGAAGCTCTGCCGGAAACGGTTTATATCACCCTTGATCTGGATGGACTTGATCCGTCAGTGATTCCCGGTACAGGCACCCCGGAACCGGGTGGGCTTTCATACCGGCAGGTGGTCAAACTCATCAGGGAGGTTGGAAAAAAACGAAACGTTGTGGCGGCGGATATCAACGAACTGGTCAAAATTGAAGGTTGTCAGGTGTCGGAATATACGGCTGCTAAACTGGCATCAAAAATTTTTGTGTATTGCGCTCACCCTTAGTATCTGCTTATCCCTCTTGGTCGTGTCCAAACAATTGATTTCTCCCATAAGCAAAGGATAGGAACTTGAATCGGTTTAGGGAAAATGGGGATCGGTCACCCATCCGGCCAATCCCCCCTTTTTTGATTACTGATGAAACATTTCCGAGTCCGTCAGTTTGTAGTCGGAAGGTACCTTAAAAAGATCATCACTCAGTTTTTTCTTTTCAATCTGCTTGAGAGTGGAAATCATGGTGCCTCCCATGGGGTTTCGGGTGATGGTCTGGACAGGAAAACCATCCATTTGTTTCATATGCGCCGCAAAATTCAAATGCTGCATCATGGGGTTGTTATCAAAACCTTTGGCCATTTTCTCACCGATTTGCTTGAGTTCCTGATAATGATCGATATCTTTGGTTACCCAGTATTCAATCTGGACCATCATGATTTGCATATTGTATTTTTTACAGTCGTATCCGGCAATTTTCCTGGTTTCATTTGTAGGGATTATTTTTGTTTCTCCCATCATCTGTTTCATCATGTTGGAAAACACTTCGGCATCTTCCCCTTCTCCCGCCATTTGTCCCATTGCATTCAAATCAATCTTGTTGTAGGTTTTTGCCTGTGTATCCATATGGTATAAGATCATATCGTCAAAATTCATAATGGTGGCCATACTGCCGCTTTCGATTCGCGAAGCATTTTGGGTAAAATAATGATCGATGGTTTGAGTCTCATCGGGTTGGCCGGGTATTCCTTTAGTTTCCTGTATATTTTGCCAGTAAAGATCCGCATAGACCGGAATTGTCCAAAAAATCAACACAAACACTGAAACGAGAACAAATGCGGTTCTTTTTTTCATCATCATCGATTAGTTCCTTTCTTTTAATATGTTAAAATTAAGTGATAAGAGGGCCTTTAAACTTATTCGGATCAAAATCGGATTTTTTTTGAAAAAAAACTCTATAGAGTAAATAAGATGACATGACAAGAAAGAATGTATCCCGCAAAATAGCCAAGCGAGAAGATGCGGTTTCCAGGATTCCTCCGGAAAAGCAGCCGCAATGGACATCAAGGCCACGGACCAAATTAAACAATGACGCTGAGATAAAGATCATCAGCAGGTTAGTGACAATAAGGGTGGCGCCAGGTATCCAATATCCGATAATCAAAGAGGCCCCCACCATCAGTTCAAGCCACGGCAAAATTATAGCCGTAAGGTTTACAAAGGATTCCGGAATAATCTGATAATTGAATACCGCTTGGGCAAAAATATCCGGACTTAAAATTTTCTCAATTGAGGCATAGATGAAAATTACCCCTAAACTGACTCTGACGCTATGAAACAGAAACGTTGCCATAGGTTTTTTTATCGGTCATTAAGTTTTATTCCCCTCCGGCATCAACGCCGGAAATCACCGGAAGGCCGCTTTCAAGCCACAGGCCCCACCCGTTCACCAGTACCCGTGAGTTGTTAAAACCCATATCTTTTAAAAAAATCGCCAACTCGTGGCTCAGCTCACAGGTTTCACCATCACAATAGGTAATGATCGGCTTTCCGGGATCGAGTTGTTCGGCAACCTCAATAAAATATTCATGAACTCTCTGCCATGGCAAGGACAAAGCACCCTTGATATGCCCTTCATGGTAATGTTCTTCCGAACGTGCGTCAATGAAAATGGCCTCGTGAAGATCATAGAGTTCGCGGGCTTCTTCGAGGGAAACAATCATCGATTCGCCGTCGGGACCTCTCAGGCGTGCCTCTACCGACCAGTCCCCCACGATTTTGATACCATCCGGTCGAATCTGGTTGACCACCATCGCTAATATGGCGGATATGAACAATAATGCCAGACCCTGCCTGAATGCCGGTATCCAAATGGGTGTTGTATTTTTCGACATGGCTTTAATCCTTGAGAGGTCATTTTAATTGACTAATTATAACAGATTTGGAATTAACAGGCATCTATATTATTTGCATTCAGGGATGAAAAAAGTCTCCCGATCTGTTTTTCGATCTGTGGGAGACTTTTGGGTTTTCCAACAAAATGGGGCCAGTCGCTATTTACCGATCCATGATTTGATATCCGCCTTACTGGGTATTTTACCCACGCTTTTCACATTTCCATCAATAACGACTGCCGGGGTACCAAAAACACCATAACCGGCGATTTCCATTACGTCGGTTACTTTTTCAATTGAGGCATCCACTCCGGATTCCTCTACGGTTTCTCTCACAATTTTTTCAGTCTGTGCACATTTTGCGCAACCCGGTCCTAAAATTTTGATATCCATCATCAACTCCTTTTGGTTTCGGTTTATGGTTTAAACATATAACTGGCCGAAAATAAGCCCGCTGATCGTGGCCATCATGATGACAAGGGCCACAAAAACCGCTGTTTTCCTAAATCCCAGAACACTGTTGATCACCAGCATGTTGGGAAGGCTCAGGGCCGGCCCTGCCAGAAGAAGTGCCAGGGCAGGCCCTTTTCCCATCCCGGCCCCGATCAGGCCCTGAAGAATCGGAACTTCGGTCAAGGTGGCAAAATACATAAAAGCCCCTACCACAGAGGCAAATAGGTTGGCCCATACGGAATTGCCGCCGACCAGATTGCTGACCCATTGGGAAGGAATCAAACCTTCGGAACCCGGCCGACCCAGCAATAATCCCGCCACCAGAACACCGGCAAGCAGCAGTGGCATGATTTGTTTGCTGAAATCCCAGGTGGATAAAAACCATGACTCGGTCTCTCCCCGGGTGGTGGTCAGCAAGACCGACAAGGCCACGATTCCCCCGGAGAAGGCAATCAGCGGTTCACGGGGAAACAGGATCGCCAGGGCCAGAATAGAACCTGCCGCAATAAACACCTTATATGGCTTGACACGGAACCAGGTGGTCATGAGCACCCCGAGAACAATGGCAAAAATGCCGGTCAAATACCATTTTATGCTGAAAACCGCAGCCCAAAATCCGGTCGCACCGGAAGGTTCCCCCCATGTGGCGGTCACCAGGATCAATATCATGACCGCAAAATAGATAACATTTTGCCAGAGCGGACGCTCCACCTCCGGCTCAGGCATATGAAGAGCCATATCGGCTTTGACCTGTTCTTCTTTTCGGAACACGAAATGCATGATCAGGCCGATAATAATGCTGAAAAAAATGGCTCCAATAGCACGGGCAAAACCGATTTCAGGTCCGAGAATTCGAGCCGTCAGGATAATTGCCAGCACGTTGATGGCAGGGCCCGAATAAAGAAACGCAATTGCAGGGCCAAGTCCCGCCCCCCGTTTCCAGATACCGGCGAACAAAGGAAGAATCGTGCAGGAACAGACCGCCAGTATAGCGCCTGACACCGATGCCACTCCATAAGACATGATCTTGTTGGCCCCGGCCCCCAGATATTTCATGACCGCCGCCTGGGAAACAAAAACCGAAATGGCTCCGGCAATAAAAAAAGCAGGAATCAGGCACAGGATCACATGTTCCTGAGCATACCATTTTGCCAGAGCCAAGGCTTCGATCACAGAATCGGTAAACCTGTCGTTTTCCAAAGGCAACCAGAAAAAGATCAGAAATACACTAATTATAAGAGCCATCGGCTTCCAGATCATTTTCCAGTCGATCATACCCGGTTCAGCATCCTCGTTTTCTGATTCCAACGCCTTTTTATTACCAGCAGTGGCTGTATGGATACTCATAGCCCTGTTTCCTTTCCAAAAAGTAGGTTATTTATTCTTGGCACAAATTTTGTTTCTGTCATAAGTCTCAATGCGATTCAGCAAATCGGCAATTTCCGTGTCATGATCCAGCCAATGGCGAAGATTTCCCAGAAGGCTTGAAGCATAAGGACTTGCCCGGCCATCCCCGATTGAATAATTGACCCAGAGCCCTTCTTTTTTGGAACCAACCAACTGGGCATCTTCCAGGATTTTTAAATGCTTGGATACGATCGGCTGGGCAATCTTGAGTGCTGCCTGCAGTTCGCACACACACATGGTTTTTTGCTGCAACAGCTTGATGATTTTAACCCGGTTAGGATCGGACAACGCTTTCATGACCCGGATAAATGATTTCATGTCACTCCATTTATAATATTCTAATTTGGAAATATATTGGTATAAGTATGTCTTGTCAATATGAAATTTAAACCAATAAAATAAAGATGATATATATCATATCCTCAAAAGGCGTGGATCAACTATATAATATTTTTTGAAAATAGATTAATTTGGTCTGTCCAGTTGAAACCGGAAACAGGCTAATTGGCACTTTAAGCTATTTTAATACACCTCAGGAAAAGCAGACAAATTGAAATTAAAAAGTTGAATACTGCCATGCAGTTTCATATAGTACTGAATCAATGGAATCGTGCACAGCAGTTGCAAGTCATATATAACCAAGGGAGACCCCTATGAATCCGATTGACATAACCGGTGAGCCGGAAAATTCAGAAGACTCATCAAAAGTGAAGGGTACACGGCCGCCTCCGATGGTATCTGTTGTTGGATTTTCAGGTCAGGGTAAGACAACCCTGACCGTTAAGCTGGTTGCTGAACTCAAAAAACGCGGATTTCGTGTGGGAACCCTAAAACATGATGTTCATGGATTTGATCTGGATCATCCCGGCAAAGACAGCTATCGTCATAAAAAAGCAGGTGCATCCGTCACCATTGTCACCTCGCCCAACCATATCGGTATGGTGAAAGATGTAGACCATGATCATCAGCCCCAGGAATTGATTCCCTTTTTTATGGGAGTGGACCTTGTGCTGGTTGAAGGATTCAAGCGGGCCGGACTTCCGAAAATTGAAATTTTCAGACCTGAAATCAAAAAAGATCCGGCCTGCAAAGGGGACAGCAAACTTATGGCTTTGGTGAGTGATTCTCCCCTGGACTGGGGAGTGCCACGCTTTCACACGGAACAGATCAGCGAAATTGTTGATTTTTTATTGATACGGCTTAACCTGGAAAGATAGACAGGCCAATCTCGCATTCTCCGAACACGTTAGGTTAGCTCGACAACAATATAGAAAAAGGGTCCATTCGGGTCACAGGCTGTGATAATGCAACACCGACGGAGAAATATGCCCATTGGCCAGTTCGACAAGATGATTATGATGCGTGAAAAAGATCAGCTGGGTTTTTTCCGATATTTTTGCCAGGACTTTCAGTGTGGCGGCTGCGCGAGCGTTGTCAAACTTGATTAAGATGTCATCAACGATAAAAGGGAGAGGTTCGTTATTTTCCAAATACCTTTCAAGACCCGCAAGTCTCATGGCAAGGTATAGCTGATCGGCAGTCCCATCGCTCATGCCCTCCACCCGGACAATTTCCCTGTCACGGCTTCGAATGCCTACGATAACAGGCTGACCTTTATCATCATAATCTGCACGGATGCTTTCGAAAGCTCCATCCGTAATCTGATTAAAAAGTGCTGATGCTCTTTTCAGAACCGGCCCCTGGCTTTTGTCCCGGTAACGCTCAATGGCCATGCTCAATACCTTGGTAGCGATTTTTAACCGGGAATAATGTTCTGCGTCGCTTTCGATCCCTGCAAGGGTGATCTGGATCTGTTGGGCCAGGTCTGCGGCTCTGCCGCTGCCATCCATTCTGCTAAGCTCGTTTCTTTCGCTTCCAATGGTCTGGTCCAGTTCTGATTTTTCAGCATTTAACGCTTCAATGGTCTCTGTGAGACTTTGAATTTTCCCCGAGATACCGTCCGGGTCGATTTCCAGAGCCTCTTTAATGAACTCCTCGACAGCGGAACCGCCTGAAAGCCGCCGGAGCTGGTCACTGTTTGCCTCCAAACGGGTCTGGATCTCTCGTCGCATGCCCGACCTTCGCTCAGCTTCGGGCAACTGATCAATAGTGCCGCAACCGGCTTCCTGGCACATGGCTTTTAATTGCGTTTCCACATCCATGATATTTTGAATCGCCTGATTAAGCTGCCGATGCTCCAGCTCTTTTTGCTTTTCCAGGGTTTCCTTTTTAGTCCGGGCATCCCTGGATAGTTTAAGACGATAATGAAGTTCAAGCGCAGCTTCTGACGCAGAACGACCGGCAAGGTCCTGAGCAACCACTTCAACCAGGCTTGTTACTTTTTGGTTAAACTCCTCGCGGTCTCGGTCAATGCCCATAATCCTCTTTTGCAAAATGTCGGCTTCCTTGATTTTTTCAAACAGATTTTTCAACTCATCCATGACCACATTGGCTTCCTCGGGCTGGGAATCACCGTTAAGTCCGATAGGCTTGACAGCTTTTGTCCACTCGACCTGCCAGTCGATCAAATTTTTTTCGCTGGATTCCAAATGGGATCTGGCGGCTTTCATTTCATTTTTAAGTTTTCGTTGATCCCGGAGCAATTGCTCACGTTTTCTGGTCAGTTCTTCTTCAGCGGCGACAACAGCCTGAGCCTTTTTTATCAGAATCGTCAACGGATCTTTTTCCGGGTTTGACGGCACCCCAAAATCATGGAGATGTTGTGACAGTTTCAGTCGATGCATATCAATATGGCGCTGCGTTTGGTCACTTTTTTCGCGACGGATCCCTAAATCTTTCACCTTTTGGATCAGTTGCCTGAAATCATTGGCCCAGTGTCTCATTTCCCTGGGGGTGCGAGGATCAATTCCAAGGGGTTCCCAGAGGTTAATCCACTCCCGTGTCATTTGCCGTCTTTCATCCTCGGCAATTTCAAGATCCCTCTCCAGTTGCTGAATCAGCTCCACCATTCTGATTTGTTTGGTCATAAGCATGGCTTTTTCAGCAACACGGCCTGCCTCCCGCCTCAGCCGATCAGAAATGAGATCCGCATGGTTAAGATTTTTTTCATAAGCCTCGGACAGGATCCTTGAATCGGGGGTTTTGTCCAGATAATCTTCAATGACTGCTCCGGGTATTGATTGGTTGTTGAGTATTTTGGAAATGAGTTCCCAGCCCATGTCCCGTAATTGTCTGGCTTTCAAAAGATCTTCTTCGGTTGGCACTTCCTGAACCAGACGAATGGATTCCATTTGACTTTCCACCTCCATAAGATCTCTCTGACTTTTTTTTAAGTCAGCCTGGATAGTATTCGTAAGACGGTCTTTTGCGTCAAATCGTTCTTCAAAAATGCGGATTGTTTCAGGAAGCGGAATGGAAAGGCTCTCAATTTCCCGCAAACTTTTTGCCGCCAATCCCAGCATGTTCTGTTCAATCTCGATGGCCTTGAGTGTCGATTCGATTTGGGCCTGCTCGGATCGATTGTATTTCTCCTGGGGACTGTAATCTTCGGCATCTGCCAGAGCATTTCTGATTGCATCCACCGGGCGTAAGGAAGGCAAAACACCCAGTTCCGCTTCAATTTGATCCATCTCGAAATCTATTTCAGGGATTCTTTTGCGGGCATCTTCAATGCGGGCAACCATTCGTTCATACTCGGCCCCAAGTTTTCTGATTTTTACAGCCTCGGTTTTTTTGATTCTCCGATTCTCAGCCTCTTCCATGGTCAGGGTATCATCGAGGTTTTTTAAAATTTCGCGGGTTTCCGCTAAAAGGGCATTTCTTAGGGTTTCCAGTCGAACGCGATCTTTGACTGCCTTGTTTTGACTTCCAAGCTCCAGATGGAGTTCTTCAACAGAGTCCCCGTTATCCAGCAATTCATGGGAAATGGAAAGTTGGGAGATGCTCTTTTTGCAGGCATCGATATTCACCATGGCCTGATCTTTCTGGATTCTGGCGGCCTCCAGTTTTGATATAAGATCCCTGCGATTTTCCGGAAACTCTTCAGGTAAAATAATCGCATCAGAGTAATTTTTAAAATCATTCTCCAGGTCTTTACGTTCCGCAATAAGCGGAAGTGCCTGTTGAATGCGTTGGAACCGATTGAGGTTTTTAAGGTGTATGTTCAGATGGGTCTGAACGTTTTCTTTGCGCTCAAGAGCCTTTCGAAGAGCCTTATCATGGGTGTACCAATCCTGTGGTTTGAGCTGAACGGATTTTAATTCCATGCGGTTTTTGTTCAGTTGAATCAATGCGTCATTAATTTTTTGTTTTTGTCCGCTGGGCCTGAATAAAAGATCCGCTTCTGCCTGGAGTTCATTCTGGATTTCCATCAGATTGGAAATTCCCGAACCTGCAGAAAAGACAAGTCGTCCGATATCTCCACCCCCTTGAATGATATCCTGCCCTCCGCGGACAAGATCTTCATAACCGATGGCGAACATGGTGGCGAAAAGATCAGAGTCTATACCGCTTAGGAAAGGCTGAAGTACACTTTCTTCCAGCACGGTTTCATCATCAGATTCCCTGAGGGTGTTGCTGCGTCCCTTGCGACGGATAAATTTTAGACGATCTCCCTTGGAGGATCGCAGGATTGCTCCGATTCTCATTTTGGGGTATGGGTGTAAAAAATTGTCAGGGGATCGAGCTGGTATTCCGTAAAGTAAATTGCGCAATGCTCTGAGTGCCGAACTTTTTCCGGCTTCATTAGGTCCGTAAACAAGGTGAAATCCTTCCTGCCCGCCGCTAAAGTCAAGGACAATATCTGTAAAAGGACCAAATGCAATCAGTTGAAGTTCATCAATTCTCATTCACCGGTCCCTTTTTTAAGAAGCCTTTTGACCAGCATAGGTCGGACGTGTTCCAGGGCATCTTTCATCCAATTCATATCACTGAATTTTAAACCTTCCTCCAAAGATTTTAATTCCATGGGAAGCTTTCTTTCCAGATCAGCCAGTTCGCTCATAAGATCCGGATGAACCGCATCATTGCGGGTTAATTCATCAAACAAATTCAGTAGTTCACCAATGGCGCCGTCTTTTTGTTCAAGGACCCGATCGGATTCAGTCAATCGCATTCCGATCTTAATCTTTTCCACCCATACCAGGCCATTGCAGACATCCAGGGCGACAGAGCGGATTTCATTCATCCAGCGTTGGAAGTCTGAAAAAAAATCTCCATGGGCGGATGTTTGTCCTTGAATATGTATTCGCGCGGCCATGGGCATTCCGTCATTTTTTTCCAGGAGGCTTTCAAGCACTTGGCCGGTTTGATCCAGGATATCATACCCGGTTTGACTTCCTGTGGCATCAATCTCAGCAATGGCCCATCGAACCACATCCATGGGTATGAATTCAATGTCTGTTTCATGATTGTGTCCGACAGTGACCAACACACAGCCTTTGGGACCGGTTTCCCGGGAATTCCGGCCCTGGAGGTTGCCGGAAAAGACAATATGCGGGTGTTTTTCAATGACCTCATGGGTGTGGACATGTCCCAGGGCCCAGTAATCATACCCTTTGCTTTTTAAAGTTTCCGGTGAACAGGGGGCATAGGGCTCATGACCCTCCCGGCCGGTGAGACAGGTGTGCAATAATCCGATATTGTAACACCCTTTCAGAGGCATGGGATAGTCGCTTGCCAGATCCTTTTTAACCGACGGTGAAGCAAAACTCTGACCGTGAATGGCCACCCTGTGAGTTTCCATTTGACATGTGGAGGGCTTGTCTGAAGAAAATATTTCCACATTATCCGGAAATCTGAGGGTTTTGGTAATGATACCGGCTGCGTCATGATTTCCGGCGACAATAAATACCTTGATGCCCGCATCCCGAAGCCTGGACATCTGAGAGACCAAATAAAGCCCGGTATTATAATCTCTCCAGTCCCCGTCATAAAGATCTCCCGCGATTACCACAAAAGCGACCTTTTCGGATATGGCCAGTTGAATCAGGTTTTCAAATGCGCGACGAGCTGCCTGCCGGAATTTTTCCGCTGGTGCTCCCTCATAGAAATCGAGTTTGCGCATGGGGCTGTCCAGATGAATGTCTGCGGCATGAATAAATTTAAACATTCCTATTCTTGATCCCGGTATCCAAAAGAATGTTTGAAAGAGTTACAAATTCCTCAACCGAAAGTGTTTCAGCCCTTCGGGACGGATCAATGCCTGAAATCTCCAGGCCGGAAAGAATTTCCTCGTTTTTTAAAGGCAACTGACTCTGGGTAAGGGCATTTTTCAATGTTTTCCGACGCTTTCCAAAGGCCGCCTTGATAACGTCGAATAAAAATTTTTCATCGGAAGCCGGAAAGGTCAACTGATCATGAAAACGGACTTCCACGACCGAAGAATCCACCTTGGGCCGGGGAAAAAATACCGTCGCCTTGATTTCCATCAGATGTTTAACGCTTGCACAATACTGAAGCATAACACTCAGACGGCCATAGTCCCTGCCTCCCGGCAAGGCGGATATCCTCTCGGCCAGTTCCTTTTGAAACATGAGAACGGCCTGAGTTACAAAATGTCGGTTTCTAATCAGATACACCAGGACCTGAGAAGAGATGTTATAGGGAAGGTTACCCATGACCATAAATTTTTTACCGGTTTTTTCGAATAGTTCCTGCAAATCCAAATTCAGGATATTTTTGTTTAAAATGGTGACATTGGTTATCTGAGAGGCAATCAGCTGATTTTCCAGAACCGGCACCAGGCTGCTGTCCTTTTCCACGGCATACACGTGCCTCACAGACCTTGAGGCCGGAATGGTCAAGGCCCCCAGCCCCGCACCGATTTCCAAAACCACTGTCTCGGGTTCAAGGTGACTTTTTTCCACAATAGCAGTTGCCGTGGAAAGGTCCGTTAAAAAGTTCTGACCTAGGGCTTTTTTGGCCCGGAGATCGGATATGGTGAGCAACCGTTTGGGTGATAACATGGGTTTTTCTTCCCTCGCATGATCTTGACTTCACAAACAATAGCCCTTATTAAACCTCAATACAATGCTAAATCGATTTCAATCATGATATTTTCGAAAGGACCCGACCATGAATCAAGCCAATGATCCCAGAAATCCAGGTCTTAGGCCTGGCGCTGAAATCGGAGGATACCTTCTTAAAAGAGTTGTGCAACTCAAAGAGATTGAGTCCTTCTTCTATGAACTCGAACATGTCAAAACCGGTGCAAAACATGTTCATATCAGCCGAAACGACCGGGAAAACACATTCAGTGTGGCATTTAAAACCGTCCCTACAGATTCTACCGGCGTTGCCCACATTCTGGAACACACGGCTTTGTGCGGCAGTAAAAAATATCCTGTGCGGGACCCGTTTTTCTCCATGCTCAAAAGGAGCCTTTCCACGTTCATGAATGCGTTTACAGCATCGGACTGGACCATGTACCCCTTTTGTACCCAAAACCATAAGGATTTTTATAACCTGATGGATATTTATCTGGATGCCGCTTTCTTTCCTATCCTTTCCGAACTGAATTTCAAACAGGAGGGCCATCGACTGGAAATCGAGGAAACACCGGAGGAAGGTATCAGACTGGCCTACAAAGGTGTCGTGTATAATGAGATGAAAGGGGCCATGTCATCGGCGGATCAGGTTATGGGGCGATCCCTTCTCAATGCATTGTATCCGGATACGACCTATCAGTATAATTCAGGGGGGGAACCTTCCGAAATACCCAAGCTTACCTACGAGCAGCTAAAAGAGTTTCACCGAAGGCATTATCATCCCAGTAATGCGTTTTTTTACACGTACGGTGATTTTGCATTAAAGGATCATCTGGCTTTTATCGAAGAAAAAGTTCTCAGCGGGTTTACAAAAATCGATCCCAAAACGGAGGTCGACTCCCAACCGAGATGGGATCAACCCAGAACCGCTATCTATTACTATCCCCTGAGCAAAAGTGAGGATCCTGCAAAAAAATGCCAGGTATCGTTGGCCTGGCTTCAGGCCGATATTCTGGATACATTCGAAGTGCTGACCTTATCGATTCTGGAACAGATCCTGGTGGGCAATCCGGCATCCCCCCTCAGGAAAGCGCTGATCGATTCCGGGTTGGGAACGGCTTTAAGCGATGGCTCCGGTTACGGAGCCGACACACGGGATACCCTGTTCTCTATTGGACTGAAAGGAGTCGACCTTTCTTCGGCTGAAAAAATCGAGTCGCTCATACTG
The DNA here is from genome assembly GCA_964478625.1 of uncultured Desulfobacteraceae bacterium. Taxonomy (GTDB): domain Bacteria; phylum Desulfobacterota; class Desulfobacteria; order Desulfobacterales; family SKZT01; genus SKZT01. The sequence goes on from CAYZJH010000035.1 coordinate 13,350, forward strand.
GAAACGTTAAAAGATCTGGCAAGCAAAGGGATCGATCCCGAGTTGGTGGAATCGGCCATTCATCAGATTGAATTTCATCGAAAAGAAGTGACCAACACACCCTATCCTTATGGGATCAAGCTTCTGCTGGCTTTTGGCGGAAGTTGGTTTCACGGTGTAGACCCGGTCAGAATTCTTCAGTTTGACGCCGACCTGGAAAAACTCAGGGGAAAAATCGCCCAGGGACCTTTTTTGGAGCAAAAAATCCAGGAATATTTTATCGACAATACCCATCGCGTATTGTTTAAACTTGCTCCGGATCAGCAAAAGGAAGAAAAAGAAAATCAACGGCTTGAATCTGAGTTAAAACATATTTCGGATAACCTCTCACCCCATGACCTGGAAAAGATCCGGCAGGATGCCCAGGCCTTGGAAAAGCTTCAGGAAACCCCCGAGGATTTGTCCATATTGCCCACTCTGGAACTTTCTGAAATTTTTCCGGAAGTGCAAAAAATAAAAGAAACCGCTCAAACAGAATCCGCTGTATTGTATCAACAGCCCACATCAGGCATATTCTACCTTGCGTCCGCCGCCGGTGCCGGAAATTTGGATCCGGACCTGATATCCCTTGCGCCGTTTTTCTGCTACGCTTTGCCGAAATCAGGTGTCAAAAACAGAGATTATACCGAAGTGGTGAGGAGAATCGACCTTTATACCGGAGGGATAAGTCTGTCCGTCCAGGCCCGCACCGGATACGCTGATCATGGAGCGGAAGGCACCGGAACTTGTGTGCCGTTTATCACTTTCAACGGGAAATGTCTGGTGCGAAACATTGAAAAAATGTTCGGAATTGTCGAAGAATTCATCAAATATTTTGATTTTTCCGATCTTGTTCGGTTAAAAAATCTTTTATTGGAATATCGAGCAAAACTGGAAAGCTCAGTTGTTCAAAACGGACATCGCTTGGCCATATCTCTGGCATCAAGAAACTTTTCAACTGCTTCGGCCCTCAGTGAAATCTGGCAGGGGGTTCATCAGCTTAAGAGCATCAAAGCTCTCACGGAAGATCTCACTGAAAACCGGTTGAGCCGGATTGCAGAAAATCTTATGACGATAGGCCAAACCATTTTCACCGGCAACAACCTGAAAATTGCACTTATCGGTGAAAAAAAGTCTTTGGCCGAAGGTGCTCAGCTAACGAATTCCATTTTCAAAACCCTTGCTTCCGGAAAAAGCGACGGGTTTGTTCCTCCGGTTTTACCCCTGGATACGGTTACACCTCGCGAGGGATGGACGACATCATCGGCTGTTTCATTTGTAGCCAGGACATTTGAAACGGTGCGCTTCGGCCATGATGATGCTCCGGCCCTTTCGGTGATCGCCAAATTGTTGAGATCCCTGTTTCTTCATCGGGAGATCCGCGAAAAAGGTGGTGCTTATGGCGGTTTTTCAATTTACAGTCCTGAGGACGGTCAGTTTTGCATGGCCTCCTATCGTGATCCTCATATCGTCAACACGTTAAACGTGTATGAAAAAGCCTTTGATTTTATCCGGTCAGGAAATTTCTCGGAGGAAGATATCAAGGAAGCTCTTTTACAGGTCTGTTCTGAAATCGATAAGCCGGATCCTCCCGGACCAGCGGCCCGGAAAGCCTTTTACCGAAAAATTTTGTCTTTATCGGATGAAGCCAGGGATCAATATAAAAAGCAATTGCTTTTGCTCAATCGCGACCGCATAATTCGGGTGGCTGAAAAATATTTTCATGAAGATTTTTCCAGGCACGGAATTGCCGTGATTTCCGGAGAAGAAAAACTGGCTATCGCCAATAAACAGCTTGGGGATCATCCTTTGGCTGTTTTGGCCATATAGCTCTCCGGAGTCGCCCCAGGCCTGTCATCCTGAGATAGAGAGTCAAGGTGGATCATTGCCGTGGCGCACCTTAACCGGATATCATCATGGGAGACAGCCGGATTTCTTGGTGATCATGAAATTAAGGATAGATACTTTATGCCACTGATGGGAATGCGGGATGTCACCTGGGGGTTTGATGACCCCCCGTTGCTTGAAAACATCAACTTCCAGATTGAAAAAGGTGAAAGAGTCTGTTTGCTCGGTCGAAACGGGGTTGGAAAATCGACTTTTCTTAAATTGCTCAGCGGGGAAATGGTCCCGGATCGGGGCGAAGTCTGGCGTCAGCAAGGGGTAGCAGTCGCATCACTTAAACAGGAAGTGGCAGCAGGATTTGAGGGTACGATTTTTGACGTGGTGGCCGAGGGACTGGGAACTCCTGGTAAAATCCTTGTCGAATACAACCATTTGACCAAAAGGGATGATAAGCCAAAACAGATCCAAAGACGCGAAATTCTTCAGCACCAGTTGGACCGTGATAACGGGTGGGAACTGTTTACCAGGGTGGAAAGTGCTCTGTCCCGAACAGGACTTGATCCAGAGGCAAAATTTGCTGATCTTTCGGCCGGGTTGAAACGTCGTGCCCTCTTTGCCAGGGCCTTGGCCCAGGCACCCGATATTCTGATGCTGGATGAACCCACCAACCATTTTGATATTGAATCGATTCTCTGGATGGAAGAGTTTATCCTTCGTCACATCAAGACCCTTATTTTTGTGACTCACGACCGTGCTTTTCTAAAAAATATTTCCACCCGTGTCCTGGAACTGGACCGGGGAGCCCTCATTTCATATGATTGTACGTATGACACCTATCTGAAAAGAAGACAGGCCGCATTGGAAGCCGAAGAAAACCAAAACCGGCAGTTTGATAAAAAGCTTTCCCAGGAAGAGATTTGGATCAGGCAGGGGGTTAAAGCCAGAAGAACCCGAAATGAAGGACGGGTTGCCGCACTTGAAAAGATGCGGGAAGCATTCCGGGCCCGCCGAAAAAAAACCGGAAATGTCCGAATGCAGATTCAGGAGGCGGAGAGGACCGGAAAGTTGGTCATCGAAGCCAAGGGTGTCTGCCATGCCTACGGTCAGACACCTCTTATACAGGATTTTTCCACGGTAATTATGCGCGGAGACAAGGTAGGCATTATCGGTCCCAATGGTGTGGGGAAAACCACCCTTTTAAACATCCTCTTGAAAGAAATAACACCCGCTTCCGGAAATGTTCGCCATGGAACCCATCTTCAGATTGCCTATTTTGATCAGTTGCGAATGAGCCTTGATGAGGAAAAGAGTGTTGCGGAAAATATCGGGGAGGGTAATGATTTTATTGTATTTAACGGTGAAAAAAAACATGTGATCAGCCATCTCAAGGATTTTTTATTCTCTCCCCAAAGATGCCGAATGCCGGTACATGTGCTTTCGGGGGGTGAAAAAAACCGGTTACTTCTGGCAAAACTCTTTACCCGGCCCTCCAACGTGCTTGTGCTCGATGAACCCACTAATGATCTCGACATGGAAACTTTGGAACTTCTGGAGGAATTGTTGTTCGAATTTTCCGGAACCATTTTAATCGTCAGCCATGATCGCGAATTTTTAAACAACGTGGTTACCAGCACACTGGTTTTTGAGGGCAGCGGGCAAGTTACGGAATATGCCGGAGGCTATGATGACCGGCTGATCCAAAGACCCGAACCCGAGGCTTCGGTCCAATCATCCGGAAAAAAAGAGCCTGAAAAAATCAGACAAAAACCCGTGCGGATAAGCCGAAAGCTGACATTCAAGGAAAAACAGGAATTGAATGATCTTCCTCAATTAATCGAAAAGCTTGAATCCAGTCAAAAAGAACTCTATAACATGATGTCCGACCCGCTGTTTTATAAAATGGAAAAAAACGAAATCGCACGGATTCAGTCACAGCTTGAAGAAACAGAGAAAGCCATTGAAAATGCCTATATCCGCTGGGAAGAGCTTGAAGAAAAAAGCTCGGACCCAACAACAGGTTGACATGAGGTTTCCCTTGTGATGCTCCGGTGCTTTAAAAGAATGGCAGCCGGAGCGCTATTATAATCATCTATCATAGGAGGTGGCTTTAAATGCGATGCCGTAAAACTTGTATTATTCTCAAGTCCCATGCTGTTTTGGTTATCCTTTGTCTGACACTCGTGATTCCCACTTTCATCAGTGCCCAGATGAAACCACCGGCACAACAGTTGCCGGGTGGTGCTCAAATCCCACAAAAAACAATTCAGATCGACAAACAGCAGGCAACGGATGTGTTTTATCATGGCGTTAAGGTAGAGGCGGTTCAGCTTTGGCCGGCTGATTCCTGTGAAGGTACCTGGCAAGCCCGCATCTCCAACCCCCATGACACTCCCATTGGAAAATCCTTTGCTGTCCCGTATCAGTTTAATCCCGCTCAAAATCAATGGATTGAGGGGCCAGGCGTCGAATTTAACCTCGGCAAAAATGAAAAAGTTACTGTCCAGGGACAATGGCGGCAAATGGCTTTGAGCAAGGAATTTAAAGTGGCTTTCAAACCGGAACATAGCAATACGACATACAACGAAAAAATCATCCGTTTTCCGGGCCGTGGAAATCCAGGCCTGATGATTGAGCGATTTGAAGTCGGTGACAAATACTTAGCCGTATTTATAAAAAATACCAGTCAAATGGCGGGATGTGATCTTACAGTGCAAAAATACACCGCGAAAAACAATGCGCCTGAAACTTTCACTCCCGCCGGGGGCGGAGCATGTAATATCCCTGCCGGCACGACAACGGAGTGCAGAAGTTATGTCGATGTGGAAAAATGGAAGCAGGGATGGGACCTTGTGAAAATAATGGTTTTCACTGACAATAACTTAGTCTTGGCGGAAAAAATATTCCCTATCCCCTGAAATTCATCACCGATTCGTTGTGAAGCCGGAAGAACCCTTTCGGCTTCACTTCTGCTGCTAAAATACCGGCAATAGGATGTTAAACCCACCGGTTGACTCAAATGGTGTTTTTGTCTTGCGGGAACCTATCCTTCTCATTGCAATTTCTGAGCGTATTGTTTAACATGATAAATTCAGTAAGGTAAAATCAAACAACTGAAAATTGAAGGTAGTCAAACCTGTGACATAATCTGAATTCGTCATTGGCTTTCAGGTCATCAGATCCTGGAATGACGGGCAAAAAACTTATCTTTCAAGGGGAACAGACATGAACCGCCTGGTGCGCATTCTTAAAAGCAAACCATTGATCATTGGTGTTTCAGCAGTTGTTATCTACACCCTTTCCGGATTTTTCCTGACTCCTTATCTCGTGCGACACTATGTACCTAAAATTCTTCGGGAAAATCTAAACACCCATGCGACGATCGGCAAAGTGCGGTTTAACCCGTATGTTTTTGTTTTTGAGGCAAACGATTTCCGGATGGATGAAAAAGACGGCCGGCTGATTGGTGGTTTCAAAAAGTTGTTGGTGGATTTTGAACTTAAAAGTTTGTTTAAATGGGCCTGGACATTTAAACAGGTTTCTGTTGAAGAACCTCATGTGAACACGGTTATCGACAAAGCGGGTCATCTGAATCTAACCCTGATTGTACCGGCCTCCGACACGAAGCCTCCTGAAAAAAAGGATGAGTCACTTCCGAGGCTTATTTTTGAACAGATTGTTATCGACCGGGGCCGCATTGATTTTACAGATCAACGCCAGACTGTGCCTGCAACCGTTTATCTCATGCCCTTAAACCTTAACATCGAAAACCTGACCACCCTTCCGGAGCAGGAGGGATCAAAATTCATTACCGCAACCACCGGTGACGGGGAAATAATCCGGTGGACCGGTAATATTGGTCTTAACCCGTTGATTACAAAAGGAACTTTTTCATTTGAAAACATAATGGTCTCCACCCTTTGGAAATTTGCCAGGGATTCTGTGAACCTGGATGCCCCGTCCGGTAAGTTGACCGTTAGTGCCGATTATGAATTTGAAGCGGGAAGTGCCGAACCGATGTTAATTCTTGATAATCTTTCCGTAGGGATAACCGGTGTAATATTGAAAATTACAGGCGCTGAAACGCCGTTTCTGGAATTGCCCAAAGCCTTGGTGACAGGTTCAGGATTTGACATTTTCAAGCAACAGGGGGAAATTCAAAAAGTTTCGATTTCCGGGGGTAAGGCACGGGTTGGGGTAGATGAAAACGGTGTGCTGAACCTGGTCGGAATTGTCAATGCTACCGGTTCAGAACCTCAAACCGATCCTAAGATATCCCCAGCCAAAGACGCAGGAATTACACCCTGGAAAATAAAACTCTCCGATTTGAACCTGGATGGTTTTTCAATAGACTACCAGGATGCAAGCCGGTCCCCGGGACTTAAAGCTGGTATTGATAAGATAAAAGTCGGCCTAAATGGTGAAGCCGAGATCGGGGGGGGGCAAGACAAAATCTCGATCCATGATATTTCTGCAGACCTCTCAGGAATAGTTGCAAAACTGGCTGACTCGCCTGAGCCTGAAGTGCGGTTGAACAATATCATGCTCACTGGGGGTGCATACGACCTGGGAACCAATCATTTTACGACGGAAAAAATTGCTGTCAATGGCGGCAAAGTTGATCTGAAGCGACAAGCGGATGGCGATATTAATCTGGTTCTTCTTGGAGCGCCACCCGACAAAGGGCTGGTGGCGGAAGAAATCGAGGAGAGTGAAAGTGTCGGTCATCCATTTCACTTTCTGGCCAAAACCATCGCTGTGTCCGGTCTTGAAACCGCCGTTTCAGATCTCTCGGTTAGCCCCGACGGCACGATCCTGAACCTTGAAGAAATCTCCGTGATCTTGAACAACGTGGACGGCAAGACTCCCATGACATTCAACCTGGGAATGAAAATTCATGAAGGCGGCCAGGTCAAAGCCGAAGGCACGATTGATCCGGCGGTCCCTTCAGTGGAATCGGAAATCGTAGTGTCGGATTTTGGTCTGACTCCGTTTCAGCCATACATCGACCAGGAGGTTTCCCTGGTGCTCAAATCAGGGACGGTTTCAACCCAGGGGACTCTACGTTACGGTATCAAGGAAGCCGGATCTCAAACCGCATTCAATGGTGGGTTAAAGCTGGAAAACTTTCAGCTGATAGAACCCGGTGGAGCCGAAACTTTCCTGGGTTGGAAGACTCTCCAGACTGATCAGCTCAAGCTTCTTATCGAACCCAGCCGGCTTGAAATCGGGGAGCTGAAAGTGGCCCAACTCGCAGGAAAGTTTATCATATACGAAGACAACACACTCAATATTACCAGGGTCATTAAAACCGATTCCGATTCCAATTCTGAATCGGCACCTGATATTAAATCCGGAGCCGCCGACAGTGAGACCGACCCTTTTCCGGTATTGGTCCGAAGGCTTGTCCTCAGCGATGGCAAAATGGAATTTGCGGACCTGAGCATGACACCTCAGTTCGGAACCCGAATCCATGAACTTAGAGGTGTTGTGGCCGGTATTTCAACGAAACAGGATGCCCGGGCCCAGGTCAAACTCGATGGCCGCGTCGATGAATACGGAACCGCCAAGATCGACGGTGAGCTGAACACTTCCGATCCCAAGGCGTTTACCAATATCAGCATGATTTTCCGCAATCTGGAGATGACAAAGCTAACCCCTTATTCAGGACGTTTTGCCGGGCGCAAAATTGACTCCGGCAAGCTTTCCGTGGACCTGAAGTACGATATTCAACAGAGTCGTCTATCCGGGGAAAACCAGATCGTGGTGGAACGGCTAGTGCTTGGGAAGAGAATCCAAAGTCCGGATGCGGTCAACCTCCCACTGGATCTTGCCATCGCATTGCTGGAAGACAGAAACGGGGTCATTGACATCGGGCTTCCGGTCAGGGGAAATCTGGATACGCCCGAGTTCAGTTACGGAGCGTTGATCTGGAAGGCTTTAACCAACCTGATTACCAGAATTGCAACAAGCCCGTTCAGGGCGCTTGGGGCACTTCTTCCCGGAGGCAGGGAAGAAACCCTGAACATCGTTGCTTTTGAACCCGGAAAGCCCGCCATACCGCCTCCGGAGAAAGAGAAACTGGCCAACCTGGCAAGTGCACTGCAAAAAAGACCGAAACTGAAACTGACTGTCCAGGGCCGTTACAATCCGGAAACTGATTTGGCTGAGCTTCGCTCGGCAAGCTTACGCCGTTCAGTGGCCATCCGCCAGGGACAGCAATTGGCCCCTGACGAGGACCCAGGTCCCGTGGACTATGGAAGCCCGAACACAGCCAAAATTCTCGAAGCCATGTTCCTTGAAAAATTCGGATCCGAAGAACTTGATGCTGTAAAAGAAGAACTGAAGGCAACTGAAGACAATGCCGGGAAGGAAACCGGAGATCATCGTGAAGCAAAAGATCCCGGCCGGCTTGCGAAGATGTTGTTCTATAGACTGGTGGACACCGAACCTGTTGGTCAATCCGAACTTGTCAGGCTGGCCGACGCAAGATCCGGGGCTATCATGCAGGAACTGCTCGGACCTGGAGGGTTTCCGGCAGATCGCGTCGAAATCAAACCGTCGGCTTCCCTGGCCAAAAGAGAGCCTCCGACCGCTCTGCTGGGTCTGGAAGTGGTAAAATAGATGAATGGTGCTCTTAAAAAGGCTTTTGACGAGGATACTAAAAATGAAAGTGAGAAGATGACACCTGGGAGAACACAGGTTTTTCGGCATGCCGGGCAGTTGTTTCTGTTGATCATCATGATGGGAATCGCCTTTTACGGGTGTGGAGCCACGGACCGGTATACCTATTCCGGCGTTTATGCCGAGTATGCGGGTTCGCCTGTGCCGGCCGATTCTGACTCTTTTCAGGTAAAGAATGAAACAAAGGATGAGGTCTCGGATGCGATTTTTGATTTTACTTCCGAAAAACCGTTGACCATCGAAGATGTTCTTTCCATAACATTAAAAAATAACCCGGACATGAACCGGGCCCAATTTAGAATTCAACAGGCAAAAGCAGCAACAGATCTTTCCAATTCGGCATTCTGGCCGTCCCTTGGATTCTATACGGAATACATGCAGGGTGATGCTCCTTCTTCATACCTGTTCAAAACCATTGATCAGCGAAAGCTCCCTTCTGATGTCAATTTTAATGACCCCGGCTGGTTTGAAAATTATGAAACCGGCCTGACGGCCAGAATGAACCTGTTTAACAGCGGAAAAGACTACCTGGCTGTTCAAATGGCCAAAAAAGATGAAAAAATCGCGGACCTGGATCACCGCGTCATTGAAAATTCACTCATCGCCCAGGCCATCAGCACTTTTTATGATACCCTGGCCGCTTTGGAATTTATTAATATTGCAAACGAGTCGGTTAAGACGGTTTCCGAACAACTCCGGACCATCCAGGTTCGCTATCAAGGAGGGGGAGCCTTGAAAGCCGATGTTCTTTCTTTGGAGGTCCGGCTGGCCCAGGCAAAAGAACAATTGCTGAGCAGTGAAAACCGCTATCAAATTGCACTGACGACACTCTCAAATCTGATGGGACTTGATCCCGCCATTTTCAGCGAACGGAAGGATATTTTGGAAAAGTCCTTTCTGGATACCCCATCTGTCCCTGATGCTTATGAAGATGGCGTTATTGAGGCTATCGAAAACCGTCCTGAATTGGCCAGAGTTCGTGAGAAATTGATTCAATCCCGCATGGAAATAGATTCGGCCAGAACCGGTTACTTGCCCAGCTTGGACCTGATGGCCAAATATTATGTGGCGGACCCGGACATGAAATATAACAACGACCGGGAAAACTGGATCGCTGCGCTCATGTTCCACTGGGATTTCTTTACCGGCTTTGCCACTCCGGCAGCCGTTCGCAAAGCAGAATCAAAGGTGAATGAAATCCTGGAAAGTGACCGGCAGGCAGTTCTGGGTATCAGGATGGATGTTAAATCCGCTTATTTGAACCTTCAGGAGGCACAATCCCGCTACCAGGTCGCCGCCAGTGCTGTGGACAGTGCTGAAGAATCATTTCGGCTGGTAAAAAATTACTATTTGGGGGGTTCGGTACCGGTGACACGGTTTCTGGAAGCGGAACTGGATCTGAACCGCGCCAGGATCAGAAACTCTGTCGCATATTACGATCAGGTCAAGGCAACATCGGAAATTGTACGTGCCATCGGCCTGTGGTCTTCTCAAACCATTTTTCCCGAACAGATATCGCCATGAAAATAAACAAAAAAACCAAAATGATTCTTTTGGCCGTGTTAGCTGTTTTGGTGGCAGCCATGATACTGGTTCTTTTGATTGGCAGAGACAGGGTGGGGCCAGGCAGGGTCGGGGCTCCCGGGCAGTCCGCTGAAATAAAGGAGAAGACTGTCCGGGCAGAGACAAAACTAATAACCGACTCGTATGAGGCTGTCGGTACTGTACGCCCTAAGACGGAAGCCCGGATT
>CAYZJH010000035.1:23744-36059 GCA_964478625.1 uncultured Desulfobacteraceae bacterium
AACCGACTCGTATGAGGCTGTCGGTACTGTACGCCCTAAGACGGAAGCCCGGATTTCGGCTCAGGTGGTCGATGTTAAGGTACGCCCGGGAGACATGGTTGAAAAAGGCCGGGTACTGGTTGTTCTGGATAGCCGGCAAATGGATACCCGGCTTTCCCAGGCTCGTAAGGCGTTAAAGTCTGCTGAGTCGCACAGGGAGCAGGCAAATCAGTCGTTAAATGCCGCCCAGGCGGTATTTAACGAAGCCCAAGCCGACCATGAACGCGTTAAATTATTTTTCGAATCCCAGGCTGCTACCCAACAGGAACTGGAAAGGTCAGAGTCCAGATTTCTGCAAGCAAAAGCCGGGTTGAATCAATCCCGGAAGGCATTGGAGGGAGCTACCGCAGGACTGGGTCAGGCTGAAGAAATGGTCCGGGAGGCGGAAATTTTTTTGGGTTACACCCAAGTGATGGCTCCGGCCCAGGGCAAGGTACTTGAGAGGCTTGTCGATCCTGGCGACATGGCCCTTCCGGGCAAACCCCTTGTGATTCTCAAAACCGGCAACGGCCTTCAAATGGAAGCCTTAGTCCCGGAGGGTCTGATCAGTAAAGTGGGACCGGGCATCACCCTTTCCGCCGTGATCAGCACCCTGGATCAAACAGTGGCGGCCCGCGTGGATGAAATCATTCCCTATGCCGATCCCAGGACGCGAACATTTCTGGTGAAAGCCATTCTGCCGGAGATGGAGGGAATATTTCCCGGCATGTACGGGAAGCTTTTGATCCCTTTTAAAACAGAAGATGTAGTCCTGATCCCGCCTGTGGCTATCTTGCGGGTCGGCCAGTTGGAAATGGTCAAAGTAAAAAAAGATGACCATTGGGAAAAACGATACATCAAAACCGGTAAAGCTCATATGGATTTGGTGGAAGTCCTGTCCGGCCTGTCAGGAAATGAAATCTTACTGATCGGGGACCCTGTCGAATGAACGAATACCATACACAGCCTCAAGGATTTATTCCGGGTATTGTACGCCCTTTTTTGACCGGTACTCCCGCCATTATTTTGCTGATCATTTCTTTATGCCTTGGATTAGGGGCCATCCTGATAACTCCCCGTGAAGAGGATCCCCAGATCGTTGTCCCTCTTGCGGATATCTTTGTCCAGGCCCCGGGTGCCAGCCCAACGGAAGTGGAAAAACTTGTGTCAACTCCCCTGGAAAAACTCTTGTGGCAAATCGACGGAGTTGAATATGTCTATTCCATATCCCGTGAGGGGATGGCGATTGTCACGGTACGGTTTTATGTGGGAGAAGACCGGGAGGAATCCCTGGTTAAGCTCCATAATAAAATATCCATGAATATCGATATCGCCCCCCCCATAGTCAAGGGGTGGGTGATCAAACCTGTGGAAATCGATGATGTGTCCATTGTTAACCTCACCCTATATTCCGACCAATATGATGATCATGAACTCCGAAGAATCGGTGAGGAATTGCTATGGCGATTATCCAGGCTGCCCAACATTTCCAGAACGACCATCACCGGAGGACGTCCAAGGGAAATTCGCGTCGAACTTTTACCTGAACAAATGGCTGGGCGAAACATTTCGTTGCTGCAGGTCTGGAATGCGCTCCATGCAGCCGATGCCTCTGTCAGTGCCGGGCAGATTGACAGACAAAACCGACGGATTACCGTATCCAGCCACTCCTTTTTAACTTCCCTGACCGATGTTACGGACCTGGTCGTGGGGGTCCACAACGACCGGCCGGTATATCTGCGGGATCTCGCGGTCATTACCGATGGACCGGCCGAATCTGAATATTATACCCGGTTCGGACATTCCAACCGATTTCGCAAGGATCACGGACTTTCGGACAAACCCGGGACCTTCCCGGCGGTCACGCTGGCCCTGGCCAAAAAACGGGGGACCAACGCAGTGGATGTCTCCCGCAGCATTATTGCCGAGATGAATCATCTCAAACACACGATGATTCCGGATGGAATCGAGATTGAAGTGACCCGGGATTATGGCCGGACAGCGCAGGAAAAGGTGAATGATTTGTTGAGTTCTCTTGGCTTTGCTATTGTCACGGTGGTGGCGCTGCTGTTTTTCACTTTAGGATGGCGGGAAGCATTTGTGGTGGCTATTGCCGTTCCGGTCAGTTTCAGCCTTGCTTTGTTCATGAACCATCTGTTCGGCTATACCATCAACCGGGTCACCCTGTTTGCCCTGATTTTGTCTCTGGGGTTGGTGGTGGATGATCCCATTACCAATGTGGACAATATTCAACGTCATATTTTCATGGGAATTCGCAAACCGTTCGAAGCCACGCTTTTTGCAGTTAACGAAGTGTTGCCGCCGGTCATCATGTCCACTATCGCTATTATTGTTTCCTTTGCTCCGTTGTTTTTTATTACCGGCATGATGGGCCCTTACATGGCGCCCATGTCCGCCAACGTTCCCATGACGGTAACATTTTCCACCCTCTGCGCTCTCACCATTGTACCGTGGATGACATTCATGCTCCTCCGGAATCATCCGGCTATTGGAAAGTCCGCCAAAGACAGCAAGAGCAAGGCGGTTCCATCCCGGATATACAAAACCTATGAGAAGGTCGTTTCCCCTTTTTTATCTTCCAGGGGGATGCGCTTTGTGCTTCTGGCAGTCATTTTAATTCTGTTGGCTTTCTCGGTCTCCCTGGTTCTGTTTCGGCAGGTACCATTAAAAATGCTTCCTTTTGACAACAAAAACGAATTCCAGGTGGTGATCGACATGCCCGAGGGAACCACCCTGGAAACAACTGATGCTGTGGTGCGTTCATTTGAAAATTACCTCAGGCAGGTTTCGGAAGTCACCAATATGGTCTCCTATGTGGGCATTCATTCTCCCATGGATTTTAACGGAATGGTTCGGCATTATTATCTTCGTCAAGGGGCCCATTTTGCCGATATCCGCGTGAATCTGGCCCACAAAAATATCCGCACCCAACAAAGCCATGACATCCTTCTCCGACTCAGGAATGACCTCATGGCAATTGCGGAATCATCCGGAGCCAAAATCCAGTTGGTGGAAATGCCCCCGGGGCCTCCGGTATTGGCCACTATCGTGGTAGAACTCTATGGTTCTCCGGATAAAACCTATGACGAACTGATCCGGGCGGCGGACCACATTAAGAGGATTATGGATGATGAGCCTTTTGTGGTGGATATCGACGATATGGCTGAAACCCCCCGGAACAGGTTTAATTTCGTGATTGATCGTGAAAAAGCTGCTTTGCACGGTGTGTCCGCGCAAGAAATTGTCAGAACCCTCCACATGGCGGTTGGAGGAGAGTCTCCGGCCACCCTGCACGCAGAATACGAAAGACAGCCGCTGAGAATCAATATGATCCTTCCACGGGAAACCCGAAGCACTCTCGCCGGATTATCCCAGCTTCCAGTCGGTACCTCTTCCGGTGCAACTGTGCCTCTTGCCGAACTGGCCGACATCATTGTGGTTCCGGAACAACAAACCATTTACCATAAAAATCTGGAACGGGTGGTCTTTGTGATAGGAGAAATGGCTGGTCAAGCTCCGGGTGAGGCCATTTTGGATATGCAGAGCCGGCTGAAAAAGGAACCGCTTCCTGAAGGTATCCGGGCCGAATGGGCCGGTGAAGGAGAATGGAAAATCACCCTGGAGGTCTTCCGGGATATGGGAATCGCCTTTGCAGTGGCCATGATCGGGATCTATGTGCTGATGATTATCCAGACCAACTCGTTTCTCATGCCCATTTTGATCATGCTGGCCATTCCTCTGACTCTTATCGGAATCATGCCCGGATTCTGGCTCTTGAATCTGATTGCCGGAGGAACCATCGGTGGATATGACAAACTGGTGTTTTTCACCGCCACCAGCATGATCGGTATGATTGCCCTGGGCGGTATCGTCATACGCAACTCCCTGGTGCTCATCGAGTTTATCCAGGATGCGCTCAGGCAAAACATTCCGGTCCGGGAAGCAATCGTTCAAAGCGGGGCGATCCGTATGCGGCCGATCCTTCTGACCGCGGCCACCACCGGCTTGGGTGCCTGGCCCATCACTTTGGATCCGATTTTTTCCGGTTTGGCCTGGGCTTTGATATTCGGTCTGTTTGCCTCAACCCTGTTTACCCTGATCGTGGTCCCGGTGACCTATTACGCCTTTTACGGAAAAAAGACTGAACGGTCAGGATAAATTTTCCAATGCTTTTTTCAGGGCTGCATTGTGCACATGTCCTGCAAAATGAACCGGACTTTTCCCATAAATAGGGTCCCACCCGGCCGGATCTGCAGAACATAGAAACTGGACTTCCAGACCGATCCTCGTGACGGCATCCTTAGGGGAAAGTCCTTTGATTTTTTGGCATGCTCTCCACGTAGACCCGCATGGAGCCCCTCTTTTGACGGTGATATCCGAAAGTTGACCATCGGAAAGGGTGATGATGAGTTCAGGAGCCCCGAATCGATTGCCATAATGACCCAGGGAAGGATGGCGAACCAGACCACAGCAGGTGGGTGGGGTAAATACTCCTTGGGTTCGATTTTTTTTTCCGGATGCCACCACAGGAATGCCCTGTTGCCGGCAGAAAATCCCGAGGTCATGGGATAAATCCGGATGAATCAGATAGTCGAGCACCAGGTCGGCATCGATATGAGAAGGAAAATATTTTACAGTATCATCGATCACGGAAGGTAAATCCATAGGCATGGAAATGACTTCTATTTCAAACCATCCGTTCCCGAATTCGATAATTCCCTGAATTTTGGTTTCGGCTTTTCCTTTTTGTTCAAATATAACGATTTTCTGTTTTTGTTCCATGGTTTCAAAATATTCTCTCAGATCACAATACCCACCGCCAACAGCAGATCGGTTCCCAGCACAATAAATACATTTTTTCCCATGGCGTCAACAATCCTGGCTCTGTCTTCATAATGCCTTATGGCGGTAAAGCCGGTATTCAATGCCAGTGGAAGAGGAATCAGCGCCAGAAATATCCATTTGGAAGTGCCTACTAAAAATGGAAGTGCCATAATGATCGCAAAGGTCAGACATAAACCAGAGGCATAGATATAAGCGGCTTTTTTTCTTCCAAAATGAATGACCAGGTGCTTACGCCCCCCCTGTTTGTCGGCTTCGGTATCGGGAAATTCATTGATAAGCAGCAGTAAAGAAGTCAATATCCCCGGAGGAATTGAAATGAACAGCAATGCGGGAGTCAGAATTTGACCGAGCCCCATTTCCGGAGTAGCGGTCATGGCGATATAGGTGCCGATCACCACAAAAGATCCCAGGGTAAGGCCGGAAAAGAATTCACCCAACATGATCCGCTGAAAAATGGGGGTGTACACCACAATGGTCAATGCTCCGGTCAAGGAAATCACAAGGACACTCCAGTGAGAAACAACCGCGAAATAACAGCCGATGGCAAATGCAACCGCAAGCGTGATTACGGCTGTAAAAATTACGGCGCGCGGACCAGTGTTTCCTGAAACCATCATGCCGGTTCCCCCGCTGAAGGGAGTGCGAACCGTGTTGAAATCTATCCTTGAATAATAGTCGGAATACTCGTTAAACAGGTTTACCGAGATGTGTGCCAGAACCACCCCTATGAGGATCAAGACCGCGTGGAAAAAATCGAATCCGGCATTGATTCCGGTCAAATGCTTGTAGCTTATGGCCAGTCCGATTCCGACCAGAAAAACAGCCAGAAGGAGAAAATTGACTCTGATCTGAGCCATCCAGATGGAACATGTCGATTTTTTGTGTTGCATGATCTTTCCGTCAGGTAAAAAATGCCTTTAAAATATCCTGATTTTTTTACAAAATGGTTTACATTTAAAACCAGATATGGTCTTTTTTGTCAACACCTTGGAATCCCGGAGATTCCATATCCGAAACTTTCTTTCATCATGCGGGATCCGCTCCGGCATCCCAACGGAGGCGTCATATTCTGAATGGTGAAGCGATACCTTGGTCATTGTTTTTTCTTGACAAAAAATAATCCCAATATAATAATATCAAATTTCGGTTAACTGGGATTTAAGACATATTTGTCTATTTTGATAATGAAGGAGGATCATTTCCATGTATGCAGTAGTGGCTTCTGGGGGAAAACAATATAAAGTCAGGGAAGGGGAAATACTGAAGGTTGAGAAAATCCCCGGAAAAATCGGTGATACCGTAACATTTGATAATGTTTTGTTATATTCCGATGGTGAATCGCTTCAAATAGGACAACCGCAACTGGAAAGCGCCAAAGTTTCCGGTCATGTGATTGAACAGGGAAAAGCCCCGAAAATTATTGTTTTCAAATTTAAAAGACGAAAAGGGTATCGTCACAGACAAGGGCATCGGCAAAGTTATACGGCCGTCAAAATCGACCGTATTCAGGTGTAGCCCGATCGCATTAATCGGTGTTGGTTTTTATTTTGTCAATATAGTTGGCCAATTTTGGTCAGGGAGAAAATATTATGGCTCACAAAAAAGCAGGCGGCAGCTCCAAAAACGGGCGGGACAGCAATGCCCAACGCCGCGGAATCAAAAGATACGGCGGAAATGTGGTCAAAGCCGGAAATATTCTGGTTCGCCAACTTGGCACTAAAATTCATCCGGGAATCAATGTGGGCATGGGAAGAGATTACACTCTTTTTGCCCTTGTCGATGGAGTCGTAGCCTATGAACGGTTAGGACGTGACCGGAAAAAAGTAAGTGTTTATGCAGAGTGAAATTCATTGATGAAGTGATGATCACCGTCCAGTCCGGAGATGGTGGAAAGGGCTGTGTGAGTTTCAGGCGCGAGCGGTTCATTCCCAAAGGTGGCCCTGACGGCGGGGACGGTGGTAAAGGCGGAGATGTCATTCTCAGGGCGACTTTGAGAAAACGGACTCTGTATCATTTCAAGTTCAAAAAACATTTTAAGGCTGAAAACGGTAAAGGTGGCGGCAGCGACCAAAGGACAGGAAAAAACGGTGAAGATCTTCTGTTGGAGGTGCCTGTGGGCACCGTGGTCAGCGATGCAGCCACCGGCCGGATCCTTAAGGATTTGAAGGAACCCGAAGAAACTTTCATTATCGCCAAAGGCGGAAGAGGCGGCCAGGGCAATAAAAAATTTGCTTCCTCTACCCGGAGAACGCCCCGATTTGCTCAACCCGGAGAATCCGGTCAGTTGTTATCCGTTAAACTGGAACTCAAACTCATTGCCGATGTCGGAATTATCGGTCTTCCCAACGCTGGAAAATCCACCCTGATCAGTAAAATTTCATCCGCCCGTCCCAGGATCGCAGACTATCCGTTTACCACCTTGACTCCCAATCTGGGAATCGTCTCAAATCGGGGGGAAAATTCCTTTTGTGTCGCCGATATTCCCGGATTAATCAAAGGTGCCCACGAAGGTGCAGGTCTCGGAATTCGATTCTTAAAACACATTGAAAGAACCAGGGTGTTGATCCATCTGATTGATGCCTCCGGGATCGATCCTCAAAATCCCGTGGAATCATACGAAACCATTAACCGGGAACTCCTCTTGTACAGTCAAAAACTTGCTGCAAAACCCCAGTTGGTGGTTTTAAACAAAATGGATATGCCCGGTTCGCACCATTGGGCCGAGCGTTTCGAAGAAAATCTGCCGGGAAAAACGGTGGAAAAAATATCCGCATTAACCGGTGACGGGGTTGCGCAACTGATAAACAGAATTGCCGATATGTTGGATAGGTTGAATGAATCAGGATCTTAATAGTTATCTAAGTGGAACCAGGCGAGTGGTCATCAAGGTCGGAAGCAACGTCCTGACCACCCAAAACGGCCTCAACCTGAAGTTGATCAGCTCTCTGTCCCGTCAAATCTCAGATCTGATGGACCAGGGATTGGAAATGATCTTTGTTTCTTCCGGTGCCATGGCATCGGGGATCAAAAAATTAGGACTCCCGGGCCGTCCCGAAGAAATTCCCAAACGACAGGCTGTAGCCGCCGTAGGCCAGGCCGGGCTGATGATGGAGTATGAAAAGGCTTTTGAACGCTACAACAAAAAAGTGGCACAGATTCTGTTGACAAGCGAGGATTTGAATCATCGCAGACGGTATTTAAACTCCAGAAACACCATTAACACGTTGCTTTCATGGAAAGTGGTTCCGATCATCAATGAAAATGATACGATTATGGTGGAAGAAATCAAATTGGGGGACAACGATAACCTGTCGGCCATGATCACCTTGCTCATGGATGCCCAATTGTTGATCAACCTGACTGATATCGACGGCCTTTTTGACCGCGATCCCAGAAAATATCCTGATGCAAGACTTCTTCCGGTCGTATCCGCAATCGGAAAAGATATTGTCAAAATCGCCGGTGATATCCCCGGTACATTAGGGACCGGAGGAATGCTGAGCAAAGTTCAGGCGGCCAGAAAAGTAACTGCGGCGGGTATCCCTATGGTCAT
Organism: uncultured Desulfobacteraceae bacterium; assembly: GCA_964478625.1. Classification (GTDB taxonomy): domain Bacteria; phylum Desulfobacterota; class Desulfobacteria; order Desulfobacterales; family SKZT01; genus SKZT01. The sequence goes on from CAYZJH010000035.1 coordinate 32,182, forward strand.
TGCCAATGGTGAAGCTCCCGACATTTTGCTGAGACTGTTCAGAGGAGAATCCTCGGGAACTTTCTTTGTTCCGGGCAAAGAAAAACTTGCCAGCCGAAAATGCTGGATCGCATTTACCTTAAAACCCAAAGGGATGCTCAGAATCGATAACGGGGCTGCCGAAGCCGTTTTAAAACACGGCAAAAGTCTTCTTCCCAGCGGCATTACCGATGTGGAAGGAGAGTTCGGAGTCGGAGCATCCGTCTGTTTTGCCACCGATGGAGATGAGCCGGTCGGATGCGGGCTGGTCAATTACAGTTCACTTGAAATCCGGAAAATTAAGGGACTCAAATCGAATCGAATCAAGGATATATTGGGGAATAAGCCCTACGATGAAGTCATCCACCGGGACAATCTGGTTATCACCGGATGATGACAAACCATGAGGTTGAGATTGGAAAAAATCGGGCTTTTTGGAGGCACATTCAATCCGATTCACACCGGGCACCTCACAGTGTCCCGGGATGTCAGAGAAGGGTTTGATCTGGACAAAATCTGGTTTATCCCCTCAGCCATTCCCCCTCATAAAAATGAAAAGCAAATAGCCGAAGCTTCCGACAGGCTTGAAATGATTCGACTGGCCATCAGTGATAATCCGATTTTTGAGGTCTCCGATATTGAACTTAAACGTTCCGGCCCTTCATATACCATCGACACGGTGAGTTATTTCAAAAGGATGGTTTCCAAAGAAACACAGCTCTATTTTATCGTGGGAATGGATGCATTTCTGGATATCCAACTCTGGAAATCATTCAGGGAACTTTTTCGGGTAATTCCCTTTATTGTTATGACCCGTCCCGGAACTGTCGATGGCGACCGGAAAAAAAAAGAAACGGCCCTTCAGCACCTGCTGGTGAAAAAAGTATCTTCCGAATACCGTTTTGAACCGACGCGCAATGCCTTTTTTCACCCGGATTATCAGACGGTTTTTCTGTTTGAGGTAACTCCGGTGGATATTTCCGCCACCATGATTCGCAGAAACAGATGCCAGGGTCGATCCATCGCGTCACTCGTACCGGAAAAAGTAAATCAATACATTGAGTCAAAAGGACTGTATCTATGACCCGTCAAATCGATCCTTCTCTAGATCTCTATGTGAAAGCGGCTCTTGGAAAAAAAGCCCTGCATTTGGTTGTGCTCGATGTTCGAGAGCTTTCATCGGTTGCCGATGTTTTTATCATATGCAGCGGCCGGTCCAACCGTCAGGTCAAAGCCATTGCGGAACATATCCAGGTTGAACTGAAAAAGCAAAATATCAAACCCTTAAGCACCGAGGGAATGAGTGAAGGGCATTGGGTTCTTATGGATTATGGTCATGTCATCATTCACATTTTTTATGAACCGGTTCGTTCTTTCTACGATCTGGAAAGCCTGTGGATCGATGCCGCGCGTATCCAAACCGAAAGCATGAAAGATATGCAGACAGAGGATGATAATGAACACCGTTACCCGGAAATGAATGGAGACTATGATGACGACTATTCAGAAACCCTATGAGATGATTGTCGATTTTATTACCGGTAAACAAATCCCGAATATCGGTTCCGAAGAAAACCGTCAAAAACTGGAGAGATTTTTGGTCAATGAAAAAGGTTACGATCATTCCGATATCCAGGTGGATGCCGATATTGAGGTGTTCTTTAGAGGAGAGCCTTACCGGTCAACCGTTGATCTGGTCATCGTTCTGGAAAATATCCGATTTATGGTCATCAAATGTGTTGCAGGTGCCATAGATACCTGGGAGAGGGAAATACTGGCGGCAGCACGAGTTCTTGAAAAAAATTACCAGATCCCTTTTTGCGCCGTATGCGACAGCCAAAACGCATTGGTTATCGATACCCTCACGGGTCAAAAAGTGGGAAATGATCCGGATGCCATCTTTAGCAAAGCCCAAGCCATGGCCATGTTAAAAGGCATGACGCTTCAACCGTTACCTGAAAAGCGACTTGCCGGGGAACAGATGATTTTCCGGTCCTACGATCTCGAAAACGTCAATGTAAAACGCAATATCCAAATCTAAAATGAGCAATCAGCATTTGGCCCTTAGTACACGTTGGCATAAATATGATGATGTAATATGGCCAGGCCTGAAAGGCCGCTACATATCAGCCCAGGGCGTTGCCCTGGGCTGATATGTCTTGCGCCTTCAGCGCATAAGATGATGAAAAAAAGATGGATATTGATATTTTTGGATAGGATCATAAATACGTCACCGAATTTATGACCTAGACCACTTAGCTGTTAGCCTTGAAAAGAAAATATCTCCCATTCAGTGGATTAAAACCACGGCGACCGAAGAATCTCTCTTCCCGAAGCCGATCCGGTCATCAGTTCCGACCTGGAGTTGAAAAACGAAAGACTGTGCCGGCATGAAGGAAAGATTCTTCGTCGGCTATTGAGTCCGTGCCATATCACCATTTACGATTTCGACCTCCTCAGAATGACAATCTTTTATACCTATTCAATTCCTTAACCTGACATCAAAGTGCTTTCGCAGGAATGACGAGATAAAACTCGATCATCAAGATTCAAGCGGGTTTCTCCCTTATTTCAAGTGTGTGTAATGACCAGTTCTCGGCGGTAGAATCAGGGTGGAAGAATCCTGTCAATCGGAGGAGAGTTCTCGGTCAAGCCCTAACGACTAAAATTTTTGACAAACCCGCGATTAAGGTTTAATAGTAGATCTTAAAAATCTTCAAATTTAATTTATGCTGAAAAATGCCTTTTTAAATCGGCTTGTCTGGAGAAGACGCCTGACTTTACCCCTATAAATATTCACAAAGGAGATTATTGCCCCATGTCGGAGAAACATCTGTATGATTTGGTTATTATCGGTGGTGGTCCAGGAGGACTTTCGGCAGGAATTTATGCCATGCGGGCGGCATTGGAAACCGTTCTTATCGAAAAAGGTATCATGGGCGGACAGGTAGTGATGTCCGATATGGTGGAAAACTATCCGGGATTCGAAACTATTACCGGCGCGGATCTATCCCAGAAATTTGCTCAGCATGCTCAGTCCTATGGTTTGAACACCGTTTATGAAGAAGTGACCGAAGTGTTGCCCGGCCTCGAGTTTCATACGGTGAAATTGGCAAACGGGGAAGAGTACCGATCCCATGCAGTGATTATCGCCACCGGTGGATCTCCCAAAATGCTGAACGTCCCCGGTGAGATGGAGTATTACGGAAAAGGAGTTTCCTACTGCGGTGTTTGTGACGGATTTTTTTTCAGAAATAAAACGGTTGTGGTGATCGGAGGAGGAGACACTGCTGCAGAAGAAGCTTTATATCTCGCAAAGCTTGCCAAGAAAGTATATATGGTGCATCGCCGGGATGAACTTCGGGCAGGAATGATTCTTCAGGAACGTGTCAAGTCCGAATGTAAAATCGAAATGCTCTGGAATACGGTTTGTACCTGTATCAATGCCGGTGATGATGGTGTTGACTCCGTCTCGCTGAAAAGTACAAAAACCGGCAAAGACTGGAATCTGCCAACCGACGGCACATTTATTTTCATCGGTTTTAACCCCAACAATAAACTGGTACCCCGCGGTGTAAAAATGGACGCCGAAGGATATGTGATCACAGATGAAAAGTGTGAAACAGCCATTCCAGGAGTCTACGTTATCGGAGATCTGAGAGCCAAATTTGCCCGACAGATTGTCGTGGCGGCCTCTGATGGATGTATCGCCGCTCTTGCCGCCGCCCACTACATTGAAACCAAAAAATCAGGAGAAGTATGCGAACTTCCTGCTGAATTTCTGGAAACCAAATAATATTGAACCGACCAAAGGAGAGGTCATGATTTATGAGGGAATAAAGCTTGCGTTAGTGGGGATG